>CAKZXA010000062.1 GCA_937922045.1 uncultured Acidimicrobiales bacterium | reverse complement strand
GATTGCCGCGCTCGACCCGCAATCAGACGCAGCTAGGGGGCCGCTATGTTCACGGTCGACGACACCTCATTGTCGCCGGGCGCATAAGAACTGCCGGAAGCCGTAATGGTGGAAACGGTGAACTGAACCGACGATAGATTTCGCCGATTGCCGACCAAGAAGAGCGAGCATGTGCCGTCGGCTCCGGTTTGACATGAGTCGCTATCTCCGTTGCTCCAGGTGCCGACAACGACAGCCCCGCTGAGCGACCCGTGGCCACTTTCGTGAACGGCTACCGAGACCGTTGCGTCTCACTTGCCACCTCTACCGGCCGTAGCGGAAGAGCCGCTCAAGGAGGCGAGGTGCATCGTTGGGTTGGCGACATTGTCCACGGTCACGTTGACGGCGCTCATCGCTGTTTGCCCGCTTGTGTCGGTGGCCTTAGCGCTAACGGCTGCTGCCCCGTCGGCGGTTGTCGTCGTGTCCCACGAGGCCGACCACCCATCGGAACCGTCGGTGTCGACGCCGATCGATGAACCGTCCACCAGGATTCAACCTGGGTGACGCCGTTGTCGCCGCCGAGATTGGGCCGAACAACGAAGAGACCCTGCTCGATGCCGCTGATGATCACGACGCCAGAATCGAAGTAGGGGTAGTTGCTCCAGGCCCCGTTGAACTCGGCATTGTTATCGGCAGGCCACACGTCGAAGTAGCCGACTTCGGAAAGATTGCCGTTGGCCACATCGGAGATATCGAGGATGCGCAGCCCGGCCCGATAGTTGGCCTGGTAGCTGTAGTCACCCTTCACATACTGGTTGTGGTCGATGGCGGCTTCGCTCGATGTGTACTGGCCGGCCAGCGTTGGGTTATCAAGGTCGGTCACGTCGAAAATGCGAGTCCCGGTCAATCCGCGCAGCTGGGTGAGGTCGAAAACCTGTATGCCGTGACCCTTTGCTTTAGACACGATGAAGGCGTGGTCGTTGTAGGTCTTGACGTCTCGCCAGTTTGAACCGAAGGCTCCGTGGGTTGGAAGCTCGCCGAGATACACGGGCGCGGTCGGTACCGAGATATCGACGAAGGCGGTGCCGAACGTCATGCCGATCAGGGCATATTTACTGCCGGTTGCCGCGTCAGTCCATCCCCAGATGTCGTTCACCTCTTCGGTTTCCGATGCGCCGAGGGCGAGGAGCGGCATGAAGGATTCAAGATCGATGTTGTTACACGGGTATCCGGCTGCGTCATTGCTCGCGCAGGTCTCGCTGGTCTCGGCTGGCAACCGTTGAGGGTCGTGGTGGTCGATGAAGACCGCCTTCATCACCGGCGTTGCTTGTTCCGGTAGCGGGGAGTGGTGGGCCGGGCCTTCGGAGTGAGCGTCGACGCTGGCCTCGTTATGCTCTGGACGATGGTCGAAAGCGACGCTAGGCAGGATCGCTATAACCGCTTTTCCGAGCGAGTCGAGTTGCCGATGTTGGTAGCTGCACTGTTGCTTGTGCCGGTGTTGGTCATGCCCGCCATTGAAGATCTGAGTGCTTCATCCCTACGAGCGTTGACGGTGCTTGGCACGGCGATCTGGTTGATGTTTGTCGCCGAGTACCTGGTGCGCCTCTGGCTGGCGCCGGACCGACGGCGCATGGTGATGACCCACAAGCTTGATCTTCTGATGGTGCTCGCGCCAGTGCTGCGCCCTCTCCGGCTGGTTCGCCTCGTGCGCCTGGCTCAGGCCGGAACGGTTTTCGCTCGGGCTCGCGGGATGGTCGGTCGAATCGCTGGTCGATCGGGATTCGGTTCAGCACTTGGGGTTGTGGGAGCCATCATGGTCGCGTCGGGCGGTCTGGTAGCCATCGCGGAGGATGAGCAAGCCGGGAGCACCATTGACCACTTTGGCGATGGGCTGTGGTGGGCCCTGGTTACCTGCACCACCGTCGGCTACGGAGATGAGTTCCCGGTGACCGCAACCGGTCGGGTAATCGCTGTGTTTCTGATGCTGACCGGTATCGCTGGGGTGTCGGTGGTAACGGCCAACATTGCCGCCTATTTTGTGGAGAACGACGTTGAGTCCAGCGAGGACTTTTCCAAGGTGCCCACCGGAACAGATCGAGGCGAACAGATGACAGAGTTTCAACTCCACGAACGATTGGACCGGTTGGAGCAGAAACTCGACCTGTTGCTGGCCCAACCGGACGCAACTGGTATGGACCGATGAAGGCGGCATCGAACGGCGATGTTCCCGATTGGCTTCGGGCGGCCCGAGACAAATGGACCCATACCGGGTCGGAGCGGCCGCCGTTCGCCATTGAACCGGTCGCCGGTCAGGAATCGGTGTGGGATTATCCTCGCCCCCCTGCCGTCGTGCCCGATTCCCGGCATGTAGTGGTAGGCGACCCGACCAATCCGGTGGCTTCCTCACGCCAGGCCGTGCGGGTCTTGGAAACGGCCGGGCCCCCCACCTTCTATCTGCCGCTGGCCGAGATCGACATGGGCCGACTCGTCGAGGTGGCGGGGACCAGCGTTTGTGAATGGAAAGGCCAGGCTCGCTACTGGGCCCTGGGCTCGGATGGATCGACGCCGATCGGTTGGGACTACCCCGAGCCGTTCCCCGAGTACGCCGACCTTGTGGATCATCTCGCCTTCTACCCCGGACGTGTCCTCTGCACCGTCGACGGAGAGATCGTCCAGCCTCAACCCGGCGGCTTCTACGGGGGCTGGGTAACCGCCGAACTCGTCGGCCCCTTCAAGGGCGAACCCGGCACGGGAGGCTGGTAACCAGGACGGAGCAGGACACCACCGATGAGCAGGGCAACGATGACTGCGCCGACGGTGGCCGACCACCCGCCAGTGGCATCCCGAAGGAGTGCGCCGATGAAGGGGCCGGCACCGCCTGCAAGTCCGAGCACGGCACCTTGCATCCCCATCAGCAGGCCAAGGTCGGCCGGGTCGAAAAGCGAACGCGAGTAGATGGCCTGCAGTGGACTGGAGGCGCCGAGCCCAACACCTCCGAGAACGGCAAAGCAGACAGCGGCTCCAGCGAGAGCGTTGGTGCTGGCGCCAAACCAGCCAAGCCCCGAGGCCAGGAGGGCGGTCGAGCCGATTGCTGTGGTGAGGTAGGCGCCGCGCAGCAGCGCTCCTGAGCCGAACCGTTCAACGGCCGCCGTCAACCCCATACGGCCGAACAGCTGGCAGAATCCGCGCAACCCGCCGAGAACACCGGCGGTGCGCAAGGCCAGGCCGGTACCGGCCATGATCGGCACCTGGTAGACCCAAACGGTCGACGCCGCAGCGCCCGCCAAGGCGTACACGGCGAGCATTCGGCGAATCGACGGCACCCGAATAGCGGCGGCCAGAGCGCTGAACGGATTGGCTGAGGGCGCTGGTGTGCCTAGGTCGACGGCCTGGCTTTCAGTCAGCCGCGTAGCGATGGCGGCGAGTACGGCGCCGACCACTCCGGCCACGACGAGGGCCCGGCCGACGGTGCGCCAGTGCCAGAGGGTCAAGAGCCATGCGGTCAAGGGGAGATAGATGGGGCTACACAAGGCGCCGATCATGGTGAGGATGGCGATGGCTCGATCGGGGCGGTCCGGCCGAGCCCGGGCTGCCATCACCGTAGTCATGGCGTAGAACCCGGTGGCACCACTCAAACCGCCCCCGATGCCGTAGAGAACACCGAAGGCCACCTCGTTGTGAACCGAGAAGGCGGCCAGGAGAAGCCCGCTGGCAATCGTGGCGTGAATGGCGAAGGGCATGAGCGGGCCGAAGCGGTCGAGGAGCCGGCCTGCAGCGAAGGCGAGCAGGCCGCTCAGCATCATCGCCACGCCAAAGGTGGCACCCAAGGAAGAGGTCGACCATCCCGTGTCGATGCTGATGGCTTCGATCAGCACGCCGAAGCCGTAGGCCCACGTGCCGTAGGAGGTGATGGTGTATAACCCGAGGGCCGCGACCGGAAGCCAAGCTAACCACCCGGCGCGGGCCGGGTTGTCGCTGATCGCCTGCATTGCTCTACGCTAGTTGTGATGCAGGTTGAAGTAACGCCCGAAGCCGCTGAGCTTGTGCGACGCAAGGGTGGCACCGCCGCGATCGACTGGATTCCGAAGCACGGTTGAAGCGGCGTTGATTCGGTGTCGGTCGACACCTACCTCAAGGGCAAGAAGACACAAAGCTATCGCAAGGTTCAGCACGAGGACATCACCGTCCTCGTTGCACCTACTATTCAACGCTTGGCCGATGAGGTTCACCTTGTGGCCAAAAAGCGGTTGATAGGATCGAGCCTTGTCGCCGTGATCTACCGCGATCCTTCGACCTGCGAAATCTAGCTCGACGGGCTTCGTAGCACTCCACAGGTAGCACTCACGGAGTTTCACGTTGTATGCCAATGCTGCGAGGTGGTGGAAAATTGCCGAATTCGGCACTACCTTCGCGGAGAAGCGCGTTGCAGGCGGCACCGCGCGTACCAGCTGACGAGCGGAGAATGGTGACCGAAACCAGCATGACCGACAGCAGCGCGTATGTCGCCTTTGACGGCGTGCAGAAAAGCTACGACGGCAAAACACTCGTTGTCAAGGATCTCAATCTCAAGATCGAAAAGGGCGAATTCGTCACGATGCTCGGGCCGTCAGGTTCGGGCAAGACGACATGCCTGATGATGTTGGCTGGATTTGAAACCGCCACCCACGGCCAGATTTTGCTCGACGGTGTTTCGATCAACAACATCCCGCCCCACAAGCGTGGCATCGGCATGGTGTTTCAGAACTACGCCCTCTTTCCTCACATGACCGTGGGTGAGAACCTGTCGTTCCCCCTCGAGGTACGAGGCATGGACAAAAGCACACGACAAGACAAGGTGCAGCGAGCGCTCGACATGGTCCGCATGGGCGAGTTTGGTAGCCGCCGTCCGGCCCAGCTTTCCGGCGGCCAGCAGCAACGAATCGCTGTGGCCCGAGCCCTTGTCTTCGATGCCGAGCTGGTGCTGATGGACGAACCCCTTGGCGCCCTTGATAAGCAGCTTCGCGAGGAGATGCAGTATGAGATCAAGCGCATCCATGAGAACCTCGGAGTCACCGTTGTCTACGTCACCCACGACCAGAGCGAAGCCCTGACAATGTCGGACCGCATAGCGGTCTTCGACGACGGCCGCATCCAGCAGCTGGCCGGCCCATCCGAACTTTACGAGAAGCCCGAAACCTCGTTCGTGGCCCAGTTCATTGGCGAAAACAACAAGTTCACCGGTCGAGTTGAAGAGCTCGTCGGCGATGTCGCTCACGTTTCGGTGGGCGACACCACTATCAAGGCTCTCGCCGTCAACTGTGGCGGCAAGGGTGACCTTTCACAGCTTTCGATTCGACCTGAGCGCGTCACTATTGGCGAGCTCGGCGACAACGTCGTTGATGCTAAGGTCTGCGAATTGATCTACTTGGGCGACCACATTCGGTGCCGTCTCGATGTTCTCGGCAATGACGAGTTCGTCGTAAAGGTACCGAATGCTTCCAATCAGAAGGTTCCGGAGGTCGGTGGCGAGACCAGCATCAGCTGGAGCACACAAGACTGCCGCGCTCTCGATCACGCTGAGGTTGCGGCCTAGCAATGATCAAAAAACAACCAACCAGAACATAAGAGAACAGAACAACCTAGAAATACAAACCTAGAAATAGGGGAGAAGAATGACCGAAAACCTTAAACGCATCTTCGCCTTACTGGCGTTGATAACCACGATGGGCTTGCTGGCTTCAGCTTGCGGCTCCTCCGATGCAGATACCGACGCTGGAGCATCGACCGATGATGCCGGCGATGACGCTGCTTCTGACGATGCTGGCGATGACGCCGGTTCCGACGATGCTGGCGACGACGAAGACGCCATGGAAGACGAGGGCGACGATGAAGCCGCCCCTGCCTCCGACGGCGACGCCCTGACCCTCGTGTCATGGGGCGGCGCCTACCAGACGTCGCAGCAGAACGCTTACTCCGATCCCTACACCGAGGCCACTGGCCAGGAGTTCATCTGGGACGAGAGCTCGGCTGACGCGGTGGCCAAGCTTCGGGCAATGAACGAAGCCGGCAACATCACCTGGGACCTTGTCGACGTGGTTGGCGCTGACGCCATCCGCCTCTGCGACGAGGGCCTCGCCATGGAGATCGACTTCGACACGATGCTGGCTGAGGGCGACGATGGTTCGTCGGCCACCGAAGACTTCGGCGACTACCTTGTCTCCGACTGCTTCATTCCGCAGATCGTTTACTCGACCACGGTCGGCTTCCGCGACGACCTCGTCGGTGACGATGCGCCAACCGACATCTGCGCCCTGTTCGACACCGACAAGTACCCCGGCAAGCGGGCACTTGAGTCTCGTCCGTTGAACAACATGGAATGGGCCCTGCTCTGTGACGGTGTGGCTAAGGCCGACATCTACGACGTGCTGGCGACCGAAGAAGGCCAGGATCAGGCCATCGCCAAGCTCGATACCATCAAGGACGACATTGTCTTCTGGAGCGCCGGTGCCGACACACCTCAGCTTCTGGCCGACGGTGAAGTCGTGATGGGATCCACCTACAACGGTCGCCTCTTCTCCGCCATCGAAGAAGATGGTCAGCCGATCAGCATGCTCTGGGACGCTCAGATGTTCGACTTCGACGGCTGGATCATTCCCGCTGGCCTGCCCCAGGATCGCCTCGACAAGGTGCTCGATTTCGTCTTCTTCGCAACCGACACCCAGCGTCTCGCCGATCAATCCCAGTGGATCTCCTACGGCCCGGCTCGCGCCTCGTCAGCTCCGCTGGTTGGCAAGCACGCCGACCTCGGCATCGACATGGCTCAGCACATGCCGACCGATCCGGCCAACGCCGAGAACATCTTCGTCACCCAGTACGACTTCTGGTCTGACTACCGCGACGACATCGACGCCAAGTACCAGTCCTGGCTGGCCGGCTAGTCGTTACTCGTAGCTAGCAAAATGTATGTGTGAGGTTGGGGGGTCTTCAGACCCCCCGACCGACACCAAGGGGAACCTGAAACGATGAGCACGATCTCATGACCACGATCTCATGACCACAGAGCTTGAAGACGGCCCGATCCTCACCGCCGACGACAAGCCGTTGTCGGTGGCTTTGCGCAAGGCGCTGTTCCGGCAAAAAATGCGGGCCCTGATGCTGATCGCGCCCCTGCTGTTGTTCGTGCTCATCACGTTCGTGTGGCCGATCATCGGCATGCTGTTTCGCTCGGTCGACAACAGCGTTGTCCCAGAAACGTTGCCGAAGACGGTGGCGGCCATGGAGTCGTGGAGCCCGACGGGCCCGACCGACACCCCGCCCGAAGCGGTCTACGCTGCCTTTGCTGCCGACATGCAGGTGGCGGCTGACGAACGAACCCACACCGTGGTAGGCGGCCGACTTAACTACGAGACCCCAGGCATTGCCTCGAAGTTCCGTCAGCTCGGTCGTGAGGTGAAGGGCTGGGATCTCGAAAACGATGGCCCCTTCAAAGAGAAGCTGATCGCCGAAGATGAGGCCTGGGGTGAGCTGTTCATCTGGGAAACGATCAAGACCTACTCCGGCGGTTACACCACCGGCTACTACGCCAGCTCCGTCGATCGCCGACTGACCTCAGAGGGGGTCGTCGCCCGCGATGCGGACGAGGCAATTTATCTACGGCTCTTCTGGCGAACCATCCTCATGTCGCTGATCATCACCTGCATGTGTGCCCTGCTTGGCTACCCGATCGCCTGGATGTTGTCGAACACGCTCGACCGCTACGCCAACCTTCTCCTGATCCTCGTCCTGCTTCCCTTCTGGACATCGCTGCTGGTGCGAACCTCGGCCTGGAAGGTCCTTCTGCAGGAACAAGGCGTGATCAACAGCACGCTGGAGTCGATCGGCATCATCGATTCCCCGCTGCCACTCATGTACAACCAGTTCGGCACGATCGTGGCCATGACCCACATCCTGCTGCCCTTCATGATCTTGCCGATGTATTCGGTGATGAAGACCATTCCGCCGTCGTACCTACGGGCGGCCAAGTCGCTCGGCGCCAACGACATCACCGCCTTCCGCCGGGTCTACTTCCCCCAGTCGGTGCCGGGAATCGGAGCCGGAGCGATCCTTACCTTCATCCTGTCGATCGGCTACTACATCACGCCTGAGATCGTCGGTGGCAGCACCGGCATTTTCATCTCGAACCGCATTGCCTACAACATCTCGTCAACGCTCAACTGGGGTCTTGCCGCTGCGCTCGGCGGGATGCTGCTGATCATGGTGATGGTGCTGTATTGGATCTACGACCGAGTTGTCGGCATCGACAACGTGAAGCTCGGATAGGGCTCCGACAGGAAGCAAGCAGGATTCATCATGGCTCTCCCTCCCTATGCGTCTACCGGACAGAAGTTCTGGCACTACAGCTTCCGGATGCTGTGTGCCGTCATCTTTTTCTTTCTGGTCGCCCCGATCTTCGCCATCATTCCGCTCAGCTTCTCCGGCGGTGAGTACTTCACCTACACCGAAGAGATGCTCACGTTCTCCGACGGCGCCTACTCACTGAAACATTATGAGGATGCGCTGACGAACCCCGAGTGGACGACGGCGGTATGGAACTCGTTCCGCATCGCCATCCCAGCCACCATGATCGCCGTCACGCTGGGAACCTTGGCCGCCATGGGCTTGTCTCAATCGCATGTGCCGGGTCGGCGGGCCATCATGGCCATCCTGATCTCACCGATGATCGTGCCACTGATCATCTCGGCTCTCGGCATGTTCTTCTTCTACTCACAGCTCGGAAACTTCCTGGAGGACACGGTCGGCTTGTCGCAAGGCCTTGTCGAGTACATCAAGGTGGTGTTGGCTCATTCGGTGTTGGGTGTGCCCTTCGTGATCATCACGGTGACCGCAACGCTCGTTGGGTTCGATCGTTCCTTAACGCGAGCGGCGGCCAGCATGGGGGCCGGTCCGGTTCGCACCTTCTTTAAGGTGCAGATGCCGCTCATCCTGCCCGGTGTGATTTCCGGCGCCCTGTTCGCCTTCATCACCAGCTTCGATGAGGTCGTGGTGATTACCATCATCGGGTCTCAGAAGGTGCAGACCTTGCCGTGGCAGATGTTTGTCGGTTTGAGAGAGCAGATCTCGTTGACGATCCTGGCGGTCGCAACCATGATGGTGATCTTGTCGATCCTGCTGCTCGCCACGCTTGAGCTGTTGCGCCGCCGCAACGAACGTATCCGTGGGCTGACCCCAGGATGAGTTCGGGTGAGCCGACGTCGGCTGAGTCGGTGGCGGACAGGTCTCGACCCGTCGTCGTCTGCTACGAGGTCGATCAGCTACCGGCCGTCGATTCTGCGCTCATGGGCAACGTTCGCCGGAGCTTGGTCAAAACAGACGAGGTGCTTGTACCACCGCGTGATGCTCGGACGTTCACCGTCTCCGCCGGCCAGTACTTCCGGATTACCGGGGTCGACGGTCCTCAGGTCGGCGATCTGAATTTGTGGAATGCCCGTGATCTAACCGAGCGCTTCTTCAGCGGTAAGACCCGTCAGCTGCACGCCACCCATGTCTCCACCGGCGACCGCCTCTGGTCGTCGCTGCCGGGTCTACGCCCGATGGCCACCATCACCCACGACACCCTCGGTTGGTACGGCTGGGACGAAGACGGTGGCGGCATCCACGACGTGATCGGTACCCGCTGCGATCCGTACACCAACCACATGCTCAAGGGTGTCGACTACCACTACTGCTGTCATTCGAACCTCACCCGCGCTCTGGCCGCCGGTACCGGCATGTCGTTGGCTGAGGCCGAGTTGCACGTGCACGATGTGTTGAACGTGTTCATGTGCACGGGGTTTACCGCCGACACCCATCAGTACTTCATGAAGGCCAGCCCGGTGCGCCCCGGCGACTTCATCGAATTCGTTGCCGATATCGATCTACTCGGCGCCCTATCGGCCTGCCCCGGCGGTGACTGCTCCGCCTCTCACTCAGACGACGCAACAACCTGCTACCCACTGCTGGTTGAAATCTTTGACGCCCCCGACCTTCCCGAGTCCTGGGCCCCGACCGTGCGCTCTGGTTACCGCGGTGGCCACGGCCTACAGGCCTAGTTCGGCGAACGACTAACTCCGCATCACGCGAGGGAAGCAGCGCTAAGGGTGCTGTCGCCAGCGTTGATTGTTGGTTGGCGCAGGTTCAGAATCCAGGGCTGTTCCAACAGCAACTGACGAGCCTGGTCTGAACCAGACCGCTACACGTCGACCGGGTCGAGTTCGTCGAGCGACGGGTCTGTCTCCTCTTCGGTTTCGGGTTGGTCACCGTTGAGCGACTCGTGGCCTTGGCTCTTCTCGGCCCCGGCGACGCCGCCTACGACCCCATGGTCGCTTGTGCCTTCCACGTTGAGCTGGGGCAGGATCCGGTCGAGCCACTTCGGCATCCACCAGTTGCGGTCGCCGAGGAGTTCCATGGTGGCTGGCACTAAGAGCATGCGGACCAGGGTTGCGTCGAGCAGAATGGCGAGGGCCAGACCGAGGCCGAAGAGCTTGATGATGCGGTTGTCTTCGAACATGAACGAGCCGAACACGACGACCATGATGGCGGCAGCGGCCGTGATCACTCGGGCGGTTGCGGCCAGGCCGTCGGCCACCGAGTTGCGGGCGTCGCCGGTGTGGATGAACTCTTCCCGCACCCGGGAGAGTAGGAACACTTCATAATCCATCGACAGGCCGAAGACGATGGCGAACAGCATCATTGGAACGAAGGGTTCGATAGGGGCGCCCGCTATGCCGAGCAGGTCGCCAGCCCAGCCCCACTGGAACACGGCGACGACAACGCCATAGGCGGCGGCGATCGACAACACGTTCATGATGACCGCCTTCAGCGGCACGAGCAGTGAGCGGAACACCATCATCAGCAGCACGAACGAGAGGGCCAATACGGCGCCGAAGAACACGAAGACCCGGCGAGACAGGAACGAGGTGAAGTCGATGTTGGCTGCGGCCATACCGCTGACCTTGACATCGAGATCGGTCCCGGCCACCGCGGCGGGGATCACCTCGTCTCGAAGGGTGTTGACCAGTTCGGCCGTCGCCTCGTCCTGAGGGGAGGTGGTGGGCACGAGATTCATCAGGAAGGCTTCGGGCGCAGCCGGATCGTTGGGGAACGGAGGCGAGACGAAGGCGACGCCTTCGGTCTGGGCCAGGGCTGCGCTCAGACTCTGGAGGGCTTCGGTCGGGTCGCCAGCGCCGGGCTCGACGGTGAGAAGGAAGGGGCCGTTGAACCCATCGCCGAAACCTTCAGCCAATCGATCGTAGGCCTGGCGGGTGTAGGTTTCTTCGGGGAAGTTGCCCTCGTCGGAGAAGCCGAGACGCAGGCTGAGGATAGGTGAGGCCAGGATCAGCAGAGCGATGGTGCCAGCGGCCAGCCACAGCCATGGGTTGCGCTGGATGGTGCGGCTCCACCGGTAGGCCCAGGTGTCGCGGATCGGCTTGGTCTTCCGGCGCGGCACCTCGTTGCGAAGCGGCCGGACAACGAAACTGACCAGCAGGGTTGCGAGGGCTAGACCAAGGCTGGCAACGGTCAGCAGTGGGAGTTCGATGCCGCTGGAGCCAATCTCGACCGTTGGGCCAGCGCCGATGCCGAGACCGAGCAGAGCGAGCGCAATAAAGCCGGCCATGATGAGGCCTCGCCAGCGGGTTACCTCGACCCGCTCCCTGGCGAACCCGAGGAGGGCCGGCAACAGGGTGACGGTGCTGATCATGGTCAGCAGCACGGTGACCGAGGCCCCGATGCCAAGGCCGGAGATGAAACGGAGGCCCATGAGCAGCATGCCGAGGAGGGAGACGACAACCGTGATGCCAGCAAAGATCACGGCCCGACCGGCGGTGTCCATAGCGGCCAGGGTGGCCGCTCGTGGGTCGAGGCCGTTGTGGAGGCCTTCGCGGTAGCGGGTCACGATGAACAGGGCGTAGTCGATGCCGACACCGAGACCGATCATGGCGCCGAGGGTTGGGGCAAAATCGGGGATGGTGAGAACGTTGCTGAGCAAGACAATGGAGGCGATGCCAGCGCCAACGCCGCCAAGCGCCACCGCGATCGGTAGACCCATGGCCAGCACGGAACCGAAGGCGAGGATGAGCACGACGACGGCGAAGGCCAGGCCGATCAGTTCGGTCTCTGGCGGTTCGAACAGGCCGAGCGCAGCACCACCAGGTAGGACTTCGAGCCCGTCGATTTCGGGGGCGTGTTCGTTGATGGCTTCACCGAGCAAGGCTGATTCGGTCTGGTCGACATCGGCCGCAAGA
This sequence comes from uncultured Acidimicrobiales bacterium, assembly GCA_937922045.1. Classification (GTDB taxonomy): domain Bacteria; phylum Actinomycetota; class Acidimicrobiia; order Acidimicrobiales; family SZUA-35; genus JAHELU01. Next base: position 46,452 of record CAKZXA010000062.1, on the reverse strand, counting down.
TTTACCTGGGCGTAGGCGAGCTGACCGGCCAAGGGGCCTTGCTGGGCTACCTGGGTTTGGCCTTGGGGTGAGTAGGGAGAGATTACGGTGGCGCCCGGGTGAGCGGGGACGCCGCTGTCATCGGGGAAGCCGGCGTTGACCAGGGCGAAGAGTTCCTCCATGGCAGCGATGACTTCGGGGTCGTCGACCCCTTGTTCAGCCTCGAAGACGATGGTGCCAGACATGCCGCCGGCGCCGAGATCGGAGAAGTGCTCCTCGAGGACGGCGAAGCCGTCGGCACTGTCGGAGTCGGGGATGTCGAAGGCGCCGTCGTAGCCAGCGCCAACCGTGATGGCTGAGCCAAAGACAGCGACCAGCGCGAGCAGCCAGAGGCCGAGAGCGGATCGTTTGTGATCAAAACACCAGGCGGTGATGCGGGCGAGCATGATGTGCCTCCTCAGGCAGCTGAAGTCGTGGCGTGCAGTATCTCGTAGGTATCCCTCAGGTTTCGATACCAGCTAGTAGCGTTATAGGCATCAGAGTGATTGAAAAGCAAGGATTTGTGTCGGATGGCATAGTGGCCTGTTACTGTTTCGTTATGAACTTGTGACGGGATAGCGCTACACTCCCGTAGTGTTATGGCACGCCCACTGTCTTCCAAGGCGAGGGAGAAGATTCTCTCAACCGCAGGAGAAGTTCTTTTCGAGCTGGGCGTGAGCGGCTTCACCGCCGACGAGGTGGCGCGCCGGTCGGGCGTGGCCAAAACCACGATCTATCGGCACTTTGACAGCTCCGACCTTCTGATGGTGACCGCTCTCGATGCGTCGATAGCGCCTTTCCCCACCCCCAACACGGGGTCGCTCGATAGTGATTTGCGGCTCTATGCCGAGACCACATCCCAGATCGTCTGCGAGCCCCGATTCAGGGTGCTGATGCTCGAACTCCTCGCCGCTTCGGCCAACAGCGAGAGCCTCACCGAGATCAAGGAATCGATGCTGGCCGAACGGATGGGCCCGATTCGTACCGTGGTCGAATTGGCGATGGCCCGCGGCGAAATTCCCAGCGATCTCGATCCGCTGGTTGCCACCGAGTTGGCCGAATCTCCCTTCTTGGCCAACGTCATGATGCACCCTCACGAGCCACCCGACGATGCCGAGATTCAGCGGATGATCGACTTTGTGGTCGCCGGACTTCAAGGTATGTAGTTTCGAGGTGTGTAGTTTCGAGGTATATAGCTTCGGGTAGACGCTGGCCTAGTCGGCGATGAGGGCCTCGGCCCCTAGTACCTCGTCGGGGATGCCGAAAGCGTCGACCAGCGGCCGACAGATTGCTCTCGCATCGGCGCACAGGCTGGTGGTGACCTTGCGTAGCGCCTTAGATGCCGCGCCGGAGAGCTTCCCGTGCTCCATGAACCAAGCCCGATCCGCTTCGAGTTGGCTTAGGGCATGGAGATCGCACAGCAGCCGCATCGCGTCTTGTTCGACGCCCGCTTCCATGGCGGCGACGACATCAACGAAACGTTTCACCACGAGATGGGCCACATGGGCTCTGGCCGCTTCGATGGCATGATCCTGCACCTCGACGAAGGCTGCGGTCGAATCCATCCCACCCTTGATTCGCTTGCGCAGCCGGGCGGCCAACGTGGCCACGAGGTGCTCTTCGCGCCAGCGCAAGAGATCCAGGTAGCGCTCGGCGTCGCGCAGATCGTCCTCGTCGGCACCGCCCACAACGATGGGGTTGGCCTCGCGCACGGTCTCGACCGCCCGCTCGGCAAGGAAGCGAACGGTTCCCAACAGCCCGAGGTCGTTGAACTGCTGGGCATAGTTGGTCAAGAGGCCCCGTGCCACCAGCTGGGCCAGCACCGTGTTGTCGCCCTCGTAGGTTTGCAGAATGTCGGCATCTGCCTTCAGCGGGCCAAGGCGGTTTTCGGCGAGGAACCCGGCTCCACCACAGGCTTCCCGGCATTCCTGGATCGTCTGGTTGGCGTTCCAGGTGGCCCACGTTTTGAGCCCGGCCGCGTGGCCTTCGAGGGTTCGGGAATCGACCCGCTCCAAGGAGTAGTCGTCGGCGAGGTGTTCCATCGCGAATCGGTGAGCGTAGATGGTGGCCAGCAAGGGCATGAGGCGGCGCTGATGTTGGGGGTAGTCCAACAGCACGGTCTCGGCCCCCTTGTCGGGACCGAACTGGCGGCGCCGCAGACCGTAGCGCACCGCGATCGCAAGCGCGGTCTCGGCCGCCGAGACCGCAGCCGTGCCAACCCCGATCCTGCCGCCGACCAGCGTGCCGATGGTGGTGAAGAACCGCTTGTTCTGACTGGGGATCGGCGAGGTGTAGTGGCCGGAAGCATCCACGGAGGCGAAACGATCCAGTAGTGCGGTGCGAGGAACCCGGACCTGATCGAAACTGATGCGACCATTGTCGACACCGTTGAGGCCAGCCTTCGGGCCGTTGTCTTCGATGGAAACGCCGGGCCGGATGTCGCCTGTCTCACCGGCTAACTCACCGCCTGTCTGATCGCGGATCGGGACGACGAAGGCGTGGACGCCATAACCCTGATCGCCGGTGATCAGCTGGGCGAACACCACAGCGACCTGGCCGTCGATGGCAGCGTTGCCGATGTAGTCCTTGCGGGCGCCCCGGTTGGGTGTGTGGATGATGAACTCGTCGGTGGCGGGATCGAAGGTGGCGGTGGTAGCGAGGGCTTGCACGTTGGAACCATGGTCGGTTTCGGTCATAGCGAAGCAGCCGGGCAACGCCATCGACATCATGGGACCGAGCAGGCTCTCGTGATGATGAGCCGTACCGACGCGCATGATCGCCCCGCCGAACAAGCCGAACTGGACACCAAACTTCGTGAGCAAGCTGAGATCGTGATGAGCGAACACGGAGAAGGCGCCAACGAAATCGCTCTGGGTTCCCACCCCGCCTTGGGCCTCGGGAAAGCCGAGCCGACCGAGACCCTCATCAGCCAACCGGTGGGTCTGGGTTAGCACCCGCGTGCGGTAGTCGGAAACAGACAGGCCCGGTTTATGGGCGAATTCCGGCTCGGTCAGAAGTGCACGAACCCGTTGGCGAATCTCGAAACGTGGGCCATCGCGCATTTCCGTGAGAGCAGCGACGTCGATCGTGGTATCGACAGATGGAGGAGCAACAACGGTTGCCGATGCGCCTGTGAGCACCCGTGTCGGTTCCGACCCTTCGAAGCCGAGCCGTTGACCGATCGCCCGAACCGCATCCCGCTCGGTTGGGGTCAGCTGGCTCTCTTTGCGGCCGGTGGCGGCCAGTACTTCGGCGAACGACTCGAGATCGAGCTGGCTGGTCTCGTCCACATCGACGGTGCTGGACCGGATGAGATCGAGGATCGCTGCCAGCTCGTCAGGAGTTGGAGGATCAGCCGGGTTGAGCCATTCGCTGAATGCTTGCTGGCAATCACCGCCTAGGCCAGCAGCCGTCATCTCACCACAGATCGAGGTCACCTCCGATTCGGCCAGATCACCATCGGACCAGGCCAGGTAGATAAAGGGAAGGAAGGGGAGAAGATCGGTTGACGCGAGCGAGCTGGTTCGAGGCACAACCCTAAAACTAGCCGCACCAGGTGTTAGGTCAGGCCGAGATCGGTGGCAATCTGGGAGAGCAGGTTGATGGCTGAGCGACGCTCGCGGCCGCGTAGCTCTTCGCGGGCCTTCTCTACCGCTTCTTCAAGTTCCTCGCGGGCCTTGTCGGAATCGCCCTTGGCTAACTCTTCGGAGGCCTTGTCAACCCGCTCGGCTAGTTTCTCGATCTGCTCGGCGGCCTTGGGGTCGCGTTCTCTCACCTGGTCGGCGAGATCGCGCATACGGTCGCTGGGTGCGGCGAAGATCGACGCCGTGGTCGGAGGCGCCGTGGTTGTGGTGGTTGATGTTGTGGATGGCGGATCTGTTGTCGAGGTGGTCGGAAGCGTGACCGCGGTTGACGACTGGGCCGTTTCGTTCGAAACCTCCAGCGTTTGGTCGTTGAGCAGGGTGGAGATCAGCAGGGCGACGACGACCAGCGCGGCGGCGCCGAGGGCGGCGACCACATACGGGATGAGGGTTGGCCTCGATGGCGGATCGGCATCGAACGGCTCACCGGTCTGCACCCCAACCTTGTGATGCTGATTGGCGGCCGGCATCACAACGGTTGCGTCGCTTGGCCGAGCAGCAGCCGGAGCGGCACCGGCCGCGTCTGGGTTGTGGACGTCGACGGTGGTGCGGCTACTTCGAAGAGCGGTCGCCAAGGTGGCAGCGTCCGGCCGGTGGTCGGGGTCGTTGCTCATTGCCTTCCAAAGCACAGCGGTGGCCGCGTCCGAAAGCACAGCGCCGGTGGCGTCCGAAGGCACAGCGCCGGTGGCACGGTGCGGCCGCAGCAACCAGTCGAGCGTGGAGGCGAGAGAGTACACATCGCTGGCTGGTGTGGCCTCGGCGCCGGCCAGCACTTCGGGTGCGGCATAGTTTGGTGTGGCCACCACCATGCCGGGTTGGGTGATCGTGTGATCGGTGGCCCCGGTTGAGGCGATCCCGAAATCTACGAGAACGGCGCCTCGCTCGGCCAGCAATATGTTGCCCGGCTTTACATCTCGGTGGACGACGCCGGCCCTATGAACGGCCGCCAGCGCATCAGCGATCTGGCTGCCGATAGTGGAGACCTGTTCCGGGCGTAGCCTGTCGGCTGCGTCAGCGATCGACGGAGCGTCGATGAACTCCATGATGAGGTAGGGGCCGACATGGTCGCGGCCCGTGTCGTGCACCGTCACCAGATGAGGGTGCGAGATGGATGCCGCCACCTTGGCCTCACGCTCGATGCGCACCTGGTTGTCGTCGGCGCCGAGACCGATGTCGTTGGTAGGGGCCGGGTTTGATCGCTTCAGCGCGACGATGCGGTCGAGACGGCGATCGCGAGCGCGCCACACCGTTCCCATGCCACCGGAGCCGATCGTCTCGATCAGCTCGTAGCGGTCGTCTACTACTGCCACGTGCACTACTAAACCGCCTCGGTCGGTTGCTTCAACGCTAGCAACCCAGAAATTGCCCGACGCATCACGTCTACGACGCCTACGGTTTTAGGCGAAGGGGGGTTCTCGTCCATGACATTTCTCTTGTTGTTTCTTCTTTACGGCGGCGTGTTGTCGGCGCTGGCCACCCCCGTGTTCATACTCGCTCGCCGTCGAGCGAAGATGCAGACGTTCCGCAACTTTGTAATAGGCGTTGGGGTCGTCGGCATGCTCATGGCCATTACGCACTACACCTCAGATCGCCTGGTGGCTCAATGTCAAGCCGTGGGCAACACCCAATGCGTCGATGCTGGAAGCACCGGCATGCTCGTTCTTTTCGGGATCGGGTTTGCTGTGGTAGCCGGGGTACGAGCCTGGCAGCTGCTCGGGCGCTAGTCGGCTCGTTCGGCGAGCCGGCGGGTCATGATTTCGGCCAGGCGGGGCGCGGCGTCGGGCTTGGACCAGGGGCAGACGGCGATGCAGATGCCGCAGCCATAGCTCACGGCGAAATAGGGGAGGCAGCGGTCGAAGTCGACAGCCCACTTCGTTGCGCCTCGAACGAGGCGTTTGTCGGGGGCGATGGCATCCGGAGGGCAAGCGTCGGTGCAGACCCGACAGCCGTAGCAGAAGTCGTCGACACCGAAACTGTCGGGTGAGGTTTCGGCGATGGGTGCGTCGGTCAGCACGGCGGCCAGACGAAACGACGACCCATAGTCCCGGTTGATGAGCGAACCGTGCTTGCCTAACTCGCCTAGCCCGGCGGCGATGGCGGCCGGAACCATCTGGATCGGCCCGGCACCTGGGCCGCCGTGGCCGATGGCGTCATAGCCCCTGGCCCTGATCCAATCGGCGAGAAGCCGAGCGGCGGCTGTACCCCGGTTGTACTGCTTGTGCACCTCGATGGCCGACGTGTGTTCGGGTGCGGTGTTCAACTCGGCGTGGTCCATAACAACCCCGAGGATCACGATGGTTGACAGGGGCGATGAGCGTCCCTCGAAGAACCATTCAGGGCGTACCCGAGCCACACCGACCAGCTCGACCTGGCCCTCGCCGTTCTCGCCACTCCCGCCGATGGCGCGTTCGGTGAGATCGTGGAGCCACCGCTCAGGGTTGATCTGTAAGGCGGTGGGAGCGATGGGCTCAGGCTCGTGGCGGTCATCGGTGCGCAGCACACCGCTCAACTCGGGGTGATCGAGGAACTCGCGGGTCATGCGTTCCTGCACCCGGCCGTGGGCCAGCTTCGACGGGTTGGCCCACATCACGAGCGTCGGCTGCCGTTCGCCGCTCTCACCCCAGCCGTTGAGCTCGTTGCCCGAGACATCACCCATGAGCTCGACCACGTCCGGCGGGGCATCCCACACGGGGGTCTTGCGTTCCATCCGACGCTGTATCCGGCGAGGGCTCATGGGCTCGACGCTAGTTGGTGGACCTCGCTGTGCGTAGTTGTGGCGAGTAGTTTGTTGCCATGCTCGACGCTCTACTCGACCCATGGTTGACGGCCGACCGGCCAGCGGTGATCACCGAAGACGCCGACTATGGGTTCGACCAGATGCGCAAACGGATCGAAGCCACGGCCGCTGGCATGGCCGATCACGGTGTTGGTCACGGCGATCGCGTGATCTTCTGTGGGCTCAACCGGGTGGAGATGCTCGAAGCACTTCTGGCCTGTTCCCGCCTGGGAGCGATGCTGAGCCCGGTCAACAATCGACTCACCGCTTCCGAGATCGCCTTCCACCTGGCCGACGCCGAACCGTCGCTTCTGCTTGCTACCGATGGCTTCGCTGCATTGCTGGCCAAAGCGGCCGCCATCAACGCTTCAGCTGTGGCGGCCGCCCCCTTGGTCGACCTCGACACCACACCTCTGGCTGAGTCGTCTGCCCCGGTCCCGCCGCGTTCTGGATCGATCGACGACCCGGTCCTCATCGTCTACACCTCGGGAACCACCGGCACACCTAAAGGTGCGGTGCTCACCCAGGAAGCGCTGTTGCACACCTGGGAAAACGGCATCGCCTACCAAAACCTCGATGCCCACGCGATCACGCTGGCCCCCCTTCCGATGTTTCACGTTGGTGGCCTCAACATCCAGACCCTGCCGACCTTGCTGGTAGGCGGCACCGTCATCATTCAGCGTCGGTTCTCACCCGGTGCTTTCCTCCAGCTCATCACCGATCACCGGCCGACGCACACCATTCTGGTTCCCGCCATGCTGCGAGCCGTGTCGGATCATCCCGACTTTTTGTCTACCGATGTCTCATCGCTGGTGTCGGTTTCCACCGGGTCTTCGGTCGTGCCCGACGAGGTGATGCGCCCCTACTTCGAGCGAGGCTTGCCGGTCTGCCAGGTTTACGGCACGACCGAGACCGGACCGACATCGGTGGTGTTGAGCAATGAAGACGCCATGGTTCGAGTCGGATCGTGCGGGCAGGCGGCACCTCATACCGAGCTCCGGGTGGTGGACGACACCGGCCGCGACTGTGAGCCGGGCACGACCGGCGAGGTGTGGTTGAAGGGAACAAACCTCTTCGGGTATTACTGGCGCAACGAGACGGCGACCAAGGACGCGTTCGCCGACGGCTGGTACCGAACCGGAGATATCGGCTATCTCGACAAGGATGCGTATCTCACCATTGTCGACCGCGTCACCGACCTGATCATCAGCGGTGGGGAAAACATTTATCCCTCCGAGGTGGAAGCCGTGCTCGCCCTTCACCCGGCGATCGCCGACGCCGCCCTCATCGGCCGCCCCAATGAACGGTGGGGCGAGACGCCGGTCGCCGTCATTGTGCCTCGTGTTGGCGCCGATCGCGAAACGCTGGCGATCGATGCGTTGCGATCATGGTGCGACGAACGGCTGGCCCGGTTCAAACAACCGAGCGATGTCGTGCTCGTCGAGGAGTTGCCGCGAACCTCGCTCGGCAAGGTTCGCAAGCACACCTTGCGAGAGTTGTTTCTCTCGCCTTGAGTTTGGCCGTGGCAGTGTCGTGACCTTGGCGCTGTACGATCCTCCTCAGCGATTGCCGCCGGGTGAGTCTGTTGGAATAGGGATGTCCCATGTTGAGAATTGGAATCGATGTTGGTGGCACCCATACGGATGCTGTGCTGCTCGATGGTGACGCAGTCATGGCGGAAACGAAGGCCTTGACCTCGGCCGACGTCCTGTCGGGAATCATGGAAGCGCTTGAAGCCATCCTCACCGACCATGTCGGCCAAGAGGACTCCATCGAAGCAGTAATGCTGGGAACAACCCAGTTCACCAATGCGGTCATCGAGCGACGGGAGCTTTCAGAGGTGGCCGCTGTGCGCATCGGCATGCCATCGGGTCGTGGTCTCGCCCCCAAGGTCGGATGGCCTGACGACATTGCCGCCTGCCTCGGCGACAACTCGTACTCGATCCGAGGCGGCCACCTTTTCGACGGTTGGCCGATCGCCGACCTCGACGAGGCAGAAGTAGCAGCCGTCATCGATGATCTGGTGAGTAAGAAGGTTGAAGCGGTGTGTATCTCGTCGGCCTTTTCGCCGATGAACCCCGAGCCCGAACAAGCCGTAGCGAAACGAGTTCGGGCGGCCCTACCCACGAGCCACATCACGCTCAGCCATCGTGTGGGTCGGCTAGGCATCCTCGAGCGGGAAAACGCTGCATTGCTCAACACCAGCCTTCTCCATTTCGCCGATCGGGTAGTTACCTCCTTTGTGCAAGCAGTGCGAGGCCGGGGGCTGAACTGCCGGTTCTTCGTCAGCCAAAACGATGGCACGCTGATGGACGCCGAGTTCGCTCGCCACTATCCGGCATTGACCTTTGCCTCGGGTCCCACCAATTCGCTGCGCGGTGCGAGCAAGCTCACCGGACTCCAGGACGCGATCGTGGTGGACATCGGCGGTACCACATCTGACATTGGAATCCTGCAAGGCGGCTTTCCTCGAGAATCGAACGTCGTTATCGAAGTCGGCGGCGTGCGAACAAACTTCCGGATGCCGGATCTGCTCGCCTTGGGTCTCGGCGGTGGGAGCATCGTCTCAGATGACGGTGCTGTCGTTGGGCCGCGTTCGGTCGGTCACAAGTTGGTTGGTGAAGGCCTCGTGTTCGGAGGCGAAACGCTGACCGCCACCGATGTCGTGGTGGCCGCCGGTAAGGCGGCGGTCGGCGATGCTGGCCGGGTCGCCCACCTCGATCCGGAGGTTATCGCCACGGCCACGAGCCGGATAACCGAGATGCTTAACCTCGGCATCGAGAAGATGAAACCGAGCAGTGATCCGCTTCCCGTCGTTCTCGTCGGTGGCGGCTCGGTGCTGGTTACCGAGAAGCTCGCCGCAGCCTCAACGATGTTGCATCCCGAACACGCTGGTGTCGCCAACGCAATCGGTGCTGCTATTGCTCAGATCGGGGGCGAAACCGAGCGGCTCGTGTCCTACGATCAGACCCCACGGGAGGCAGCGATCGAGATGGTGAGGGCCGAAGCCGCCGAAGCGGCCGTTGCCGCGGGAGCTGAACGGGCCACGATTCGAGTGGCCGATATTGAGGAGGTCGCCATGTCGTATATGGACGGCAACACCACGCGGCTGCGGGTCAAGGTGGTCGGCGAGATTGCCGGCCTTGATCGATCGAGCGACAGGACGGCGTCGACATGATGCTCGGAGCGGAATCGCTGGAGGACCTTTCCTTGGGAGCGGCCTTCCTAGCTACCGGAGGCGGCGGCGACCCCTACGTGTCGTACCTTGCGACGAGAGAAGTTCTTGAGGACCGAGGGCCAACCGAACTCATCTCGATCGACGACCTGGACGACGACGCTTACGTCGTCACGATCGGAGCGGTCGGCGCTCCGTCGGTCAGCTTGGAACTTCTGCCATCGGTGGATGATCCTGAGAAGGCGCTTCTGGCTTTCGAAAAACATGTTGGTCGAACGGTGGATGCGATCGTGTCGTTCGAGATCGGAGGTGGGAACTCCCTCATCCCACTAGCGGCAGCTTCGGCCCGAGGCGTGCCGGTGGTCGACGGCGACGGGATGGGGCGAGCGCTTCCAGAGGCACAGATGATGACCTATGCGATAGCCGGTGTGTCTCCCACACCGGCGTTGGCGCTCGACTATGCCGGCAATGTCGCAATCTTTGAGACGGACTCCACCGCAACCTACGAACGGCATATCCGAGCCATGGCCGGCGCTATGGGCGGCATGATCACCGCCGTTGAGCATCCGATGACGGGCCGCCAACTGAAGCATTCGATCGTGCGCGACACGATTAGTTTCTCGATCGAACTCGGTCGAGTGCTTCGCGAGAACCGCGGCAACGCTCAACGTATCGCTGACCCCTTGCGTCAAGCGTTTGCCTCGTCGCTCTATGGCGAGATGTTCCACCTCTACACCGGCAAGATCGTTGATTATGCCAGCTCGATCGTGGGTGGCTACGACGTTGGTCAGGCCACGATCGAATCGTTCGACCGAGACGCTCCGCCGCTCACCATCGACATCAAGAACGAGTATTTGGTTGCGCGTATCGGCGACCAGGTGGTGGGTTCGGTGCCGGATCTGATCACGGTTCTCGACTATGAAACGGCAACGCCGATCAATGCTGAACGGTTGCGCTACGGACAGCGGGTGACCGTCTACGGCATTGGATGTCCCGAGTTTTATCGACGCCCGAACGCTTTGGCGGTAGTGGAACCACGCTGTTTCGGATTCGACATCGACTTTGTTCCGATCGAAGAGCTGTCAACCCATCACCTCGATATCGAGGGCTGATTTTCAGCTTTACGAGGGGTCCTCATCGAGGAGGGCGGCGACGTTGACCGTCGAGTCGTACTTGATCTTGGTGATGAGGTAAGAGTTCACCGAGAGAACGCCATCGATGGGTTCGATCTCGTTTCGGAGAACATCGTTCATGTGAGGTACATCTCGACAGAACGCGTCGACCACGAGGTCGTGATCCCCGGCAACCGAGGCGATGTAGCCGACCGAGTCGAGCGGCACGAGAGCATCCATGACAGCTTCGATCTGACCTGCTTGAACTCGGACCAGGAAGGTGGCGGCGATACCAAGCCCGACGACGTAGGGGTCGATCCACACGTTGAGATGGAGAGCACCGCTTTCGCGCATGTGGGTTATGCGGTTGCGGACGGTTCCGACCGACACACCGACCGATTTGGAGATCTCGCTGTAGCTCGCTCGGCCGTCAGTGGTCAGGAATCGAAGAATGGCCTGATCTGTGGCATCCAGTTGCAAGACGGTGATCTCCGGTCATTTGAGTTGCAGAACCGTCACTATTTTACTTCCTGAGTTGCAAGATCCTCAATACACTACACTTGGCTGGACTTGGGGCTGGCGCGCTCGGTGTACGGCTGTTCAAGAACCTGGAGAGGTCGTTCGATGAAGAGATTTCGCTTGATCGCTGTGCTAGTAGCGCTGACATTCGCCGCTGCGGCCTGTGGTAGCAGTGACACCGCTGATGGAGACGCGGGAGAAACCGGCGGGGCCGCCACTGACGGAAGTTTCGTCTACGCCTTTCCCTTCGCTATCACCGACCTCGACCCGGCGAGCGCCTTCTCCTCGGAGAACGTCGTGCTCCAAAACGTCTATGAGTCGCTGACCACGTTCAACCCGCCTGGATCCGCCGAGCTACTCTCGCCATCATTGGCCGAGTCGTGGACTTCTAACGATGACGCAACCGAATGGACCTTCACCCTTCGTGAAGGTGTCACCTTCCACGATGGCACACCGTTGAATGCTGAAGCGGTGCGAGCATCACTGCAGCGGACGATCGACCTCGATCTCGGCGCAGCCTTCATCTTGCTACCGATCGAGTCGATGGACGTCGTCGATGACCTGACGATCACCTTCACGCTTGGCTATCCAGCACCGCTCGACATCGTGATGTCATCCAACTACGGCGCCTCGATCATGAGTATCGACGGCAGCACCCAAGACGCAGCCTGGTTCAACGAAGGCAATGACGCAGGCACCGGTCCCTACACGATCTCAGCGTTCAGCCCCAACGAGGGTACGAAGCTCAGCCGATACGATGACTACTGGGGTGGATGGGCCGACGGCCAGTTCAGCGAGATCGATATTCAGCTAGTAGAAGATCCGGTGTTGGCCGAGCAGATGATTCGAGCCGGCGACGCTGACGCGACGAACAACCTCCCCTTCGATTCCTACGCTGCCCTCGCCGAAGAGGAGAGCCTTTCGGTTGTTAAGGGTGAGTCGATGCAGAACCTCTTCGGGCTGCTGAATCACGAACGGCTCTCTCCCGAGGTTCGTGAAGCGCTCGTGCTTTCGTTCCCCTACGACGAGGTGGCCGAGAACCTCTACGGTGGCGAAGCCACCCGAGCCCAGGGCATCATTCCGCAGGCTGTCTGGGGATCATCCACCGACCTGGATCTTCCCGAGACCGACCTCGACGCTGCGGCCAAGCTCCTGGCCGATGCGGGCACCACCGACCTATCGGTCACCTACAGCTTTGATGCCGGCACCACTGAGCAGCAGCAGATCGGTGAGGTTTGGAAGGCGAACCTGGCCACCATCGGCATCGACCTGGTCCTCGAGCCTTTGACGTTCGACGCTCGATGGGAGCTGGCCCAAGCCGACCCGGCCAACGCTCAAGACATCTTCACCCTGTTCTGGTTTCCGACCTTCGTCACACCCTACGACTTCATGTTCTCCTTGTTCCGTAGCGAAGAGGCGCCGTTCTTCAACCTCGGCTACTACAGCAACCCTGCATTCGATGACCTCATCGACGAGGCTGACGCACTCAGCGGCACCGATCGGGAAGCGGCGATCGAGCTTTTCCAACAGGCCGGTCAAACGTTGATCGACGACAACTCCGCTGTCTTCATGCTCGACGTGCCAAATGTGAACGTGGTTCAGTCCAACGTTGAGGGCTACACCCCGAACCCGGCCTATGCCGGCGTGATTCGCTTCCACGAGTTGAGTCGGAACGAATAGCGAGAAGTACCGTACCGACGTGCGCTATTTGCTGCGCCGTGCCGGGACCAGCCTTGTTGTAATCCTGGGCGTGGTCACCATCACGTTTGTCGTGTCGAGAGTTGTGCCTTCGGATCCCGCCTCGCTGTACGCGGGACCGAGGGCGCGGCCAGCCCAAGTGGAACAGGTTCGCCAGGACCTCAAACTCGACGACCCGGTGCTGACTCAATACGTTTCGTATCTGGGCGATCTCACACGAGGAGACCTAGGCATATCGTTCGCTACCCGTCGCCCAATCCTGGGCGACCTGCGATCCTTTCTGCCCGCCACCCTTGAACTGGCACTGCTAGCCACCGCTCTGTCGATGGCTATCGGCATCCCGCTCGGGGTGCTGGCGTCGTCGAGACGCGGCAAGCCTAAGGACAGCGTCGTTCGGTTGTTCGCCGTGACCAGCGTTTCTGTTCCCGTTTTCTGGTCAGCCCTCATCTTGCAGCTTTTCTTTGCCAGCAAGCTCGGCTGGCTGCCGCTTTCGGGTCGCACTTCATCAAACGTCGAGTTTGGTGAACCGACCGGGTTTTTCGTGATCGACTCGATCTTGTCGGGTAGCCCATCGAATGTTTGGGATGTCGTTCGACATCTGGCGCTACCGGTGACGGTGATGGCCGCCTACCCAACCGGTCTTACCGTGCGTTTGATACGGGGTTCGATGCTGGAGGTGCTCGGCGAGCCCTACATCGAAGCGGCCCGAGTCGGCCAGATTCCGGAGCGCACCATTCTCTACCAGCTGGCGCTGAAGAATGCGCTGGCACCAGCGCTCACCATTCTTGGTTTGACGTTTGCGTACTCGGTCTCCAGCGCCTTTCTTGTTGAGGCCGTCTTCAACTGGCCAGGCCTCGGCAAATACCTCACCGACGCAATCGTTCGGGTTGACTTCCCCGTCATCACGGCTGCCACGTTGGTGATCACCGTGATCTATGTTGTGGTCAACCTGGCGCTCGATCTGGTGCACGCCAAGATCGACCCGCGGGTGGAGCTCAGCTGATGGCTGCCCCCACGCCAACGCCCCCAACGAGCCCGGCGCGGCGGTTGCTTGGCCTCGGGCCGGTGACACCCGGAAGCGCGGTCTGGTACTACCGCCGGAATTGGCTTGGGATGGTGGCGGCTTGCATCGTAGGAGCCTTCGTCATCGCCGCGATCTTCGCTCCATGGCTGACCCCCTACGCCGAGCAAGGCCGCGGTGTTCCCGACCTTCCCCAACGTTTGAAGGGTCCGAACGGGTCGCATTGGATGGGCACCGACGAACTCGGTCGCGATGTGCTTGCCCGGGTTCTGTTTGGGGCCCGCACCGCCCTGCTGGTTGCGATCGGCGTTGTCGTGCTGGCCGTGGTCGTCGGTGTGCTCGTTGGTGCGATCGCTGGCTACTTCGGCGGCTGGGTCGACGAGATCCTGATGCGAATCACCGATACCTTTCTTGCCTTCCCTCCCTTGCTGTTGGCGGTGATCGTCGCCGCTGCCCTTGGGGCGAGCCTGCAGAACACGATCGTTGCCATCGCCGTTTCGTGGTGGCCGTGGTATGCCCGTCAGATCCGGGCCCAGGTGTTGAGCCTGCGCGAGCGCAGCTATGTCAAGGCAGTGCAGGCCATCGGGGTGCCAAGCCACAAGATCATTCGCCAACACATCATCCCAAACGCGATGGCGCCGGTGTGGGTGCAGGCAACGGCCGACCTCGGCGCATCGATCTTGACCGCTGCCGGTCTTAGTTTCGTTGGCCTCGGGCCGAGGCCGCCAACACCAGACTGGGGTGTGATGATCGCCGACGGCCGCCAGTTCGTGCTCTCCGGGCAGTGGTGGATCGCCGTGTTTGCTGGTGCTGCCATCACGATTCTGGCGTTGGCCTTCAACCTTTGCGGCGACGTCATTCGCGACGTGGCCGACCCGAAGACCCGAGGAGATCAGTGATGGGTGGAGCCGGGATGACCCCTCCACTGGTCAAGGTCGAAGATCTGCACGTCACCTTCCAAACGCCACTCGGCGTGGTCCGAGCTGTTCGTGGAATCTCGCTAGACATTGCTGAGGGCGAGATCCTCGGGGTCGTCGGCGAATCGGGGTGCGGGAAATCGGTGGCCTTTCGATCTCTGGTCGGTTTGACGCCACCGTCGGCTCTCGTCGAAGGCTCCTTGTTCTTCGAGGGCAAGACGATGAGGTTCGACGGGGAGCTACGGGCCGAAGCGTCGATGATCTATCAGAACCCAGGCGCTGCGTTGAACCCGGTATTCACCATCGGTCAACAACTTGAACTGGTTGCAGGCACCAACGACCGGGCCGAGCTGGCCGAGCTCCTCGATCAGGTCGGTCTCCCTGAACCTGACCGATCGCTCGACGCCTACCCTCACGAATTCTCTGGCGGTATGCGACAGCGCGCCGTGATCGCTTTCGCTCTCGCCCAATCTCCGAAGCTCTTGATTGCTGACGAGCCGACCACCGCATTGGATGTGACGACGCAAGCTCAGATCCTCGACCTGTTGTTAGAGATCAGGGATCGAACCGCTTTGACGGTGGTATTGGTGAGTCATGATCTGGAAGTAATCCGGCGAGTCTGCGATCGGATTGCCGTTCTCTACGCAGGCAACGTTGTGGAGGTGGGAGCGGCCTCTGCGATTCTTCAGGAGCCACAACACCCCTATACCCGGGCTCTGTTGGCCTCCACACCGCGACCGGAGAACCTGGGCCGAAAGCTAGCGTCGATTCCGGGCATGGTCCCCGATGGTCGAGAACCCATCGTCGGCTGTTCCTTTGCCCCACGTTGCCCCCAGGCGGTCGATGAATGCAGGGTCGAGGGGCCAGAACATCGATCGGTCGAATCCAGCATTACTCCCGGCGTGAGTCATACAGCGGCCTGTGTTCTCGTGGGAGGTTCGCCGTGAACCCTCTCCTTGACGTGAGAGATCTGACGGTTGACTACCGCGTCCGCGAGGCGGGTCGACGGAAGCTCGTCCGAGTGATCGATGGTCTTGATCTGGAGGTATTTCCTGGCGAGGTGCTTGGCGTGGTCGGCGAGTCGGGAAGCGGAAAGTCAACCCTGGCCGGAGCGATCCTTGGCCTGGTCGAGCGAGTTGGCGGCTCGATCCGGTTCGACGGAACGGAAGTGATAGGTCTCCGAGGGAAGGCCCGAAAGCCGATTCAGCGCCAAATGCAACTCGTGTTCCAAAACCCCTTGCTGTCGCTCAGCCCGAGGCGGCAGGTCGGATGGCAGATCGAGGAACCGCTGCGAGTTCACACCGATCTCGACGCCACGGCCCGGCGGGCCCGCGTTGATGAACTGCTGGCATCGTTGGAGCTCAGTGCCGCGGTGAGGGAGCGGTTTCCTCATGAGTTGAGCGGCGGTCAGGCCCAACGGGTGGTTCTCGCTCGAGCGTTGAGCCTCGAACCTTCGCTGATCGTGTTCGACGAGCCGACCTCAGCGCTCGATGTTTCGGTGCAAGCCGGCGTGCTCAACCTGCTGCAACAGATCAGAACCGATCAGGCGCTGACCTATGTCTTCATCACCCATGACTTGGGCGTCGCCCAGCATCTCGCTGATCGCATAGCGGTAATGCGCTCGGGCGAGATCGTGGAGATTAGGGCTACCAACGATCTGTTTGTGAACCCGGAGCACCCCTACACCCAGGCGCTTTTAGCCGCTTCTCGTCGCTAAGGGTTACCGCTCGCCGCGGCTGCCGGTTCGTGTTGGCCCACTGCTTGCACGGCCAGCCCCACCGCCTTGTTGTCCACCGTCACGCCGAGACGCACGATTTGTGGCGCCCGAGCCTCCGGGACCGGTGCGGCGCAGATCGGCGTGGGGTTCAATGCCGGTCTCGTCGACCGTCGATGCGTCGACAAAGGGCTTCAACGTGGGGGCGATCTTACCGATCACGTCGTTCCAGATTTTCTGCTGATCATCGAGCTCGGTTATCGACGCGCCGAACTGCACAATGTTCACCACCTGTAGGCGTCCATCGGTTTCGACGAGAGCGGTTGGGCCATCAGCACCGTGTTGATTCATGAGCCAGAATTTGCGCACCGAGGACATCCTTTGACTGGTGGTCTAGGTCCCACCCTACGGCAGGTTGTGATGAGTCGGGGCTCACGGGGCAAGAGCGGCAAGGCTTGATCAACTGGCAGGTGACTGGTCGATGTGCTGTGATGACCGATAGTCGACAGGCTGCCGGGGGTGGTCTGTCTGAACGGCGGACCGGTGAGTTGCCGGCTGCTTCTTCCCAGGGGGAAACCTATGTATAGAAGAGACGACGGAAACGCTCGGCTTTCGAGCTGGCGGATGATGCGGTTGACGTTGGCTGTCTTGGCCACCTTTGCCCTGCTCGCTTCGGCCTGCGGTAGCAACGACGACGCTGCCGACGATAGTGACCCGGCGAGCCCAACCGAAACAGCTGAAGCGCCAACCGGCGACCCGATAAAGGTAATGACGGTTACCACGCTCAATGCGGCAGGCCCGACCTATCAGAACATCGCAAACACAGCGAACGCTTACGAGAGCTACATCAACTCTCGGGGCGGGATCGCCGGCCGACCGCTCGAAGTGACGGTGTGTGACGAACAGTTCGACCCGGCGGTGGCCACGACATGCGCCCGTGACGCGGTCGAAGGCGACATGGTTTCAATCGTCGGCTCGTTTACCTTCTTCGCTGAAAGCATCGTGCCCGTTATCGCCGAGTCCGACATCACCTGGTTCGGACCGTGTTGTCCGATCACCCCATCGGAACTCACGAACCCTCACTCCTTCCCGATCGGCAACCAGCCGATGTACGCGGTTGGCAGTGTGAAGCGTGCGATCGACGACGGTTGTGAATCCATCAATGCGGTCATCATCGAGGGTGCCGAGATCTTCATTCCGCCCATGGAGAACGCCATAAGGGCGCTCGGCATGGAGTTCGGCGAAGTGATCAGTCTTCCGGCCACGGCCCAGGACTATTCGGCGGAGGTGGCCCGAGCCACCAGCAACGATGCTGACTGCGTCGTAACCGTCGTCTCCGAGACACCTTATATAACGTGGAACACAGCGTGGACCCAGTCGGGCACCGAGGCTCGCCAGTACGGCCCGCAGGGTAACTTGAACAGCGTTTCAGCCGCTGGCAACGAAGAAGCCACCGATGGCGACGTCATCGGCGGCATGTATCCGGACATCTCCACCGACGCGTTCAGCGAGTACCGGGTTGCACTCGACGAGGCCGGGCTCGACACCACCGAACTCGACTACAACAGCTTGGGTGGCCTCGGCACGTGGGCGGCGTTTGTGGGGTTCGCCCAGATCGCCGAGACGATCGACGGCGAGATCACCGCAGCCTCGTTCTTCGAGGCCGCGTCGAACACGTCGAGTCTGGATCTCGGCGGCATGGTGCCGGTGCTCGACTTCACGCAGGAGTGGACCGATGGCCTTGAGGGCTACGAGCGGCTCTTCAACCGCAGCGTTGTATTCAGCACCTTGGAGAACGGCGAAGTGGTTCCGCTAACCACCGAGTTCGAAGACGTCGGCGATCTGGCTACCGGCAAGGCTGGCTAGCTAGCTAGTCCAACGAGGTTCGATCGGCCACGAGGCGGTCGGTGATGGAGCGGGTCCAACCGCTCATCGCCGGTCCGCCGTGGCCGTTGTGCTCAGCGATGAATAGTTCGGCGCCAGGAATCGCGGCTGCGAGTGCTACCGGCACATCTGAGGGTGCGCTTACGTCTTGTCGGCCGTGGCAAAGAAACGTTGGGATGGCTGCCAGCGTGGTGGCGTTGGCGAGGAGTTGACCGTCATCGAGGAAGGCTGCGTTGGCCCAGTAGTGGGTGACGAGCCGTGCAAAGCACAGCCTGAAGGCGGGTTCCTGATCCCTCAGGTAAGGCTGGTAGCCATTGACCAACGACACGTGGGCGTCTTCCCAATCGCACCAGGCCAGCGCGGCGGGGTTGTGAATCGTGGGATCGGGGTTCATGAGTAACTCGTTGTAGGCCCGAGCGAGGTTTCCGTCTCGCCGGTTCCTTGGGAGGTGTTCTTGGAACGCCTGCCACCGTTCCGGGAACAACCGCCCCATCGAGCGCGTGATCCAGGCAACGTCGGCCGTACTGGTGGTGACCACGCTGGAAAGCACGAGTTCGCTCACCGACGTTGGGTGGGCTTGGGCGTAGGCGAGGCCGAGCGTGGTGCCCCACGACCCACCCCAGACGAGCCATTGTTCGATGCCGAGATCCAGGCGGAGCGTTTCGATGTCGGCGATCAGGTGAGCGGTGGTGTTGGACGAGAGATCGACCGAGGGATTGCCAGCGTACGGTGAGCTTTGTCCGCAGTTGCGCTGGTCGAACTGCACGATCTGGTAGTGCGACGGATTGAACAAGCCTCGATGGCGTGGAGACGACCCGGTGCCTGGCCCTCCGTGCAACAGGACCGCAGGCTTGCCGTTTGGGTTGCCCGACACGGTCCAGTGGAGGGTGTGTCCGTCGCCGACCGGTAAGTCGCCAGCGTCATAGGGGTCGGTGATTTCGCAGGTATCAGCCATGACCGGCGCAAGCCTACTGAGCTTCGTCTCGTACCTCAATTGGACAGCTAGCAGCGACCCACTACTACTATCTGCAGTGACAACGAGCACTCCAGGTTCATTGCGTGGAGCGTGCGTTTCGCTGCAAGGGGGGCAATGGACGAGGTAATCCGATTCGCGTTACTCGGGCTTGGTGTTGGCGCGTTGTACGCCTTCGCCTCCCAGGGTCTCATCGTGATCTATCGCGGGACGGGGGTCTTGAATTTCTCCTTGGGTGCCACCGCCATCGTCGGCGTCTACATCCAATGGGAGCTACAGAATGAGCAGGGCTGGCCCTTCCTCGCCGCCGCTGTCGTTGGCATCGCGGCGTCGGCCTTTCTGGGGGTGCTAACCCACTGGTGGATCATGAGACCACTGCGGCGTGCTAGCTCGTTGGTGCGGGTGATCGCAACCCTGGGGGTGTTGGTCACCGTTCAAGCAGGCACGGTTCTTCGCTACGGATCCCAACCCCGCCAGGTCGACAGCTGGCTCCCGACCAACCGGGTCAACCTGTGGGCCGAGGTGGGTACAACGGTTGATCGCTTCATCCTGTTGTTCATCGCCAGCGCTTCGGCTGCTGGCCTGTGGATGCTTTATCGGTCGAGCCAGTTCGGACTCGCCACCGAGGCGGTGTCGGAGAGTGAACGATCGGCTTCGGCTGTCGGCATCTCCACCAATCGCGTCGCCGTGTTGAACTGGGCGCTCGGTTCGGCCATCGCCACCGTGGCCGGCATCCTGGTGGTGCCGATTATCACGCTTCAGATCACCTCGATGACGGCCCTGGTTCTGGCTGCGCTGGCGGCCGCACTCGTCGCCGACTTCCGATCGTTCCCCCTGGCCACGGCAGCGGGGTTTGCCCTCGGCATCGGCCAGACACTGGTTTCACGATTCATCGATCAGCAAGGCCTCGGTCCGTCTCTACCCTTCCTGGTCATCATCGTGTTCCTGGTGTTCCGCGGCCGGTCGCTGCCCCTGCGCGATTACTTCTTGAAGGAAATGCCGATGCTCGGCAACGGGCGCATGTCGTGGGACTGGACGTTGTTCGGCTGCGGTGCCATCGTGTTCTTGCTCTTGACCAAGGACGCCAAGTGGATCGATGCCATCACGGTCTCGCTCGGTGTGGCCATCGTGTTGTTGTCGATCGTGGTGCTCACCGGTTACGCCGGGCAGCTGTCTTTGGCTCAGTACGCGTTTGCCGGGTTTGGGGCCTACGTGGCTGGCCGGTTGGTGGCCGTCTACGACATCCCGTTCCTGCTGGGATTGGTCGCCGGCGTTGCCGCCACCGTCCCGCTCGGCTTGGCCTTCGGTCTGCCCGCGGTGCGGACCCGAGGCATCAACCTCGCCATCGTGACTCTTGGGTTAGGCACGACGATGGAGCTGATGCTGTTCCGAAACCGGAACTACACCGGCGGGGTGCAAGGCACCCAGGTCGGTAACCCCGACCTTTTCGGCTACGACGTCGGCTCGATCACCTACCCGGCTCGCTACGGCATCTTTGTGTTGGTGATGACGCTGGCCACGGTGTGGATGGTGTCGAATATGCGACAGGGTCGCAGCGGTCGTCGTCTGATAGCGGTGCGAACCAACGAGCGAGCGGCGGCCGCTCTCGGCATCAACGTGATGGCGGCCAAGCTTTTCGCCTTTGCCCTATCGGCGGGAATAGCGGCCCTCGGTGGCATCCTTCTCGCCTTCCGACTCAGCTCCATCAGCTACCAGTCGTTCACCAACTTCACCTCCATCACCTACGTTGGTTTGACGCTGGTCGGTGGGGTCGGCCACCTACTCGGTGCCTTTGTTGGGGGCACGATGGCCACCGCTGGCTTCAACCAGGAAGTGCTCGAATCGAACTGGGATGGGGTTGGTCGTTACATCCAGCTGATCAGCGGTATCTCGATTCTGCTCATGGTGTTGATGTATCAGGATGGTGTGGCCGCCGAGTGGGTCAAGATGTTCCGCTTCGTCAAGAAGCTGCGCAAGTGGGGCGAGAGCTACGCCATCGACTTGGAGGATGTCGCCGAACTCAACATTGATCTCACCGACAATTCGGTGGGAGGTCGAGTTCCACCCCGGACCTTGACCGTCGACGGTTTGACCGTTCGTTACGGAGCGGTGGTCGCCGTCGACAATGTGAGCTGTGAGCTGCGACCCGGTACCGTCACCGGCCTTATCGGCCCGAACGGAGCGGGCAAGACCTCGCTGATCGACGCCATCAGCGGCTTCGCTCCGGCAACAGGTCGGGTGCTTCTCGACGGTGGTGAAGATCTGTCGAACGAGCCGCCGGCGAAACGGGCGCGGGCTGGGGTGGCCCGATCCTTCCAGTCGTTGGAGCTGTTCGAGGACTCGACGGTGTTTGAGAACTTGAGTGTGGCCGCCGATCCGCAAGACTTCGGGTCCTATCTCCTCGACCTCGTCCGTCCGATCAATCCGCCCTTCCCGCCCGAGGTGGTACGGGCCATCGTCGAGTTCCAGCTCGATCAGGAGCTTCACCGCGATGTGAAAGATCTGTCCTATGGCAAGCGACGTCTGCTCGCGATCGCTCGGGCGGTGGCCATGCACCCGAGCGTGCTGCTGCTCGATGAACCGGCCGCTGGGCTTAGCGCTGTCGAGAGCGAAGAGCTGGCTGTGGTGGTACGCCGCTTGGCGGAGGAGTGGGGCATGGCCGTGCTGTTGGTCGAGCACGACATGAACTTTGTGATGGAGGTTTGTGACGAGGTGATCGTGCTCGACTTCGGCAAGCTGATCGCTTCCGGATCGCCCGGCGATGTTCGTTCGAACCCGGCCGTCATCGCCGCCTACCTCGGGGATGAGTCCGACGCTGATGGGTATGGGGATCGAGCCAGCGAAGAGCTGGCGTCGACAACCGCGTCTGCATCATCGTCGTCTGCATCGTCGCCGGTGGGAGGTGGAGCATGAAGAGGCCCCTGCTCCAAACCCGCAGTCTCAAGGCCGGCTACCTAGGTCGAGAGGTGGTTCGTGCCGTCGACCTTCAGGTCAACGCCGGTGAAGTGGTCTGCCTGCTCGGGCCGAACGGGGCGGGCAAGACCACGACGCTGCTCACGATCGCAGGCGAGCTCGCTCCGGTCGATGGTCTGGTCATGTTCAACAACGTGCCGACCTGGACGCCCATGCATCAGCGAGTGCGCGATGGCGGCATTGGCCTGGTGACCGAGGAACGCTTGGTGTTCACCAAGATGTCGGCTCGTGACAACCTGCGGATCGGTGGTGGCAACGTCGAAGCCGCGCTCACGTTGTTCCCGGAACTTGAGCCGAGATTATCGGTTCGAGGCGGGATGTTGTCGGGCGGCGAACAACAGATGCTGGCGTTGGCCAGGGCGCTCAGCCGTAACCCGTCGCTGCTGCTGGCTGATGAACTGTCGCTGGGGTTGGCTCCGAAAATCGTTGATCGGTTGTTGGGCGCGGTGCGGGCCGCGGCCGACGAGCACGGTACGGGGGCTCTGATCGTTGAGCAGCACGCCCGCAAGGCGTTGCGCTACGCCGACCGGATGTATCTCATGGCGCGGGGCCAGATCCTGATGGAGCTTCCGGCCGATGAAGCCATCGAACGCCTCGACGAGATCGAGGACGCTTACCTGGATGGAACGTCGGAGACCGAGGAAGATCATCTCGAACGGCAGCGGCGCAAGGGTAAGCGCAAGGCGTGGCGGCGTCAGCGGGTGCGGGAACGAGAGCTTGAGCGGCTCACCGGCAACGTTGCGTCCACCAGGAAGATCGAGGACGATGACTTCTATTTCGAGCTGGAACGCCATCGGCGTGACACGGGCGAGCGTCTTCGAGCCAAAGCCCGAGCCGCCAACAAGGCTCGCGCTGCGAGCAGCAGCGACAAGACGAAGGTCGAGAGGGGATAACTGATTATGGGCTATCGAACCGCGGAACTACCACCGGTCGATCTCGACGAGTTTGCCGATATTCCGTTCTTTGAACGGATGAAACTGTTGCAGCTTCATTGGGTGGAGCACGGTTTCGGCACGCCGAAGCAGACCGGCATGTTCTACGCCTGGAAGATCTTCTTCTACGGGCTCTTTGGTCTGATCTTTGCCGGGGCCTTCACCGCCGGGTTGGAGTTCAGCGACATCGGGGGCTGGTGGGACGAGCCGATCCTCTATCAGAAGCTGATGATCTGGACGATCCTGTTGGAGGTCATGGGCCTGGCCGCAACGTGTGGTCCGTTGGCCTTCCATTTCGATCCGCCGATCGGGGGGATTCTCTACTGGTGGCAGAACGACACGATCCGCGTGCCGCCCTACCCCAACCATGTGCCGTTCACGAAAGGCAATCGTCGCACCCCGTGGGACACCGGCTTATACAAGCTGATCCTGGCCAGCCTCGTGTTGTTGTTCTTCCTGTCGGGGGAGCAGGTCGACGGGTTGCCGGAAGGGAGCGCGGGCATCCTGCCTCAATGGGCGGTTCTGATTTACTGCGGGTTGATCATAACCATGGCCTTCCGAGACAAGATCGTGTTCCTGTCGTCGCGGGCCGAACAGTACGTGCCGACATTGCTGTGTTTCGCCCTGTTCACCAACTTCGTCGACATGGTGATCGCGGCCAAGATTTTCATCGTGATCATCTGGATGGGGGCCGGGTTCTCCAAGTTCAACCACGGCTTCTCCTCCACGGTGGCGATCATGGTGCAGAACACGCCGTGGGTGGTGTGGGACAAGTTCCGCAAGGCCACGGTGAAGGACTATCCCAACGACATTCGGCCCTCGAAGGTAACCCACGCTCTGGCCCACATCGGGGGGACGACGTGCGAACTGGTCATGCCGTTGGTGCTGCTGTTTTCGCCGTGGCCGTGGGCGACGTGGATCGCGATCGTGTCGATCTGGATGCTCCACACCTTTATTATCTCCACGTTCCCGCTGGCGGTGCCGTTGGAGTGGAACGTCTTCTTCATCTTCTGTGTGGCCTTCCTGTTCGCCAACTTCCACGCAGGCGACGGCTACGCGGTGACCGACATGAACCCGGCATTGTTGGCTCTCGTGGTGGTGGCCGGTCTCTTCCCGATCGTGCTCGGCGCTTTACGCCCGCAGTACGTCTCGTTTCTGGTGGGGATGAAGCAGTACGCGGGCAACTGGGCGGCGGCCACGTTCTCGTTCAAAGACAAGGAGAAAGAGGACCGGATCAACGAGAAGATCGTGAAGTCGGCTGAGAACCAGATCGATCAGTTGGAACCACTGTTTGGCAAGGAGATCTCGGAGATCTTCATCCAGAAGGCGGTGGCGTTCCGCATGATGCATCCGATGGGGCGTATGCACATCTCGGCATTGATGCGCCACGTCGACAGCATGGAGACCCGGGTTACGCGGGAGGGTGAGTTCGTTTCCAACGTGCTGACCGGCTGGAACTTCGGTGACGGGCATTGTCTCGACGAGCGCCTGATCGAGGCCTTGCAGGAGCGGTGCCAGTACGAGCCGGGCGACGTGGTGATTGCGTGGACCGAGTCTCAACCAGCCTTCACTAAGAAGGTGCAGTACCGGGTGATCGATGCTGCCCTCGGCACGATCGAGAAGGGCTGGTACCACAACGACGATGCGTACAACGAACAGCCCTGGCTGCCAAACGGTCCGATCCCGCACACCGTGACGTGGACGTTGCCAGGCTACGAGGCGCCCGGCGTTGTCCACCCCGGAACCGGCGGCCGGGTGTAGCCCGGTTGGAGCCGGGGTGTCAGACGGACTCGACGACCGGCCCGTAGCGCTGTTGAGCTGCCTGTGCTGAGGTGCCCAGGATTTGACCGATACGTTGCCAGGAGACAGCGTTCTGGCGAGCGGATACAACGGCGTCAACAACTTGGCGTTCGCTATGAGCTCGGGTCAAGGCGGCTCGCTCAAGCATGTACTCTTCGACCGAACGCTCGTCTTCGGCTTGTGGATCATACGATTCCAGCTTGGAGGCTAGTTCGTCAGCATGATCGAGGATCTCTTGGATTGATCGTGGCATCGCTACTCCAGAAACTTTCAAAAACTCGAATCGGGTTGCGGTAAGCGTGAAGCATGTCGTCGTCTTGGATCCCGTGCTTTCGAGCACTCGCAATAATCACCGGATCCACAAAGATCAATTTACCTTGACAGTCGCCGGTTAGGCAACATTTCGTAGTGGACGACACGGTTCTGCCGGTGATGTAGGGTCGACGTAGGACATGCTGCGACAAGCGGGTGGTTTGGTCGCGGCACCGAGGGAAAAGGACTGCGTGATCATGTGGAATCCAAGTAGAAGTCGGCTGTCGAAGAAGTCGAAGGTTGCATCGTCGATGTGGCTTGCGCCGGTGGTGGCCATTCTCTGCCTGCTGGCCGCGACCCCGGCCTCGGCGTCGGGCAAGGCGTCGGCGCCCCCTCACGTTCCGGGCGTTGTCTATGTGGAGAGCGACCGCAGTGTCGACGAGACCTGGGACACGCTCGTTGGTGCGCTTGAGGCCAACCCCAACATCAGGGTGGTAGCGACCATCGATCACGCAGCGGCTGCGGCCTCTGTTGGTTTGGAACTTGAGGCCAACCGGCTTGTGGTGTTTGGCAACCCACGCCTTGGCACCCCGCTGATGCAGGTCAACCAGACGGTAGGTATCGACCTGCCGCAGAAGATTCACGTCCTGGAACAGCACGGGCGAGTGTGGGTTGGGTTCAACGATGCGACCTACCTCCAAGCTCGCCACCATCTTGGTGACGTCGCTACGCTCGACGTGATCGCCGGGGCGCTGCGGAACCTGGCATCGGTCGCCACCGATACCGAGGTCGACGCCGACGACACCACCTACGGCGTGAAGCGTTTCGCCAAGCGCTCGGGCCTGGTTACCGTAGCCTCCAACGCTGATGTTGATGTGACCTGGGATCGTTTGCTGGCCGCGATTGAAGCCTCGCCCGCCAATGTGGCCTTCACCGTCAACCATCAGGCCGGTGCGGCCTCGGTCGGTTTGGATCTGCGGCCCACGCGCCTCGTCGTGTTCGGCAATCCGAAACTCGGGACGCCGCTGATGCAGAAGAGAGCGACGGCCGGCCTCGATTTGCCGGTCAAGATTCTGGTGTGGGAGGCCGCCGACGGCCAGACGTATGTCACCACCAACGATGAGACGCTCGCTCGCCGCCACCGCATCCCCAAGCGCCAACTCGAAGCGATCGGTGGAGCCGTCAGCAACTTTGTTGCGGTAGCCGCGGGCTAGGTCGACTGGAGGCCACCGAGTTCAGTCCTCACGGTGAGCTGATGGCTTCGGCTGGCGGCGACGGTGACGTCATCCTGTGACCAGCGAAGCCACGGCCGCTACCGACATGGGTGGCCGCCGCGACCGTCGACTATTGTCGAGCAACAAGCGGGCAGGGTGATAAACAACGAGGGAACTGGTGGACAAGTCGTTTAACGGCGATGATAGCGGCTCGCCTCACGACGTCTTTCTGAGCTATGCACGAGAAGACGTAGCATCGGCCGAGAAGCTGTGCGCAGTGTTTGAGGCACGCGGCTTCCGGGTCTTTTGGGATCAAGACCTTCGGGGAGGGCAGATCTTTTCACTAGAATTGGCTGCTGCCATACAGGCGGCGGCGGTTACCGTTGTTTGCTGGTCGCCGCATGCCGTCAACAGCGCATGGGTGGCGAAGGAGGCGGCGTTGGCAATGGAGGCAGGAACGCTCTTGCCACTAAAGCTGAGCACCTGCATACTCCCGGTTGCTTTCGCCCACCTCCACACCGTGGACGTAGATTTCTCTTCGCTTGAACTCTCGATCCCAATTGCTGAGCTCATGCACCGGGCCGCTGAGATTGCGGGAGGACGATGGCCCGAGCCGGATGTAGGTACTGGCTGGTATGAGAACCCGCTTGATGCTTTTGGTGATGGTGAGCAGCTGACCGTCGTCGGACTGATGACCGACATCATCGCCAGCACCACCAAAAAGGGCGCACCATATGTCCGTTTCTCGATTTTGACCGAGGGTGGCCCTATCGCGTGTGTTCAGTGGGATACAGACGTCTTCGCCAGCACGGGGTCGGTCATCGAAGCAGTCGGCAGCGTAAACCGATATCGAGAGAAACGGAGGCTGCAAGTTTCGAGGAGCAAGGTCCAGGAGCCATATCGACCTGACGACCAAACCAGGGCATCGATCAGCTATCTCGAGCGGTATGTCGCCAGCGCTGACCGGTCCGGATTGAATATCTGTGAGCTTGAGCACGTTCTGCATCTTCGATCCCAAGAACCGGTTGTTACGCCGATGCCTGGCTCCTACGCAAACCTCGAAGTAGGCAAGCTGACGACTGAGGAGAATGCCAAACTGTTTCGGTTCCTCCTCGAGCAACGATCCACGTCGCTATTCGTCGGCTATCCGCTCATCAGGATCGCGGCCGAGGATGTCCAGCCGTTGGCGATGATGGCGGTTGGCATCATGCGCTCGGCGCGGAGCAACAGCCGCTTTGTTGTCCGATCGCTGGATGCGACGATCTCCTGGAACCAATCGGCAGTTAAAGCCCTGGGTTTGGATCCGAGCGAGCTTCCACGGCCACGGCCTGACCGAACCGGACTGGACGAAATCAGAGCGGCGCTCGACAACTACGGATTGGACCACGACGTCTTGAAACCAGACATGCTAGACGGCTCTCGGCAGGGTCCGGTTCACAACACCGCTGTCCTCTTTCAACCGGGAACAAGTAACGCAACTCGAAGTCTTCGGGCCGACTATGACGATCTTTCTAGTTGGTCAAGTGAACGGATCGCCGCCTCCAGCTTGGGCCCATTGCTCGCGGCAGGCCGCCTTCCCGACGCGGATGTGGTGCCTCGAATCACGTTTGGTCCGTCGATCGGCCAGGCGACTCTGACGCAGGAAGAGGCACGCCAGTGCTCAGCGAAGCGAAGACTTACCGTTGTGACCGGCCCACCTGGAACGGGCAAATCGCAGCTCATCGTGAACACGGCCCAGGCCGCGGTCGAGGCGGGGCAGACGGTCGTGATCGCTTCAACGAACAACGCTGCAATCGAGGCCGTGCAGGAGAAGGCCAGGCTCGACTGCGGCCTGACCGCAATACTTGTCGGTGGGTCGAAAGCTAAGGATCAGACGGTTCTAGCCCAGTTGGCTCCGTTCCGGTCCCTCGACCCAGATGGCTCGGAAGAGACGTGGTCGCAGGAGTGGGATCAGCTCGGCGAGCGGGTTCGCCCCGTCTACGACCTCGCTGACCATCGCCGAACTCTTGAGGTTCAGAGTGAGCGGGCCAAAGACCGGACCGCTGCCATACTCGACCGTCTCGCCCCCGCCACTCAGGCTGTAATTGTGGCGGACCCCGATGTAGTTGAAAGCCTTTCGGTTAGAGCCCAGGCCGCTCAGCACGCCTACAGCTCTTGTCGGAACTGGCGGCTGATCAAACGATTTTGGCTGAGGCGAGCAGAGCGGGCGATCCGGGTCGAGCTCTGTCAACTACTTGAGATCGAACCATCTTCCTTCACGCCGGAAGTGGCGGCCCTCCTGGCGCAACTTGTGAACGAGTGGGCGATGATCGACGATCTCGATACGAGTCTTGGTGGGTTTCCGCCTTTGATGCAACTCGATGCGTGGCTGAGCGAGAATTCGAGCCAGCGGGCCGCTGTATCGCAAGCGAGAGCAGGGCATGTTCTCGGTCGACGCTACGCATCAGCCCCGTCGAGTGCGCGACAGGGTATGGCTGCGTTCGAGCGTGCCGTGGATAGCCGGAAGAGTCAGATACCTGAGACGGGGAGGGTGGTCAGAGCGGCCCTCCCCGCGTGGGCGACCACGCTTCACTCGGCGCGACGCTACTTCGAGATGATCCCTGAAGACATTGACCTCGTCATCATCGATGAGGCCTCACAATGTCACCTGTCGACGGCGGCGCCACTGCTCGCGAGAGCCCGGCGGGCGATGATCGTCGGTGATCCGCACCAGCTCCCTATGGTCGATACCGTCGATGAAAGCGAGCGACATCTTTTAGGTCTCGCCTCTGGCCTCGACCCAGCTTTCCTCAAGCGGTTGACCGGCGATGCCACCCTGTATGACCTGGCCGCTGCTGCCAGCGATGAGAAGCCGCTCTTTCTCGATCGCCATTTCCGATGCCACCCCCACATCGCCGAGTTCGCCAACGACGTGTTCTATGACGGCCGCATGGTTGTTTGCACCACTGCCGATGACAATGAGGGCGGCGGCATTTTCTGGGTGGACTGCCACAACGGGGCCAGTACGGATGGCAGAGTAAACGAAGCCGAGGCTGAGCGAATTGTCGAACTCGTTCAGGAGCTGTCCAGCCAGGGGATCAACGACATCGGGATTATCGCACCTTTTGTGGATCAGAGTGCGCTGTTGAAGAGACGGTTGGCAAAGGCAGAAGCTGACAGCGGGGTCACGGTGGGTACCGTGCACACGTTCCAGGGCAGCGAACGCTCTGTCATTGTGTTTTCACCAGTTCTGCGCCCTTTGGCGAAGCCCGGCCGTCAACGTTTCGTGAACGACCGGCATCTGGTCAATGTTGCAGTGACACGGGCGCGACACCGGTTCATCGTTGTCGGCGACCGAACTGCTTTCGAGGCTTCTACCCCGATCGGCCGACTTGCAACCTACGCACAGGCAATCAACTGACGGAACGTTCTTTCGGCTCCCAACGACCTCACCGAGTGGCCAGAGAGCGTGCCGGGGATGGACGGCCCGAAGCGGAGCGATGGATCGTGAGAAATGACCCACTGGCTTCTGGTGTCGTTCGCTACGTCGTCTCAGATGGTGTAACGGAGCGGTGGAATGTTTCTTCGAAGTCGCGCCATTCCAGATAGCCGTCTGTGGTGATCAGCAGATGTTCATCGGTTTCGGCTGAATATCCCGCATCTTCTACATCAATACGTGTTCCGTCTCCCTCGCTGCTGATTTTGGCTACGTAGAGGTTGGAGGTTCCATCGTCGTAGGTCTCTTCTACCTTTACGCCGTCGGCGGTTTTTGCGACGACAATTCTTGCGACCCACGGGAACCCTGGCGAGTGCCACGTTCCAATAACGTCATCATTGGCCAGAGCGCTCGGTTGCGAGCGAACGCTCAACTCCTCCTCTTCAGAGATACCGCGAACGTTCACCGAGAGTGTGCCGTCTCTGTAGTGTGTCGTGGCCCAACCGCCCGAGTCGATCACCATGCCTGGCAGGTAGTGCACGATGAAGACAAGGTCGTACTGGTCGCCCCGCCGGTGATCGTAGATCTCTCGGGCAATGACCTCCAAGGCCTCTGTAGTCGGTTTGTCGGCCAGGATGACGTCAAGACTGAGCTTGATGCCAGGCAGCTCTTCAGCGACTATGACCTCGTAGGCCGGTGTAGGTTGGGATTCTTCTTGATCGTCGTCGGGCTCGACGGTCACGCTTGTCTGGTTGCTCCGAGGTTTGGTGGTTTCGACGGGAGTCTCGGTCTCGGCCTGGACGTCGTTGGTCTCGGTGGCTGTCAACGCCAGCTCTTGAGGCTGGGGTGGTAGCGGATCGCTGCCCAGCGACCCGATAGCGGCTATGGCGGTGAAGCCAACGGCGCCCCAGATCCATACCTGCTTCCGAGTTCCCCTGTTCTGCGCCGCCTTCAGCGGACGGCTGGCTGCACCTAGTAACGCTCCGAGCTGGCCATCAGATGAGAAGGTTTGCTTTTCCTGATTGCTTGTGGAGGCATTCGAGTGCGGTAAATGGACAGGTGCTAGTGGGGCTGAACTGTCGAGTTCGTTCGCTCCTGATTTGCGCGCGGCGCGTTTGGAAGCCGGCGCCTTGTAGTTCTGAGTCGACTTGTTGTTGTTCTGCTTCTTGCAGCTGGCGCATGACACGGTTCGCTTGGTGGTGTGGACCGATTGGAGGTCTAGCGGTTTGGTCCGCAGAAGACCTTTTTCGACAAACTGGTTGCCGCCACAGTTCCAGCAGCGAGCTCGGCCGAGGTGATCAATGGCGAGGCGATTCGAACCCATAATCGTGCTGTCGGAAATAGAGCAACATCACTGAAGTATCAATACGACAAGAAAGCTGTAGATAAGAGTGCTCGATACTCGTTGAGCGGAAATTGTCCCAGCGTCGATTAAGTTGCCCAGCGTTGGGCGAGGTACTTCTGCTTTTCGTCGTCTTTGCCGGTGAAATCTTCGGTGCTGGGGCCGATGCGCACGTAGAACTTGGTTTCTTTTCGGTGCTGGCCGTTCTTGTCGATGATGGTGACGTTGGCGTTGACGTGGGAACCGCTGGGTTTCACGTGGACTCGACACACGTCGACTCCGTCGATGGTGATGATCTCTGATGTGACGTTGGCGATTGCTGCTGGCCCCATCGAGTTCTTCATCACATCAAAGAGCATGAGTTCGAACTGGTCGGCGTCGCTCTTGCCATCCTTAGTCACCGTGGCATAGTCGAGAGTCAGGCCGAAGGGAACACCACGACGGCTCTCGTCTTCGGCTACACCGAGCAGTAAGGTTCCGCCGTCGTAGGAGTTGAGGAACGCCGCTACCGATTTGAGAGCGGCGGTCTCCACCCCCTTGTGCTTCTCGCCAGACGTCGAGTCAACCCGGAACGTCGATTTGAACTCCAGCCACGAGTCTTCGCCTCGGGCGAGCAGCTCGCGAATATCGCAGTGGTGTTGGTGGGCGACCTTGGCTTTGGTTTGCAGCAGCGGCATGTAGGCGTCGAGGACTGTGCCAGCGAACTCGGTGTTGTCGAGATATTGCTTGGCGATGTCCTGGGTGACATCCATCTGGTCGATGATCGCCGCCTGGAATGGTTCAGTCATTGTCCTACGGAACGCAGCCGGATCATTTGCGACAGCAGCCTGTTGCACCTCTCGCCGGGCAGCCATCTTCTCGATCATGCCGTCGAGGATCAGCCGGTCGGCCGGGTCGAAGTCTGTGCCGTAGCGTTCATTGAGCCGGGCGATGATCTCGGATAGCGCCTCCTGATCGGGCACACCGGGGCGCATGCCTATTTCACCGGGGCCGCTGACCTCGCCGACTTCGGTGCCCAGGCTGATGTCGCCTTCGAAGGTGAGTTTGGTTGCCAGGTGGGTGAGCGCAACTTCGTCGTCGAGGCTCGGGATCGACTCCATCGGTGGCCGGATGAACGGCGCGAGGTAGCGGCAGAAGATGTAGTCGCGCTCCAGCTTTGAGTCGCCGAACGGAGCGATCTGGGAGAGGTAGCCATACGCGCTCACGAACTTCTTGAGCGCGTCTCGGAACCTGCCCTGCTCGTCTTCATCCAGATCAGACTCGAACCGACTCTTGGCCGGCTCCAGCATTCCGTGGATGCGGGCGGTGTTCTTTGGATCGGCCAGAAACACCTGCACGAAGGCTTCGGTTTCGTCGGGCCGGATGATGTCGTAGTGGCCCAGCTCCCGGTGGGCGTCGTACATGAGGTTGGGACTGGTCGGCGGAGCCACGGTCTGCACGTACCAGGGGGAGAAGGCCTCCCGAATGTCTTCGGCCTCGTTGCGGAAGTCGAGCACGAAGGTCGAGTCTTTCTCGGGGTGTCGTCGGTTGAGCCGCGACAGGGTCTGAACTGCGGCTAAGCCCTTGAGTGGTTTGTCGACGTACATGGTGTGAAGCTTGGGCTGGTCGAAGCCGGTCTGGTACTTCTCGGCCACCACCATGATTTGCCACTTGTCGGTGTCGAACTGGGCCGGGGTCTGTGATTCGCCGAAACCGTTTATCACAGTCTCGGTGTAGTCGATGCCTCGGTCGTTCAGGGTGCCGGAGAACGCGACCAGCACGCCGACGTCGGTGATGCCGTTGTCGGCGCAGAATTTGCGGAGGGCCAGCCCGTAGCGGAGAGCGTGAAGCCGTGAGGAGGTGACCACCATGGCCTTTGCCTTACCCCCGACCTCACGAGCCACTTTGGCTCGGAAGTGCTCGACGATGATC
The DNA here is from genome assembly GCA_937922045.1 of uncultured Acidimicrobiales bacterium. Lineage (GTDB taxonomy): Bacteria > Actinomycetota > Acidimicrobiia > Acidimicrobiales > SZUA-35 > JAHELU01. The sequence continues at coordinate 13,165 of CAKZXA010000062.1, read as the reverse complement.
TCAGACTTCTGTTCCAGGTTGTGTTCGTTGAGGCTGACGAACCGGGCGATCGCGGCTTTCGCTCGACCGGGATCGTATTCCGGGTCGTCCTCGATGGCCTTCTCCAGCTTCCAGTAGGTCTGGTACGTGGTGTAGTTGGCCAGAACGTCATGGATGTAGCGCTCTTCGATGGCTTGGCGCATCGAGTAGAGGTGGAACGCTTCGTGCACCCCGTTGCTGGGGTTGGGGGTACCGAACAGTTCAAGGGTTTTCGCTTTGGGCGTAGCCGTGAAGGCAAAGAAGCTGAGGTTGGTTTGGCGGCCTCTGGCCGCAACTTCTACCGCTAGGGCATCTTCAACTTCGTTGGCTGGCTCGTCGGTTAGAGAGATCTCGGCCGCTTCGGCTGCAGCCAGTTCGGCTGCAGCGTCGGTTGTGCCGGTGCCGAGGGCCTTCTTGAGGTCCTTCGCTGTTTCGCCAGATTGCGACGAGTGGGCCTCGTCGGCCAGCACGGCGTAGGTCCGGTCGGACAACTTGGCCACTTGCTCAACCACAAACGGGAACTTCTGGATGGTGGTGATGATGATCCGGGCTTGTTCACCAGCCAGGGCATCGGCTAGTTGCTGGGAGTTCTCGTCGATCTTCTGGACCACACCAGCGGTCTTTTCGAACTGGGCGACGGTGTCTTGAAGCTGTCGGTCGAGCACCACTCGGTCGGTGATCACGATGATCTTGTCGAATACCTTTGTGTCGTGCTCGTCGTGCAGGTTGGAGAGCCGGTGGGCTAGCCAGGCAATGGTGTTTGACTTGCCCGACCCGGCCGAGTGCTGCACCAAATAGTTGGTTCCTGCGCCGTTGGCTCGGGCATGGTCGCTCATCTTGATCACGGCATCCCACTGGTGGAAGCGGGGGAAGATGGTGAGGCCTTGGTGGCGAAGGCCTTTCTTGGTCGCTTCGACGTGTACGAACCGGCCGAGAATGTCGAGCCAGGTGTCTCGCTGCCAGATGGTCTCCCACAGATAGGAGGTGCGGTGACCGTTGGGGTTATCGGGGTTGCCGGCTGCGTTGTTCCGGCCCTGGTTGAACTGCAGGAAACGGGTGTTGGCTCCGTCAAGGCGGGTGGTCATCCACGCCACCTCGGTATCGACGGCGAAGTGGACCACGGCCCGCCGAGCCAGGGTGGTATTCGCCGGATCCCGAGTCTCCTTGTATTGCTTGACGGCATCGGCGGCGCTCTGGCCGGTCAGGTGGGTCTTGAGTTCTGCGGTCGCCACGGGGAGGCCGTTGACGAACAGACAGAGGTCGAGCGTCTTGGTTGACGGTGGGTCGTACGGCAGTTGCCGGGTGACGGTCAGTCGGTTGGCTTCGTAGAGCTTCTGAATGTCGGGGTTGATCCCGTGTGCCGGAGCGAAGTACGCGAGGCGTATGGTCACGCCGAGGTCGACGACGCCGTTCCGGAGCACATCGATCGTGCCTCGTTTGTCGAGTTCGTCCGCTACTCGGTCGAGAAAGTTCCTCTGAGCCTTGTTTGGCTCGCCACCGTGAAGCTTGATCAGCCGATCCCACTCTTCGGCCTGGGTGGCGCCGATGAAGGCGAACAGTTCGGCGGTATCGATACCCCGCTCGGCATCGAAGTCCCGCGGCTTGCCCTGAGCGTTGCCGACCTTGACCGGACCGGTATAGCCACCGTGCTCAATCAGCCACTGGCCAATCGTGTCTTCGAAGTCTTCCTCTTTAGGGCCTGGCATTAGTTCCTCACAGGTACGGGTTGGGAGGTAGTGGTATTTGGTTGACGGTCACACTCACGACACTGCTTCCGCAGCTTGAGTCTGATGCTCCTTCAAGGTGACGCCGTCAGCGTCTTTCCACTCGACCCGTCCGTTGGCGTTACGGCCGAGCAACACCATGGCGGCCGTCGAGGGCGACTTGAAGAGCACGTCTTCCTTGAGCTGGTATCGGCCACCCTCCTCGACCAACGTTCCGCTGGCTGCAAGCCTGCTACGAATCCGACCGAAACTTGGACTGAGCGAAGGCGCTTCCTCGATCCGGGCAGTAGCCCCGGCGAAGACCAGGAATCCGTCGGAGCGCTCGACACCCTGCCCTTCGGCATCCGGGCCTTTGAGGTCATACCGACGCTCGGCGGAAGTGGTGGGTGTCGGCCGGACGAATGCGTCGACGCCCAACACCGGAAAGATGGCCAGCATCTCAGAAAGGAACCCTTCGGCCTCAGCTTCATCCGATGCGGTAAGAGACGGCCGGGTCGGTCGATTGCCGTTAGCGACACGGGCACGCCGAGCATCGTGTGCCAGTTCGACCAGTCGTGACTCCAGGTGAAGAATGTGTGCTCGGTTCAGCGATGCGCTGGCTGAGACGAAGACGGCTGTGTCGGTCCAGAAGTCCTTCGAGTCATCCTGCTGGTGGGCCTTCAACCGCTTGGCAACGTCCTCGCCCTGCCCGATGTAGACCTGCTTATCGAAGGTCTCGTCAGGGTCGTCACCAATCAGCACGTAGACGCCAGGTGAGTCGGTTCCTTCCGCTGCCGCTGATGGCAGATCCGTACGAGCGAACACCACGCCTCGCCCCGTCCAATTCGACTTCTCGACAACCCGCACTCCATCCGGGTGGCCGGACGTGACGAGAATGCGAATGACGTAGGGGAGACTCATGCTGCGACTGCTGGGATCTCGAGGTCTCCGGTCACGGCCGCTGTGATGAGGGCTTGCCGGTGCTCGATGAGCAGATCAACCTGCCTAATGGACTTCTCTTCGACTTTGGTGATCCTCGAATCAACTTCTCCGATACGGGCGAGGATCTGCTTCTGTTCGGAGAGCGGTGGGAGCGGAATGGTGAAGTCCACGACGTGCCCGACGTTCACCTGTTCCTGCGCTGCGCCGTACTGGCACGCTTCGATCTGTTGCCTCGACAAACTGGAGTTGAAGAAGGCTGCAAGGTAGTCCGGCAGGACGGCTTCGGAGCGTTTGAGAATAAGGACAGACGCGCAATTCGCACCAGCGAGATGATCCGGCACCACGGCAGCTCTACCCGGGTAACCAGCGCGAACAACCAGCACATCCCCAGGTTCGAGTTGCGATCTCCAAAGAATGTCGGAGTCTGCTCGTGATATTCGCTTCCGACCCTTTGTGCGGACCACCCCATCGGCTATGTCGCTGCCGTGGACGAAAGGAACACCGGTGCTGTCATTCGTAAAGTAAGACGAGGGGTTCACCACAACTCCCACCCCAATTCGAGATATCACATGTCGGAGGCGAACTGAGCGAGCGGACGGAACACAACCGATGGCATGGGAACGAGCCGCCCACCGGCGCTCTTCGAGGAGTTTGATTAGGTGGCGTTTCTTGGTGATGAGGGCGTCGATGCGGGCGGTTTCGGTGTCGAGGTAGTCGGCGATCGCCCGCTGAGTTTCAAGCAGCGGACTGCAGATCTCTGTTTCAGCGAGTCCGTCAGTACTCAACTCGACAAAGGTTGACCCTTGCCCAGCCATTTGCAGCTGTTCGGTGAGAGCACTTAGCTGATATCGGAAGTATCTGGTGTCGGCGGCAGCCTTTGGAACCAGACCACGACAGCCCTGATTGAAGGCCATCGGACTGGTGTTTTCTGCGACGTAGCCGATTGGTGCACGGGTGGACACAATCAGAGAATGGGGTGGGACACGTCGACTACCTGTTTCAAGACCGACCTTGGTGAGGCGCCGATCGGTGTTCTTGATCGTTCGACCGTTCCGCTTCGCTAGATCTACTGGCGTAGCCCACTCGACTGAGCCACCCCAGTTTCTCTCATCGCCGTTAGGTGTCCCGCCGTTCACAATTCGGAACAGGCGCCGCAACGGCACAACGGGAAAGCTCACTGCGTGACCTCGGCGAGGAGATCTTGGATTTCGGATTCGAGTTGTTTGATTTCGGTGTCGATTTCGTGGAGGGGTCTTGGTGGGGTGTAGACGTAGAAGTGGCGGGTGAGGGGGATCTCGTAGCCGATCTTGGTTTTGTCGTGGTCGACCCAGGCATCGGCTACGTAGGGGATCACCTCGGCCTTGACGTAGCTGTCGACTGCTTCGATGTACTCGTCTGATTCCAGGCGATGGCTGGGGTCGGGCTCATGGACCACCGAAACTACGGGGAGCGGCACGTTCTCGTTGTCACGCAGGTCGGAGTCGGGCTCGGGGTTGCCCTTCTTGTCGACCACGACCGGGGCGTCGGGGTCTTTGACGGCGAAGGCGTCGACGATGGCGGTCTGCAGCGGTTTGCCTTTTGTCCCGGCTTCCTTCATCGCTGACGAGACTGTCTCGATCAGCTCCTCGCCCGGTATTGGGCCGGTGAGGTCGGCGAACCGTTTGAGGATCAGTTCCTGTTGATCGTCGGTGAGCTTGGCGAACTTCTTGTCGACCCGCAATGATTCGATGCCCTCGGGGCTGATCTCCCACCGCAAACGCAGGGGTCGCTCCACGGTGATCCGCAAAAAGCCGAACGACTCGTTGGTGAAGATCTTGCTTCGAGCCGAGTCCTCGTCGGACTTCTGCTGATCGAAGTTGCGGTGGAGGCGGACGATGTCGGCCCGTTGTTCGTCTGAGATCTCCTTGCGCTTCTCGCCCAGGCTCTTGCGCATCTTGGTGAACGACTCGCGGGCGTCGATCAGTTGCACCTTGCCTTTGCGGGCCGGGTCTTTCCGGTTGGTGACGATCCAGAAGTAGGTGGAGATTCCGGTGTTGTAGAACAGCTGGTCCGGGAGAGCTACTACCGCTTCCAGCCAGTCGTTCTCGATGATCCAACGACGGATCTCCGACTCGCCGGAACCGGCCGATCCGGTGAACAGCGGCGAGCCGTTGAAGACGATGGCCAGGCGTGAGCCGCCGTCGGCTGGGTCTTTCATCTTCGAGATCATGTGCTGCAGAAATAGGAAGCTGCCGTCGTTGATCCGGGGCAGTCCGGCTCCGAACCGGCCGGCGTATCCCTTTGTCTCGTGCTCACCCTCGACCTCGTCCTTCACCTTCTTCCACTCCACGCCGAACGGTGGATTGGCCAGGAGATAGTCGAACCGTTGGCCCTCGTGGCCGTCTTCGGAGAACGAGTTGCCGAAGGCGATGTTCTCGGCGTTCTGGCCCTTCACCATCATGTCGGAGCGGCAGACGGCGTAGGTCTCTGGGTTCAGCTCCTGGCCGAACACCTGAAGGTTGGCGTTCTCATTGATCAGGCGGATCTGATTCTCGGCCACGCTCAACATGCCACCGGTGCCGCAGGCCGGGTCGAAGATGGTCTTGGCGATACCGGGTGTCGACAGTCGGTCTTCGTCGCCCTCGAACAGCAGGTTCACCATCAGGCGAATGACCTCACGAGGGGTGAAGTGCTCACCAGCCGTCTCGTTGGAGAGCTCCGAGAAGCGGCGGATCAGTTCCTCATAGAGGTAGCCCATCTCCAGGTTCGAGACCTTGTCGGGGTGGAGGTCAAGATCGACGAACTTGCCGAGCACCTTATACAGCAGGTTGGACCGGTCGAGGCGGGTGATCTGAGTGTTCAGATCGAAGTGCTCGATGATGTCGCGGATCTGCGGGGAGAAGCCTGCGATGTAGGCCCGGAGGTTGTCGGCGATGTTGTCGGTGTCGTCCAGCAGCTTCGCCAGGTCGAACTGCGAGACGTTCCACAGGTGCTTGATGTCGGTAAACCGATCGAGCACGGGCCCGTAGTTGTCGATCGTGCCCTCAACCTGGTGGTAGCGGTCGAGCATGTCCGGCTTCACCGGAGCGATCACACAATCGAGGCGACGAAGCACGGTGAGCGGCAGGATGACCCGCCCATACTCGGACTGCTTGTAGTCGCCCCGTAGGAGATCGGCCACCGACCAAATAAACGCCGCGTGGTTATTGATCGACTCGTTGCTCAACCAGATACTCCATCTATCGCCCAGCCGGGAGGTGGTTCCAGGCAGGATATGCCCACGATCCTAGCCGCCGGGCACAAACCGTCGCCTGCACAATGCACGTAGCTGCCGAAACAAGGCGACTGTCCCCAGCCGGTTGGTGTTGCTACGCAACCGCCGTCATCCACCATCAAGGCTGTCACAGCGGTGATGTAGGATGATGTGTATGGGCAGAACCAATGAACACGCGAGCGGCGACGACGCTGCCATCGTGAGCGATTCTTCTTCAGCTGAGGTTCGGGCTTACCTGCAAGCGTCCCGAGACCTCGGTATCGATGAGCTCACCGCTGAGGAGTTGAGCGATCTCATTGCCTGGGGTTCCCAGTTCGCCTCAGCTGACTAGGTCGTGACGTTTCCGAGGGTTGAACCTGGTGTCTTTGATCAGATTGCTGGAACCTTCGCAACAAGTAGATCAGGCGAGGCGGGCCTGTCCCACAGCCACTTCTTAGCCCTTGTCTTACTGCCTGCTCTCGACCGAATGGGCCGTAGTTTCGACGGCCTTACGCTTCGACTCCCTGGTGATCCATCCGCTCGCTTTCAAGCGACCGACTGGGTTGATGGGTCCTTATGGCTAATCGGGAGACGTGGGAGCGATGGCCTGGTCGAGGTTCAAGCCGCCCAGGTCAACATGCGGTAGCTGGATAGCTCCTATCTCAAACCAGCGGAGCGCTGCGACAAGCTTCTTGAAGGTAAATATCGGCTAGTCGGGGGCACCGGCCGGTCTAGCATTTTGCTTTCCGCCGTTCGCCGCACATAGAGGAAATCATGACAAGCACTGGCCAGCCTGTTCAGGTTCACGTAACCGATCCGAGCCTCTGGGACAAGGCCGTGGCCGCATCGTCGGCGTTCGCCCAAGTGACCGTGCCGTTCATCGCACTTTTTCTCGGCTGGCGATTTACGGAGAACATCGAATCCGAATCGACACGGAAGGACCTCGTCAACATCTCGGTTCAAATTCTCTCCGAACCAATCCCTGAAGCCAAGCTGATCAGCGTTGGTAACGCACAGCATGCGGTGACCGAGAACGAGATCGAGCGAGACCGGTATTTACGAGATTGGGCAGTCGACATCCTGGAAGACGCTAGTCCAGTCCAGATCCCGCCAGACATGGCGCAAGCATTGCGGGAAGGGTCTCGAATCGTCGAAGAGTCAGCGGCCGAGCTAGCGGGACCAGAAACGATCAGGCCGCCTGCGCCGGAGCAGCCAGCCGCCCCTGAGGCCAGCACATCCGATGATCAACCGATCACCACGCCAGCTAGCCGAGTCGAGTCTGACGCGAATGGGCCGGAAGCGCTTCCCATAGAGAATCTGTTCGGCATCAACCGCGACGAAGCCGTCGCCAAGCTCGTCGCCCAAGGTTTCAAGGTCAACGACTTTCCAGTCTGCTCGGGATCCGTCGCTGCTGGCCAGGTCAGACAGATTCTGGATGGTGAAGAGAGCATTGTTTACGTTGACATCGGTGGAACCACAGCAGCTGGGAGGTCAGTTCTGTCTGGGTCTGCGTTGGCAGTAAAGATTGGAAACGGCAAGCGCTGCTAACTCTGATCAGAAGGACCGAGGACGAGGACGTCCGGTCTCTCTAGCTAGCGGATGGCTGGGAGCACTCCGTCGAGTTGACCGTAGTGGGGCGACCACCCCGGGCTCGTCAAGCATTTCCGACGTTGGTTCGTTGCGGTTGGCGTGCCTACCAAGGCCAGCACCTTGTCTACGACGTTGTCGACGCTGTGTAGACAATAGCCAACGGTTGGATCGGAACGGTTGGGAAGAACCGCCAGGGGCGACCTTCAGCCAGGGTGATATCGCGACGAGGCCCTTGACGGCGTATTGGTTCAAGACTATTTTCGTATTTGTCTCTCCAGCCAACGGGGAGATAGCGACACGGGTGAGAATTCGTAGGGGCTACGTTTCCTCCCTTTGGGCTAAAGGGGTAACCAGGAGGGTTGGTGATATGTGGATTCGGCGGATTCTGATCGTCATGTTTTGTGCTGCCATGTTGGCGGCACTCACGCCAGCGGTGTCGGGGGCACAGTCCGACCCCGACGGCGTATTACCGGTCGGGCAGGCGACCTCGATAAGTCTGGATGGGGGGGTCAGCATTGACTTTGCCGCCCAGGCTTCTCAGGCCACCGAACTCGACGTCTACGTCGAACAGCGGTCGCTGGATGATGCCGCTACCGCGGACACCTTAGGCGCAGAACTGTTGGCGGTCGGCACCGAAGTGTTGGTGGTCGATGCCTTGGACGCCAACGGCCTATCCGTCACCGATTTCCCCCACGACGTGGACATTGAGGCGGCCTCCGACGTGCTGCCGGCCCAGGTTTCCAACTTCACGGCCGGCGTTTCAATAACGCTGCCCGTCGACCCCGAACTGGCGGCCGGCGTGGCCGCTCACACCATTGCCGTTTACAGCCGGGCCAACGGCGGCGAACCGTGGGAGAAACTGCCGTCGGCCTACGATCCGGCGACCGGCATGGTGACCGCCGACAGCGATCACCTGAGTGAGTTCGCCGTGCTCGCACCGGCCGATGATGACGCCGCGGGGACCGACGGTGGAGTTGCAGCTCAAGTTGGCGACGGCCCGACCGTGGTGTTGGACCCCGACGACGATCTGGGGTTCGCCAACTGGCCTGAGGGTCGGGAGTCCGAGTTGGCCCGAAACCTCCAGCTGGCCGCCGCGGTGGAGACCGAGTTAATCAACGCCTGCGCTGCCAACGTGGTCATCACCCGCGGTGACGAGCCGTTCGTGGACAAGGCCGTTCGCGGGGCGGTGGCTCAGAACGCCAACCCTGACCTCACCGTGACCCTGGCTTTCAATGCCGACAGCGGTGAGCCGTTCGGCGATGCCGACAACGGTGGTGTCCTCACCTGGGCCACGGGCGCCGACGACAAGGCCTTCGCTCAGCGTTTCCTTGAGACCATTCCCGAGTTCACCGGCCGCCCCTCCACCCGGGATGTCCAGGATCCTGAGGGGCTCCTCCCCTACGCCGAGCTGGACGCTGCGTCCGGCCCGCACGCTCATGTCGAGGCGCTGTTCCTGGACCACAACTTTGATTATCCGGTCATCCGTGACCAGTTCAACCTGGTGGTCGACGCCGTCGTGGCCGCCATGGTCGGCCAGCTTGAGTCTCAGGGCTTCGACTGCGGTGGCGATGACGGCCGCCCCGAACCGCCCACCGAGGAGGAGATCGCCGAGCTGAGGGATCTGGGCTACCAGAACTATCAGGCCTATGGCGCCGACCCCATCTCGTTTACCACCGGCAACTTCATCATCGACGAGTACCTGTTCGCCCTTCCCGGGGTCGGCGACCAGGTCATCGACTTCACCCTGACCCACAACAGCCAGGACGACCGCCCCGGCATTTTCGGTACCGGCTGGTCGTTTGCCTACAACTCGTCGATTCAGCTCGACACCAGCAACTCGGCCTTTGTCCGTTTGGGCGATGGCGCAACCTACTACTTCCCATGGAATGGCACTGGCTGGGATGAGCCGCCAAAGGTCAACGCCGAGTTGGCCCGCATTGACGACGATGAGTTGGAGCTGACCCTCAACACCTTCTTCAAGGTCCGTTTTGAGCTGCGGGAGCTCGACTTTGGGGTCATGTCATCGGCCACCGACCGGCAGGGCAACACTATGTCGTTTGACTGGGGTGGCCGAGTTGGAAGCGGCCTCGGCGCCTTCTACCCACTTGAGGCGGTCACCGATGAAGCCGGACAGCGGGTCGAGCTCGATTCCAACGGTGACGGTCACGTCACCAGAGTGACCCACCCCGACGGCCGGGTGTGGGAGCTGGAGTACGCCGAGGGTCGCCTGACCGCCATCACCGATGCCCGGGGCTTCACCCGGCAGTTCAACTACACCGATGACGGTTGGCTGGAGCGCATCACCGACGGCGAAGACATGACCTTCGTTTCCAACACCTACGACGACGAAGGACGGGTGACGAGACAGGTCAACGGCGAAGGCGACGAGCGGATGGTCGACTATCAGGACAACCGCACCATCTACACCGACGCCCTGGGTAACGAGACCACCTATGTCTACAACGACCAGGGTCAGGTAACCGAGACCATCGATGCCTTGGGTGGTTCGGCCACGACTGAGTTTGACGACGACTTCAACCCCACGGAGCAAACCGATGCCCGGGGTGAGATGTGGAAGACCGATTTCGATGACGACGGCCGCCCGACCAAACGGACCGATCCGTTGGGCAACGAGACCGAGTACACCTACAACGAGTTCGGCGACCTCACCAAGACCGAACAACCCGACGGGTTGGGGGGAGTGCGTACCACCACCTTCGACGTTAACGATCAGGGGCGGATCACCAAGACCACCTACGACGACGGCACGTTCGAAACTTCGACGTTCGATGAGCATGGCGACCAACTGACCCACACCGACGCCAACGGCAACACCACCACCTACGAGTTCGACGACCGGGGTAACGTCACCAAAACCATCGACGCTCGGGGTGGCGAGGCCACCGCCACCTACACGCTGTTCAACAAGGTCGAAACGCTGACCGACGCCAACGGCAACACCGTCCGCTACGAGTACGACCGGGCGGAGAACCAGACCAAGGTCATCGACGCCATGGACGCCGAGTGGGTCTACACCTACGACGCCAACAACGTCATGACGTCGGAAACCGACCCGCTCGGTCGGGTCACCGAATACACCTACGACTCCAACCTCAACCTGACCAGGGTTGACTACCCGGATGGCACCTTCGAGCAGTTCACCCTCGACGGCGAGTACAACATCATCGAAACCCGTGACCGCCGGGGCAACGTCTCGAAGACCGACTACGACCAGTTGTTGCGACCCGAGGTGTTCACCGATGAAACCGGCGAGCAGTGGACGACCACCTACGACGAGGTCGGCAACCCGACCAAGCTGATCGATCCGGAGGACAACACCATCGGCTTGGCCTATGACGCCATCGGCCGGGTTGTGGAACGCACCGACCCGCTCAACAACGTGTGGAAGTCCGTCTTTGACGACGCCGGCAATCTGACCGCCGAGCAGGCACCCGACGGCACCGAGGTTCGCACCGAGTATGACGCATTGGGTCGAACCGAAGCCATTGTTGATGAAGAGGGCAACCGGCTCAGCTTTGACTACGACGACTTCGGTAACCCGATCCAACAGATCGACCGACGGGGCAACGTCACCAAGACCGACTACGACGAACTGAACCGCCCGGTCAGAATCATCAACCCCGACGATGGGGTGTCCACCACTGCCTACGACGCGGTGGGCAACATCAAATCCACCACCGACCCCATCGGCGGGACGGTTGCCGCCTTCTATGACAATCGCAACCGACCGGTTCGCAGCGTGGACCAGTTGGGTGCCGAGTCGAAGACGTTCTACGACCTGGCCGGCAACCCTATTCGTCACGTCGACGCCGAGGGCCACGAGTGGAAGCTCGGCTATGACGAGATGAACCGGGTGGTGGCTCGCACCTCGCCGCTTGGCGATGTTGAGCAGACGCTGTATGACGGCAACGGCAACGTGACCGGGCGGGTCCTGCCTGACGGACGTGAGGATCGTCTGGTCTACAACGGCCGCAACGAGCTAGTCGAAGTGATCGAGAACGTGCAGGCCGCCGGTGGCGGTGCCCCGGGGTCTGACACGGCGGCTGATGTCAATGTCACCACCCGCTACGAGCTGTCACCGTCGGGTGACCTTGAAGCGGTGGTCAATCCCAACGGCGAGCGGACCGAGCACGACTACGACGCTATGGGTCGCCTGTTGAAGACCATCGACCCGATTAGGCGGGTGGAGACCAACACCTACGACGAGGTCGGCAATCTGTCGTCCACCACTGACGGCAACAACAACTTGACCCGGTACGAGTACTTCCCCGACGGGCAGCTTCAGGGCATCTTTTACGCCGATGACACCTCTGTCACCTACACCTACGATGCCGACAACTTCCAGGCCTCCATGGTCGATTCGATTGGGACCACCAGCTGGACCAGGGACTGGCGGGGCAACGAACTCACCGCTGATGACGCCAACGGCAACGTGGTGGGCCACGCCTACGACCTGGCCGGCAACGTCACCGAGTTGACCTACCCCGACGGGTTTGTCAGCGAACGGACCTACGACAAGGCCAGCCGCCCGCGCACCGTCACCGACGCTTCAGGAACGATTTCGTTTGATCGCGACGTGATGGGCCGCCCGACCGAGGTGTCACATCCCAACGGTTTGGTCTCGGCGTTCGCCTACGACCCCGAAGGCAAGGTCACCTCGATTGATCACCGCTCGCCTAAGAACAACAGCGGCGCCCGGTTCGACTACACCTACACCCCCGATGATCTGGTTCACACCAGGGATATCTGGTTCAAGAAGAACAAGGGCGAATCGGCCCGCTACACCTACGACGGTGTTGACCGCCTCATCGAGTCTCACACCGAGGCCCAGGGCGCTAAAGGTGGCACGGTTCGTTACACCTATGACCTGGCCGGCAACCGGGTTGGGTTGTGGTCCGATGACGACCCCACTACCAACTCACCCAACGATGCCTTTGACGTGTCGTATCACTTTGATGCCGCTGACCAGTTGTTGACCGAACGCCAGCAGTTTAAGAACCGCTCATCGGTGATCGAACGGCACTTCGACGGCAACGGCAACCTGACCCGCCAGAGCGAACAACGACAGAACAAGAAGGGCGAGGCGGTCGGTAAGCCGACGGCCGAGACGTTCTCCTACAACTTGGCCGATGACCTGATCGCCGATGGCACCAGCCAGTGGGAACGCGACGGCATGGGACGGGCGTTGACCTGGTCCACCCGCAAAGACTCCTCCGAGCAGATCTACGACGACCTGTGGCTGATCGCCCAAACAGGCTCGACCAATGAGTCCTATGTGCGGGATCACGATCAGGCGTTGTTGTCGCAGTCGGTTGAGCCGAACAAGACCGAGGTTCTGCTGCATGATCTGTTGGGCACGATCTACGGTGTCGCCGACAAAAACGCCGGCACCGCCCAACTGGCCTCGTTCAGCGACTTCGGTGTCCGGATTGGTCAACCGCCACACCGAAGCGTGTTCGGATTCGTCGGCGAGGTGCAAGACCCCTCCGGCGACCGCGTCCACTTCTACGCACGCTCCTATGACCCGGCGACGGGCCGGTTCTTCCAGCAGGACCGCATCGACGGCGACCTGACCGTTCCCGCCACCCAACACAACTACCTCTACGCCTTCGCCAACCCAACCACGTTCTCAGACTTCTTGGGCTACTGGGGTTGTTGC
>CAKZXA010000061.1 GCA_937922045.1 uncultured Acidimicrobiales bacterium | reverse complement strand
GTCCGTCGGTGGAATCGTTTGGCCTCGCCGATTCCGGCCGAGATTTCCTCGAAGGTGAAGTGGGCGTCTTCAGGGTTGACGCCTGGGGTGAGCACACCACCGGTGGCCATCAGCTTCAAGAAGTCTGACCCGGCGTGGATCTGCTCCCGGACCGCCTTCACCACCTCATCTGCCCCGTCGGCCACGCGGCCAATACGGTTGCCGTGACCACCGGTCATGCAAATCATCTTGCCAGCAGCCCGAATCGTTGGGCCGACCTGCTCACCACGGTTGCAGGCGTCGCGCACAGCGAACTCAAGGTAGTCTTTGCCGCCACAATCACGCACCGACGTGACGCCTCCGGCCAGCGTCGCCTGAGCTCGTTTGAGGGCAGCCAAAACCATTTGAGCATCACTCATGCCATCGGCTCGCAGGTTGGACTCGCCGCCCAGGCACAGATGCACATGGCAATCGATCAGGCCGGGGAGCAGGGTGCCACCGGAGGTGTCAACCGTTGCGCCGTCGTGTCCTCCGAAGGCTCCGACCTCATCGATACGTTCGATGCGCCCATCCTTCACGAGCACACCGAGACCGTCGCGAACATTGCCCGTATTGTCGAAGAGTTTCCCGCCGATGAAAAGAGTGCTCATCGTGCCGAGGGTAGTTTGCGAATCCCCTTGGGTGGAAGCTCAGCCGCGCCGGTTATTGCAATCTGGGTAGCACAGGCTAGGCGAAGAACTCCTTGGTCTCGTCGACACGGAACCGTGTCGTGGCCAGGACGGCCAGAACGCCAGCGGCGGCCAAAAGCACGGCTGCGGGCAGGGCGACCTCGGCTAGACCACCCTGCTCCAGAAAGATGGAGCGGTGACCTCGCATCGCCCAGTAGGCAGGGGTGAAGGGCGCTATGGTCTGGACCCAACCGGGCAGCACTTCCAAGGGCATGACCGCTCCACCTAAACCGCCGAGCAGCATGGCGCCAACGTTCTGCACGCCATTGAACTGTTGTGCGGTGCGCAACGTCGCGGTGGCCAAGAGTATGAGGGCAGAACATGAATGATGATCCACGGCAGGGCGAACCCGGCAAGCAGAGCGGCTGGCGCTGCGGCCGAAGCTCGAAGACGATCCCAGGTACGCCACCCATGCTCTCGAAAGATGGAGAAGCCGGCGCTGCCGCCGAGGAAGAAGCCGAACAGCACCATCTGGCCTGGTACCACGATCTCGGAACCGTCGGCGCCTGGATAGCCGGCGTCTTCCAGCCACAGCCCAACGACGCGGTGGAATACCGGGATGACCACCACCGGCATGCCGAACATGATGAGCAGGAACCATGGGTCGTGGCGCAGGATTCGGAATTGAACTCGAGCTACAGCGAGAGCGGTTCGCATCACAGCCCCTCCTCGCCATCCGACACCGTTTCGCCCGTCACGGCTAGAAACACGCCTTCGAGGTCTGGCAGGTTGCGTTCGACCGAGACCAGTTGGCCGACCGATGGACCAAACCGATCGATCAGATCCGGCATTCGTAGATCGCCAGCGATGACGTAGTCGGCAACATCTTCGCCCGCCGTGCCACTTGTCTGTGGTTGCACCGAAACGATGTCGAGGTCATCCAAAATCGTTTGATCGACCGAGCCTTGCACCGTGAACCGCAGTCCGCCGCGATGATGTTGCTCGATCAGTTCGGCCCTTGTGCCTCGGGTCATGATCTCACCGTTGTGGATCATCACGATGTCGGCATCGAGCGCTTCGACCTCGGCCAGGTAATGAGTGGTGTAGATCACGGCCGCCCCATCGGCTGCCATCGCAGCAACCGTTTCGATAAGGCGTTGGCGACTAGCCACATCGGCTCCCACCGTCGGCTCGTCGAGCATCAAGAACTCGGGGCTGTGCACCAAGGCACACGCTGTGTGCAGCCGTCGGGCCTCCCCTCCAGAAAGCTGACTGGCTTTGCGTCCCATCAGATCGGTGAGTTCTAACTGTTCGGCCACTAGGTCGCCCCGGGCACGGCTCTCGCGGCGGCGAAGCCCGGCCAGCTCGCCGAAGAACTCCAAATTTTCTCTCACCGTGAGTACGCGATAGATGCCGGTTTCTTGAGGTGCGAGGCCGATCATCTTGGCCGCCTCGGCGGGATGGGTGAGGACGTTGATGTCGTCGACGGCGACCGCTCCGGCGTCGGGTTTGAGCAGCCCGGACATCACCGAGACCAGCGTTGTCTTCCCCGCTCCATTGCGGCCGAGCAGGGCGACGATCTGACCTCGCTCAACGGTTAGATCAACCCCGCGCAGGGCGTCGACATCTCCGTAGGACTTTCGGATTCCCTCCACCCTCAGCACACGACCATCATGGTCGATGAGATCGACTGACGCTAGGACTTTTAGCGCAGGCTGCGCAGCAGGGTTACGGTCTCCACTGCGGTCAGTACCGCCTCATAGCCCTTGTTCGACGTGTCGTCGCCGGCGCGGGCCAAGGCTTGTGCTTCGGTTTCGGTGGCGATCACCCCGAAGATCACCGGGATGCCGGTGTCGAGCCCGGCTCGCATCAGGCCGTTGGCCGCCCCCTCCGAGACAAGGTCGTAGTGGGTGGTCTCGCCCCGGACCACAGCCCCTATGGCGATGACCGCGTCGTAGCGACCGGTCTGGGCCAGAGCGGCTGCCACCGCGGGGAGCTCGAACGATCCCGGCGCCCAGGCCAGCGTAGAGGTGCCATCGGCAGTGCTGTCACCGAAGGCCACCACGCCGAGGTCTTTCATCGCTCGTGTAGCGCCTGCCACCAAGCTCGACGTAATCTCCGCGTTCCAACGGGCAGCAACAACACCCAGCCGAAGACCGCTGCCCTCACGGCTGCCGCTGATCCCGCCTAGCGCCGGGTCTGGCGTCGGTAGTGATCCTGCCGCCATCAGCCAGCCACCCGATCGTCGGAGCCGTCGTCGCCACGTGTGGTGTCGGGCGCCGCTACGGGATTCGCATCATCCTCGTCGAAGACAGGATGAGATGAGGAGAGGTCGAGCAGGTGTCCCATGCGCTCGGCCTTGGTCCGAAGGTAGGTGATGTTTTGAGCGGTGGCAGCGGTGGGCAAGGCGACCCGACCGGTGATGGCGAAATCGTAGCCACTCAACCCGGAGTACTTAGCTGGATTGTTGGTCATCAGCTGCATCGATCGGAGGCCGAGGTCGGCCAGAATTTGGGCGCCGGTGCCATACTCACGCCCGTCGATGGGGAGGCCGAGGTCGGTATTGGCGTCGACCGTATCCCGACCCGATTCTTGGAGGCCGTAGGCTCGCAGCTTGTGCCCGAGGCCGATGCCGCGCCCTTCGTGGCCTCGAAGATAGACGAGCACTCCTCGCCCGTCCTCTGCTATGCGGGCCATGGCCGATGCAAGTTGAGGCCCGCAGTCGCAGCGCAACGATCCGAAGATGTCTCCGGTAAGGCACTCGCTGTGCACACGAACGAGCACATCTTCGGCTCCCTCGATCTCGCCCATAACGAAGGCGACGTGTTCGTTGGCGTCGAGATCGCTCTGGTAAGCGTTGGCGGTGAAGTTGCCCCATTGGGTTGGGATGGTGGCCGACGAAACGCGGTGCACAGTCTTTTCGTGGCGGCGACGGTAGCGGACCAGGTCGGCGATCGAGATCAGAGGCAGGTCGTGTTCTTCGGCGAAGGGAATCAGGTCGCCCAAGCGGGCCATGTCCCCATCCGGCTTTACGACCTCGCAGAGAACACCGACCGGTGCCAGCCCGGCAAGCCGAGAAAGGTCGACTGCGGCCTCAGTGTGGCCAGCGCGACGCAACACGCCACCGTCACGAGCCTCCAAGGGCACCACATGGCCCGGCCGATTGAAATCTTCAGCGCTGACGCTGTCGTCGGCCAAGGCGCGTAAGGTGAGCGCCCGCTCGGTGGCGGAGATTCCCGTCGTCGTGCCGTGTCGATAATCGACGGTTACGGCGAAGGCGGTACGCATGGTGTCGGTGTTGTCGGCCACCATCTGAGGCAGCTCCAGTTCGACCGCTCGGTCGCGTTGCATGGAGGCACAGATGAAACCCGATGTGTGCCGCACGAAGAACCCGATCGCCTCCGGCGTGGCGTGCTCGGCGGCCATGATGAGGTCTCCCTCGTTTTCCCGGTCCTCATCGTCGACGACAACAACAATCTTGCCCGC
>CAKZXA010000060.1 GCA_937922045.1 uncultured Acidimicrobiales bacterium | reverse complement strand
TGGTCAGCGACAATGGGCCTAGAGGATCATTGTGCCGGGGGCAGAAGCAGGTGAGAGGCGGACAGAAACTGGCAACCGGCGGTGAGGCCAGCAACAATGCACTGATGAGTCGAAACGGTGCTGACCTGCTGATCGAGACCGCTGAAGCGTTGGGTATCACCACCTGCTTCGCCAACCCAGGCACGACCGAGCTGCATCTGGTCGATGCGCTTGGTCGAGCATCATCGATGCGCACGGTGCTCACGCTCTTCGAAGGCGTCGCCTCTGGCGCGGCTGACGGGTTCGCACGAATGAGCGGTACCCCGGCCCTCGGTCTGTTTCACCTTGGCCCGGGCTATGCCAACAGCTTGGCCAATCAGCACAATGCTCGGCGTCATGCCAGTCCGATGATCAATCTCATCGGTGATCACACCACGTGGCATCGAGCCGCCGATGCTCCGTTGCATAGTCAGATAGAGCTACTGGTGGCATGGACCGGGGAACTCTTCGACACCGAATCCGCTGATGACGCCGGTACCACGATGATGCAAGCCTTCAATCACGCTACGACAGGAACCGGCCAGACCGCCACCGTGGTCTTGCCTGCCGACGCAGCCTGGTCGCCCACCGAAGCTCGACCGCCCGAGCGGCTTGCATCCGAGGACGCATCCCGCCCTGATCAAGCGACGCTAGGTGCCGCCGCGTCTTCGCTCAGCGATCGAAGCGCGATTATCGCTGGTGGCGCCCGCCTGACCGCTCGCAGCCTTGCGCTCTTGGCCGCAATTGCCGATCACACCGGTTGCAAGGTGCTGCTGAGCCGCACCGCGCGTTTGGAAATCGGAACCGACGTCGCCGGCTTCGACGAGTTGCCCTATTTCCCCGAGCCTCTGACCGCAGCGCTGAGCGGCTTGACTGCGGCCGTGATGGTCGGCCGTTCAGAACCGGTCACGTTCTTCGGCTATCCCGACACCGACTCCTATCCCCTTCCCGGTGATTGCGTACGCCACACGATCGCTGGCCATGGCGATGATCCCGAACCTGCACTTGAGCTGCTTGCCGATGAGCTTGGCGTAACCGCGACGCCGACGGCGAGGCGATCTGCTGTCATCGACCCGCCTTCTGGAGCTCTGACGACGGCATCGATCGGCCCCGTGTTTGCTTCAGCGATCCCCGAGGGTGCGGTGGTAATCGGTGAAGCGGTGACATCCGGCGCTGGATACAGAGACGTTGCCCCCTCGGCTGCGCCGCACACCTTGCTTTCGATTCTGGGCGGGGCAATCGGAGGAGGACTTCCCTGCGCCGTTGGCGCGGCTGTGGCCGTTCCTGATCGTCCGGTACTCAGTCTGCAAGCCGACGGCAGCTCGCTCTATACGATTCAGTCGCTTTGGACGATGGCCCGTGAGAACCTGGACGTCACCGTCGTCATCTGCGCCAATCGCTCGTACAAGATTCTGGCCGCCGAGCTCGAACGGGCAGGCATGCCTCCAACAGGCAAAGCGGCGCCTCTCGTGGCCCTCGACAATCCTGCGATCGATTTTTGCTCACTGGCGACAGGGTTTGGTGTTGCTTCAGAGTCGGTTGCCGACGCGGTATCGCTTGTTGCTGCCATAGCTCGAGGGGTAGCGGCCGAAGGCCCGTACCTGATCGAAGCGTTGATGACCTAGAGGCGCCGCAGCCGCACTTCGGCTACCGAGTGATCCTCCTGCTTGACCAGAATGAGATCGGCGCGTTCCCTTGTTGGCAGGATGTTCTCCACCAGGTTCTTCTCGTTGATTCGAGTCCAGATGTCGGTTGCAGTGGCCCGGGCTTCATCATCGGTCAAATCGCCGTAGCGACGGAAGTATGAACGCGGATCCTGAAACGCTGTTTCTCGGAGGGTGAAGAAGCGCTCGACATACCAGTTGCGAATGTGTTCAGTTGCGGCATCGACATAGATTGAGAAGTCGAAATAGTCGGAGATGAAGAAGGGGTTCTGAGGATCCGCAGGGCCGGTCTGAAGAACGGTGAGGCCCTCAACTAGCAGTATGTCGGGCTGACGGACGACGACCCGCTCACCAGGCATCACGTCATAGGTGAGGTGGGAGTACACGGGTGCCTCAACCTGGGGACGTCCGGCCTTGACCTTGGCGAGGAAGTCGAGCAGTGCCTTACGGTCGTAACTCTCGGGAAATCCTTTGCGGTCCATCAGGTTGCGCTCCTCGAGGACCGCATTTGGATACAAGAACCCATCGGTTGTGACGAGGTCGACCTTTGGATGGTTCGGCCATCGGGCCAAGAGCTGTTGGAGAACACGGGAGGTTGTCGACTTGCCGACGGCGACCGATCCGGCGACTGCCACTACAAAGGGGACCTTGCCAGGAAGCTTCCCAAGGAAGGTATCGCTCGCCCGGTACAACTCCTGCGATGCGCCGACGTAGAGGTTGAGTAGGCGGGAAAGAGGCAGGTAGATAGTGGCGACCTCATCGAGGCTCAAGGAGACGTTCAGGCCACGTATCTCGGCCAGGTCTTCCTCGTCGAGAGTCATCGGTGTCATGGCCCGCATCGCCTGCCACTGCTCGGCGGAAAACGTTGTGTAGGGCGAGATGTGCTTGTTCCGACTGGACATCTGAGGTTCCGCTCGCTTGGCGACAGTACTTTCGGGCCGACGAAGGCCACCGACTGCTAGCGCAGTGTAAAGCGAAGTGGTCTCGCCGCAAGGATCAGGCGCTCGAAGATCATGGCCGCTATCGTAAGCCAGCAGTGTGGGTTCTTAAACGCAACGCAGCTCGGGTCGTTCTTCTGAACGCCGACGGCAACATCTTCCTCATCCGTAGCATCGACCCCGCCGACCCTTCAAAGCCGGCCTGGTGGGAGATCCCCGGAGGTGGGATCGAGGCCGGCGAGACGTCGGCGGAAACGGCTGAGCGGGAACTGTGGGAGGAAGCTGGATTCGAATCGGCCACCGTTGGACCGATCGTGTGGGTTCAGCACGTTGAGTTCGATTTCGGCGGCTATCACTTCGACCAGGACGAGGTCATCCACGTCGCCTACACAACGGAGACAGAGATCAAGCCTCCAGCCGGGCTTGAGGCGCTGGAAGCCATTGCATTCCAGGAAGCCAGATGGTGGTCACTCGAAGAGGTCATGGCTGCCGACGTAGCCTTTCTACCGCCTCGCCTGCCTGAGTTGTTGCCAGCTCTGGTCGCCAACGACTTGCCTGATCCACCGCTCGACATCACGCCGGCCTAGCCAGCTGCATCGTTGCCGAAGACGACGATTACGTCGGCGCCTTCGACCGGTACTCCAGGGCTATCTCTGAGAACCTCGACATGGTCCTCGTCGAAACCGAGCAAAATGGCAATTGCCTCAGCATCGGGCTTGAAACCGTCGGTGTAGTACACCGTAGTGACTTCTACAGGTTCCCCGTCCACGTTCTGCGGCTGGAGAGTTCCATAACCCGCGTCGCCAAGTCGACTAGCACCTCGGCCAGCGAGGCCATCGATGCCGTCGGAGCCGTTGCCAACCAGCACGCTAACTTCGTTTGGCAAGTGCTGGCCTCGTATCTTGGCCGCTGAGCGAGCCTCATCCCCCGTGGGAAGAATGCCGGATTCGTCCTTTTCGGCCTGCCAGAAACCCTCGTCCCAGGCCGTGGAGAGTGAGTCGACCCACCGGTTCATGGCGTAGCCGCACAAAAGCAAAACCAACGACAGAGCCATCGCGTTGATGATGTCATGACGTTCGATTCGGTTAAGCATTCGCTGGCTCCAGTCCACGGTCGTAGTGGAAAGCACTGCTAAGCCTAGAGCAGAACGAGACCGACCTGGTGGCATCTTTCGGGCTCCGATATCCATCGCTACTCGATGGACCGGCAGGCCTCAGATGGTGGAGCCGTCCAGACTCATCTACCATCGGCACAGCTCTGATTCGACCTGCTCGCCTGAGCGGTCGACCGATCCGCATAAGGGAGATCGCTGGCCTATGCACTTCGACATTCCATCCGACATCGAACGCCTCCTCGATGATCTCGACACCTTCATCGGCGATGAAATCAAGCCGCTTGAAGCTGAGAACGACAACATTCGATTCTTTGACCACCGCCGAGAATTCGCCCGCACCGATCCGGAACGAGACGGCCAGCCAAATCCTGAATGGGAGGCACTTCTTCGGGAGATGCGGCGCCGTGCTGATGACGCCGGTTTTCTGCGCTATCACCTCCCCCGTCGCTTTGGTGGCAGCGATGGAACGAACCTCGGCATGGCGATCATCCGCGAACATCTCGCCGCGAAGGGTCTCGGACTGCACAATGACCTGCAGAACGAGAGCTCGATCATTGGGAACTTTCCCACGGTGTTGATGATGGAGAAGTACGGGACCGAAGCACAGCAGGAGTACTGGATTCCTCGCATGCTGGCAGGCGAAGCCAGGATCGGTTTTGGGCTTACCGAACCGCTCCATGGCTCGGATGCGACCTGGATGGAGAGCTCTGCTGTTCGCGATGGGGATGAGTGGATCATCAACGGTGCGAAACGGTGGAACACCGGGATGCACGACGCTAGTCACGACTACCTGTTTGCCCGAACCTCCGGTCAGCCCGGTGAGGCTAACGGCATCACCTGTTTCATCGTGCCGATGGATTCGCCCGGCGTGACCGTGCAATTCATGTGGTGGACCTTCAACATGCCGTCTGATCACGCGGAGGTCACCTTCGACGATGTCCGCGTCGCCGACTCGACCCGTCTCGGAGACGAAGGTCGTGGTCTAGCTGTGGCACAGCTGTTCGTGCATGAGAACCGGATCCGTCAGGCGGCATCAAGCTTGGGCGCGGCTCAGTACTGCATCGATGAATCGGTTAAGTACAGCCGTGAACGGGAGGTGTTCGGTAAGCCACTGGCATCGAACCAGGCAATTCAGTGGCCGCTCGCTGAGCTCCATACCGATGCTGAAATGACTCGCCAGCTAGTTCGCAAGACAGCCTGGCAGATCGACAACAACGTGGAGCCGACACAGATCTCCGACAAGGTCGCAATGTGTAACTACCGAGCCAATCGCCTGGTCTGCGATGCTGCTGACCGGGCAATCCAAACCCATGGCGGGTTGGGCTACAGCCGACATCTCCCTTTCGAGCACATCTACCGCCATCATCGTCGATACCGGATCACCGAGGGCTCCGAAGAGATCCAAATCAGGCGTGTTGCTCAGTTCCTCTTTGGCTACGGAGGGCCACGCAAGACAACGCTCGGCCCATCGTTCGCTAGCCGATTCAACTCGGTCCAGCGGGGCCAGCCAGCATCCTGGCTAGACGACGCCGACTAGTTGAATTCGTCTGTAGCCAGCGGGTCGAGGTGATCGATGGCCGCAACCACGCCCGATGAGCAGAAGGCAAGGCAGATCATCGTCGATGTGTTTCGCGAACAACCTCTCTCCTGTGTTCGATTTACCACAGGGCTTCGGCACTGGGTTTACGATGTTGTGCTCCAATCGGGACGCAAAGCGGTGGTTCGTCTCAGCCATCCCGACCATCGTGCCGACCTGGCTGGAGGACTGTTCTGGCACCGGCAACTAGAGCATGTCGGTGTGCGGGTGGCCTCTGTGCTGGCCGCCGACCTCGTCGCTCCGCAACCCTTCATGGTCCTGGAACGACTGCCCGGGACCGACCTAGGCAATGTGTTTGATGAGCTGCATGACACGCAGCTCAGTCTGATCTCCAGCACGGTTGTAGATATGCAGCGCCGCACCAGCCTCCTGCCAAGGGGGTCTGGGTTTGGCTACGGTC
>CAKZXA010000059.1 GCA_937922045.1 uncultured Acidimicrobiales bacterium | reverse complement strand
GGTCATCCTCGATACAGCGGGCTCTGGTCCAGTCGGTGCCGTTGCCGAACGCGATGATTCGGTACTCGCTGCCCGGCGATGTGTCGCGGTAGGAGGTGCCTGTGACCCAACGCTTTGGCTGATTGTCTTCGATGACGTCGTAGCCTCTTGCGCCAATGTTGGTCCATTGCAGGGTGGCTGTCCCGTTTTGGCGGGTGAGCGAGCATCGGAGTGTTGTTCGGGGGTTGGTGCAGGTGGTGGTGGTCCAGTCGGTGCCGTTGCCGAAGGCCACGATCTTGTAGCTGGCGCCGGGCGAGGTGTCTTCGTAGGTGGTGCGGGTGACCCAGCGTTTTGGCTGGTTGTCTTCGATGACGTCGTAGCCGCTTGCGCCGATGTCGTTCCACGACACCAGGACCACGCCGTCTCGGGTGTTCTGGACCGAACAGCTAAGGGATTGGGCGCCAGCAGGCGCAGCCACGATCGTTGTCGCCGCGGCGATGACCACGGAGCCGATGACCGCGGCACCGATGAACCCAACACTACGCAGGACCCGTAGCAATCTCACCCGGTCGCCTCGCTTCCCTAAGCCATTCGTACTAGTTCAAAAGTGTATTAATGACGGAAAGACCCCCCACTGGGCAAATCGCTGGGTGGGTCAGCGAGGTGCCATGTAGGTGCCTTGAGCGATCGATGTCGGCCGATCCATATCGTTGGTCCACACGGTCACCGACCCTGCGAGACGCCGCCCGCCAACACTGCTCAGGTCGGCGCGGGCGTGGAGCGAATCCCCGATGGCCGGGCGAAGGAACCGGATCGACAGCTCACTCGTGAGGGCCATCGCCTCAAGCCCAATCGCACCAAAACATGCGTACCACAAGGCCACATCGGCAGCCGCGAACTGGGTTGGACCCGAAACGAAACCGCCAGGCCGAAGGGTTTCCGGCAGGACCGGAACATGCACAACAGCGTGACGGCCTGAGACCTCGAGACAATGAGCCAGATTTGGATTCGACGGCCACTGTTCATGAGCGAAAGCGTTCACCGAATCGGGCGTTACCCCATCGATAGCAGGCCAGCGCTGCTCGCTTGATTCGCTCGGTGTCTCGCTCATTGCGCTACTGGTCCGAGAGCCATCAGGGACAGGACCTCGAACATCATCTGGGCGGCCACATGGGCTGTATTGGTTGATGGATCGTACTGGGGAGCCACCTCGACCACATCACCGCCGACGACCTCCATACCCGCCATGCCGTGCAGAAGCGCCTGCACCTCGCGTGGCGTTAACCCGCCGACCTCCGGGGTGCCCGTGCCGGGCGTGAACGCGGGGTCGATGCCGTCAACGTCGATCGAGACATAGACCGGCCCTTCCCCAAGAACACCACGGCATTGCTCGATCACCGCATCCACGCCGGCCGCAGCGAAATCTTCGATATGGATCACGGTCATTCCAGCGGCGTAGGAGAACTCCCAAGCGAATTCGGCGCTGCCCCGGATCCCGACTTGCACGGTGCGTTCGGGGTCGATCACCCCATCGAGGGTGGCCAGCCGGAAAGGGGCGCCGTGATGAAACTTGGATCCGTCGAAGGCGCCCTGGGTGTCGCAGTGGGCATCGATATGGAGCAGCCCAACCGGCCCGTTGGCTCGATCCGAGCCCACCGCCTTGAGGATTGGGTAGCTGATTGAATGGTCGCCACCGGCGGTTAGCGGCTTAGCGCCAGCGCCTACCACATCGTGAACGAAGGCTTCGATATCTTCGAGTGACTCCTCCAGGCTGTAGCGAGAACGGAAGGGCACATCGCCAATGTCGGCACAGCGAAGCTCACTGGTGGGAACCACATCGAGTACGTGGTTGTAGGGGCCGACTCGCTCAATAGCTCGCAACGCCCGCGGCCCGAAGCGGGCACCCGGTCGGTTGGTGACGCCGAGATCCATAGGGGCGCCGAGCAAGGCCACATCGAGACCGGCAGCCGACTCGGCGATCGGTGTGTCGAGAAGGGTTGGGATGCCAGCGTAGGGAAGGCTCCGTTCGCCCGGGGCGTCGTAGACGGCCTCGATCACCTTGGCGAACTTGCCGGAGACGTCGTCTCCAGAACTGTTTTCGTACGTGGCTCTGAGGGCGTTGAGCTTATCTTGGTCCATCGAACAACGATGCTAGTACGGTTGATGATTGTGGCCAGCGCTGAAAGTGAGGACGAGAACGATCCCGATCCCAACGCTGGTCTGACTGCTGACCTCACTGCTGATCTGAGTGCTGAGTTGAATGAGCTCTTGCGCTCGTCGCCTGAACGGCTCGATCTGATCCTCGCTCATATCGCCCGCCTTGACCCGTCCTCTTGGCCGGTCGCCCAGGTGGTCGAACACCTCGATGAGTTGGCGGCCGCCGTGCCAGGGTCGGGGGACGCCGATGAACTGATCGGCTATGTCTTCACCACCCTGGGCTTCATCGGCAACGCCCGCTACTACTACGAGCCGGCGAATTCCCTGATTCATCGGGTGCTTGAGCATCGACGAGGCATCCCTCTCTCACTGGCCGTCATAGCCTCCGAGATCTCGCGTCGCTCGGGGGGCACGATGGCGGTGGTCGGCTTTCCTGGTCATGTTCTCCTCGGCCACGGTGCCACCGACAATCGCATGCCCGACAGATTCTTTGATCCGTTCGCCGCAGGGAGCCCGCTAGGAATGAAAGATCTGGCTGGCCTCCTCGACCAGGTGCAGCCCGGCCTCGGCCTGCGGGCCGAGATGCTGTTGCCGATGTCGGCCCACGACATCGCCCTGCGCACCCTCAACAACCTCTCGAACGCATACCAGCGTCTCGGTATGTTGTCACAGCTCGCTGGGGTGTTGGGGCTTCGGCTCTCGCTCGACGGGACAACCACCGACGATCGACGCCGATACGCAGGCCTGCTCGGTGCCTTGGGGCGCCACGATGCGTCGGCGGCTCAGTTCGAACAGCTCCAACGACTCGATCCCGACAATGCAGCCTCCTACGGCCAAATGATCGAGCGCCTCGTCGCCCACCGCAACTAGTAGGTATGAGTCGCAGGTATGGGTAGCAGGTCTGAGTATTCTGTGGGCATGAGCCAGCCCTCCGTCGCCGTACTAATGGGAAGCCAGTCGGACTGGGAGACGATGCGCCACGCCACCGACACGTTGGAGGCCCTGGAAATATCCCACGAGGCCCGCATCGTGTCGGCGCATCGAACACCTCAGCGGTTGGTCGACTTTGCCTCCACCGCCACCGAACGAGGGTTGAAGGTGATCATCGCCGGGGCTGGAGGAGCCGCCCACCTGCCAGGCATGACAGCATCGATGACACGCCTTCCGGTCTTCGGTGTTCCCGTTCGGTCCCAAGCCCTATCGGGGCAGGATTCACTGTTGTCGATCGTGCAGATGCCAGCCGGTATCCCCGTCGGAACCTTGGCCATCGGCCGCGCCGGGGCAATCAACGCCGCCCTGCTGGCGGCGGCTGTGCTGGCCTTGACCGACGATGGCTTGGCCCAACGACTCGATGCCTACCGGGACGAGCAATCGAGCGGCGTCGCCGAGTTCCCGCTCGACGACCGATGAACATCTCGCAGGATCACCCGGTAACACGTCACCCGGTAACGCTTGGCATCGTCGGCGGTGGCCAGCTGGGGCGGATGCTGGCGATGGCGGCGGCCCGGCTTGGTGTGAAGGTCGTCATCCTGGATCCGGCCCCCGACGCACCGGCAGCCCAGGTCGCCAACGAGCAGCTCGTTGCCGCCTACGACGATCTGTCGGCGTTGGCGAGCCTGGCCCAGCGATGTGATGTTGTGACCTACGAGTTTGAGAATGTTCCAGCCGAAGGTCTCGAGGCGTTGGCCGCCGACGGCAAGCTGCGGCCCGGTCCCGAGGCGTTGTCGATCTCGCAGGACCGCCTGGACGAGAAACGTTTCATCATGTCGACGGGCCTGGCGGTAGCTCCTTTCCGCCCTGCCGCTTCACAGGCCCAGCTCGTGACGGGGATCGAGGAGCTGAGCGGCGAAGGCGTTTCCGGTGTTGTGATCAAGACCCGGCGTCTCGGCTACGACGGCAAGGGTCAGCGTCGGTTGACCGAAGGCGAGCCGGTCCCGTCCGACACGTTTACCGAACTCGGATCGGTGCCTCTGATCATCGAAGGATTCGTAGATTTCGAATGCGAGATCTCCGTCATCGGTGCTCGCGGCATCGATGGTGAGGTGCGCTTGTACGATCCGGCGCGAAACTCTCATGTCGACGGGATCTTGGCCCGATCCGAGGTGCCCTGTGGTCTCGATCCTGAAACGATCCAACGAGCAGGGGAGGCAACGGCACGCATGCTTGATGCTCTCAACTATGTTGGTGTTCTCGGTGTCGAATTCTTTGTGGGTCGAGACGGGTCGTTGATCGTGAACGAGTTCGCCCCCCGTGTGCACAACAGTGGCCACTGGACCGAGGCGGCGTGTGTCTGTTCTCAGTTCGAGCAGCACGTGAGGGCCGTGCTCGGCATGGCGCTTGGCGCTGGCACCCGACACAGTGATGCCGTTATGGAAAACCTGCTCGGTGCCACCGATGAACGTGTCCGTTCGATGCTGATCGAAGGCGACTGGATGGTCCACGTTTATGGCAAGGCCGAGGCTCGGCCCGGCCGCAAGATGGGCCACGCCACGAGGCTCAGTCGTACCGAGGGTTGAAGACGGGTCGTGACCGACGAGTACGGTAGGGCCGGTGGAGATGGTCATCCGAGATTTCGTCCACTCCGATCAGGAGTCGTCACGGGCCATCATTCAGGCTGGACTCGCTGATCGCTGGGGAAGCGATTTCGACCCCGACGTAAACCCCGACACCGATGATCTTCACGCCAGCTATGTGGCGATGGGTGGGGATGTCCTGGTAGCGGTCGTCGATGATGAGGTTGTTGGCATTGGGGCGTTGGTCGCCGAGACCGACGGCCTCGGACGTGTGCTTCGACTTTCGGTGGCAGCCGCTCACCGTCGGCGCGGTGTAGCGAGAGCGATCGTTGCCGGGTTGGTAGATCGGGCGAGGAGCAGGGGCTACTTCGCAGTGGTGGTGAGTACCGACAACCCTTGGACCGATGCCATCGCCCTCTACGAGGCAAGTGGCTTCCACGTCATCGAGGTCGACGAGACCGACACGACGCTCTGGTTGGATCTCGTCTGGACGAAGGAGGCCATCGCTACCGAACGACTGGAGTTGTGTCCGCCGGTGGCGGCCGACAACTTCTTCATCGCCGAACTCCTGACCGATGCGAACACCCGGTCCTACCTCGGAGGTCCGGCATCCTTCGCTGTCGTCGAATGGGTGAAGGCGCATTCACTGGCTCCCCAATGGGGAACCTTCGTTGTGTGGTTGAAGGATCCTCAGGCTGTTTCCACCGGCAGAAGCGACCCGCTGGCCCAACGAATCGGCATGGTCGAGCTCGAAGACTGGCGCGGTGAACTCGAACTCTCGTGTCACCTCCTACCCGAGTTCTGGGGTCAGGGCTATGCGCTTGAAGCGTCTCGGGCGGTGCTGGACTGGGCCTGGGCTGCGAGCGATGCTCCTTCGATTATCGCTGTGACCCACGTCGACAACCATGCAGCGCTGCGGGTTCTTGAGCATCTTGGATTCAGGCGAGAACATGAACTCGTAGAGTGGGGCGAACCTCATCTACAAGCCCGAATTGATCGGCCGAACCGCTCGGCGGGCCTTGGGTAAATGCTCCCACAATGTTTGGGAAGAATGCGTGGTGTGGTTGGATGGACAAGCTACGCTGGCCTACTTCTAATCCAACTTGACCACGAGTTCACCACGAGTTCTAGGCGGAGCGAACATGGCACGGCGACGATATGTGTTTATAACTCTCTTTGCGGCGGCTTTGCTGCTGATGACACCATCTGGTGCGATAGCAAATGAGTCGAACGGAATCGGTGGGAAGGTGTCGAATCTAGACGCCGTCGGCCGAAGCGGTGTCTCTATCGACCTTTTCGAGGCCGATCAGAATGGCAACCGTTTGAATTATCTCCGTTCCACCAGAAGCGACGGATCTGGTGCCTATTCCTTTGATATTCCCAATGGCGGCTGCTATTCGGTGGTCATGATTGCACCAGACGGCGATCGGTTCGCCAGCGGCAAGTACCGGCAGGTCGGCACATGCTTCAGTCGGGGTTCTGGCACCCGAATCGATGGCCAGCTCCAATCCCGGGCAAACGACAAGGGAACCTATCGCACCACCGTGGTGAACGCCGCGGGAAGCGGTGTCAAGGGTGTGCAGGTCGATCTGTTCAGGATGGGTGCCGACAATTCCAAGTCCGGCTTCCTGTACAGCATCTATACCCAGGCCGACGGAACCTACCAGAGCCAACTCAACGTGGGCTGCTACATCGCCACGGGCGTTGCTCCGGCGGGATCCACCTTCAGTGGCAACAAGCGCTACCAGAACGACAGCTTCTGCCTGGAAAGTGGCCGAACGACCACCGGCTCGTTCACCCTCAGCAGCGGTGCCAACAACGGCGGTGGTACATGCTTCCGTCAGGTGTTCCGTGACGACTTCAACGGCTCATCACTCGGGTCCCAGTGGACGCCGTATAACAGCGTGGGTAACGCCGGGTATGGTTTGCGCCGCCCATCAGCGATATCGGTGCGCGACGGCAAGCTGATAATGACGGCGAAGAACAACAGCGACGGTGTCCTGGTCTCCGGCGGCATGAGCCTCAAGCAATCGCAGACCTACGGACGTTACCGGTTCCGGGTGCGCACCGACGCCGACTACAACAAGGCCACAAGCGGGGTTATTCTCACCTGGCCAGCCTCCGGCAATCAGCCCCGAGACGGCGAAAACAACATGTACGAAACCGGCTGGGGCGACCCGAGTCGCAAGCCTTTCTTCTCCTATATCCATGAGCCGTTCCAGGACACCAACCGGCCGACACAGCAGGCATGGCTTCCTCACTACGCCGATGGCACCCAGTGGCAGATCATGACGATGGAGTGGACGCCGGATCAGATCCGCATCGTCCGTGAAGGCCCTGGAGATCAGAACTGGAAGGAATACGTGGTCAAGGAGCGTTCCGACGACAACGTGATTCCCGACGTCGATCATTTCGTTGCCATCCAGCTCGACAACTGGAAGCATTCATCATCCAACACAGTTCGCATGGAAGTGGATTGGATAGAGGTTTCTGAATACTGCGGCTAGTCCGTGGTCTTGGGCGGTGCCGCCTCGATTCGCTCCAGGGCGATCAGGCGGCTGCCCAAATAGAGGGTGACGAGAAACATCGCCGCCCCGATGGCGATCATCGTGTTGGCCACACCCAGCGGTCCGATAACGAGGAAGACGAGCAGGGCGCCTAGCGGGAAGGTTCCGTACTGGGCCATCGTGGCCAGGCCCATGATGCGCCCCATGACCTCTGGTGCCGTTCGTTGCTGGATCACGGTGCGTTGCAACGTGGTCACGATGCCGCCACCGAGACCCCAAACAAGACAGGCGATCATCGCCAGAGGCAGAGTCCTGGCCGAGCCGATCGCTATCAGGCCTGGCCCGGCGATGGCGATCGACACCAAGGCCACGAGCCGACGGGGGCGAGCGACCATCGGGCGAGACGCTAACGCGCTGGCGCTGATGATCAGGCCGAAGGCCATGGCTGCGTTCATCGCTCCTGCCCCGAGAGCATCAGAGCCGAGCACCTTCTCAGCGAAGCGAGGAATGAGAAGCCCGGCGCCCGCGCCGCCGAGGCCGAGCACGCCAGCTACCCCGATGAGTACCGGGATGATTGGATCGGCCCGGGCGTAGGTCAGCCCTTCCTTGATGGCCGTCCACCCTCGGGCTGGCTGCTGGCCCTGGTCGCCGGTATCGCCTGCGGAAGCGGGAAGGGTCAAGAGCTGGGCCGAAGAGACGAGCCCAATCACCGCCATCAGCAAGAACAGCACCGGTGTGCCGAAGTTGCGGATGACGACACCAGCAACGAGCAAGCCCCCGGCCATGGCCGAGAGCATCGCCAGGCTTTGGAAAGCAACACCGTTCATGAGCCGGTCGGGAGGCACCAACGAGGGAACCATCGCCTGGATCGGGGGCAGAATCGCGGCCACAGGGATTGACACGAGCAAGCCTGCGATACCGAGGCCGACGGGACCGACGAGGTCGGCGGCCAGGACGGCACCAACCGCGGCACAAGCAACGGCCATCAATGCCGCTGCACCTGCTGCCACCCATCGTCGATCGAAGCGGTCGGCCAGGCCGCCGACGAAG
This sequence comes from uncultured Acidimicrobiales bacterium, assembly GCA_937922045.1. GTDB lineage: Bacteria > Actinomycetota > Acidimicrobiia > Acidimicrobiales > SZUA-35 > JAHELU01. The sequence continues at coordinate 37,610 of CAKZXA010000059.1, read as the reverse complement.
GGAGCGGTGAGCAGCGAAGGAAGCCCGATCATGATGCCCAAGAGGCCGATGGCGGGTCCCCAGCTCGTTAGTTCACCCATGGCCCAAACAAAAGCGAAGCGAGTGGTGCCGTTCACGATCGAGGTGAGCACGACGGCGCCGAGGAATCGGCGGAAGGCGGAACTCCAAAGCGGACTCGGGGTTGCCCTATCGGCCATGTCGGTAATGTTCATCGGCTCGGTCACCCGGCTATTACACCAACGCTGCAAGCTAAAGGCGAACTCGGCTTGCGGATTCATTCTTCTTTGGGTCCACCACCGGATGTCAACTACCCTGAATCGATGACGGCGACCGCAACATGCTTGGGTTCAGTGAGGCTTGCGGTGAACGGCAAACATGTTCGACTGACCCCAACCCAGGCGGTGGCGTTGGCCACCCTAGTTGCGGTCGGGCCAGAAGGGTGCACACGGGCCCGCCTCTACCAAGAGTTGTTCGCCGGCAACCCTCAGGCGAGCGGAGATCAGGCTGCGGTCATGCGTATCCGGCGGCTGGCTCAACGGTTAGCTGCCGCTAATGATGACGTACCACTGATCGTGCAGGGGGAACGGTACGCTCTCGACGAGACCGCTTGTGATGTGGATGTCTGGTCCTTTGCCGTCGGTGTCGAGCTGGACGATCCTGTCGAGCTGCTGGATTCGCTCAAGCGTTGGTCCGACCCCTTCGCTGGCCTTGTCGAGGTGCCACCCGTTGTTGGATTCGCCTCGGAACAGTTGGGGCAGAGCCATCGACGTGGCCTCATACGATTCGGTTCGATGATCACACCAGCCTTCGGCGACGAAGGGTTGCCCCTGCTGCTCGAAGAGATGGAGCGAGACCCCTACGACGAAACGCTGGCTGCCACAACGGCGGCCGCTCTGTATCGGCTCGGACGTCAACCGGCGGCCCTCAACGTGATCAAGCGATGCCGGTCCCATCTGCTCGACGAGTTTGGGCTCGCCGCTGGCACCCAAATCGACAAGATCGAATTGGCCATCCTCAACCACGACGCCACCATGCTGGCCGCGACGCACCCCTCAGCGTCGATCCCCGATTCGGTTGCCGAGCAGGCGATGACCTTGCCCGAAGCACGTCGGTTCGTCGGCCACGAGGAGGCCGTGAGCGCGATGATGCAGGCGCGCGACCACTTCCTCGAGGGCGGGATGTTAGGCAGCAGGTTCTGGCTGGTGGAGGGTGAGGCTGGCGTTGGCAAGTCGAGTCTTCTGGCCAAGGTGTTCGGTTCTCTCGACGGTGCTGACCTGGTCGTTCGGGTAGGTCGAGTCGACGGTTCAGGCGGCGACCGTGCTTCCGGTTCGGTCTATGGGGCTCTGCTGCAAGCGTTACCCGAATTGGCTGAAGACGTGAGGCTGCTCGAACGAGGCGCCGACTATGAGCACGGTCGTTCCCGGTTCTGGCAGCGGGTTCAGGATCGCCTGTCGGGCCTGAACCGCCAGGGCAGCGTCGTGGTGATTCTGGACGACATGCACAATGCTGATAGCCAGCTCATCGCTCTCATCCGTTATCTGGCCACACTGCCTGAACGATCCGAGGTGTTGTTCGTTCTTGCCTCCCGACCAGAGCGACCTGAGGAACCAACCCAATGGGCTGAGACCGTCAGGTCGCTGGGCGATGCCGTTACCACGGTGTGCCTCGAACCTCTCAGTCTTGATGACATCGATGAATTGGTCGCTCTCGACCACCCCGACGAAGCTCCTATCGTGCGCCGAGGTTTCGCCGAGCAGGTGCTCGCTCTTTCACAAGGCAACACAATGATCGCCTCGACCTTGAGTCGGGACGCTCAACGCGGCCTTGAGATCACCCGATTGCCTGACTCGGTTGAACCTGAAGCCAACCTGGCTCAACACCTTGCGGCCAAGGTTGGCGATGCTGAGCTCCGCCAGATTCTCTCGGTGGCCGCCATCATCGGCATGGAGTTCGACCCGGCTCTGATCGGTTATGTGGTCGACCGAGACGAGGCGTGGGTGGTCGAGCGCCTCCGAGAGGCTGCCGATGCCGCACTTTGCATCACCGACGGCAGGAGTTGGCGCTTCGATCATCTGCTCACGCTCGGTTTCTTCAGCCGCCAGGTCAGGCTGCTTCGCCCTATCGTCTGTGGCCAGCTGGCGCTCGAGACATCGAGAGGTGGGGTCACGACGATGCGCTACGTGCTCGATGCCGGCCATCACCTTGAGACGGCCCAGGCCGTTCGCCTGCTCCTCGATGCGGTCGAAGAGTTCGAGGGTCGGCAGGCCTTCAGCGAGATGGTGACCGGGTTGGAGGCGGTGCTGGCCAGATTGGACGACGAGGCAGCCAACGCGACCTCAGCCGAGCGCAGTCAGTTTGCCAGTCAGTTTGCCAGTCAGTTTGATGGTGATCGCTTTCGGCTTGATGTTCTCCTGCGGCTCGCCGCGGCATCGTCTCGGAAAGGAGATTTGGACCGCGCTCGCTACTACCGGCGTCTCGGCTTCGATCTTGCCCGATCGCAAAACGATCATGAGGCCATGTTCGAGGCCGCGGTCGCTGGCCTCCCGTCGGGCGAATACGTGGGTGGGGAGAGCGACCGGCTCGACATGCTGAACCTGGTCGATCTTGAACGGGCCCCAACGCTGGCGCCGGCTCGTTTGGCCCGTTGGAAGATTCGACTTTGCCGTCTGAACGATGACGCCGCGCAGGAAGCCGAGCTGGTCGCTTCGATCGACCCGACTTGGCGAGAAACCAATCCTCAGGACTGGGTCGAGCTCCAGCTCTCCGTCGTATCCTTTGAAGCGATCGGCCGCTCGGGCGCTCTGATCTATGAACGCCTGTTGCAGTTGGCCGAGGAGGCGGTTTCGCCATCGCTCCGGGCATCGATCCTGTTTCGAGCAGCCACGGCAGCACTGGCCGAGCAACGCCCGGACGCGGTCAGCAAGGGCTACGCGGCTGCTGCGGCGGCGATCCATCACCACGGAAGCCCACGGAATCGATGGTCGCTAGAAGTATTGGCCGCGGCCATGAACGAGGTTGGGATAGGGGGCTTCGACAGGCCGGATGCCACCCCTGAGTCGGCCCGGGTGAGCGGTATGGGTTGGGGTATTCCAGACGTGTTCGACGCCTGGGGTGTTCAGCTCTACGCCGAGAAGTGGTTTGGCGGTCGCCTGGGCGAAGCTCTTGCCCTGCTCGATGTTTACAAGAAGGAGATAGCGGTCAACGTTGGTTGGGAGGCAGCTGAGGCCTACGCCGCGGCGTGGGTGGGAGACATAGAGCGGGCGCGAGATCAGATCAAGATGGTGATCGACATGCTCGCCGACAGTCAACGGATTCTCTGGTTGCCGCCGGCCGCCGCCCTGCTGATCGAGGCCGCGGTGATCGTCGGTGATCGTGAAGCAGCCGAAGTTGGCGAAGAGATCCTGCAGATCCGATCGGGACAAGCCATCATCCTCGGTGTTGGTGTAGCCCACCTCGGCCCGGTGGATCGCTACCTGGGCCTGGCCGCAACCCTGACCGGCAACGGCGACCCGCAGGCTCTGCTCCAAGCGGCGGTCGATCAGACCGACCGGGCCGGGGTTCCGTTCTGGAGGGATAGAACCGCTTCCGATCTCCAACGGATCCGATCGGGATAGGCGGCGCTAGCTCGACAAGGGATAGGCGGCAGGATTGGCTCGGAAGGCGTCGACACAGCCCGGCCCGCAGAAGTAGACGCTGGTGCCGGTGTGCTCGACGTTGTACGAAGCGGACACCGCAGCGACCTTCATCCCACAAACCGGGTCTACCGCCATCGTGGCGGCCGCTGGCCCATTGGATGCGTCGGCGGCCGATGATGTGTCTCGTGCTGGTCGAGGTCGCTCATCCACAATCTGGGCCAAGATCGAAAGAGCGATCTCCTCAGGCGTTTGTGCGCCGAGGTCGAGGCCAGCGGGGGCGTGGACTCGCGAGGTGTGGCCGGTGCAGAGATCGAGGCCGTCGAGCACTGCTTGGGCGCGACGCCTGCTGGCCACGAGGCCGACATAGGTGACATCAGCTTGGAGGGCCAGGGTGAGAGCTTGTTCCTCCCCCCGGCCGTGAGAGGCAACGATGATGGCCGCCGTGTCATCGGGGAGAGGCTCGGGGAGGGTATCGAGCACTCGGATATCGAACCCGAATGACGAACCACCTCGACCGAGGGCGAGGGCGGTTGGCCCCGACCCGATCACATAGACCAGGGCGGGAGGTACGACAGGCTCCATGAAGATCTCCAGCGTGCCGCCTGACAGGCAGGGGTTTTCTACCGTGTTGACCCCGACAGGATCAGCGGTGGCGTCGACCCCCGATGGCACGATCCGGAGCAGCACCGAGGTGCTGCTGCTCAGGCAGTTGAGGGCCGTGGCCCGAACCGACGTTTCGGCGCACACCCCGCCGACGAAACCTTCGATGGTTCCGTCGGCGAGGACGATGGCCGAATCGCCGGGCTTGGCCGAGGTGGGCTTTTCAGCCCGAACAACAGTGGCCGAAACGAAGGCCGCCCGCTGTCCTCTCAGTTCCTGAGCCCGACCCTCAATCATCAGTGATCGCGAGGTCGCTGCGGAATCTGCGTCCCTGCATCGTCCGCCAAACCTGAGCTGGCGTGCAGGGCATGTCGATGTCGGTTACACCGAAAGGGGCCAACGCGTCGACGACGGCATTGACCACCGCTGGGGGCGACCCGACCGTTGCCGATTCGCCAACACCTTTCACACCCAGTGGATGATGGGGTGACGGGGTAACCGTCTCGCCGGTCTCCCACGATGGGCATTCCATCGAGGTGGGGAGCAGGTAATCCATGAACGAGGCGCCTAGACAATTGCCACCCTCGTCGAAGGCGATCACCTCCATCAGCGCCATACCAACGCCGTCAGCTAGGCCACCGTGTACCTGGCCCTCGACGATCATGGGGTTGATGCGCGGCCCGCAATCGTCGACAGCGATGAAGCGTCGTACCTTTACATGGCCGGTACCACTGTCGATGTCGGCCACGCAGATGTAGGCGCCAAAGGGGTAGGTGAGGTTCGGCGGGTCATAGACGCACGAGGCGTCGAGCTGACCCTCCACTCCTTCGGGAAGTTCGAGCGGGCCGTGGGCGGCCATCGCGGTCTCTTGGATGGTGACCGAACGGTCGGGCGAACCCTTCACCGACCACGTACCCTGCTCCCATTCGAGATCGTCGGGATTGGCCTCCATCATGGTGGCGGCGATGATCTTGGCCTTGTCGACCACCCGACGAGAGGCGATGGCTGCCGCCGCACCCGAGACCGGGGTTGAGCGGGAGCCGTACGTGCCGAGCCCGAATGGGGTGTTGTCGGTGTCGCCGTGGACCACCTCGATATCGGCGGTGGGAATGCCGGTTACCTCCGAAACGATCTGGGCAAAGGTGGTCTCATGACCCTGGCCTTGGGTCTGAACCGAGAGGCGGACCACGGCCTTGCCGGTCGGGTGGACGCGGAGCTCGCAGCCGTCGGCCATGCCGAGCCCGAGGATGTCCATATGTTTGCGGGGGCCAGCACCAACCGTTTCGGTAAAGAACGAGATCCCGATACCCATCAGGTCACCGGACCCGGTGGCCTCGTAGGCGGCACGCTTCTCGGCCTGTTCGCGGCGCAGCTCGTCGTAGCCAGCCATGTCGAGCGCCATCTGAAGCGCGGCCGGGTAGTTGCCCGAGTCGTATTCCCAGCCGGTCGGCGAGTGGTAGGGAAACTGTTCGGGCTGGAGCAGGTTTTTCATCCTCAGCTCGGCCGGGTCCATGCCGAGCTGTTGGGCTAGTCGGTCGACCATGCGCTCGATCAGATAGACGGCCTCGGTCACTCGGAACGAGCAGGCGTAGGCAACACCGCCCGGCGCCTTGTTGGTGTAGACGCCGGTGACCTTGCAATGGGCGGCCGGGTAGTCGTAGGAACCGGTGAACACATGGAAGAATCCGGCCGGGAACTTGGTGGGCTGGGCCGTGTTGTTGAAGGCGCCATGGTCGGCCAGCACATCGACCTTTACCCCGAGGATCTTGCCTTCGGAGGTTGCGGCGATTTCGCCGTGCATGTGGTAGTCACGGGCGAACGAGGTGGAGATCAGGTTCTCCTCCCGGTTCTCCATCCACTTCACCGGCTTCTTGGTGATGATCGATCCAACCACCGAAAGCACATAGCCGGGGTAGATGCCAACCTTGTTGCCGAAGCCGCCGCCGATGTCGGGGCTGATCACTCGGATCTTGTGTTCGGGTAGGCCTGCCACCAGGGCGTAAACGGTTCGGTGAGCGTGGGGGGCCTGCGTTGTGCACCAGAGGGTGAGCTTGCCGTCGACCGGGTCCATGTCGGCTACCGAGCCGCACGTTTCCAACGGCGCCGGGTGGACGCGGGGATAGAGGAGGTCTTCGGTGACGACAACGTCGGCCTTGTCGAACTGGGCCTGGGTGGCGTCGGCGTCGCCGGACTCCCAATCGAAGATGTGGTTGTCGGCCTTGTCCTCGATATCGGTTCGGATGACGGGGGCGCCCGGCTCGAGCGCCTTGCGAGCATCGACGACCGGGTCGAGGATCTCGTACTCGACGTCGATCAGTTCGAGAGCGTCGCGAGCCGAGTAGTGATCTTCGGCCACGACGAAGGCCACCTCTTGACCCTGGTAACGAACCTTGTCGGTGGCCAGAATGGCGATCACATCGTGGCTCAGCGAGGGCGCCCAGGCCAGGTTGAGGGTTTCGAGAATGGCGCCGGTGATGACGGCTTTCACCTTGGGGTGGGCCTCGGCCGCTGAGGTGTCGATGTTGACGATTCGGCCATGAGCGATCGGTGATCGCAGCACAGCGCCATGCAGCATGCCTGGTATGCGCACATCATCGAGGTAGTTGCCCTTGCCTCGAACGAAGCGAATGTCTTCCTTGCGCAGGGTGCGGCCGAAGCCGACCTCGGGACCTTCTGGGTCTGGTTGGTCTGTTGCCGGTGATTCTTCGACGGTGGTCATTGGCTTGCCCCATTCTCGCTGGTGCCGGCTTCAGCGGCCCAGCGGACGGATCGGATGATGTTTTCGTAGCCGGTACAGCGGCACAGATTGCCAGAGATCGCTTCGCGGATCTCGTCTTCACTCGGGTTGGGGTTTTCGTCGAGCAGGGCCCGCCCCACCATCAACATGCCCGGGGTGCAGAAACCGCACTGCAGGCCGTGGCACTGCATGAAGCCTTCCTGTACCGGGTCGAGGCCGTCGGCCCCTTCGAGGTCTTCGACGGTGCGTACCTCGTGGCCGCCAGCCATGGCCGCCAACATGGTGCATGATTTCACGGGCTTCTTGTCGACCCAAACCACGCACGCGCCACAGTTGGATGTGTCGCAGCCCCAGTGGGTGCCGGTGAGGTCGAGATGATCGCGAATGAAGTGGATGAGGAGGGTACGTGACTCGACGGTGCGGGTGACGGCTTCACCATTAATGGTGAGCGACACCTCCGTGGTCGGAAGGGACACGGGAGTTTCTGCCAGGTCTGTCATCAGAGGGCTCCTTCGTTGGTGAGGGCACCGGCGTTGGTTAGGGCTCTGCGTAGCGCCCGCTTGGTGAGTTCGCCGGCGAGGTGACGTTTGTAGTCGGCTGGGCCGCGCTGGTCGGTGTTTGGATCGGTGGCCTCGGCTGCCAGTTCGCCGATGCGTTCGATCAGTTCGGCGCTAGGGACTTGGCCTCGGGCCGCGTCCTCGGCGTCGGCGGCAACCATGTTGGGAGCTTCGACTGCGGCGAGCCCGATGCCGATCTCGGAGATGACGCCATCGGCGACGCTGACCGAAACACCCGATGCCGCTATGGCCCAATCGCCGACGCGGCGTTCGAGTTTCTCGTAAGCGCTGGACGAACTGCCCGAAGGCAGCGGGACCGTTACCTCGGTGACCATTTCGTTTTCGTCGAGCACGGTCTGGTACGGGCCGTCGTGGAGTTCACGTACCGGGATGCTGCGGGAGCCGCCGGAACCGATGGTGGTGACCGACGCCCGCAGAGCGCCTAAGGCGGCCGAGAGGTCTTCGGCTGGATCGGCTTGGCAGAGCGAGCCGCCGACCGTTCCCTTGTTGCGCACCACCGGATCAGCGATGACTCGTTCGGCTTCGGTCAACATCGGAAAATGTTGCGCCACCACATCCGAAGCTAAGAGCTGGGCGTGGGTGACCATCGCCCCGATCGTCATGATGCCATCGGCGACGCTGATCTGGTCGAGCCCATCGATCGAGTTGATGTCGATTAGAGCGGCCGGGTCGGCGAAACGAAGCTTCATCATCGGAAGCAAGCTGTGTCCACCAGCAACGAGTCGAGCATCGGGTCCGTGTTTGGCGAGTAGGGCTAGCGCGTCTTGCACGCTGGTTGCTCGCTCATACACGAAGGGTGCAGGTACCTGCATCGAGTTCCCCTTCTAAGTTGTGAAGGCACATCGGAAAGAGGATGTGCCAGAGTTCACACTAGCCGGGGAACGGCGTTAACGCCCACGTCGATCGGGGTTCAGATACCGAGCAGCTGTTGGAACAGGTCGGCTGCTTGGCGGGAAGCGACTGCCAGCTGTTGAGCGAAGTCGGTGGCTGAATCCTGGTTGGCGTCGTCGCTTACGGCCTTGACCGCTAACCAATCGATCCCCAACCGTTCGGCCACCTGGGCTATCGCTGCGGTTTCCATGTCGACAAGGGATGCACCGGTGGCTTGGGCCAGAGCGTTGCTCCGCTCGGCGTCCTCGACGAAGCTGTCGCCGGTGGCGATACGGGCGTGGGGTAGGTCTGGCGTTGCGATCAGCATGGTCGCGGCCAACGCTGAGACAAAGGGGGCGTCGTCGGCAGGGCCAAGCGGCAACTCCCCGGCGCGGTAGTGAACGAAGCGACCGTCTCGGTAGGCGCCGTAGTCGGCTTGTACAGCCTCGTGAAGGAGGTGGGCGCCACCGGATGCGGTCGGATCGATCTTGCCCGCGGTGCCGATGATGGCCAGAAGGTCGATGTCGAAACGGCTAGCCAGCGTGGCGGCCGCCAGAGCGGCGTTCACTTTGCCGATGCCGGGGGTACAACAATAGAAGGTATGGCCGTCAGCGGTGATGCGGTTGATGGTGAGATTAGATGTGAGACTCGTGATGGCCTCACTCGTGCGGGGGTGATCGGGGAGCAGCGCGTCCTGTTCGGCCTTGACACCGGTCACCAGTCCGATTCGTTTGGGCGCTGGCATCTCAGTGGCCTCCGAAGCCGATGAGATGGTGAGCGTTGACAGAGACGTCGGCCAAAGCGGCCAAACCGGGCAGCTCGGTCAAGGCGATGACAAACAGGGCATGATCCACGACGGCTCCGGCCTCGCGAAGCAGTTGTGCTGTCGCCACCGCCGTGCCGCCGGTGGCGATGAGGTCATCGACGATGATGATGTTGGCGCCGTTGGGTACGTCGTCTCGATGGACGTGAAGTTGGTCGGTCCCATATTCCAGGGTGTAATCCACCGACAGTGTCGGGCGAGGTAGTTTCCCCGGCTTGCGGACGGCGATCATGGCCGTGTTGAGCCGGTAGGCCAAGGCGGCAGCGAAGATGAAGCCCCGAGATTCGATCCCGGCGAAACCATCGATGCGATCGGCGTCGATGTCGGAAGTCTCGGCGATGACGCTTTCGACGAGGTGGTCGATCGTTGCCGCGAACGATGCGCCGTCGGCCAGCAGCGTGGTGATGTCTCGAAAGACGATGCCGGGTTGTGGAAAGTCAGGGATCGCTCCGACCCTCTCTTTGAGGGTCGCCAGATCAAGGCCCGGATTCATTCTGAGCCAAGGTGGCGGTTCAGGATGATGGCGAGTTGTTCCTCGCTCACATCGTTGAGCCGCACCTGGGTGCCATCGGGCAGCGAGATCTCGACCTGTACATTCGGGAGTTCCTGACGGCCTTGCCACCAACGCCAGATCGTGGCTGCGGCCTTGACCGCTGCACCGCCAACGGCTATCAGCGTTGCCGGATCGACGCCGAGCGACTCCAGTTCGGGGCCGTCGTTTTCGACCTCCGGGTAGCCTAGGTCGGCTCGGAGCGCAGCGCCGTGCTCGGCGGCATCTGGCCCTTCGATGTGAACGGTGACGTCTCCCATGCCGGTCAAGCCTAGGTGATCGCGTCGAGTCGTCCTAGGGCGGCTTCGGCATCGTCGACAAGGTGGGCCATGACCTCGGCCACTGTCGTCGGCTCATCGAAGTAGGCAACGCTTTGGCCGACGGGGCTATGCATCAGCGGTTTCACCCGGTGTCGATCGATCTGGCCGAGCAGGTCGCCGACCAGGATGTCTTGGTAGGGCATCTTCAGTGGCTCCGGGGCTTCGGCCGCCGCCCACTCATCGGTCCAGGAGGTGCGAATTTGGCGGAGCGTCTTGCCTGAATCGGCCCGAGAGATCACGGCATCAGCCGACCCGGCAGCGAGCAGCTTGGCCTGGGTCTCGGGTGCGAGATGTTCTTCGGCGCAGAAGAGCCACGCCGTGCCAACCCAAACGCCAACCGCGCCGAGGGCGAGGGCGCCGGCGATATGGCGGCCGGTGGCGACACCGCCGGCTGCTACCACCGGGATGCCGTTAGCGGCTCCGATGTCGACGATTTGGGGTACGAGCGAGAAGGTGCCGATCGGGCCGGTGTGGGCGCCGGCATCGGTTCCCTGGGCCACGAGGATGTCGGCTCCAGCCTGGATGGCCCGTTCGGCGTGCTTCGGCTGGCCGACGAGGCTAACCAGGGTCTTGCCTCGTTCTTTGGCCGGGCCGATCACCCATTCGGGGCTACCGATGCCGAGGGCCAAGACCTTGATCTGGGAGTCCATGACGACATCGACTTGGGCTCGCGCCATGTCCTCGCTGCGAACGAACCTGGAGCGCATACCAGGCTCGCCATCGTCGGGCACGCCATATTTGGCCCGCAGCCCAGCCACGAATTGGCGATGCTCGTCGGGTATAGCGGCCTCGATCTCAGGCCGGTTGTCACGCTCGGGCATGTTGGGCGGAATGACGAGGTCGAGGCCATACGGGAGATCGCCGAGTTCAGCGGCCATGCGGGTGACGCCAGCCTCGATCTCGTCGGGGGTTGAACGGGTGGCACCCCAGATGCCGACGCCGCCCGCCTTCGAGATAGCGATGGTCGCATCGAGCGAATGCGTAAAGCCGAAGATCGGCACGTGGGCGCCCAGGTCCTGGCAGAGCTGATTATGGAGTCTTTCGCTGGTTACGGTCATGCTGGCATCACTCGGCGGCGATCGTTAGACCGAACAGCTCAGAGAACCTTGCTGCATACGCAGCGTCGTCTTCGAGAGCGCCGAGGGCGACCCAATCTTCGTCGGATATTTGTGGCCGTCGCGTGGTGAGTTCCGGCCCGCCCCATCCGCAGGTATAGCGAAGTTTGGGATCGTCGGTGGTAGCTGCTTCGTAGATCACGTCGGCGACCTCGGACGGTAGACCGGGAGCCTGCAACCCAGCCGCGTAGAACGCAAAGAGGCGACGATAGGCAGCGTCGTACGCGCCGCTCACGTTCGGGGCGTCGGTGTTCTTCGCCATGATCGCGGTTCGTACAATCCCCGGCTCGATCATGGCCACCCGAATGCCGTGGCCCGCGACCTCTTGGGCCAGACCTTCGGTTAACCCTTCGACCGCCCACTTTGACGCCACATAGGGTGACTGGGCGATTGCGGCGATGACGCCTGCTACCGACGACACATTAATAATGCATCCGGCTCCCCGTTCGCGCATCTGGGGAAGTACGGCCTGGCAGCACCGAACGATGCCAAAGACATTGACGTCCATTACGTCTTGATAGACGTCGAGCGGGGTTTCTTCCAACACACCGTTGCCGCCAACCCCGGCGTTGTTGATGAGCACGTCGATACCGCCGGACGCGTTGGTGATCTCGGCTACCGCCTGATTGACCGAATCGGTGTCGCTCACGTCGCACACGACTGGGTGAACCTGCACCCCAGCGGCTTGGGCCATGTCGTGGAGCTTGGCGCCCTTGTCAAGGCTTCGCATCGATCCGTAGACGGTCCACCCCTTGGCGGCGAGGTCGACCGCAGCCGCTCGACCGATTCCTGAATTGGCGCCTGTGATCATCGCAACAGTCATGACCGAACGATAGCCGTCAGTTCTTCTGGTCATCTGGTCTTCCTGCCATCTAGGCCACGCCCTTCCATTTGTTGTGGGGATCGCAAAGGATTTGCCCGTTTGACAACACGGTGGCGCCTCCTGCAGAGACGGGTTGGATGTGATCGGCTTGTAGCCAGGGGAAGGGAGCGTCGCAGCCCGGAGAGCGGCATCGACCACGTGCCTGGATCAACAACAGATGTTTCATCCACGGTGGGAACCCTCGGGTGCGTACTGAGACGTCGACCGGTTTGGCATCGGCATCCAGGATGACACGTCGGAGCCGAGCCGCCGCTAAAGCGGCCACGGCCAGGTTCGGGTGGAGTGGGGTGCCGTCGATGAACTCGCAGCGCCCGTCGATCTTGTCGAAAGCGATCTCCGGCGGCGGGATGGAGGGGTCGCCTAGCCGAGCGAGCAGTCCTTCTGCCACCGACTCCGACATCACGATGTGCACGAGGGGTGTTACCGATGGTGATGCGCCGGCCGAGGTGCCATTGAGTACCAGGTTGACCATGGCCGCTGCGTCTCGGCGGGACGCGTGGCGCTCGGTGCCACCCTCGGCGTCGGCTCGGAATAGCCGTTGCGACTCGTTTTCAAGGGCGGTCCTGAACGCTTGGGCGGTGAGGGGGTCAAGGAAGAAGCGGCCCGACAACGCTCCGTCATGGTGCCGCCGATACCAGAGCCCGGTTTTGGCCACCTGGTCCCGAGGCTCAGCGCCGTCGGGATCGGCGGCGTTGAGCCAGTACTGCACGACCCGAGTGAAGTCGTTGAAGTCGCATGCGCTAGCGGTGTCGACGAAGAACTGTTGGTTTTCGACGAGGCGGAAACGGGTGCGCTCGTTTGTGATCTTGCACAGCGCGTTGAGATGACACGAGGACATGCCACCGATCTCAAAGGCCTGGGCCAGAACGGGGAAGTCGAGTAGCCATCGGCCGAGGCGACCAGCTGCTCGAACGCTTCGTCCATCGACCCGGGCTCGGTCGGTCACGTACTGTTCAGGAGTTCGGTAGCCCAGGCTGCGCATGGCTTCGGGAGCTTCGAGTGCGGAGGAGGCGGCAACGAGTGTTGTCGCTAGGGCGGCATCGAGGCGGGCCGCGATGATCTGCAACCGGCGGGCCCGTTCGGCCAAGGCAACGGCACCCACCGCGGATAACGGTTCGGCCAGCACGGCATCGAGCGCCGCATCTAACAAATGGAGAGAGCAGGTGGAACTCACGAGACCGCCAAGACGGTGAGACCAGTGAAGGGGAACCCAGTTCCGAAGTGCAGAGCTCATCTGCAACTTCCCCAATAATACCGAACAAACGTTCGCAACACAACGCTAGGTCCACAATTTTGTGTCGGCACACTCGATGTATCTCCCGCCTATCGTTGGATGTGTGGAGATCACCTTGCTGTACTTCGATGACTGCCCGAGCTGGGTCGAGGCAGATCGGCACCTGAATCAACTCGACGCTGAGTTGGATGACATCGTGATCGTTCGCCAACGAGTAGAAAATCCAGAGGACGCCGAGCGGCTCCGGTTCCGAGGCTCACCGAGCATTCTGGCCGATGGAGACGACCTCTTTGCAGCGGCCGATGCGCCAGTCGGACTGTCGTGCCGGATCTATCAAACGCCGACCGGGCCGGCCGGAAGCCCCACGCTCGACCAACTGCGAGCTGCGATCGCCAACCGGCTGGCTCCAGATCAAGCCTGAGCTTTGGGAGGTATGGACTACCCAGCCTCGCAGCCAACCCCGTCGCTGTCTGCATCGAGGCGGTACGGGTCGTTCCCGATCTCCTTGACGTGGACGGGTTTCTGGGAAGGCGAGAGTTGACCGCAGTTGTATGCATCACCTGGGGCATACGGGATGCAGCCGCCGTAGGCGGGATGGCAATCGCTGACGGGCGCTGCTGTCGTCGGCGCGGCGGTTGATGCCACGGTTGGGGCGGCTGTCGCTGGGGTTGAGGTTGTTGGTGGCTGGGTTGTGGTTGCCGTCGTTGGTGGCTGGGTTGACGGCGCCGCGGTTGTCGTTGGCGCTGTGGTTGTTGGCGCTGCGGTTGTTGGCGCTGCCGTCGTCGGGGCTCGGGTCGTTGGCGCAGTTGTCGTTGGTGGCTGAGATGTTGCTGCCGCCGTCGTAGACGTCGACGCCTTCAGCGTGGGGGGTGCTGGTTCCAGGGTTTCGGCCGATGGAAGGTCTGCGGTCGCTGCAGTGTCTGCGACCGCTGCAAATGCCTGAACCTTGAGACTGGTGCTTTCACGCGACGTTGTCGACGCGTCAGATGCTGCGGTCGTCACGCTGTTAGAAGTGACTGAACCTTCGTCCGCCGCGATCGCTTGAGTCGTTGAAGGTTGCTGGTCGGCGACCGCAATCAACGTGAAGACGAGTGCGAGAAAACCGGCGAAGGCGAGCCCGGCCTGGCGGGGCGGACCTGATCGCAATGTTGATGCCCAGCACCATGTGGCGACGGGGAGAAGAACGGCCCACCACCCCAGTCTCCAGTGCGGGGCCCAGCGGTACTGTTTGTCGTGCAGGTCTTTACACCACTCGAAAAAGTCGTTGTCTGCTCTAGCCGGTTGCATCGGCTCGGGCGCTCGGGGTGGTGGTGGAAACCCACGGGGCGGGGGTGGTAAGGCGTTGTGTTCCATTGGATGGACCTCCGGCGGCGTCGTCCGGTCTCATATCATGAATCTTTTGTGGCCTGCCAAGTATGACGCTGTTTCGCCGTAGCCGTGATGACCGTCAGCTCGTCGCAGTCCAGATCTTTGCGGAGATGCCGCGGTGGTCGCCGACCAGTTCTCGGAAATCGCGGTGGGCGATTGAGGCGTTGAAGTCGCCGCCGGCGGCCACGTAGGAGAGCGATCAAGATCTTGCAGGATAGGTGCTGTTCTTCAACAGCTCCCGTCGCTTCCTGGTGTGGTCGATGGCGGTGTGGTTTGGAGTTCGCCTATGGTTGATTTGGTGCGATGCGATTGCAAGTGCGAATAGTTCGCCGTCGTGCCGACCGTGGCTATAGAACGTATACGTGGCATACTTCTCAGCTCCGCTGATGCTGTCGAAGGCTGGATGGGCCGCCACCGGAGTGCCGATGGGCAATGGGCAGCGGCATCGATCTCCAGCGTCCGGACTGACGATTGCTGTCGGGCCGCTCGTGGCTATCTCGATTTCATGAAGGAATGTGGAGAAGGCGCGACCCGTGGCGAGATCCTTATGACCGGTTACCGAGATCCTTATGACCGGTTACGTAGCCGACCGTTGTGTTTGCCCTGGCTAGGTTTGGATCCGACCGCTGAGTGGTCAGCACTCCGATTGCGGCGACGCCGATGAGAGCATACGGAACGAGCGCTGCGATAGGGAGGATCCACAGCCAGTATGTGTGTCGAAGCCATAGCGTCACGGCGATGGGGAGTAGAGGCGCAGACCAGAGTGCTAGAACGAACCATCGAGGTTGCGGCTGAACTTCTTGTTCGCTGCCACTCGGCTCGGTCTTCCCGAGATCGCGACGAACAGCGGTGATTGCTTTCACCAGAGGTTGAGGATCTACGACCGGAACTGATAGCCACCTCACCTTCTCGTTTTGATGGCTAATCAACACTCGATACTGATGGGGTGGCTCTTGCTCGCCGTGCCATCGCCGCCAGAGTTGGCTCACTGGCTTGCGCGCCACCTGTTCGCGCCAATTCCAGAGTGCGGCCACCAGATCGTTTTCCGTCGTTGGTTCTTTCTGGTCAGGGGCCTGGATCTGATTTTCTGCCTGCCGGGGGACATCGGTTTTGCGGCCGTCGACGTTTCCGGCCAGTCGCAAGTTACTGCTCCGATGGAACCCACAGCGAGGGGGCCAAAGTCGGTTGCGGTATCCACAGCGCCAAACGACGATTGTTGAATAGGCGACTTGGGGGAGCGGACCCCACCTTAACTCGGCGCCGAGAAAGGGTATCGTTCATCGCTCGAAGCTGCCGAGTGAGTATTTACTGGGTCACGGAGTGAAGACCGACCATGTTGCCTTCGGAGTCGGCGATGATCGACACGAAGCCGTGGCTGCCGATCGAGAACTTCGGTCGCACTACCGAACCGCCCGCCGCCGACACTCGAGCCTCCTCCACAGCGCAGTCATCGCAGGAGAAGTAGACCATTGAGCCGCCTGGACCTGGCTGGGTGTACTCGAGCCTGACCAGCGCTCCGCCAGCTCCGTGAGAGATGAAGTCGTCACCGAAGGCCCGCATCTGGACCGTCGGATCGTTCGGGTCGTCCATCGACGACAGTGTGGTGTCGAGCATCGTCTCGTAGAACGCCTGTGCTCGCTCCATGTCCTCGACGTAGATATCGAACCAACCAATTTTCCGCATGAGTTTGTCCCTTCAGGAGGTACGAAGGCGGTGTGCCTTCGTTGACAACTAAAGCGGAGGGAGCGCAGCAAAGATTGTAGATATCAGACATCGAACGTCTTCTTGAACTGGCCCGGCGTGTAGCCGGTCAGCCTGCGGAACGAATGCGTGAAGTGCGACTGGTCAGCGAACGACAGCAGGTAGTCCTGCCGAAACGAGTGCTGCACCCGCAGCACCTTCAACAAGTCGTGCGGCGAGAAGCCGGTGGTCGCTTTCAACACCCGCTGAAGCTGACGGGGAGACAGCGCAGCTGCCCTGGCCATGTCGCCGACGCTGTGTATCTCATCAAGATTCGTCAGAATCGCTGCGGTCACCGGATTCGGAACGACGAAGCCATCATCGCGGAGGGTCTCAACGAATTCGGCGAACACCGTCACCTTCCCGTCGAAATCGAAACCGGCTGCTGCCCTACTCACCTCGACGAGCGGCAGATCACCCTCGTACGGCTCACCAACGTAATGATCGACCGTGGCATCCCGGTCGCCGCGCCACACCCCGGGGAAGAACTGGATACCAGCGTAGCGAAACGACCGCCCCAGATCGAGTGTCGCGTGAGCTGTGTGGAGCAAGGTCACGCCTGCAATGCGAGTGTCGATCTGATCAAACAGCAAATTGACGCAGGCATCCGGCATGGCGTGCAGCCTGAAGCCGTCGACTAGGTCGCCGACGGTCCTCAACTCCCAAAAGCAGTGCACCAGCTCGTCGAGTGCGGCCGGCGGCCGGGCCTCGGTGTACACCACAGATTCAGTTGTCTTCGAGACGCCGTCCTTCACCGGGTCGTACATGCAACCCGAGCGTAGGCGAGAGAACTGGCGCGGTCGCGCCAAGACACATCGAGAGGGCGCCTCGAACTAGCAACCTCTCTTGGGGGTCATGCCCAGAGATGCGGGACTCTCTGGAGTGTGACGGACACCGCTGCTGAGGCTCTCATCACCACAGGCGACCTCGCGAACTTTTCCGCCAGCTATCCAAACCCATCGCAGCCCAGAAACCTCAAGAAAGGACTTGACTTTCTATAGGGGACTCAAAGTTCGAACCCCTAGATTCGCTCGATCTCAAGGAACAGGGCGAGCGCGTCGGCGATGTGCGAGAGATCAGCCGGGTCGCTGGTGATCGCCACGTCCCCCCGAGCTGCGGCTCCAACAACAACGGCGGCGTCCACGATGTCGGAAACCTTAGCTATTCCGCATGCAGCACCCGCAGCTCGAGCGCGAGACTCGTCAAGGTGCTCAATCCGGCAACCCTTCAGCAATCTTGACAGCTGGGCTTGAGGCCCACCTCGCCAGCCCTGCGCTAAGACTCCAGCAGGTACCGTCGGAACGCGTCCGCGCTCCAGTGCTCTTTTGTGCAGTGCCCAGAGCCGGCGATCGGATCTGTCGGCCGCTACCAGGGCCCCGGCGTCATAGGTTAGGCCGGCCATGTCACCGAGATATAGGCTGGTCGAGAGTCGAGTCCGCCCACGCTAGTTCGTCGGCGGTGAATGTCCCGTGTTCGGCTTCCCATTCGGCAACGGCGGCAAGACCTGCGTCAATTGTGAGGGCGCGTTCAGCCGCGGCGTTGAGCCACGCCGAGAGACTAAGACCGTGTCGTTCGGCGGCCTCGCTTGCCCGGTCGGCAACCGTATCCTCAAGTGCTACTGACAACTTCTTGACTGGCATAAATCCTATGGTACTACCGGGGTGCTACCGGTACAAGTCGCGCGTCCATCCGGTTGGCGTAGGTGCTTCGTCGACTCTGGTATCACGTGTGGTGGTGGCGACGACTTCCGGGGATATCTTCGATCGAAAGTGGGTCTACTACCTAGATCTAGTCTTGGCTGATCGAGGACTTTCATGAAGAAGGTTGTCAAACCGGCTCTGCTCGGTTTGCTTGGAGTAGCGGCTATACCGCTTGTCATCTACATCTTGTTCAATGCGGCTGTCTTGGTGGCCTACGGGATTTTTGGATTCCCGGATGAGGTCTCGTTGGAACGAGAAGTCATTCCGTCGCTTTCTGAAAGCACCTTTGTCATCGAGGAGATGGAATGTGCCGACAAGGATGTCTCTTGTCGACTCACGCTGGTTAGCAGGTCGATTAGTTTGGACGTGCACAACGAGATGGATGAATCGGTCATCGTCAGTGTTGAGTTCGTTGTTGGCGATGACGATGGGATCGAATCGACGAGTTTGATAGATCTTGAAACAGCTGCCGCCGCGCGGTAGGTCAACGCAAGTTATCGGCAAGTCTTGGAGTGGCGAGTTGGGCGAAGACTCCGGTTGGCCGTGATCGACGAGCTGCGGGCTCACGTCGCCGAGCACGACCGTCGCCCTTCTGATCTGGTGTTCGTCACCGAGATGGGTGAGCCGATGCGTCGCAGCACATTCCGCCGGTTCGTCTTTCAGCCGGCTGTTGTTGAACTCGGCCTCGATGGCCTGACGTTCCACGGCCTCCGGCACTCAGCTGCTACCCAGTGGGTCAGCGACGGCGTCGATCTCCGCACGGCCCAAGCCTGGCTCGGCCACGCCGACCCCAAGCTCGTCCTCCGCCTCTACGCCCACATCTCCAGCGACGCTGGTCACCGGGCTGCCCAAGTCGTCGGCGCGTCTTTTTGGGACGGATGACGGTTCGCTTTCTAGGGGCTGAGGCTCTCCAGGTTGTGGGAAAGTGTCGGGCTCTGGACTTCTATGAACCTTTGGAGCGGACCTTACCCACGGCGTCAGGTCTTGCAGTACCAGTTGGTAGAACTCGTCGACTGCTGAGTTGACTGTTGTAATGAATCCGGGAGAGCGGCCGCCAGATCGCCTGCTCTTGCCAGCGTCCCGGAAGAGCGATAGGTGGAAGCGGCGGATATCGCTTTGGCCTTCGGCGATCAGACTGTTCGAATCGGAGGCGGCGGTGGCAAGTTGTGCACTGGCTGGGGTCCGAGCGTTCTTGGCAAACGCTTCGATTCTTAAGTCTGGTGGAGCGTCTCGAAGTTGCCTCGTGAGCCAGCCGACAGAACCACGTCCTTTCTTATCGGCCGGTGCGTCGATCGATGCCTCAATGATGATCTGGCCTGACCGGAGATCAGCGGTAACGGTCATGTCAGATGCGGCGTCCGGGACACGGACTTCGCTCGACATCTGACCGCTGTCGAGAAGTTCCGAGCGCAAGGCCTGGAGCCTCGATTTCGGATCTCGTTCGGATCGAGGCAAGAGCTGAACAACGCTGGCACCGGTCTCGGCGCTGAGGCGCAAGGCGAGGTATCGGGTCAGCTCGTCCCACTTGGTGGCGACGTCATCAAGTGCATCGGAGGTCTTCAGCAGCGTGCCCCGTCGTATGCCGTCTCGAACTTCGTTCCAGCCTTTACCCATATCGTCGAAGCTTGTCACCCCTGAGGAAGGGTGTTCCAAATATCGAATGAGCTCACCCAGGATCCAAGACTGTTCGGGGTCCTCGACGCCTGTGTGTTCCTTGCATTGAACTGCGATCGAAAGCAGCCGGCTCCAGGAGAAATGATGGACCTTGATTCGAGAGTTTGCTCTGACTTTGAGTCCTGGGGTTGGGTGAGCGCCAGCAATGCCGATCTCGTTAGAGATCGAGATCACCTCATCGGCTCCGATTTCCTTTGCAGCCACGAGATAGCTGTTTAGTTGATCGGCGCCTAGCTCTGCGGTTCCTGTTTTGACCTCGACGAGCGCTGTCCACTCAGACTTTCCGTAGCTCACTCGAATGAGGCCATCTGGCCGCACCTTTGAACCGTCGGGAAGTTTGACCTCGACTTCGATGAACGTTTCGACAGTTGCTTTGCCAGCTCGTGAAGCTCCCAGACTTCCTAGGACCTCGTTGCTGAAGTCTCGAACGGTGGTCATGACGGCAAGAAGTGCAGATGTAGCCCGTTGCTCGGCTTCAGCGTTTCCGCTGATTCCAGAAACGGGGATAAGGCGGGCACGTTGCATCTGAGTCATGGTGGACCCCTCAGTTGTGGTGGTTGCGGCGCTTACCTTGTTAGCACCTCACGCCGCCCACCGAAATGGTTTGAAATACCTGCCGCAAATATGCAACTGCGGCGGACATTCCGCCCAGATGCGGAATAGAAGCGGAATGATCCCCTCACAATCCCCTGCGCCGGGTCGGCACAAGCATCCGCCCTGCTTCACCAACAACAGCAAGAAACCCGCCCAATTGAGCGGGTTTCAAGCGTGTTTTTGGTGCGGAGAGGGTGGGATTCGAACCCACGGTCCACTTGCGCAGACACTTCCTTAGCAGGGAAGCACAATCGGCCGTACTCTGTCACCTCTCCTGGTGACCTCGTGTTGAGGTGTCCGTCAGTGTAGCTGGCGAACCTGCGGGCGCCAGCCTGTTTGTGGCGGATTCCAGAGCAGACGCGGCGGATGATCGGGGCGCGATAGTTTGCGACGGTCGCCACCGCCGACGCCGTGGTCAGACGCGGACGGATCGTGCCGCGAACCTGAGCTAGAACCTGAGCTACAGAGCGTTAGGCGCTGAAAAGATTGGCGTGGAGTGTCAATGTGGATTCTCGGATCGGTAGTATTGCGGTTTGATGACGCTTCGTGAGTTGTTCGGGGGCTCTGCATCAGGCGGAGCTGGAGAGGAAGAGGCGTATTCGGCGTACCTCGACCGCCTGGATGGCCAGCACCCCGATGCTGAGTTTGAGTATGTCGATCCGTACCTTTCCCCGGTCGAATACGACACCGTCGGCCACGGCGAATTTGGCCACGACGAAAGCTACGACGACCACAGCACTCCCTACGAGTACTACGAGTACGACGACACCAACCCGCTGATACAAGCCGACGGCGAAGGGCTCCTGAGCGTCCCCTCCGCCGTCGAAGAGATCGAGCTCGCCAAACAGATCAAAGAGTCTGATCTTCGCCGCAACGAACTCACGTCCGTGTTGTCGAAGCTTGCTGTCGCCCTGGCTGCCACCGCCATGCTTTGGGTTTTCTCACTGCTCATCTCCCCTTCGGATCTGGTCAGCACCTTCACCGGTGACGGTGACGATGTGGCAACGACAGGCGACGATTCGCTACGTGTCCGGAATCCATCAGAGGTGCTCACTGTCGAAGGGCTCTCCTCCCCGCTGGTCGAAAGCATCGATGGTGACGAAGCCGACGCAGCCGACGAAACCGCACTCGGCGACGGCGCTTCGGGCAGCGCTGAGCAGGGCAAAGCCGTCGCAACATCGGGCGACTACACATCGAACCTGGCGATGATCAAGTCGCTTTCGGTGCGCAACACCAACCACGACGGGAGCGCCTTCGCCAAGACTCCCTCCGCCGATCTCAACCCGAGCGACCACTACGGCCCGCGTTCGGAGTATCTCGGCAACCCTGCAGGCAACTCCGAACACGCCTTCCCAATAGCTTCCGGCGGCCAGTTCCGCACGGCTTGTGAGTTCAGCCACTTCGGCTACGACGACCCACTGATCTACCCAGGCCAACCCGGCGCCTCTCACCTCCACATGTTCTTTGGCAACACCGACGTCAACGCCTTCAGCACCTACGACACCCTCATCAACTCCGGCTCCAGCACCTGCAACGGCCAGGAGCTCAACCGCACCGGCTATTGGGTGCCTGCCATGTTCGACGACAAGGGCAACGTTCGAGTACCTGAACGGGTCGTCGTCTACTACAAGGGCGAAGGGCAAACCCGAGGCCGAGCGCAGCTCTACCCCGAGGGTGCGGCCATGATCGCCCAGCAAGACCTCAACGCCATCGAACCGGGCGCCGGTGGCACCAAAGGTAAGTACACGTACGTGTGCAGCGACAACTTCTCCGCCCAGCTCGGTGAGCAAAGCCTTACCATGTTGGGCTGCGACGGCAACCGCTGGACCAATGATCCCAACCACTGGTCGGTGCTTGAAGTCAACGTGAAGTTCCCGACCTGCTGGAATGGCAAAGACCCAAGCAACATCGACAACTTCGGTCTGGCTGACGGTGCCTGGTATGGCGCCTACTGCCGAGGCGAGTACAACATCAACCTGCCGAACCTCGAATACTTCGTGAACTACCGCGTCGACCCCGGTGAGAACACAGCCAACTGGTTCCTCTCCTCCGACATCGACCCGACGAGCTTCGGCACCGCCGGCGGTTCCAAGGGCGCCTCGATCCACGGCGACTGGTGGGGCGGCTGGCACAAGGAAACCAACCAAGCCTTTCTCGATAACTGCGTCAACTACGCAAGTGGGCAGGCCAGCGGCTGCGGTTTCGGCTATCTCACCGATGGCGGCCCAGACGGCTTCGCCCCCTACGACGGCCCAGCCTTGAAGCTGCGCCCCAACTATGAGGGGCCTCGCAAAATCCCAGCGGCCGAGCTCTTCAACCAGCTCTGCCCCAACTCGGGTCGAAGCTTCTCGCGCACCGAGGATGCTGCGTACTGCGTGCCCTAGTCGGGTCGCTACAGCTCGTCGTTATCAGGCCGTTACGGCCGTCCTGCACACTAACTCCCAAACGCACATGGCAGCAGCCGTATTGCGGAGGGAGCACGTATGGCACGCACGATGGAGGTTCGCGAAGACGTCGCGGACACGACAGATGACCTTCTCGTCGACCGGATCCTCGCCGGATGTCGGCGGTCCGAAGGCGAGTTGTTCATCCGGTATCAACGGTTCATGATCGCTATCGCTCGCCGTCAGGGAACGCCGGCCCACGAGGCCGACGATTGTGTTCAATCCGCCTGGATGAAGGCAATGCGGAACCTCACCGATCTCCGCGAGCGCCATGCCTTCAGGCCCTGGTTGGGCGTGATCACCCGCAACCATGCCATGTCGCTCATGCGGGCTCGGTCGCGCCAGATGCCGTCGATGGCGCTTCTCGCCGATCAGGCTTCAACCGAGCCAGAAATGGACTCACACCTGATCCTTTCCGAAGAACGAGCCGCCCTGAACTTGGCTCTCGACCAGCTCAGCTCAAGCGACCGTCGGCTCCTCGAAATGCTTTTTGTCGAGGAGCAGTCGTACCGACGGGTGGCGAAATCGCTGGGCTGGCAGATCGGAAGCATCGGCCCGAAACGGGGACGCAGCCTCGCCAGATTGCGGCAGGCCTACCTCGACCAGATCGAACCAGACGAGGAGTTGGCTAGCATCCGGGTATGCGCCCCTTCAAGCAGGTAGACGTCTTTACGGCCGAGCCCTATTGCGGAAATCCGGTGGCGGTGGTGATGGACGGATCGTCGCTAAGCACCGAAGACATGCAACGCTTCGCCCACTGGACCAACCTGAGCGAAACCACCTTCCTGCTGCCCCCGACCGACCCGGCCGCCGACTATCAGGTACGCATCTTCACCACCGCCATCGAATTGCCGTTCGCTGGCCACCCGACGATTGGCTCCTGCCATGCCTGGCTTGAGGCCGGAGGCGAACCTCAGCGAGCCGACCGCATCGTGCAACAGTGCGGCATCGGTCTGGTCAACCTGCGGCGCACCGGCAGCCGTCTCGCCTTCGCCGCGCCACCGCTGATCAAGGGCGGCCCGGTGACCGAATCGGAACTGTCCGACGTCTGCAAGGTACTCGGACTCGAACGAGAGGCCATCGTCGACGCCCAATGGGCCGACAACGGCCCCGGATGGATAGCGGTTCGCCTGGCTTCGGCCGACGAGGTGCTGGCCCTCACTCCCGACTTCTCCGCCGTCGAGTCCTACGACATCGGCGTTGTCGGGCCCCACCCGATAGGCGTTGTTGGATCACACGCACCGAGCAAGGTTGGCGTGGTCGGCGCACGCACCCCCACCGATCCGGGCGCTGGTGAACCGTCGATCGAGGTTCGCGCCTTCTTCCGCTCGAACGGCGCAGCCAGCGAAGACCCCGTCACCGGATCACTCAACGCAGCGCTAGCCCAATGGCTCCTCGGCGACGGCACGTTGGAGGCGCCCTATGTGGCCGCTCAGGGCACAGCTCTCGGCCGTCAAGGCAGGGTCTATGTCGACGAAGCCGACGAGCAGATCTGGATTGGCGGCGACGCCATCACCTGCATCGACGGTTCCGTCTTCGGTTAGCCTGCCCAACCATGAGTGCTGACCCCGTTCTCGCGCAGCTATCGGATCTCGGACTGATCGAAGGTGCCGACTTCGAATTGGTCCCCTGCGACCCAGGCCTGGCTGACACCGCCCAATTCTGCGAGGCCTACGGTTACTCGCCCAACGATTCGGCCAACGCCATCGTCATCACCGGCAAGGCCGAACCCGCGCTGCACGTGATGTGTCTCGTGCTCGCCAACTGCCGTCTGGACGTGAACAAGGTGGTTCGCAAAAAGCTGGGCGTGCGCAAGGCGTCGTTCGCTTCGGCCGACGACACCAAAGCACTAACCGGCATGGAGATCGGTGGCGTGACCCCCTTCGGTTCGAGCACCGAACTCAATCTCTGGATCGACGCCGCGGTGATGGAACGAGAAAAGCTGATCATCGGCGGTGGCACTCGCGATCGCAAGCTTCTGGTGCCGCCATCCACCCTGGCCGCTCATCCAAACGTCGAAGTCGTCGATGGCCTCGCCAACCGGATCGACGGCTAGGCCGTCGGCGACGCCTACTGCTGGAAAGGGTAGAGGTCGCCGAGTTGGAGCAGCGAGGTGAGATCGTCGAGCGCGGTCAGCGTCTCGGCCACAAAGTCGGGATCGATCAGATCCTCCGGCCGCAGCTCGTCGCGGTAGTGACGGTCGATCCACGAATCGAGTTCGTCGAGGAGGCCGTCGTCGACCAGGACCCGCCCGCTCAGCGCCGCTCGTTCGGTTGCGCTTAGTGCAACCCGCAGCCGTAGACAGGCCGGCCCGCCGCCGTTGCGCATGCTCTCCCGCAAATCGAGCTGGTGGACCGAAGCGATCGGGTTGCCCGGGTCATCGACCGCGGCATCAAGATAGGCGGCCGCCGACGCTGTTTCGCCAACCTCGCCAGGAGCGATGAGGGTCACCGAACCGTCGGGCAAGGTCACAAGCTGTGAATTGAACAGATACGACGAGATCGTGTCGCTCAACGAAACATGGTCGGCAGTTACCTCAACCACCTGCAGTTCACCGCCCAGAGCGCTGAGCAGATCAGCCATCTGGCTGTAGCTGGAACCAGGATCGTCGAAGGCGTCGGCGTGGGTGAAGAGCACGTTCTCGTTCATCACCGACACGACGTCGTTGTGGAAGGCGCCAGCATCGATCGCAACCGCCGACTGGCGTAGGTAGAGAACCCGTTCAGGATCGTGACGATGGCTTGCGCTAATCAGCTCGCCAGCGAGATGGGTCTGGCGCCGGGGGAACCCGCCTACGCTCACAGGCTCGTCGCCCTCGCGTCCAAAGACAAAGACATGAAGGCCGGTCTCACCGTGGGATCGGGCGAGGCGTCCATGGTTCGCCGCCCCTTCGTCGGCGAAGGCGGCCGCCAGGGGGAGCGGGGCGTGGACGCAGAACCGTTGCGCATCAGCGAACATGGCGCGCAAGATGCGGTAGGTCTGAACCGACTCGAACGACCGGTGAGGCGTGGACGACAGGTTGGCTGGTGTGAGGTGAACCCGGCCATCCGCCGTGTCGGTGGATGGCGAGACGGTGGCAGCGTTGGCCGCCCACATCGGCGAGGCCGACATGACCAAAGGAATCAAGCCTGGAGCGGTGCGAGCCAGCTCCACCAACGATCCGGCGCCGAGGGCCTCGATCGCCGCCGGGTCGGGTCGTTGCTGTGGTGGTAGAACGCCCTGGGCTACGCCGAGGTTGTGGAGGTGGCGCATCTTGGCCACGCCTTGGCGAGCGGCCTGGCGTGGGCTCGACACCGAACCGGCGTTGCCCATCGATGCCAGATTGCCAACCGAAAGCCCCGCATAGTTATGGGTTGGCCCGACGAGGCCATCGAAGTTGACCTCCAAAACGTTGGCGTCGGGTGGTGATGTCGAAGTCATGGTTTGGTACGCCCAACCGGCCCGAGTTTGGTGGCTGCTAGCAGGGCGTCGGGCTGAACCGCGAGAGCGGCAGCGTGGGCCGGGGCGAGGCGGATACGTTTGCTTACCGTCAGGTCGAAGGGGGCACGGATGACACGGAAGCGGTCGACGGTTGCGACCGAGATGAGTCCATCGACCGGCTCGACCGGATCGCCAAGCACCGCCCGACCATGCTGGCGATAGGCCGCCGAGGAGGTCTGTGAAATGTCGGCCACCAGCGTCGGTCCACCATCGATCGGGTCGTACATGCCGTTCGGTTCGAGTCCCTCATTGCGGAGCAGGTGGTAGGCGGGGAGCGATGCTGCGTTCACCGCGCCGAGTGAGTCGAGGACGGGCGCGGTCAGCTCAAGGATGTGGCCAGCCAAACCGTCGAGCAAGGCCGGGTCGGCTTCAAGAGCGGCCTCGGCATCGGGCGATGCCTGCCACTCGGGAGCGAACTTCAAGCCGAAACACCGCCAGAAGGGGGCGTTGCCGTCTTCGTCGAAGACTCCCCGCAGGTGGGACACGACAAGGTTGGGGACCTGTCGTCGCACGATCTGCAAGAGCATGAACCGACCGCGAGAGAGCAAGGTCCCGGCTCGCCGACCTCTGGCTTTTGGCCCCAGATAGCTCGAGTCGAGCTCGGTCCGTGTCCAGAGCGAGGACATGGACTGCATGACCAGACCCTTGCCGTCGCCCGAGGTGGTAACGCGGACCGCGAGATTCGGTACCGCCTTTTTGAAGGTCATGCCGGTAACGCCGAGAACGGGGCCCGCAGCACTATCTGCCTCACCATTAGGGCCGCTCTCAGTGTCGACGATGATAAAGAGGAGGCGCCTGGTTTCACCGTCAACCATTTCGAAAGAGCCGGTTGCCAGTTCGGCAACCGTGTTCGATGTTTCCTCAGAGATTTTCTCGGCAGCCGTCATAGTCTGCGGCAGGGAGGTCATGCCCGTGAGGTCGTCGGCGCTGGAGGCGAACAGGTCATAGATTGCGCCTGCATCATCGGGCCGAGCGGGGCGCAACATCATCGTCATCGCGGCTTGCCTTCAGCGTCAGGGCGCTCGGATGAATGCCGGATGAGGGCTCGTCGGACGACCTCGGCCACAACGGGCGCCCGGTCGGCGATGCTGGCCACATCGGCGAACTCATCGCTGCTGTGGATACCACCTCCAGCGATGCCGAGGCTGTCGACGTTTGGAAGCCCGGCCGCCGCCAGATTGTTGCCATCGCAGCATCCACCGGTGTCTTCAGCCGGCATGGCAAAACCGAGAGCTTCGGCCGCTGCGCCCACATCGCTCAGAAGCTGATCGATTTCGCTGGTACGAACCTTCGGGGGGCGTTCCCCAGCCCACGTCAAGGCAAGGGTGGTTTCGGAATCGGCCTGCAGCTCGGACGCCGCCTTCTCAAATTCGGCCTTCACCCAATCTCGGTCTTCGGTCGTTTCCACCCTCATGTTGTAGCTGCCGATAGCGAAGTCGGGCACCACGTTGAGAGGCCCGCCGCCAGAGATACGGCCAGTGCTCACGGTTACGCCTTCACGTTCATTCAGGGCTTCTACCCGCTGGATGAAACGGGCGAGGGCCAGGATGGCTGATCGTCCTTCGTGGTGGGCTCGACCCACATGTGAGGCCTTGCCCGACACGATGGTGTGTGCGGTCACGGTTCCCTTGCGGGCGCCAGCGACACCGCCCGAAGGCAAGGCGGGCTCGAAGCCGAGGCCGAGATGATGGTTGGCTGCGGCCTCGTCGAGCAAGCCAAGGGAACTGGCCGAACCGATCTCTTCGTCGGAGAGGGCCAGAAATTGCCAACCGACCTGCTGGCCCCAGTCGACCGTGTCGAGGTAGCGGAGCACCTCGATAGCGAGGACGAGACCACCCTTGCAGTCGGCGACGCCCGGGCCGCGCAGCATGGTGCCGTCACGGGAGACCGATTGAAAGGAACTCTCGGCCGGGAACACGGTGTCAACATGACCAAAGAAGCAGACCTGAAAGGGCGCATCCGGACGTTTGGTCGAGCGCACGGCTCGACCAACCGAAGCCTCGTTGCGTTGCCCGTCGGGACCGAAGACAAGCGCGGGAGCCACATCGATCGCTTCGGTTCGATCTGGGTTCAGGTCAGCTAACAGTTCGGCGAGACGTTCGCCGCAGCGATTGACCCCGTCGGGGTTATAGGAGCCGGAGTTCACCTCGGCCAGCGCGGTTACTGCATCGGTGAGCCGATCGAGATCGCTTCCCAGACGCAGCTTGAGTTCGGTTGTGGCGACATCGTTGACGGCCATGGACACAACATAACCGTCGGACGGGGCGGTGGCGGCCTAAACCCGAGACCGGCCTAAACCTACGACCCGCCAAAAAAAGAAGCCGCCGACTCCGGAGGGACATGGAGTCGACGGCTTCGATTTGGTTGTTTTGGTTGTTTTGGCTAGGGAACTAGCACTTATCCGATCGAGATGACCTTTTGGATCAGCTCGAACGTCGCGTCGTCAACGTCGGGAAGGGCGGCCCGAAGAGCGTCAACGTCGGCGAATGGGGCATTGTCTTTGATGGTCTGTGCGACGGTGCCGGCATCAGCGATGCCAGCAATCTCGAGACCGGAGGTGAGATCTTCGACGGAGACATCGGCCGGATTGAGGGCATCAACCATGGCGTCGTCTTCCATGGCGTCGTCTTCCATGGCGTCATCTTCTTCCATGGTGTCGTCTTCGACCATCTCTTCTGCGGTGTCGGTAGCGGCGTCGGCTGCATCGGTAGCGGCCTCAGCTGTTGCGTCAGCAGCGTCACCTGCGGCGTCGGCTGTTGCCTCGGCGGCGTCACCAGCAGCATCGGCCGCGTCGGTTGCGACATCACCGGCGGCATCGGCTGCGTTGTCGAGGACCTCATCGGCATCGCCACAAGCGGCTGCGCCGAGGACCAGCATCGAGCTGAGTCCAAATGCAGTGATCGACTTGTTCAGGGTGAAACGTTTCATTGTGTATTTTCTCTGCTTCTCTCATCGCCAGAAGACCAAACCGGTCTTCAGGCCACACGGGGTAATTGGTTACAGTTCGTAAGACGGAGGCTTTAGGAAAAGAGTTCCAGCCCACGTGTGTGTCGTATGGCACAGCGACCTCTTGGCTAGGTAACGGTCC
Organism: uncultured Acidimicrobiales bacterium; assembly: GCA_937922045.1. GTDB lineage: Bacteria > Actinomycetota > Acidimicrobiia > Acidimicrobiales > SZUA-35 > JAHELU01. The sequence goes on along the minus strand of CAKZXA010000059.1, from coordinate 8,177 downwards.
CGAAGCCACCAGCGCTCACGGAGCAGGCCGCAAGTCTGTGCAGAGAAACGTTGTGTTGACAGATTGTTAAGCATCAAGCACACTGGCAGCCGTCGACAGTGCGATGTCGATGCACAAACAAGGAAAGAGCGCACAGGGGAGATGGCGTGACGGTACGTGGCGTCAAAAACGACGCCGAAGTGGAGTTGGAGCACAGCGCCGCATCATCATTGGCGCGTCTACGGCCCTTCGTCGGCCTCGCCGTTCCTCTTCTGGCCGTCGCCGCTGCCTTGGCCGTTGGGGCCATCATGCTGCTGGCTTTGGGTACGAGCCCGATCGAGGGATACCGGGCCATGATCACCGGCTCACTCGGCGGTGCCGACAAGCTGGCCGACACAGCGATCAAGGCGATGCCGCTCATGCTGGTCGGTGTTGGCATCTGTATCGCCTTTCGCGCCGGGGTCATAAACATCGGTGGCGAGGGCCAGATCATCGCCGGCGCGATTCTGTCGACCTCGACCGCACTCCTCGTTCCGGATCTGCCCAGCGCGATTCTGATCCCGATGGTGCTGATCGCCGGTGCCATCGGTGGCGGCATCTGGGGAGCGATACCGGGAGGTTTGAAGGCCTATCTCGGGGTGAACGAGATCCTGTCCACCATCATGATGAACATCATCGCCGCTCACTTTCTGAGCTTTCTCCTTCAGGATCTCCTGATCGCCGAAGGCGACGTGAAGATTCAGCAGACCGAACGGCTCTCCGAAAACGCTGACCTACCTCTTCTGCCCGGGGGGACCCGCCTCCATCTTGGCTTCATCATCGCCTTGCTGGTGGCGGTAGCCGCCTACATCCTGCTCTTCCGCTCCACGCTCGGCGTGCGGCTACGAGCCGTCGGCCACAACCCGCACGCCTCGCGTTATGCCGGTATGCCGGTGCAACGCAGCATTGTTGAAGCCCTGGCCTTCAGCGGAGCCTGTGCCGGTATCGCCGGTGCCGTTCTCGTGTTCGGCTCCCAATCTCACCGGCTGATCGGCGAAGGCGGCGCGGCCGGTTTCACCCAGTCGGCTGGCTTCAACGGGATCGTGACCGCCCTGTTCGGCGGCCTTCACCCCCTAGCGACGGTGCCTGCATCGTTCCTCTTTGGTGCCATGTTGAACGGCGGCATCGCTATGCAGCGAGCGGTGCAAGTTCCCTCGGCCATGATCATTGCTCTCAACGGTGTGGTGGTGATCTTCGTTGTCGGCAGCCTGCGTTTGCGTGAACGCCTGCAACGATGGTTCGACGACAGGGTTGGCATCGAAACCAGCAAGGAGCGGGCCTGATGGGCGACTTCTTCACCGTGTCGGCCCTGGTCGTCACCTTCGCCTCCGGCATTCGGTTGGCCACCCCGTTCCTTCTGGCTTCTCTGGGTGAGACGCTGGGCCAGCGTTCGGGCGTGCTCAATCTCGGTGTTGAGGGCGTCATGTTGCTCGGTGCGTTCGGCGCCTATTACACCGTTCTCAAGGCCGGCAGCCAGCCCCTTGCGCTCCTGGTCGCTATCGCCATCGGCATCGTGATGGGCCTCCTCTATGCGGTGGTCACCTTGGTGATGCAGGCCGAGCAGGGCATTAGTGGCATCGGCGTATTCCTCTTCGGGCTGGGCTTTACCGATCTGGCCTTTCAGAAATGGGTAGGGACCCCGATCCCCATCGCTCGGCTTGAGCCGTGGCCCATCCCCGGTTTGAGCGACATCCCCGTCATCGGCGAGGTGCTCTTCCAGCACAACCCGCTGGTCTATGGCGCCTTTCTGCTGGTGCCGATCATGACCTATCTCATCAGCCGCACAACCTTCGGGCTGAACGTGCGGGCGGTTGGCGAAACGCCTGAGGCCGCCGACACGCTCGGTGTCAGTGTGAACGGCACCCGGCTGGTCACCATCATCGTGGCCAACGTGTTGGCCTCGCTGGCGGGAGCGGTCGTTGCGTTGGAGGTTGGCAACTTTCAGCAGAACCTCACCGCCGGTCGGGGTTTCATCGCCATCGCGTTGGTCTACTTCGGCGCATGGAGGCCGTTCGGCGCAATGGTCGGCTCCTTGCTCTTTGGTTTCGTGTTGGCCTTGGTCAACCAGTGGGGTGCATTGGGAATCATTAGCGGCTCGGCGTCCAGCCTGGCCGCGATGGCACCAGCGGTACTCACCATCGTTGTACTTGTGTTCATTAGCAATCGGGTTGGTCAGCCCGCCGCGCTGACCCGGCCCTTCGATCGTTCCAACTAGGACGAACCAAACCTTCTCAGCAAGGCCTGAGAAATGGAGGAAGAAATGAAAAGCAGCGGGAAAGTAATCGGCAAGCTCTTGGCCCTCACGGCGGCGATGATCATGGTGCTCGCCGCATGCGGCGGCGGTGACAGTGGCGATAGTGGTGGTGATGAGGCTGGTCCATTCCGTGTCGCCATCGTGGCGCCGTCGGCTGATAACGACGTGGCCTTCACCCAATCGATTTTCGATTCGGTCAACCGAGTCGGCGAATCTCGTGATATCGAGATCGCGTCATCCACCGGCCTGTTCGTGGTCGAGGACGCGGCGAGCGCCCTGCGAGGCTACGCCGAGGAAGACTATGACCTTGTGATCGCTCACGGGTCGCAGTACGGCGCACCGGTGGAAGAGATCGCCAAGGAGTTCCCTGAGGTTGCTTTTGCCTGGGGTACGGAGGTGAACACCTTCGGCCTGGCCAACGTGTCGGCCTACACGGTGCGGTCAGATGAAGGTGGCTACGCCATGGGCGCCATGGCGGCCGCCCTCAGCGAGGCCCAGAACATCGGCGTTGTCGGTCCGATCGAGGTTGGCGACGCCAAGCTCTACGTCGACGGTTTCAAGGCTGGAGCTGAAGCCCAGTCGCCGGGCATAGCGGTGAACGTGAACTACATCGAGTCGTTCTCCGACGTGGCGCTGGCTCAGGAAGCGGCAACGGCCTTCGTGGCCAACGGTGCCGACATCCTCACCGGTACCGCCCAGATGGTCGTCGGTGCAACCGGCGTTGCCCAGAGCGAGGGCGTTGCCTGGTTCGGCACCCAATCCAACCAGTCGAGCCTCGGCGCCGACATCGTGGTCGCTTCCCAGGTCTACCACTGGGAGGTCGTTCTCGAAGACATTATCGCCGGTATCGATGAGGGAGACCTCGGCGGCGAGTCGCACCTTCTGACCCTGGAAAACGGTGGTCTGGAGATCGAGTTCAACGACGCCTACCCGCTTGACGGGGCGATCAAGCAGATCGGCGAAGATATGGTCGCCGGTCTGAAAGACGGCTCCATCAAGACCGGCCAGTAGGCACCGAATGTCAGTGAGCACGGTTCCGGAGCCAAAACCGACTTCCCCATCGATCACCCCCATGTTGGAGATGAAGGGAATCACCAAACGATTCCCTGGTGTCATCGCCAACGACCGGGTTGATCTCTCGGTGCGGCCCGGAACCGTGCACACACTGCTCGGCGAAAACGGTGCAGGCAAGAGCACCTTGATGAAGATTCTCTACGGGCTGTACCAGCCCGATGAGGGAGAGATCTTTTTCGAGGGCAAACGCATTGAAATCATGTCGCCGGCCGACGCCATCAACCACGGCATCGGCATGATCCACCAGCATTTCATGCTGGTCCCAACCCTCACGGTGGCCGAGAATGTGGCCCTCGGTTTACATCCAGCGCTGAGCCGGGCCGACATGGGCCCGGTCCGGCGACGACTGACGGAAGTCTCGGATCAGTACGGGCTGAAGCTCGACCCCGACGCCTATATCTGGCAGCTGGCGGTCGGAGAGCGACAGCGAGCCGAGATCCTCAAGGCCCTGTATCGCGATGCCCAGTTACTGGTGTTGGACGAGCCAACCGCCGTGCTCACACCACCCGAAGTCGATGATCTCTTCGCCACGCTTCGTCAGCTCACCGCTGATGGCCGAGGCCTGATCTTCATCTCCCACAAGCTTCACGAGGTGATGGAGCTGGCCGACGAAGTCACCGTGCTACGAGACGGTGAGGTGTCAGGCCATACGACACCGGCCGAGTCCTCACGGGAACATTTGGCCGAACTGATGGTGGGACGTTCGGTGTCGCTGACCCGAGATGTTGGCGTATCCGAGGTCGGCCCGGCCAAACTCCAGGTCGACAACCTCTACGTGCGAGGCGACCGCGGTACCGATGCGGTAAAGGGTCTTTCGCTTGAGGTGCGAGCCGGTGAGGTGGTCGGTATCGCTGGCGTTTCGGGAAACGGTCAGCGTGAGCTGGCCGAAGCCATCTTCGGCTTACGGCCGGTCGTGTCCGGCTCGATCGCCATCAACGGTGAAGAGGTTGTGGACCATACGCCGAAATCGGTGCGCACCAACGGGTTGGCCTACATCCCCGAAGAGCGCATGAAGGACGGTGCTATCGGCGATTTCACCGTGGCCGAGAACCTGATGCTGGTCGGCTATAAGGAACCGCCTTTCGCCCGGCGCGGGTTTCTCAATCTTGAGAAGATCAAGGAACGCTGCACCGATCTGGTCCACCGCTACGCAGTGAAGACCCCCACCGTTGAAACACCCACCCGCAACCTTTCCGGCGGCAACATCCAGAAGGTCGTTATCGCCCGCGAGTTCAGCTCCGAAGCCGAAGCCATGGTGGTGGCTCAGCCCACCCGCGGGGTTGATATCGGCGCCGCCGAATACATCCACGAGCAACTGCTACGACAGCGGGCGGCTGGCGCCGCCATCTTGTTGATCTCCGAAGATCTCGACGAGATCATGCAGCTTTCCGATCGCATCATAGTGCTGCTCGAAGGCGAGGCGATGGGCGAGGTCATGAGGGGCGACGCCACGGTAGGCGAAATCGGCCTGCTGATGTCGGGAGTCCGCTAGCCACAAAACCGGCGGCGAGGATGGCGGCGAGCATCAGCCGCTCGGCTCGGTCGACCAGGGCGACCGCCTCGTCAACGTCGCCGGGTTGGGGCTGTGGCCCCTGGCCGAGCGTTGGACGGTCTTCGACCCGTGGTCCATACCGGAGTCGGCCCCCGAGTTCCACGCCGAGAGCACCAGCCACCGCAGCCTCGGCTGCTCCCGCGTTCGGTGACGGATGGAGTGCTCCATCGACGGTGGCTGCTCGCAGGATGCTGTGTCGACGCCCGGGTCGGCAGGCGATGATCAGGATGGCGAAAAGGCGAGCTGGCAGATAGTTGGCCACGTCGTCGAGCCGGGCCGATGCCCATCCGAATCTCTCGTAGCGATCGTTCCGATGGCCGGCCATGGCATCCATCGTGTTGACCGCCCGATAAGCGGCCGCCCCCGGTGCGCCAGCAACAAGGGCCCAGAACACCGGGGCGACGACGGCGTCGACCGTGTTCTCCGCTACCGACTCGATAGCGGCGGCCGCAATCTGTGATTGGCTCAGCTCGGAGGGGTCTCGCCCCACCAGCGATGGCAGCTCGGCCCGCGCCGCCGCCAGATCGACCGCAGCCTTGCGCCCCACAGATGTGGCGACGCGGCGCAGCTCGCTCCCGGCCAGCGTCACGGCGACCGCCACCGTTGGAGACCGGACAGCGGCCCCCGCCAGCCAGCCCATGGCCACGCCGACGCTTGTATAGATGGCACCACGGCCTCGGCGATCAGCCCAAGAGCAACCGCGAAACATCTCTGCGCGACGGGATGAGCCACGGGTCGACGACCAGTCCTGGTCCCGCCGCCAAACCGGCTCACGTCGGTTCTAGTCCTGCGGAGACAGCGTGCCAAACAGCGGTCGCCAGCCTCGCTCTCCAAGGTGAGCGGCTGCCAGCGAAGGTCGCAGCCCACGTCGGCTTGCTCGCGCCGACGGTTGCGTCGACATGTTCGGCCAGGTCAATCCGGTCGTAGTCCATCGGCACTTGAATGTTGACCGTCCATCGGGGCGCCGTTGCGCCTCCTCCCACCGCGGCTGAGGACTGGGTTCGCGTCCGGGCGTCCCATCGCCAAAGCAGAATCCCGAGATGGGCGTGCGCCGGTGGGAACAGGGTTGGGGCTACCGCCATCCGGGTTCGGCTCCTACCGGCACGGCGTCGGCGGCCAGGGAGACAAGAGCGTCCCGGTCCACGCTGGCCTCGAGCCAATCGGCCAGGCGGTCGTGATGGTCTTCGAGAGCGGTGCCGAAGCCGAGGCTGGAAGGTTGATAGATCCGCTGCCGACGTTCGGCGACGTAGCCGAGGAACCCGTGCCGGAACTCGTCGGCGTCGAGGAGACCGTGCAGGCTCGTCCCGAAGACGGTTCCCTGCGCAGCGGCGGCTCCCTCCGGTTCGCCATCGACGACCAGCCACGGTACGACGTCGGCACGATCCCTCTTCGACGAACCGAGCCGTGGGCGACCGAAGCGGATCTGATAGCCAGCGATGGGGCCGTAGTCGCTCTGGCCTTTGGAGGTTCGAACGATCTTTGGTCGGTCGAACTCGGTCACCGTGTTCAGCATCGCCAGCCCGGGTACGTGCCCGGCCGCCGACTCCACCTCGTCGATGATCGATGTGCCGAGCATCTGGTAGCCAGCGCACAAGCCAAGCAGGATGCTGCCCGTGAGCGATGCCTGCTCGATGGCGCTGCTCATCCCCGATGAGCGAAGCCAGGTGAGGTCGCTTACCGTCGCCCTACTTCCAGGAAGGATGATGAGATCGGTTTCAGCCAGACCGCCGGGCGTGGAAACCCAGCGAAACTCTACGTCGGGTTCGACGACGAAAGGATCAGCGTCGGATGGGTTGGCCAGGTGAGGCAAGCGGATGCCCGCCACCCGCACCGGCTTTGGTGACGTTTGTTCGTGGCTTGTGGTGGGGTAGGTCGGTGGCCCCGTTTCGATGTCGAGCGAGTCTTCCAGCCCGATGCGTGGAGCGGGTTCCAAGGCGGGCAAGACGCCGAGCACGGGAACACCGCTACGACGCTCCAACTCAACGACGCCATCGTCGAGCAGCGAAACATCACCGCGGAAGCGGTTGAAGATGATGCCGCCGATGGTCGAGCGCAGCGCCGCTGGCACCAGTTCGATCGTGCCGTACGCCGAGGCGAAGGCGCCACCCCGGTCGATGTCGACGACCAGCACGGCTTTCACACCGGCCGCCGCCGCGAGGGGAAGGTTGACGAGGTCGCGTTCGAGCAGGTTTATCTCGGCCGCCCCGCCTGCCCCTTCGGCCACAACCCACGGGTAGGTTCGGCGGAGCGAGGTGAAGGCATCCAGAACAACGGGTTTGAGCCGGGCCGCTGTCTCGCCGTAGGACCAGGCGTCGACTCGCTCAGACTCCTCGCCCATCACCACGACATGCGATCGTTGATCCGATGTCGGCTTCAACAAGATTGGGTTCATGCGCCGATCGGGGGCTACGCCACAGGCGGCCGCCTGCATGGCCTGGGCTCGCCCTATCTCGCCGCCATCGCTTGTAACCGCGGCGTGATTCGACATGTTCTGGGCCTTGAACGGTGCCACCGATCTGCCGGTGCGCGAGAGTGACCGGCCGAGAGCGGCCGTGACCGTCGACTTGCCAGCTCCGGATGTGGAACCGACGATCAGTAGGGCGCCGCCATCGGGCAGCGACCTCGACTGAGGTGTCAAAAGTCGATGCCCTTCTTGGCCCTGATTTTACGTTCAAAGGCGTGCTTCACGTTAACCATCTCGGTGACCGTGTCGGCCACCTTGATGACTTCGTCGTCCATGTTCCGGCCGGTGAGAAAGACGCTTGTCTTCTCCGGCCGGTTGACGAGAGCGGTGGCTACCTCACCCGGATCGATCCAGCCCCAGGTCATGGCGTAGCTGATCTCGTCGAGCACGACGAGACGGTGCGTGCCGGCGGCGAGCAGCTCTTGAGAGAATCGCCAAGCGGCCACGCCTTTCGCTCGGGACTCGTCGATGTCCTCGGATTCCCAGCTGAAGCCGTCGCCAGCGGAGAACCACTCGACGCCGAGACCGCGGCATATCTTTTCTTCGCCAGTGTTCCAGTTGCCGCTCTTCAGGAACTGGACGACGGCTACCGGCCATTCCTGGGCCAGGGCCCGCAGGATGGTGCCAAAGGCTGCGGTTGATTTGCCCTTACCGTCGCCGGTTGTGACCAACACGAGCGACGGAGCCGAAACGAGTTCGTCGCGATCATAGGGTCGTTTGGTGCGAGGCTCGTTCCCCGATTCAGCGTTTCCAGCTTCATCTTGTTGCTCATCATTTGGCTTGTTGTCGGCTTCGCTCATCGTTACCTCGGTCTG
>CAKZXA010000058.1 GCA_937922045.1 uncultured Acidimicrobiales bacterium | reverse complement strand
CTGTCCGATTCAGGATCGACGATCTGCGAACCAGTACCTGCGCCAACTGAGCCAGCGCTGCTCTCGGGGAAGGCTTGGTTGTCGAGCTGAAACCCACCTGAACCACCGAAGACATCACCAAAGCCCAGGATGCCTGCGATCAGGGCGATCAGAAGGCCACCGAGGCCGACCGATTTGCCGCCACCAAAGCCGCCACCTCCGCCACCACTGCGTCGTCGGCCGTCTCGCCGGTCCTCGACATAGCGGGATCCTCGATCGGCAGTACTCTTGTCGTAGCGAACCATGGAACTCCCCGTTCTCTTCGCCCATCATTACGTGCCACGATTCGCGTTTGAGCCGCCGGCACAGCTTCGCATCATAGGCTACCGGCGAGTCACTTGGATCTGCTATCGAGCGCTACGCAGCGAGTGGTCGACCGAAGGGCTTTGAGCCGAGCCGGGAGGACAGAAACTCTTCTGCCCCGCTGGCTAATGCCAGGAACAGGCCTTCAACGGAACGGTCGGTTCGATCCACATCGAGCCGCTCAACCGTTGCTGTCTGAAGAGCATCGACCGCGGCGAAACGGGTCGGATCTGCCGTCGTGAGGAGGCCTCCAGCAGCGGAGATGAAGTCTGGAACATAGACAACGTCCTGGCGCTGTAGAGCGGCCAACGCCTTCGTGGTTACCGGAATCGCTCCCCAGGGAACGACGGCGCCCGCCTTGAGGAAGGGGACTCCTTGGTGGGTGAGCACTCCCGGCTTAGACCCGCATAGGACCACATCGGCTTCGGCCCCCCAGATCATCCACGGTTTCGCTTCGGCCTCATCGACCACAACCTGTGTCATGCCGGCCGCCACCAGTGCGTCGACAAGACCATCTGGGGCGGGGGAGGCCGCCGTCTGTTCGAGGGCGAAGGACCGACCCGACAAGGCACCGCCAAGGGCCCAGCTGGTTGCAGCCAACACGGTGGCCACCGTGGCCTCGGCCACCGCTTCGAGCGGACGTGCACCACGAAGCGCCGAGAGTGTCTCCGTCGCCTCGGCTGGCACACCCTTGGATGGCAGCAGCCGCAGGCCTTGGTCGGCAGCCGACTCGCCAAGTTCACCAGCCGCAGCCACCAGCGCAGAAGCGACGTCATCTCCTTCGGCGTTGACTCCTGCGGAAGCCCCGGAGCATTCGACCTCGAAGCTGGCGAACGTGTAGGTGGCCGAGCGACACAGATCAGAGGCGCTGCTCTGCAAGATCTTTCGACCTACCCGCAGCGGCCCGCAAGCTGCCATGTCTGGGTAGTCAACGACGACAAACCCGTCAGTGGATGTAAGTTTCCGAACGGTAGACACTTCTCCAACCTCCTGGCAGTGAGTGTTTCAGACCAAACCCCAAAAGCCAAGATGGTGCATACCCCGAGGGCATGCACCATCTCGATGAGTACTCGCTCTTTGCCAGAGCGATCGACCGGTTTAGAAGGGGCTGTTCACGAAGGCCGCAGCGAACACGAGGCTGACGATGGTCATGACCTTCAGCAGGATGTTCATAGCTGGACCGGACGTGTCCTTGAATGGATCACCAACAGTGTCGCCGACCACTGCCGCCTTATGCGGATCGGAGCCCTTGCCACCGTGGTGGCCGGATTCGATGTACTTCTTGGCGTTGTCCCACGCGCCACCAGCGTTTGCCATGAAGATGGCGAGTGCGAAGCCGGTTACGAGCGCACCAGCCAGCAGGCCACCCAGCGCATTGATCGAGATGAAGCCGACGATCAGAGGGACGACCACAGCCAGCGCACCGGGGATGATCATCTCCTTGAGCGACGCAGTGGTCGAGATGGCGACACAACGGGCGGAGTCGGGGATGACTCCTTCCTTGCCCTCTCGCAGGCCGGGAATCTCAGCGAACTGACGACGGACCTCGACGATCATCTCTTGAGCGGCTCGCCCAACAGCGTCGATGGTCAAGGCTGCGAAGAGGAAGGGAAGCATGGCACCGAGGAAGAGACCGGTGAAAACCGGCACTTCACCGATGTTCAGCGAAAGATCGCCACCAGCCTTGGCCACAGCGAATTCGAAGCTCTTAAACAGGGCCAAAGCGGTTAAGGCCGCAGAGCCGACAGCGAATCCCTTGGCCACAGCAGCGGTCGTGTTCCCGAGCGAATCGAGCGCATCGGTAACCTCGCGGACAGAAGGATCGAGCTCGGCCATTTCGGCAATGCCGCCCGCGTTGTCAGCGATAGGGCCGTAGGCGTCGACCGAGACCACAACGCCAGTTGTGGCCAACATGCCGATGGCCGCCACCGCGATGCCGTAAATGCCACCGTCGAGGGCGCCGATGGCGTCGAACGTCATCTCGCCGCCGTAGTAGGCGATGCCAATACCGAGGACGATCAGGATGACCGAGGAGGCGACCGAGATCATGCCAGCAGAAATACCAGCGAGAACGGTGGTCGCTGGGCCGGTCTCGGCCTGCTCAGCGATCTTCTTGACCGGGTTGAAGTGGTCAGATGTGTAGTACTCCGCTGTCTTACCCAGCGCCCAACCGGCGATGAGGCCGCCGATCACGGAGATGGCAAGACCGATGGGTCGATCAAAGTCGTCGCCGCCGAACAGCATGTAGGAGACGATGATGGTTGCGACGACCGTGATGGCCATAGCCACGTTGGTTCCCATGTGGAGTGCCTTCGACAGATCCTTCGAGTCGGTCGAGTCGCCTCCCTTCACCAGGAAGGAGCCGATGATCGAGGCGATCATGCCAACGAAGGCAACAGCGATGGGGAACATGAGCAGGGCGATCGCCGTTCGATTGTCGACGAGACCGTCGGCAGCCAGGGCCAAAGCGAAAGCGACCAGCGAGATGGGGGCGATAATTGAGCCCGCATACGACTCGAAGAGATCGGCGCCCATGCCAGCGACATCGCCAACGTTGTCGCCAACGTTGTCGGCGATCGTGGCCGGGTTGCGAGGATCATCCTCAGGGATGCCAGCCTCAATCTTGCCGACGAGGTCGGCGCCGACGTCAGCGGCCTTGGTAAAGATGCCACCACCAACACGACTAAACAAGGCGATGGTCGAAGCGCCAAGACCGTAGGCGGTGACGACCTCAAAGGCGTCATCGATCTTGAGAATCATCACGAACAGGATGTAGACGACCATCAGGCCCATCAGGGCGAGGCCGGCCACGCTGAAGCCCATGACCGCACCGCCACGGAAGGCGATCGGCAGCGCTTTGGCTGGCCCCTCTTTGGCCGCCTCGGTGGTTCGAGCATTGGCCATCGTGGCAACCATCATGCCGGCATAGCCAGCAGTGGCCGAGAGGATCGCTCCGAGCAGGTAGGCGACAGCGGCCCATGGCTTGATGACCACGGCAATCAAGATTGCCATCACTACGGCGAACCCAGACACCCACGTGTATTCCTGACGGAGGAAGGCCTTGGCGCCCTTCTGAATCTCCGTCATCAGGAAGATCATGCGGTCGCTGCCAGGGCTTGCCTTCTTTACGTCAGCAAAGAAGTACCCGGCAAGACCAAGGGCGGCCAGGGATGAGATAAGGGCTAGATAGGGGACTGCTCCCACGAGACTTCCTCCGAGACGTGATTGATGTTGGCTACCCGGGCGACGACGCCTCGACGCGCGCGGTTTAGTAGCGACCGCTGAACGGTAGTTCGCGTCGGGCAGAACAGCAACAACCAGCAACGAGTTGTGCTAATTCAGCAATCTAGCTGACCTCGCTGACCGCTAGCGAAGAGTGCCAGGCGGCTTCGAGGAGACTGGCTAAAGCAGCGATGTCCGATGCCCCGGCCGTCTCCCTAATACTGTGCATCGCCAACTGGGGGGCGCCAAGATCGACTGTGGAGATGGCGAGCCGTGCCGACAGCATGGGTCCGATCGTCGAACCACACGGCAGATCGTTGCGGTGGCTGTAGAACTGCAACGGTTGACCAGCCTCCTGGGCAACGGCAACAGCAAAAGCCTCGCTTGATGCGTCGGTTGCGTACCGAACGTTCGCGTTGCGCTTGACGACAACGCCAGCATTTAGGGCAATCAGGTGCTCCTGATCATGACGATCCGCATAGTTCGGATGGGTGGCGTGAGCGCCATCGGCCGATATCGCTATCGATTGGTTTAGCGAGGCGAGGAATGTGGACCGGTCTTCGCCGCGGGCATAGGCAATCCGTTCGACCATCGCCGCCAAAGCTGCGCCAGACGCACCGGTGGCCGACTCCGATCCGACCTCCTCATGGTCATAGAGCACGAGCACCGGACATCGACGGCCGACGTCGCCAGAGTTGGCCATTGCCACCATCGCGTGCACGCCACAGAAGGTCGAGACGAGGTTATCGATTCTGGCTGAGGCGACCATTGTTCGATCCCGGCCGACGAAGCTCGGTTCTTGAAGGTCGTAGGCCATCAGGTCGTAACCGAGAATTCGCTCGGTATCGACGTCTAGGACATCAGCCAGCATCTGGCGGAACTCGTCGCCGTCGGGTTCTTGATCAGCCGAATCGGCATCACTGTCGGCTAGGCCCCAGATGGGCACCATGTGGCGTTGAGGATTGAGCTTGAGCCCATTGGGCGTTATCTCGCGGTCGAGATGTATCGCAAGCTGTGGAACTCGCAAGATTGCTTCATCGATACGAAGAAGACGCTGCTCAAGATTGCCTTCACCTCCAAGAGCGACTCGACCTGCGATTCCCAAATCCCGGTCGAGCCAGGAGTTGAGCAGAACACCGCCGTAGGTTTCCACCCCGAGTTGGACGAAACCGGCCGACGTCTTGACCGGACGCGGCTTGATCCGCAGATTGGGAGAATCTGTGTGGGCACCAACGATGGTAAAGCCGCTATGGGACGCGTCGAGCAACCAGGCGATAAGCATGCCGCCATGGCGCACGTAGTAGGCCCCCGGTTCGCTGGGCAAGGCCTGGTCTGCCGCACACTGCCGGAAGCTGGCACCGTCGAGCAGATCAGCGGCCCGGTGAGCTGCGTGATAGGGGGTCGGCGAGGCATACATGTCCTCGAGAAGACTGGCGACGGCTTCAGATTTCATAGATTCTCGATAGTACTCACCGCTTGGGTATCTCCCATAGCGAAAGCGCCGATCGGTCGACCTGATGTCGAAGCACCTTCACGCATCTGGGTTTGCTTGTGGTCAACCGACGTCGGCTAGTCTGGCAGTTGGCCGGAATAGCGTCCTTTTAACGCCCGTGCCATCAGGGCCAGTGCTGTCCCTTTGTCGAGATCGGGATTGTCCTGAGAATCGACCTTGTTTTGGACATTTTGGCGCTTCCCCACGGCCTCGATACCCGTGGTGGACACGCCCCGACCTGCTTGGAGATCTGGTGCACGACTTCCCCCCGCCTCAGGGTCTTTACGACCCCGCCTTCGAACACGATGCTTGTGGCGTGGCCTTTGTCGCCGATCTTGAGGGGCGGCAAAGCTCGGCGATCGTACGAACCGCCCTCGATGCGCTGACAAAGCTTCAGCATCGGGGAGCGACCAATGCCGAGCCGAATACTGGTGACGGCGCCGGCATCCTCCTTCAGGTCCCGCATCGGTTCTTAGCGTCTCAGATCGCGGATCTGCCCGCCCCTGGCCACTATGCCACCGGCCTGGTCTTCCTGCCGAGAGATCAGGACCGCTGCGCACGCGCTCGAGCTGGTATTGAACAGATCGTGGCTGAAGAAGGTCTCATCGTTCACGCATGGCGCGACGTGCCCATCGACGCCTCATCCCTCGGACAACAAGCGCTCGAAGTAATGCCAACGTTTCAGCAGCTGGTCGTCACCTCGCCAGCCGAGCTCTCAGGTTTGGCACTGGATCGGGAGGTGTACGTCGCTCGGAAACGGATCGAACACGAGCTCCAGGATGACCTCGGCGAACGCGTCTACTTCCCAAGCCTGAGTTCACGAACCATGGTCTACAAGGGCATGTTGACCACGCCACAGCTAGAAAGCTTCTTTCTCGATCTGGGCGACGAGACCATCGAATCAGCACTCGCTCTGGTGCACTCCCGCTTCTCGACCAACACCTTTCCTTCATGGCCCTTGGCCCACCCGTACCGATTCGTCGCCCACAACGGCGAGATCAACACCGTCATGGGCAACCGAAACCGCATGCGGGCTCGCGAAGCGATGCTGGCCGCCTCCCACTGGGGCGATCGTATTGAGAAGCTCTTTCCGATTTGCACGCCGAACGGCTCCGACACGGCCAGTCTCGATGAGGCCCTGGAGTTACTACACCTCGGCGGTTACCCGCTCCACCATGCTGTCCTGATGATGATCCCGGAGGCGTGGGAGAAGAATGCAGAGCTGCCAGCCGACCAGCGCGCCTTCTACGATTTCTTCTCATCGGACATGGAACCGTGGGACGGACCGGCGTCGGTCACCTTCACCGACGGCACCGTCGTCGGTGCCGTCCTCGATCGAAATGGGTTGCGACCAAGCCGCTACTGGGTGATCGATGATGGTCTGGTCGTCATGGCCTCTGAGGTAGGGGTCCTCGATGTCGATCCAGCGAAGGTGGTCCGAAAGGGCCGGCTCGAGCCTGGCAAGATGTTTCTCGTCGACACAGCCCAGGGACGGATCATCGACGACGACGAGATAATGTCGGCGCTGGCCGCTGAGCGCCCCTACGGCGCTTGGCTTGAACGGCATCTACGGCTCGACGACCTCCCGGCTGAACCTGCCCCGCCAACGAAGGACGACGATGCCACCGAGCTGGTGGCCGAGCAATTGGTGAACGGCTACACCAGCGAAGATCTCGAACTGCTCGTCGACCCCATGGCAACAACGGGCAAGGAAGCCATCGGTTCGATGGGAACCGATACCCCGCTGGCGGTACTCTCGGAACGCCCTCGCCTGCTCTTTGAGTATTTCAAACAGCTCTTTGCTCAGGTCACGAACCCGCCTCTCGACGCGATTCGTGAGGAGCTGGTCACAAGCCACCGAGTGATCTTAGGTCCATCGGTTAACGTGCTGGAGCCCACGCCCGACTGGTGTGACCAGCTCGTCCTGGAATACCCAATCCTCACGCCGGCCGAGAGGGATCGAATCGAGTTTGCCAACAGCGACGGCAACCTTCCCCAACTAGCCTGCACCCGCATAGACGGTCGTTTTGAGGCTGCTAAGGGCGTCGAAGGCCTCCGCGCCGGACTTGAGCAGGTTCGTCGCGAGGCGGTCGAGGCCATGAGGCAGGGGAGTCGCATACTCGTCCTGTCCAATCGAGGGGCCACCCCGGAGCTTGCGCCAATCCCGTCGCTGCTGCTGACCGGGGCGGTCCATCATCACCTCAACCGCGAGAAACTCCGCACCCAGATCGGACTCATCGTCGACGCCGCCGACGCCAAAGAGGTTCACCACTTCGCCGTGTTGATCGGCTGTGGGGCGAGCGCGGTCTGCCCCTCCCTTGCTCTCGAAACGATCGAGGATCGAGTTGAAGCGGGAACCATCGGCATCCGCCGCGATCAGGCCGTCGCCAACTATGTCAAGGCGGCTACCACCGGCGTAATCAAGGTGATGTCGAAGATGGGGATCTCCACGGTTGCCTCCTACACGGGAGCCCAAATCTTCGAAGCAATCGGATTGAGCCAAGAACTGGTCGACGAGTACTTCACCGGCGTGACCTCGAAGTTGGGAGGCATCGGTCTGGACGAAATTTCTCGAGAGATCGGTTTACGTCATCGTCGGGCCTTCCCCGACCGACCCGAGCTTCTCGCCCACCGCGAGCTGGATGTTGGCGGCGAATACCGATGGCGTCGCGAAGGTGAGTACCACCTTTTCAATCCCGAGACCGTCTACAAACTTCAGCATTCCACTCGAACGCAGCGCTACGACATCTTCAAGCAGTACACCTCAGCGGTCGACGAGCAGGCTCGCCATCTCGCTACTCTTCGAGGCCTCTTCACCCTGCGCTCTGGGCGACAACCAGTACCTATCGACGAGGTTGAACCAGTCTCCGAGATCGTAAAACGGTTCGCGACCGGGGCGATGAGCTACGGATCGATCTCAGCCGAAGCCCACGAGACGCTCGCTATCGCGATGAACCGACTCGGCGGAAAGTCGAACACTGGCGAAGGCGGCGAGGATCCGGAACGCTATGTTCCCCTACCCAACGGTGATTCCAAGCGGTCGGCTATCAAGCAGGTCGCATCGGGCCGTTTCGGTGTCACCGCCGAGTATCTGACTGAATCCGACGACATCCAGATCAAGATGGCTCAGGGGGCAAAACCGGGTGAAGGGGGACAACTCCCTGGACCGAAGGTCTACCCCTGGATCGCCAAGACCCGCCTTTCGACGGCTGGCGTTGGGCTTATCTCGCCGCCGCCGCATCACGACATCTACTCGATCGAGGACCTCGCTCAGCTGATCCACGATCTCAAGAACGCCAACCCGGTGGCCCGCGTCCACGTGAAGCTGGTAGCCGAAGTCGGGGTTGGTACCGTTGCAGCCGGTGTCTCAAAGGCCAAGGCCGATGTCGTACTGATCTCCGGCCACGACGGAGGAACCGGCGCTTCGCCGCTGACATCGCTAAAGCATGCTGGCGGCCCATGGGAGCTCGGTGTCGCCGAGACCCAGCAGACCCTCATGCTGAACGATCTCCGAGACCGGATCGTCCTCCAGGTCGACGGTCAGCTCAAAACCGGGCGCGATGTGGTTATAGCGGCCCTGCTGGGTGGCGAAGAGTTTGGCTTCGCAACCGCTCCGCTCGTCGTATCCGGCTGCATCATGATGCGGGTCTGCCACCTCGATACCTGCCCGGTTGGTGTGGCGACGCAAAACCCAGAGCTGCGAGCTCACTTCAGCGGGAAGCCCGAGTTCGTCGAAACCTTCTTCGAATACATAGCCGAAGAGGTTCGTGAGCATCTCGCAGAACTCGGCTTCCGCACGATTGAAGAAGCCGTGGGCCGCGTGGAATGTATCGACACCAATGAAGCCATCGACCATTGGAAGGCCTCGGGGCTCGACCTCACGCCGATCCTCTACATCCCAGAAACCGAACCGGGCGAAACCCGCTACTGCTCGAAGTCTCAGGAGCACGGTCTTGAACGGGCCCTCGACCAGACACTGATCCAAGACGCGGCAGCGGCATTAGACGAGCGGCAGCCGGTCTCTCTGGCCTACCCGATCACCAACGAGAATCGTTCGGTTGGTGCCATGTTGGGTCACGAGCTCACGAAGCGATATCGCGGCGAGGGACTACCCGACAACACGATCGTGATCGACTTCGAAGGTTCTGCCGGGCAGTCATTTGGCGCCTTTGTCCCTCGAGGCATCACGCTGCGTCTTGAGGGTGACACCAACGACTACTTCGGCAAAGGTCTATCTGGAGGCCGGCTGAGCGTGCGACCCTCGAGAGCGTCGCTCTTTGCCGCCGAGGACAACATCATCGCAGGTAATGTCGTGCTCTATGGCGCCACGGGAGGTCAGGCCTTCATTCGTGGCCGTGTCGGCGAGCGCTTCTGCGTGCGCAATTCAGGGGCTGAAGCCGTGGTGGAAGGGGTTGGCGACCATGGCTGTGAATATATGACCGGTGGCCGTGCCGTAATCCTCGGGCCAACCGGCCGCAATTTTGGCGCTGGCATGTCTGGTGGCATCGCCTATGTGCTCGATGAAGAGTCGACCTTCAAGTCGAAGTTGAACACCGAGATGGTCGCCATCGAAGCCCTCGACGAAGAAGACATCACTCATCTTCGACGGCTGATCGAGCGACACCTCGATGAAACCGGGTCAGCCGTCGCATCTCGTCTTCTCACATCTTGGTCAGCAGCTCTCAACACGATCGTCAAGGTCATGCCCCGCGATTATCGCCGAGTCCTAGACGCCCAGCGCAAAGCCGAAGATCTCGGTCTCGACCCAATCCAAGCCGTCATGGAGGCCGCTCATGGGTGATCCCAAAGGTTTTCTGCTCCACGATCGAAAGACCCCGACCGGTCGCCCTGTGCCCGTCCGGCTCAAAGACTGGCATGAGGTCTACCAGGCAATGCCCGACTCTGAGGTTGCCACACAGGCTTCTCGCTGTATGGATTGCGGCATCCCGTTTTGCAACAACGGCTGCCCGCTCGGCAACATGATCCCCGAGTGGAACGATCTGGTCTACAACGACAACTGGGCCAAGGCCATCGACCAGCTTCACGCCACCAACAATTTCCCGGAGTTCACCGGAAGGCTGTGCCCTGCCCCCTGCGAGGGCGCTTGCGTAGCGGGAATCAATACCGAAGCGGTCACGATCAAGAACGTCGAACTTTCCATAATCGAGCGGGCCTGGGAAGAGGGCTGGGTTGTACCGATCGTTCCAACGACAAAGACCGGTCGATCGGTGGCCATTATTGGCTCCGGACCTGCTGGCCTTGCGGCTGCTCAGCAATTGACCCGCGCCGGTCACGATGTCACGGTCTTTGAGCGCGCCGACCGCATCGGCGGCCTTCTTCGCTACGGAATCCCAGAATTCAAGATGGAAAAGCGGGTGCTGGATCGCCGCCTCAACCAGATGGAAGCTGAAGGAACCGTCTTCCGAACCGGTGCGAACGTTGGCGGGGCAGGCGATGACCCCACAGCCGTGGCTGTCGATGAGCTGCGTCAGAACTACGACGCCATCGTGCTCGCCGGAGGCGCTACCGCATGGCGAGATCTGCCGGTTCCAGGTCGAGAGCTCGATGGTGTCCACCAGGCAATGGAGTATCTCCCTTTCGCTAACAGGGTTCAAGAAGGCGACCTCACCTCGGCGCCGATCGATGCCGCCGACAAGGCTGTAGTCGTTATCGGAGGAGGCGACACAGGGGCCGACTGTGTCGGTACCGCCAATCGCCAAGGGGCGCGATCGGTAACTCAGCTGGAGATCATGCAGCGACCACCTGAGGAGCGCGATCCGTCAACCCCATGGCCCACCTGGCCACTCATGTTCCGGACGTCATCTGCCCATCAGGAGGGCGTCGAACGGCGATTCTCGCTGAACACCACCAGGTTCGACGGCGAAGATGGTCGCGTAACCCAACTCGTCGGTCACGAAGTAGAGATGGTAACGCGCGACGGTCGTCCAAACTTCGACCCCGTCGAAGGAAGCGATTTCGCTATGGAGGCCGACCTGGTCCTGCTAGCGATGGGCTTTCTGGGACCGGAGCAGTCTGGTCCGATCGGTGCGTTGAACCTCGACCTGACCGAACGAGGTCAGGTGGCCCGGAATGCATCCTGGCAAGCCGAGATCGACGGCTCGACCCAGAACGATGTCTTCGTCTGCGGCGACATGGGTCGCGGGCAGAGTCTGATCGTGTGGGCAATCGCCGAAGGACGCTCGTGCGCAGCCGCTGTTGATCGCCTGCTCATGGGCGACACACTGTTGCCTGAACCGGTGACGCCAACCGATCGGCCGCTCAGCTAGCGACGGAGAGCAAGCTACATCTCAACGAACAAGCGCCGATGAGTCCACACCGAGGAGCTTAGGCGTGGTCGAGCTCGACGATGAGCTCTTCAATCAGCAAGCGATAGAGCGTCGAGCATACGCGGAAGGCGCTTTCACCAGTCTCGGTGATGACGTCGGCGACCGTTTTGTGGCCATTCACGCGGGACAGATAACGCCACTCGTCAGCGGTGATCACCCGCTCGTAGCCGTTGTCGGGTAGAGACGTCGACATTTTGAAGATGGCTGCCGTCGAAGGGATTCTCGCCGCTATTCGCCGCCAGATCTCGAGACGCTGCTCGGCTTGAGAAACCAAGACACCCGTGTCGTGGGCAAACCGATCGCCGAGCCGATGACGACGGTTCGGTTCAAAGCGGAACGTCGCATCCGAAGGTACCAGCATCTCGAACAGTGAGTTCAAGGTGTACTCGTGCAAGAGTCGCCGGAGCACGGGCTCCAGCTCTGGCTTGCCTTCGAGGATCTGGTCGACAACGGTGCCCTGCTGCCCTTCGGCATTGAACATCGCCTCGATCTCGTCGAGAGAACCGGCCTCGGCGCCATAGAGAACGGCGCTCACGGATGAGCCGTTGGCGCTCGTAGAGAGATAGGTCAATCCTTCGGACAACCAAATCTCACTGCCGTCCTGGAGCGTGAGGGCGCCAGTTCGGTTCTTGTTGGCAAGCATCTGTAGCAACACTCCGAGCGGAAATTCACGGAGGTTGCCTTGGAGGGCATCTTCAGTAGCAACGGCTGACACAAACCATCTATCGCCGCCCCGGTCACGTTTATTAACGATCTGGTCAGATTCTTTGTCCACGAGACATTGATCTGAAGGTGAACTTCTTTGCCAAGATCAGAATCATTCTGCTCGGAACCTCAAGCGCGGCCCATAGCCGCCGATTTAGATGTTGGCCCAACGACCTGTGAGAGGAATATGGTGCTCGAACTCGATTTCCGATCCGGAATAGGAACGAACATGAGGAAGAAGTTGTTTCTCATGGCAACGGTTCCGCTGGTCATCATCGGCGTCCTCGCCGTCGGTGCACTGGTGTTTCTTAGCGGAACAGCCGGACTGAGAATCTATGGTGTCTTCGCCCTACTAGGCATGGCGGTTAGTTGCGCCATCAGTGTATGGGCAGGCTCCAAGATTCTCGGCTCCATAACCAACCTCGGCAACGCGGTTGAACGACTTGTCGAGGCTCAACGAGAGCTCTCGCTGACCGGTGCTGACGCCGCATTGAAAGAGTGGGGGCCGATAGACCTCGACGACGATGCGACGTTGGAGCCTATCACCACAGGTCTTAACACGATCAAGGACAACAGCCTCAACCTGCAAGACACGCAGCAGCAGGCTGTGAAGAAGGGCATCGCCAACATCGTCATCAACATGGCCCGGCGAAGCCAGACCCTGCTCGATCGCCAGGTCGAGCTAATCGACGCGCTTGAAAGCACCGAGGAAGATCCTGATCGCCTCGAAGAGCTGTTCAAGATCGACCATCTGGCGACACGAATGCGCCGAAACGCTGAGAGCTTGCTCGTTCTCGCCGAAGCCGACCCGGGACGCCGTCGTGGCGGGCCAGTCGATATCGGCGATGTTCTGCGGGTGGCGATGGGCGAGATCGAGAACTATCTCCACATCAGCCTTGGATCGATCCACGATGGCAAGATTTCGGCAGGCTCGGCCGTCGATGTCGCACATATGACCGCTGAACTGATGGAGAACGCCACCCAGTTCTCCCCACCAGAGTCACCGGTCGAGGTGTCCGCCCACTTTGCTAAGTCGGGTGACTACCTGATCGACATCGTCGACCACGGCATGGGCATGAACGAAGAACAGCTGGCCAAGGCCAACCAGACGCTGTCACAGCCGCCTGAGCTCGGCCTCGAGATGAGCCGATCCTTGGGCTTCATCGTTATCGGCCGACTCGCAGCCCGCATCGGAGCCTCGGTCGAGATATCTTCGACCGAAGACTCCGGCACGAAGGCTCGACTCAAGCTCCCAGCCTCGATGTTCGTCAAAAAGGGGTCGAAGAAGACCTCGAAGAAGAAGCGGTCAAAGGCAAAGACCGACGAGTCGCCCTCATCGTTTGCGGCTGCTCCTCAGGCCGAAGCTCCGGCACCAGTAGCCGATGCTCCACCTTCTGCGAAGTCCGATGCCTTGTCGAAACTCCTCGGCCTGGACATGAAGAACTTCGCCAAAGATGGCGCCGAAGACAAGCCCGAAGACTGGGCTGCTCAGTCTCCCTTCGCTTCAGCGGAGAAGGCGTCTGACCTCGCGGCTGAAGCCTGGAAGCCACCCGAGGTAACACCGGACGCTCCTATCCCCACTGTTCCCGGCCTCGACGAAGTCGGTTCAGGAAACTCTGCCAAGACCCCGAACAAGGCCGCAGATCCTGTCGCAGCCGAAGCGCCTTCGGCAGAGAAGCCGGCCTCGGATAAATCGCGACGCAAGCGCAAGTCAAAGAAGCAGCGCGCCGACGGTGACCGCGCTCCGACCTATACCGCTCCACCGACGATCCCATCCTTCTCGGCAGGCGACGACCAAGGTTTCCTGAAAGAGGTCGGACCCGAGTCCGGCGAGGATTGGACCCCTCCAGCCGTCGTTGCTGGCGGCGAGGAACTCGTCAAGAAAGCTCCCGACAAACTCGAAGAAGCCATCCCAACGGGAGGCGCATTCGATGCCGGAGTGGCCTCGTTACTCGACGATGGCGAACCGACCGACGCCGAAGCTGGAATGGCCGAGGTAGCGGCTCGTCCAGCTACTGCTGAAGTCGACAGTCCGGCCAGTGTGCCACCACCCGTTGAGGCCTCTGGCCGCAGCGCCGGTGGTTTGACGAAACGTCAGCGCGGCAGCTCGAAGTCGCCGCTTGGCGAAGGTCGGAAGATTAGTGAAGACCGAACCACGGCCAAGGCGAGTAGCCGAGACCCCGAGGAGATTCGATCCATGCTTTCCCGTTACCGGCAAGGCCTCAAAGGTGATGCATCCGTGACGACAGGAACTGAACAAGACGACCTGGCGGCCGTAGAGGAGGACTCCGAATGAGTGGACTTAGCGAGGAAGCCAAAAACGTAAACTGGCTTGTAAACAACTTCGTTGGGCATGTGCCCGGCGTAAATGAGGCAGTCGTAGTTTCATCTGACGGCTTGCCGATTGCAGCCTCTACCGGCCTCGACCGCGACTCGGTCGACCGCTTCGCAGCGGTGGCCTCCGGTCTTATCGGCCTGAGCTATGGGGCTGCTGGCAGATTCGGCGGCGGAGCGGTTACCGAGGTAATCGTGGAGATGGAGTACGCCTTCCTCTTCGTGACCGGCATCTCTGATGGTTCACTGCTGGCGGTTATCGCCGACGCAGCGGCCGACATCGGACTTGTCGGCTACGAGATGGCAGTGCTCGTCGACAAGGCCGGCGTCGTACTCACCCCAGAGCTGCGAGCTGAGTTGCAGGCGGCGTTGCCTCAATGACATCCGAAGAAACTGAGCGCAGCGCCTTCACGGTGCGGCCCTACACCGTTACGCGGGGCCGGACCAGGACAGACGTCGATCTAGCGCTCGAGACGATGGTGAAGGCGAGCGAGACGGGCATGAACCCTCCAGGGAGCATCATGCACGAATCGCGCCAGATCCTCACGATGGCTGAAAACGCCCTCTCGGTGGCCGAGGTCTCGGCCCACTTGAAAGTTCCGCTCCAGGTTGCGAAAGTCCTCATAGGCGACCTCGTGGAATCAGGGCATCTCGCGACCCATGCCCTAACTGACTCCAGCCCCGACGAACGACCGGATCTGCGCCTTCTCGAGCGAGTGCTCGACGGCCTGCAGACCCTGTAAGGAGAACGACGATGAGCAATCCGATTCCAGTAAAGATCGTCGTTGCCGGCGGTTTCGCCGTCGGCAAAACAACCTTTGTCGGTTCGATGTCCGACATCGACCCGCTGACGACCGAAGCCAACATGACCAAGGCCAGCGAGACCGTGGACAACCTCGGCGACGCGACGACCAAGAAGGGCACGACCGTGGCGATGGACTTCGGTCGCGTTGCCCTCGGCGACGAACTCGTCCTGTACGTCTTCGGTACCCCGGGACAAGATCGTTTCCACTTCATGTGGGACGAGCTGGTGCGCGGTGCCATTGGCGCCGTCGTACTCGTCGACACCAATCGTTTGGACGACTGCTTTCCCGCTATCGACTATATGGAACAGGCAGGAGTGCCGTTCGTCGTTGGAATCAACGCTTTCGACGGCGTGCTGCGTCACCATCCAGATGACGTCCGAGAAGCGCTCGACATTCCCGACTACATCCCAATCATGGTCACCGACGCCAGACACAAGGCTGCGGTTCGCGATGCGGTCATCGGCCTCGTTCGACACGCCATGGCCATGGCCAGCACGGGAGCACAAGCCTAGCCGAGCGACTGGCCTCGATTTGGAAACCGATCCAGATCGAGGCAAGCTCGCCTATGGCCATTGGTGAACCAGTTTCTCTCCTCGACGGCTTGGCCACGACTCGCGCAATACGGCGTTTCCATCCCGATCCTCTGCCACCGGATCATCTGTCGACGATCCTGTTCAGCGCAACACGTGCTCCTACCGGTTCGAACCGCCAAAACTTTCGATTCATGGTGCTGACTGACGGCCCGAATGCTCGGCGAGCGAAGTCGATCCTTGGGGAGTCCTTTCGCTCTGGTTGGGCCAAGAAGGTAGAAACGGATGGCTATCGATCGGGTTCGGGTGAAGCACCCAACTCGCCAAAGGCCAGGATGGCGAGGACGATGCAGTTCTTCGTCGACAACTTTGAGGCAACGCCTGCCGTCGTGCTGGCCTGCATCAAGACTCGACATGACAGTCTCATCGACGGCGCATCGATCTATCCGGCCTGCCAAAACCTGCTGTTGGCCGCCCGAGCCCTCGGCTATGGCGGAGTCTTGACCGGATGGCACCGCGAGGTCGAGGCAGAGTTGCGCGAACTGCTCGAAATACCGAGCGAGTACGCGATCGCCGCCACGATTCCTTTGGGACGGCCGCTCGGTAACCACGGGCCGGTGAGACGGCGGCCAGCTAAAGAGCTCGTGTTCGATGACAGCTGGGCCACGCCCGCTCCATGGCTTACAGAGCCCTCAGGGACCCAGCACACTGCGGCTGGCCCGTCTGAGAACGGCTAGCTCAGCTCCTAGGCCATAGGGTCAGCGCCGATAAAACGAAAGGCTTCGTCCATGAACTGGAAGGCTTTGGGAAGACCGAAGTGATCGACGCCCCGCAAGGTCACAACGTCACAATTCGGCATCTCATCGGCCAGCGGTTGGCCGGGCCCGGCGAAGTCCTGATCGCCTATCACCAGCAATGTCTCATTCGTAATTGATGCCAGGTGCTCGGCATCGAGCCGAGGTTGATCGCGACGGAGGAAGGCGGCCAGAGCGGCTGGGTCATTCCCGTCGTCGTGAGCCATCGACCGGAAGTGATTGGCCACCATGTCGTCATCCCCGCCTCGCCCCTCAATGGCATCGAGAATGGGGTTCCCTTCACGGTGTTTTAGAAGGCGGCCACCGACACCGCCGATGACTATCCGATCGAAGAGTCCAGGATTCTGGGCTGCCAGGGAGAGGACGATGCGTGCGCCAGCCGAGTAGCCGATCGCATCGACGGGCTCAGGTGGCAGCGCCTCAGCGACCAGCTCCTCGACGCGACCGTAGGCGTCGGGGTCGTGTGGCTTATCAGCGTCGCCATGGCCGAGTAGATCGGGGGCGATCACGGTACGCCCGGCTTCGCTTAACAAGTCGACCCAACCTGGTTCGACCCAGGTACGTCGAGCTGAGGTTGAGAAGCCATGGACCAGGAGAACGCTGCGTGCCATACCGGCACTCTAGTTCCAGACCTCGTTTGCGCTCCAAGCCGAGCGCCGACCTCGGTGCTCTTCAGCTGGCGGCAGCCAACGCTACGTCACCAGGCACCACCAGTGGCTCCTGGCCAACCCGCGCGCTTCGACGGATGGCAGCGATGTCTGACGTGCGATAGCTCGCCAGGCGAATGCTCCAGGAGTTGATCACGTGGCGATCGTCCTGAAAGGCAAAGAAGGTCGTGAGTGGACCCTCCTGCTGGTAGGCATCAGCGTCTTCCACGAAGTCGGTTGTCTGATCGTTGAGGGTTACGGCGAACAGTGCCATGTCGGCCAGCCTTTCTGCGCCTAGGAACCTTTCTTGCGTCGGTTCGTTTGTCGTTCATTTGCTCTAGAGCTAACTGTAAGACGGCTTGATTGTGCGGTGCTAGAGGGGTAACCCTGTGGATTACGATACTTATCCACAGATTGGTGCCTTTCGGAGGCCAGTACGGTGACAAGGCCATGTCCGATGAGCCCCGTACCGATGATCACGAGCCCGACGCAGCCCAACGCGAACCTCTCCGGGACGCCTGGCGGCGACCTGATCCATCCCGGCTCGCCGATGATGCATCCGGTTACGAGGCAATCATGCTGGCCCATGACACAGCGAGCGAGCGCGGTGAGGCCGGGTATCTCGATCCCGTCAGTGGCCTCTTCGTGATGACGGCGGCGTATTTGCACGACCAGGCCAGTTGCTGTGATCGTGGATGTCGGCACTGTCCCTATGTCGGTGCCCCTGCAAAACCAACTGCTGAATAGACCAACTGCTGAATAGACCGAGTGAGGATCATGAACGCACAACAGGCTGAACGATTGACCGTGACACGAGTAGGTGGCGTCGCTGATGTGCGGCTAAACCGACCCGACAAGATGAACGCACTCGACCCTGTCATGTTCGACGCCTTGGTCGAAGTCTCCGATGACCTGGCCGCCGATCCTTCCTTGCGCTGCGTCGTCCTTTCCGGTGAAGGTCCCTCGTTCTGTGCAGGGCTCGACTTTGGGAGCTTTCAGCAGATGGGGGATAGGCCCCGGGCAACGTCGTCGGTCTCGGCCATCGAAGAGGGACGCATCACCCATCGCGCTCAACAAGCTGTCTACGGCTGGACGTCGCTTCCGGTACCGGTTATCGCTGCTGTTCACGGCCACGCCCTTGGCGGTGGTGTCCAGCTCGCGCTCGGCGCCGATATCCGCATCGTTGCCCCCGACGCCAAAATGTCGGTACTCGAGATTCGCTGGGGTCTTATCCCAGACATGACCGGAACCCAATCATTGATCAACCTTGTCGGGCTCGATGTGGCCAAGGAACTGACCTTCACCGGGCGCATGGTTTCAGGCACAGAAGCCAAGGAGCTCGGTCTGGCCACCCGAGTCTCCGAGGACCCACGGGCCGATGCCCTGCATCTTGCCACAGAGATCGCCGCCAAGTCTCCAGACGCGGTTCGAGCAGCCAAGCGGCTGTTTGCCGACGCGCCGAAGGTCTCGACAGCCGACGGGTTCGCACAAGAACGGGCCGAGATCTCTCAACTCATTGGATCCGCCAATCAGGTTGAACAGGTCAAAGCCTTCTTCGACAAGCGCGAGCCGAGCTTCAGCGACCCGTCCTAACGTCGAACTCCCTCTGAATGCCAAGGTGAGGCGGCTTCTCGATCAGATGCCGACTGCGGCCCCAGATCGAACTCGGGGCTCGGCCACGCCGGCCAGATGATCGTCGACGACGTCGATCAGGTGGGCGTGGCCAAACAACGAGGTGCCCCATGGAAGCTCGTTTACCTGGTGGCCGCGATCGCGCAAGCCGTCAGCCCACGCTGTTCCCTGTTCGACGGCGACCGCCAAGCGGTCGGGTGCGCTCCAGGTATCGAATCCGCTGGCGTCGGGAACCGTAAGGGTGAAGCGAGGATCGCTGATAGCTTGCCCCGGTGATGAACCGGCCTGGAGCAGATGGGCCATCATCTGCAGGACCACCTGGGGTTGTCCGTCGCCACCCATCGTGCCAAGAACGGTTCGCAGCGATCCGTCGGGGTTGGTGATCAGGGCGGGTGAAAGCGTGCTGGGCGGACGCCGTCCCGGCGCAAGCTCGGCTGGGTGGTCTGCCTCAAGCGAGAAGCCGATCCCACGATTGTGGAGGAAGACACCTAACGATGGGATGGCGACGTGGGCGCCGAATCCAGAAGCGTTCGACTGGATAAGCGACACGCCCATCCGGTCTTCGTCGACGGCGCAAAGGTAGATTGTTCCTCCACCAGCACCGGGCGGCACCAGCGCCGATGCCCGACCGGGATCGATGGCGTCGCGGCGAGGCCCGAGCCGTTCCTCTGAAACCAGAGCGGCGCCGTCGGCCCCTTCGAACAGTGACTGCGAGCGATCGAAGCCGGCCTGCTTTGCCGACTCGATCAGCAGGTGGGCCCAAAGAGGATCCGACGGATCCTCCGGTAGGTCCAACCCATCGGCGATCACGGCTCCGGCCAGACTTAGGTATCCCTGAGAGTTCGGAGGGCTGGTCCAGAGCGTTGAACCCCACGCATCGGCCCGCACCGGATCGTTCCAGTCAGTACAGTTCAAGGCGAGGTCAGACTCGGTGAAGATGCCTTGTCCCTGCTCGATGAGAGCGGCGCCGAACTCGCCCCCGTACCAACCCTCGCGGCCGTCGGCGACGATAGCGCTCAGCGCTCGCGCCAGACCTGGACGAGTAACACGCTGGCCTGGCAACACGACCTTCCCGCCGGGAAAGAAGTCCTGATTGCCGTCGACATCGGCAATAACACTCGCCGCCGCGGCGAGAAAGGGCGCCGCCGCGAATCCGCCTGTTGCAGCTTCGATCGCTGGCCCGAAAACCGTGGCCAGATCTGCTCGGCCAAAACGATCCAGCAGGGCAAGCCATCCATCGACACATCCTGGCACTGGGGTCGAGCGAAGATCACCCCTGTACGGCATCGTTACATGGCCTTCGGCTCGCAACTGGGAAGCGTCAACCCCAGAGCCAGCTCGACCTGAAGCGTTCAGTGAGGCTGGCGCCGATTCGTTACGGTGATGGACCAGAGCCCACAGATCGCCACCCATGCCACACATGTACTGTGTCGTCACAGCCAGCACAGCCGAAGCCGCCACCGCCGCATCGGCCGCGTTACCGCCGGCGGCTAAGACGCGAACACCGGCGGCGGAGGCCACATGGTCGACCGTGCAAACCATGCCGTTGGCTGCCAAGCGGGCGGGTTCGGTTCTCGGTGCAGTCGACATCGGCAATTCTCCTTGACGTTTGCTGAAGTGAACCAGGTGACCATGCCACGTCTGGGACCTCGGAGCAATTCGTCTCGAAGTTCCCCTATCACCAATATCGTGGTCTTCGATGCAAGCGCCTCGAACGTTGGCAATGAGGATTTCGGAATGAAGCGAGCTGAAAAAGCGGATCGGATCGGGCTACAGCTCGACGACCTCTATCCGGAAACACCAATACCGCTGGATCACCACGATGCCTACACGCTGCTCGTAGCAGTCGCTCTTTCCGCACAGACGACCGACAAGAAGGTCAACGAGGTTACTCCCGCCCTGTTCGCCGTCGCCGATAAGCCCGAGAAGATGGCAGACCTCGATGTCGAGACTATTCGCGAGCTAATCAGAGAGATCGGTTTGGCACCGACCAAGGCTCGCAATCTGAAGGCGGCGGCGGAAGCAATTCTCGATGCCGGAGGAGAGGTCATCGATGACTGGGAGTTCCTCGAGTCTCTTCCTGGGGTTGGTCACAAGACAGCATCGGTCGTGATGTCGCAAGGCTTTGGCCATCCGGCTTTTGCCGTCGATACCCACATCCACCGGCTCGCCGCTCGATGGGGGCTGTCAAATGGCACAACTGTCGAGAAGACCGAGCGCGATCTCAAGGCTGTCTTTCCCGAGGACACATGGAATCGTAGACACCTGCAGATCATCTTTTTCGGTCGTGAGTTCTGTCCGGCCCGTAACCACGATCTTTTGCATTGCCCGATCTGTTCGTGGGCTGCCACCAAGAAGCGGATCAATCAGGAAGCGCGTCGCTGATCGAGGACCGACTTGGCCAGTGCAACGGTGTCGGTGATCAGGGCGTCGGCACCATTGTCGAGCAAGCGAGTCATCACCGGCTCGTCATTGATCGTCCAATACTGGACCTGAAGTCCCAGCCGTTGGAATCGGCGAACTAGCCAGGCCCCGTCGAGTGGGATCCCATGGATCGAGGTCGGCATCTGAACGCAACCGTAGGGGTGCTTCCACCTCGGGTAGACGAACGATGCGACGAGCAGTTTGAGTAGACCGTTCCGGTCTGGTGAGGTACAAAGCGTTGGGCCCAGAGCCTTCCGAGCCCGTCGTGTCCGCATCCCGTCAAAGGAACCGATACAAACACGTTCGACCGCGTCAGAATCTGCCACAATCCGTATCAACGGATCGACCGCCTCATCGGACTTTGGATCGATGGTGAACCTTGATGTGGGAAACTCCTTCAACAAATCGGCCAGCCGAGGAATGCGTTCACCGCCACCGAGGTCGATCTCCTGAAGCTCTGCCCACGTGACGTCACGAATTCGACTGGGTCGTCCAGCCAGCCTGCTCAGGTCATCATCGTGGAAGGCGACCAGGACGAGATCGGCGGTGAGATGCACATCGGTTTCGAGGTAGACGTAGCCGAGCGAAACAGCGTGGCGAAAAGCGGCAACACTATTTTCGGGGGCTACGTCGGAGCCTCCCCGGTGTGCCATTGCGAACGGAACGGCGGTATCAAGAAAAGCGAATCTGCTCACCTGGCCAACCGTACTGTGTGACCGCTACGGTCTACACGCGTCGCGGGCATTGCCAACGACGCACAGAGTGCCAACAGCAAGACCAGATGAGTGACCAGATGAGTGAGAGGCAACGGTAATCATGAGCGAGGCCACCGCCCAGGTGCAGGGAATCAAGCAGGGAATGATCGGCTGGCTCGTCTTCGACCATCCTGCTCGCCGCAATGCCATGAAGCTTTCCATGTGGCAGGCGGTGCCGTCCATCTGCCAATCGTTCGACGATGACCCAGAGGTGAGGGTTGTGATTCTGCGAGGCTCTGGCGAGGAAGCATTTGTTGCCGGTGCCGACATTTCCGAGTTCGGCCAGCGCCGACAGGACGATGGAGCCGTCGCCTACGACGCAGCGACGGCAGAGGCCTATGCCGCCATCGAAAACCTCTCAAAGCCGACACTGGCCTTAGTCCACGGTTTCTGTATCGGTGGCGGCCTCGCAATCGCCGCCTCCGCTGATATCCGCTACAGCGCCGACGACGCCCAGTTTGGGCTGCCGCCAGCCCGTCTCGGTATCGGCTATGGCGCCGAAGGCGTAGGCAAGCTCGTCGACCTGCTCGGCCCCTCGGTCACTAAGGAGATCATCTACACCGCTGAATGGTTCGATGCCGAAACGGCCCAACGATGGGGTTTCGTCAACCACGTCGTGCCAAAAGAGGAGCTGGATGACTTCGTTGTTGCTCAGGCCGAGATAATGGCTTCGAGAGCGCCCCTTTCGCAGCAGGCCGCCAAGCTCGCTGTCGCCGATCATCTACGGCCCAGGGACGAACGCTCCGTCGGTGAGACACAGGCTGCAATCCGACGGTGTTTCTCTTCCGAGGACTACAAAGAGGGAGTTGCCGCCTTTATGGAGAAGCGGCGGCCTCAGTTCCGCGGTCTCTGAGCTGATGGCATCATCGTCCAGCGATTCGCTTCAGTAGGTCAGGTGGAGACCGTCGGCCTTCAGATGTCCTGTCTCGTTCAGACTCACCACTGAACGCTCGCCACTCGATGCCGCTCTGAAGCGGCTTATCGATGTGTATTCAGGGGCGAAGAACATGGTTTCCTCAAGGCCGAGAACCTCTGCCCCCCAAGCGTTGACAACACCGCCATGGCAGACGATGGCGACGGTCTGGCCCTTGTGACGGGCAATGATCGACTCGATCGACTCGGTTACGACGCGGCGAAAGCCGCTCCAGTCGGTGGTGCCGTGACTTGCGACAAAGGCCTGCCATGCCGCCTTGTCGGCACGGACCTCCTCCATCGGCAAATACTGCGAATCGCTTGCGTCGTACTCCTGAACGCCTGCTTCGACGATCGCCGACATGTCTAAAGCCTTCTCGACGGGCGCCGCCGTTTGCCGGGCTCGCGCCATCGGGCTCACATACAGGGCATCGATCGGTTCGGAGCTCAACCAGTCGGCGACTGCTTGTGCCTGCTTGTGGCCGATCTCGGTTAGCGAAGGGTCGGCCGGAGCTTCCGACGTCGCTGGTGCTGACTCGATGCGTTCCGGGCGGGCGTGTCGGATGATGATGAGGTCCATTGGCGACGAAGATAGCAGGGCACGGCCGCTAGTCTGGAACCCGTGAAACGCAGAACGAAGATAATCGCCACACTCGGCCCAGCCTCGTCCGACGAGGCGACAGTCAAGGCCATGATTGAGGCGGGGATGGATGTCGCCCGCCTCAACCTTTCCCATGGCACGATCGACCAGCACATCGAGCTGCTCGGTCAGATCCGAAGGATCGCATCAGATGTCGGCCGCCACCTCGGGGTGCTGGCCGACCTCCCTGGGCCGAAGGTTAGGCTTGGCACCTTCGCCGATCCGATCGATCTTGCGCCGAACGACGAGATCCTCCTCGAGCCGGGCGAAGGACCATCCCGCAAGGGTCACTTCACGGTCGGCTACGAGAGCCTCCTCAGCGACATTCATGTCGGTGATCGTCTTGCTGTCGGTGATGGCTCAATCGTTTTGGAAGTATTCGACTACACCGACAATGCCCTGAAGGCTCGGGTGCTCTTCGGAGGCTCGGTCCAAGGTCGACCTGGTCTGCACATTCCCTCGGATCGGCTCAAGCTCAGCACCCCAACCGAACATGATCTGCGCCTGCTTGATGCCATGGTCGAACAAGACATCGACATGATCGCCCTGTCGTTCGTCCGGTCAGCCCACGACATTCGCCGAGTCGGCGTCGAACCGGCTCCCCGCGGCCCGCTGATCGTGGCCAAGATCGAGACCCGGGCAGCGGTCGAAAACTTGGACGGCATCATCAACGAGTCGGGTGCCATCATGGTTGCTCGCGGCGACCTTGGCACCGAGTGCAGCATCCAAGACCTTCCTCATCTTCAGAAGGAAATCATCGGGCGCTGTATTGCTCTCGGGCGTCCGGCCATCACCGCAACCCAGATGCTCGAATCGATGATTATGGCTCCCTCACCGACGCGTGCGGAAGCCTCCGACGTAGCCAACGCTGTGTTCGACGGCACGAGTGCCGTGATGCTTTCGGCCGAAACCGCTATCGGCCACGATCCGGTTCTCGTGGTGTCGACGATGGCGAGCATCGCCCTGCACGCTGACCGCGAGTTCAACTACGGCCGCTGGGGCAAGGATCTCCAGCGCGAACACCTTTCCGAGCGCCAGGGCGAAGATTCGTCGGTCACCGACGTGATGACGATGGCGACATGGCAGGCCGCCCGCGAGATCGAGGCCAAGGCCATCTGCTGCATCTCTCAGTCGGGTTTCACCGTTCGTGCCATAGCCCGGTTCCGGCCGAAGGCTCCAATACTCGGGTTCAGCCCTGAGGACCGCACCATTCGCCAGCTCACGATGAGTTGGGGAGCGACGCCGATAAAGATCGATCGCATCGACGACAACGCAACGACGGTGCTCAAGGTCTTGGAGCTGGCCAAGACAGCCGGTCACATCCGTACCGGAGACATCGTCGCTGTCCTCGGCGGCACATCTGCTGCGTCGCGTGCCACCGATACCCTCCGCATGGTCCGCTGCCCCTAGGGCTACGGTGGCCGGTGTGAAACACCGCCTGTCTGAAGGGTGCCGCCGTGAGCGGATTGGTTAGGACAACCCAGACCGGCGACCGGTTGCGCACGGGCCTTCGCCTGTTCAGGCAACGTTTCGGTGGCAAGCCGAAGGTCGCCTTTGTCCTGTCTGGCGGCGGCAACCTTGGAGGAGTGCAGGTCGGCATGCTGCGCGCCCTGGCTGAAGCCGGGGTACAACCAGACCTGATCGTCGGTTGCTCGGTCGGTGCGATCAATGGCGCAGCCTATGCGGCAGAACCGTCGCTGGCTGGCGTAGAACGGCTGGCTCGGATTTGGAACCGTATCGCCGACGGCGATCCAGACTTGATGCCGGCTCCTCGCCTCATGCCACTCGTGGCGCAAATTGCTCGCAAGGGGGCAGCTCTACACGACCCCGACGTCCTGGGTATGTTGCTCGACGAGGAGCTGCCGGTACGGACCTTCGATCAGCTGCCGATCCCCTTTGCCTGTGTCGCCACCGATGTGGAACGGGCCGATGAGCGCTGGTTCGACTCGGGTCGGCTGGTTCCAGCGCTGCTGGCCTCGGCCGCCCTACCCGCTGTGTATCCTCCCGTCGTCCTCGATGGACGCTCCTACATCGACGGCGGCGTGCTGCGAGAGATTCACGCCCACAAGGCAGTCGAGTTGGGGGCAACCGAACTCTACATTCTGCATGTTGGCCATCTCGGTGAGCGTTCCACCGAGATACAACGCCCTTTCGACGCTGCCGTTCAGGCGTATTGGACGGCGCGAAGCTACCGTCTCGACGATGATCTACGTCGTGTACCAGACCGTTGTGTCGTGCACCGACTGCCGGCTGGCAGCAAGCCTCGACTCCGGTTCGACGACTTCAGCGAGGCTAGAGAACTGGCGCGACTTTCCTACGAAGCCTCCTCGGTCTACTTACAGACTGGCCGGACGCCGTCACCTTCGGCTGGACCCGAGTCATTCGAGGCGGATCCAACGGGCAGCGAGGCCGCCATCGATGAAGCGCTGGACACCGAAGCAAGCCCCGATCCTGTCGAGCGAGATGTGCTCGAAGCTCTCCGCGAATCGGTTCGCTATCCTCAAAATCCTGGTCAACTGTTGAACCACTACAGATCTGTAGGGTTCCGAAAGGGTACAAACGATGTCGAACATTAGCCTGAACACGGGTGGCCTTCCCCAAACGGTGCTCGCCCCCGAGCCAGCCGAGATTCTCCAGCCCCTCGAACACGCACTGACGCTGGCTGGAGACGAGCGGCGCTCAGCTGTCGCCGCCGTCCTGGTCAACTACCCTCGCTCTCTCTTTGGTTGGGCCCTGCTCGGCGACCTTGGTCGAGATCCGATCGAGTCATACGCCGCCTACCGCGTCGGCTATCACCGTGGTTTGGATCATCTCCGCCAATCCGGCTGGCGAGGCTCGGGCTTCGTGCGGTCTGAACATGTCCCGAACCATGGCTTCCTCCACGCCCTCTTTGGGCTTGGCGCCACGGCTCACCTCATCGGTGAGACCGATGAGGCCCAGCGTTGCGGCACTTTCATAGCCCAGCTCGATCCCGATTTCGACCCGGAACGCCTTGTGCTTCGGGTTGCCGAATCTGGCCCGTCGAGCTGATTTCTGCTGGTGGTCGAACGACCAAACGTTGTAGGAGCGATCCTCACCGGTGGCCGTTCTGAACGTTTCGGCTCACCCAAGGCCCTAGCCCAGACGGGGCAGGCCACCACGATGGGGGCACGTGTTGTGGCGGCGATGAGATCAGCCGATCTCGATCCGGTCATAGCGGTCGGGGGAGGCGTAGCGGCCGAGCTTGGCCTTCCTCATGTCGCCGATCTGTGGCCGGGGCAGGGGCCACTCGGGGGCGTGGCCACAATCCTGCTCTGGGCCAAGAGGGGTGCTGTCCTCGTCTCGCCGTGCGATCTACCGTTTCTGTCGGCCCAAGATGTTCGCAAGCTGGTTTCAGCTCACCTTGATCAACCCGACGCCTCGGTGGTGGCCACCGTTGACGGAAAGCGGCAGATCCAATTGATATGCATGCCAGCTACACACGGTCCGGCGGTACGAGATCTGATCAACGACGGCCTGCGAAGGTACAACGCCTTGCTCGGTGTCGGCCGCTGGATCGAGGTAGAGGTTGACCCCTGGTCTCTTGCCGACGCGGATACACCTGAGGAACTCAAGGAGCTGCTCGCCCTTCGACAGGCCGAGGGGTCGGCAGGCTAACGCAGCTCGTGGGGGATAGGGCGAGCTGCCGTCGAAGCAACCGCCCGGCCAGGCACAGCTACCGCTGATCTGCTAGCTTTATGTCGTCGCAAAGAGGGCCCATCGGTTCACGAAACTGATCGGCGATGTCCAACCAGCATCAGCGCTCTTCGAAGATCAAGCAAAGAACAGGCCGACACGATCGGCTCAGACATACGATCGGCACCCGTGGAATCAGTTATCACTAGCACCACCGAACTCGAACGGGTGGTGGATGAGGCGCTGGGCGAGCAGCGTTATGCCATCGATACCGAGTTTCACCGGGAGCGAACCTATTTCCCCCAAGTCGCCCTTGTTCAGATGGCGTATGGCGACCAGCTGGTCTTGATCGATCCGCTAGCTGTCGACCTCGACCCGCTCGGTCGATTGCTCAAGGGACCGGGCACATGCATCATGCATGCTGGCATCCAAGACCTCGAAGTCCTCGATCTCAGTTGTGGAACCGTGCCCACAACGATTTTTGATACCCAGATTGCGGCTGGCTTTCTTGGTGTTGCCACCGGTTCGCTCAGCTCGATTCTGAAGCGGTATCTCGGCATCAACCTGCCAAAGGGCGATCGACTCACCGACTGGCTGCGACGGCCCCTCTCCGCCCAGCAACTAAGCTACGCCGCGTCCGATGTTGAGCATCTCTTCCCACTCACCGATCTGCTTGTCGCTGAGCTTGAAAAACTGGGGCGCCTCGAGTGGGCGAATGAGGAATCCCGGCTCCTGAAGCAACGACCGCGAAGCCGTCGTGTACCCGAGGAGGCGATCCTCCGTATCAAGGAAGCGCGATCTCTTCGAGGCCAGGCCTATCAGGTAGCCACGGCGGTGGCGGCCTGGCGTGAGCGCCGCGCTGCTGAGGCCAACATTCCCGTTCGGCAAGTACTGCCCGATCTCGGCGTTGTCGCCGTAGCCCAGCGTTCACCCGACTCGGCCAAAGACTTGAAGTCGCTCCGCGGCGTCGATTCCCGCCATCTGCGAGACGGAGCGGCGGCCGAGATTCTCACCGCCGTTCAAGCCGGCCTCCGGATGGAGCCGGAGGCCGGTCCTCCGCCTCGGGCACCGGAATTGTCGAAACACTTGCGCCCCGTCGTGACGTTAGTCACTGCCTGGGTCTCGCAGATCGCCCGCGACAACCATCTTGATCCGGCGGTGCTCGCCACTCGAGCCGATGTCGAAGGACTACTCAAAGGCGACGAGAACTGCCGTCTGCTCGACGGTTGGCGTCAACGCCTTGTCGGGGCTCCAATCGCCCACCTCGTGGCCGGTGAGGCCGCTGTGGCCTTTGACGGAGACGGTCGGCTGGTCCTGGAACGTCGAAGCCACCAGGAGCTACCCGACGATGACTAGTCGGCACCGCTCCCAACTCAACAGTGTGGGGTTGTAGCCGATGGAGGACCGGCAGGAAGCCGTCCCAACCGACGCAAGGCACCGGATCTCCTAATCTCGCCTCGCGACCATTCGCCAATTCGCCGCAAAAATGCGTAGACTAGACTTATCGAACCAAATCATTGAGGCACCGGTGGAAACGTGGGCCTCAGCTACAATTGTCGCAGGAGTGTCCCATGAAGAAGGGGCGTCATCGTCGCTATGAAGAGGCCCGAGCGCTGAAGCGTTCGCACAACGGAGATAACATCGAGTCCCTTATGGATCGCCTCGATGACGATCCGTTCGACTTGCCAACAACCGCCGAAGCGTCACAGCTAGACGAGGACGACGAGGAATACGACGACTAGCTGTCGACCCGGTCAGGCAACCGAACCACCCCTCGGGGCAGGATAAGCCTTTACACACCTTCGGTTTGATCGAGGATCTCGCCCAGTTTCACGATCTCCGATTCATAGACGACACCAATAAAGGTCCCGGAGTCATCGGTGACCGCCAGTTGGTCCGCGTTAACCGAACGCATCGCCGCCACCGCATCACGTAGCGACCACGACGGTCGAGCCGTTGGCATGTCGTCGACGGTGATCGAGGCCACCGTTCGGTGCTCCCACTCATCGCGATTGAGGGCAGCGGCAGCATCGATTGTGCACGTGCCCAAGTATTTCGCGCCATCGACGACCGGTAGCGAGCGCTTACGTCTTCCAATGGCATGATTCCAAACAAACTCTGCCACGGTGGCGTCTGGAGGCACGGTCATGACGTCGGTGGCCAAGGCGGAGGCGAGCGGCAGAGCGAACCTCGTTTCGAGATGGCCGAGTCGTTCGACCTTTTGGGCGAGTGAAACCGAGGCTGAGCCGGCCACAAGCTGCGAGACAGCGGCCGCGATCAGAGCGGGAACGACTGCGGCCCCACCGCTCGACTCTGCCACGAACATCACCGCCGCAATCGGTGTCCGGTAGCCGGCGGCCAGGAAGGCGGCCAGACCCAGCATCGGCCAAATAGCGCCTTCTGCGCCCCAGCCGAGCCAGCCGAGGGCATGCCCGACGACGGTGCCCATCAAAACCCCTTGCATGGCCAGCGGGATGAACAGACCTCCAACCCCACCAGCGGCGACCGTAGCGATCGTTGCCGCGGCCCGGAAGAAGAAGAGCATCACGACGAGGCGTAGCGCCGGAGCCTCGCCCAACCAATCCAGAATCGAGACGCCAGGCCCGAGTGTAAGCGGCTCGCCGAACAGGGCCTGCGAGGCGCCAGCCAATGCCGCTAGGGCGACGCCACCGCCGATGGCGAGCCGCCACGGTGAGTGGGAGACTTTGAGTTGCTTTGCGAAACGAATTGCCCGAGCGAAGGCGCGACCGCCGATACCCGCTCCGACCCCGATGGCGACTGCTCCAGCCAGTTCCCCAGCGCCAAGACGTTGCTGATAGGCAAAGCCCAGAACCGGTCCGTGCTCGATAAACGGAACAGAAACGAACGTCAGGTAGCTGGCAGCCGACGCTACCAGCGAAGGCAGTAACGCACGATGCACAACATCGTCGTGAGATGGCCCCTGTTTTTGGTCCGGGGTTATGCGTGTTGTGTTTGGTGTTGGTTGATCCAGTGTTGATGGTAGTCGGCTGGGGCCTGTTGGCCTAGGGCTGAATGGGGACGGTTGGTGTTGTAATCGACACGCC
>CAKZXA010000057.1 GCA_937922045.1 uncultured Acidimicrobiales bacterium | reverse complement strand
TCAGCCGCCTTGCCAACGCTTGACCGAGCCGATGTCGACGCCGAAGGTTTCGAGGGCGCGGCCAACGGAATGGTCGACCAGATCATCGATGGTGGCTGGTCGATTGTAGAACGCCGGGACCGGTGGGTAGATGACGGCACCGGCTTCGGCCGCCTGATCCATCAGGCGTAGATGGCCACGATGAAAGGGCGTCTCCCTCACCATCAGCACCAGAGGGCGCCTCTCCTTGAGCGTGACGTCGGCGGCGCGAGAGATGAGATCGGCGCTGTGGCTTGTGGCGATAGCCGAAAGTGTCTTGATCGAGCAGGGGGCCACGAGCATGCCTGCGGTTCGGACCGACCCGGAGCTGATCGTGGCCGCTATATCGCGCGAGCCGTAGACCGTGTCGGCCAAGGCTTCCACCTCGGCAACCGTCATGTCGGTTTCCAGCCCGATCGTGATCTTGGCCGACGTCGAGATCACCAGATGGGTTTCGACGTCGTCGGACTGGCGCAGCATCTCCAGAGCACGGATGCCATACACGGCACCGCTGGCGCCGGTGATGGCGATGATGACCCGACGGGCCGCCGTCATCGCAGATACCGGGCCAGGTCGATGACCGGGTAGGCAACCCGAGCCCCATACTCGCGACGCTCGCGCTTATAGGTGGCGTCGATCCCCACCTTGGTGCTCACGCCGCGCTGGTCGGCGGTCGGGTCCATCTCGTGGCCTTGGGCGAACGGCACGGTGAACACGTCGTCGGTCCAGTGCACCCGGTTGGTCAGGGCCCACTGGATCTCGGCCGGTTCGTGGATGTCGATATCGCGGTCGACCACGATCACGTTGCGTATGTTGATGTGAGCGGCCAGGGCGGCCATCGCCAGGTTCTTGGGGGTACCTGGATTGTCACGTTCAATCTGGATCACGGCCAGGAAACCATTCCCGTAGGGAGGGATGTGAACCTCGGCGGTGGGGTCGAGATGGCGGACGAACCGTCGCAGCAAGGGTTCACGGGGCAAAACGTTACCGATGTAGATGTGCTCGTACCAGCCGGGGATGATCGTCTGGTAGATCGGATCGTTGCGCCACGAGATACAGGTGACTTCAAACGTCGGCGAGTTCCAGGCCTCGCCGTGGTAGCCATGAAACTCCGCCAGTGGGCCCTCCAACTGGCGAACCGTGGGATGAAGATAACCTTCGACAACGATTTCAGCCGCGGCCGGAATCGCAATATCCACGGTGCGGGCCTGACAGACCTCGATACCCCGACCTCTGATGGCTCCGGCGATAAGCAGCTCATCGATAGGGGTCTTCACCCCGGCCGCGATCATGATGGCCGGGTCGAGCCCGATGGCCAAGGCGATAGGGAAGGGGGCGTCGGGGTCTTCGCGAGACTTCCAGAACGTGCCGACATCACGCCATTCATTCACGTTGAACCCGAACCGGTCCGGGCCGAAACGCAGCATGCGGTTGTAGCCCAGATTGCCTCGACCCGAAA
Organism: uncultured Acidimicrobiales bacterium; assembly: GCA_937922045.1. Taxonomy (GTDB): domain Bacteria; phylum Actinomycetota; class Acidimicrobiia; order Acidimicrobiales; family SZUA-35; genus JAHELU01. The sequence goes on along the minus strand of CAKZXA010000057.1, from coordinate 22,609 downwards.
TGGGGTCCTTGGCTACGGTGACCGCTCCGGTGATGAAGGCGCCGCCGTCGCCCCGGCTGTGGATGGGGATCGGCAACATCGAGGCATCGAGACCTGGGCCCTCCATCACGTTGTCGTGCCAGGCCGCGGTCTCCACCGGAACGGTTGGCACCGCATTGGCTGGGTCGAGGGCGTGTTCCATCACATCGACGATCTCGGACTGCTCACAACCGAGAGCGAGAGCAGCCCGTCGGTGGGAGGTAACGCTGCCACAAAAGATCGGCCAGGGGCTGCCGGTGGCGTTGGTGAACAGACCTGCCCCCACGTCGTTGCGGGCCAGGTTGGCGGCGACATCGGCGAGTTCGTGCTCCATCGATACCTCAGCATCGATTCGGCTGAGCTGCCCAGCCTCTTCCAGCACGGCGATATAGCTGCGTAGGTCATTGATCTCGGTCATGTAGAGGGGTTCCTCTGGATTCGGTCTAGGGAACGTGCAACCGGCGGGTCTGTGTGGATTCGGCGATAACGACGCCTCGATGGATAACGCGGCGGGAGGCGGGGGCATCGGCGATGGCGCCTCGGATCGTAGGGGCGTCGATGGCGACGAAGTCGGCGACGTCACCGACGTTGAGCGCTGCGGGCGAAAGGCCGAGGGCGGTGCGCACGTCGGTGCTGACCATAGCAAAGGCGGTTTCAGGGGTTTGATGAGCAGCCATGACCAGCAGAGCGGCCGTTTCGAGCGGATCGCTACGGCCTACGAGGTTGAAGGGGTCTTGCACGTTGTCGGCCCCTGCCGCTACCACGGCTCCGGCGTCCTGCAACGCCCTGATGGCGGTGAGACCGCGGGGGGTCGCGGTTGGATGGTTGCGGCCTTGGAGGAACAGGTTGGTCTGGGGCAGAGGGAAGACGCTGATGCCAGCCTCGGCCACCTTGGACGCGACCTGGGCCTGAACCTCGGGAGTTTGCATGCCGAGGGTCACGCAATGGCTAGCGGCGACGCCGTGGGCAAACCCGGTGGTGAGCACCTGGTGAGCCAGCTCTCGCAAGGTCAGCACCGATGGGTCGAGCATCTCATCGACATGAAGGTCGAGGCCAAGACCAGCGTCGGTGGCAACGGCGAGAGCGTGAGCGATGAGTTCGGCTGGCCTCTCATCGAGGTGAGGGCAACCGCCGACGAGGTCGACGCCAGCCTCTACCGCGGCGTCGAGAGCTCGCCTGTTCTCGGCGCCCTCGGATCGGGTCATGGGGGAGTGGGTGAGGGCCACGATCTGCACGTCGAGCAGGCCGGCGAAACGATCGGCCGCTTCTCGCACGGCGAGCACCTTCGCTGCCCCGATCCCGGCGCCAACGTTCACGTGGGTGCGCACGGCGGTGACCCCGTTAAAGATGAGCTGCTCCATCGCCTGAGCCGAGCGAGAAACCGTATCGTCATGGCCGAACTCGCCCCGCGATGCGTGAGCGATCCAGGCCTGAATCGCCCCATCGAGATCGCCGCTCGGGTTTGGTACCCGATCGGCGGTCAACGCCTTGTCGAGGTGGGCGTGAGGTTCGGCCATCGCTGGCAGCACAAGCCAACCTTCCAGGTCGATGCGGCTGCCGCCCTCGCCCTCGTCACTGCCATCGGCATCGCCCTCGCCACTGCCATCGGCTGAGGCTGCGGCGATCGAGGAGATCCGTCCGTCGTCGACATCAATGCCGACAAGTGACCCGTCGGCAAGGCGGGCGTTGACGAAGCTCGACGACATAGCGGGAGTATACGCCCCGCTTCCCCAGCCCTCGACTTGAGCGGGCTCAACCACAAAACAACGATGGGGCCAGCGCTCTTGGCGCCGACCCCATCTACCTAAAGACTTTCTGTTCCTTTGTTTGGGCTAGAAGCCGATCGACTCGTCGATGAACTCGTTGGTCATCATGTCGCTCGGGCTGAACTCGCCCTCTTCGACCAGGCCAGCGTTAACCAGCTGATCGAGCACACGCTGAATCCGAGCCTCGTCCATGTTGCCGACGGTGCTGTCTGGGCCATTGCCGACGAGGCCGAGATCGAGCTGGGTCTTCACCGAGAAGTCGGCGATGCCCTGGTCATACACCCAGAAATCGTCGAACTGGGTAACCGCATCGATGATCATGGCCGTTGTTCGATCCGGTGATGCGAAGAAGTCGACCACCGATTGCTGAGCGATTGGGACGAACTTCTCCAAGCACGGCCGCAGCGTTTCGAGATCGGCTTCCTTTATGGCAAGAGCCTGGCTGTAGATCTCAAAGCCAGCGTCGTTGAGCAAGGCGACCTTCACCGGCTTGCCCCACTCGGCGAAGGCGTTTTCGTAGTTGTAAGGCTCAGCCGAAGCAAAACCCTGCTGAGCGATTTTGCCGCCCTCGGAGATGAACCGGGCCGGACCACCATCGTAAGACGGGTCGATCTGATCCTCGTTCAGCGTGCCGTCAGCGATGAAGACATCGGTGTAGGTCTGACCGGCGAACACGTTGATGGTGATGCCGGCTTCGCCGAGATCAGCGATGGTCTCGATTTCGGGGTAGGTCTCCGGATCCCACATGATCATCTGTGGGTTCTTTTCCAACGGCGACATCACGGCAATCGTCGGCGTATCACTTCGAAGAAGGAAGCCTTCGTCGGTCGACACGTAGCCGAAATGGATGTCGTCATCGGCGTAGAGCTGGGCCGGCGGTGAGGTGAAACCGATGGCGGGGCCACCGGTACGAACCTCGATGTTGACGCCAGTGTCTTCGCCGCCAGCCACCAGGCTGCCGCTGACCTTACGGCCCTCGATGTCGATGACGTAGTCGTCGCCGATCATGTTGTACATGGCGCCGTGCTCGGACTCGGGGAACCAGTCGGTCTGGACCACGATGGTGTCTGGACAGATGCCAGCCAGAACACCGTCGGCCATGGCTTCCTCGCTGTCGCCAGCGTCGTCGGCCATGGCATCATCAGCGTCAGCATCCGAGTCGTCCATTGCAGCATCATCGTCGTCCGAGCCTGCATCGGCATCGGCCGAAGAGTCGGTGTCGTTTGCGCTATCCGTAGCATCGTCGCTATCGCCTCCGCAGGCGGCTGCGACGAACGCAAGAGCTGAGATCAGGGCTAGAAGCCTGATCCAAATAGAATTCCGCATTATTTCTCTCCCTGGATTTTACGATCGCTTGGCCACGATCTGTGGCATGAATCGTTCGATGACATTTCGATACTGCTCGGCCACTAGATCTCGGCGTCGCTCCACTTCCCGACCACACGGTTACCCAACCAGCCGAAGAAGAGGAAAACAAACACGCCGAGAGCTGAGGACAGGATAATCGCAGCAAGGAGCTGCTCGCCAAGCAGGCGACCTGCGTACTTCTGGATGAGCTGGCCGATGCCGACCTCACCCTGACCGAAGAAGAAATCGCCGACGATGGCGCCGATCACCGACAGGCCAGCCGAAATGCGGAACCCGGCGAAGATAGCCGGCATCGCGTTTGGCAGGGTCAGTTTGCGAAGTCGGGTGAGGCGTGAAGCCTGGTGCAAGGTGAAGAGATCGTGCATGCCTTTAGGCACCGACTGCAGACCGAACAAGGTGTTCACGATCACCGGGAAGATCGAGATGATGACGCAAACCATGACCCGAGAGGTGAAGCCGAACCCGAACCAGAAGCCCATGAGCGGAACAATGGCCAGAATCGGAATGGCCTGGAGCGTTACCGCATAGGGGAACACGGCTTGCTCGAGCAGCTTGGTCTGGCTCATGATCGTGGCCAGCAACACACCGATGATGATGGCGAGGAGAAGCCCGATGAAGGCAACCTTGCCTGACGACCACAGACCGCCGAGCAGCTCGGAGAAGTTCTCCCAATCGAGGAAGCCGACGTTCACAACCTCGTGCGGAGCCCGCAGAAGGAAGCGCCGATCCTCACGCAAAACGCCGTAGGTGACGCCATACCAGGCCGCGATGAGTCCGAGGCCAAGCAGCAGCGGTGGTAAGACGGAACGCAGTCCGCCTCGGCCCCGGTCGCGTACCGACTTGGAGGCCGTCGCCGGTGGTGTCGGCATCTGAGTGACGTCGGACATCAGTGCGCTCCTCTCAACGAAAGGGAGACTTCGCCGGAGATACGAGCGAACTCCGGATCAAACCGAAGGTCTGGCTTACGGGGATACTCGAAGGGGATGTTGTACTCGTCCACGATTTGGCCGGGGCGGTTCGACATGACGAGTACTCGGGTCGACATGAAGACCGCCTCGGAGATGCTGTGGGTAATGAAGAGCCCGGCGAAACCCTTGCGCATGAAGAGCGCCTGGGTTTCATCGTTCAGGTGCTCTCGGGTGATTTCGTCGACCGCCCCGAAGGGCTCATCGAAGAGAAACACCGGTGGCTCAAGCGTGAGGGTGCGAGCCAGTGAGGCCCGCATCTTCATACCGCCGGAGAGGGATTTTGGGAAGTGATTCTCAAACCCGGTCAGGCCAACGAGCTCGATTGCTTCCTGAGCGAGCGCTTGGCGCTTGTTCTTGTCGACCTCATGCAGCTCGGCGAAAAGCTCGACGTTCTTGGAGATCGTGCGCCACGGCAACAGGGTGGCGTCTTGGAAGACATAGCCCAACCGGTCGCGGTCAACGTCTACCGTGCCTGTGGTGTTCTGCAGGAGGCCGGAGGCGATCTTGAGCAGCGTTGATTTGCCACAACCAGATGGCCCGACGATCGTGACGAACTCGCCACGCCGTACATCGAACGTGACGCCTCGCAGGGCCTCGGTTCCGTCGGGAAACGTCATGCCGATGTCGTTGAACGAGAGCGCAACTTCACCCAGCTCTACGTTCTTCGTAGCTGCCACCAAACAACTCCCCAATCGCTTCTGCCGAGCGCCCACCTGCGCTCCGTCGATCCACCGCTATCGATCCGCTTCTTCGATTCGCCGACCGGTCGGGGTTCGAATCTGCTTCTCGCAGTATAGATATACCGATATACAGTGCGGGTATGCGAGTTGGAGCGTTTCTTTTTGGCGGAGTTGAAATGAACGACGCCGGGGCTGGGCCACCGGCCGCCACCGACCGTCGCTTCGACAACGCCGCTGTCTGGGCGGCTACAGAGCGCATTATCGATATGGGTGTCCACGCCGATCGGCTCGGTTTTGATTCCTACTGGCTGACCGAACATCACTTTCAGTACGAGGGCTACGAGGTGATCCCCAACGGGATCCTGATCGGCGCCATCTTGGCCGAACGCACGGAAAACGTCCGTATCGGGATGGCCTTCAACATCGTGCCTCAGTGGCATCCGTTGAAGCTGGCCGAAGATTTCGCCACCCTCCACAACATTTCAGGTGGTCGGGGCATCCTGGGGGTTGGGCGCGGCACCGTTCCTCGGGAATCAGAGGTGCTCGGCTCCAAGATTGGCAGTTTCGACAACCCCGACCAGGCCGCCGCCGACGACTTCAACCGAAAACAGTTCGACGAGGCCATGGCCGTCATCCGGCTGGCGCTCGACAACGAGAGCTTCGCCTTCCACGGCGACGTCTACGATTTCCCCCCTCCGGGGATCCCCGACCGTGGCGGCTTTGTCGAAGAGCTAACGCTCGTTCCACGCCCCCTCTACCCCTACGAGATCTGGCAGGCCATCACCTCGCCACCCACCCTCGAACAGGTACCGAAATCTGGGTGGGGCGGCGTGTTCTGGAACAACCATCACTCGTTCACCAAGATGCGGTGGGAACGGTTCGCTGAGGTTTACGCCGAAGCCCAGGGTCGAGAACTCGAATCGGGTTCTCACCGCCAGCTCGTGCTCTGCACCCGAGTTGAAGATAGCCATGAGGCTGCGGTCGACAAGGTGCGAAATGGGCACGATGAATTCTGGAAGTTCCTTGGGCCCTATGGCTGGAGTAAGGGCTACATGGGCGCAGACGGCAAGCCAGCCAAGCCTGGCCTGATTCCAACGTTGGAAGAGTCGATGGACCAGAAGACATGGGTTGTCGGTACCGCCGACGAGGTGGCCGAAACCATCAACTGGTACAACGAAGAGCTCGGCCTGGAAAATCTGCTGCTCTTCCCGGCCATGCCCGGCGACAACTACGGCGACACCGAAGAGCAGATGCAGCGGCTGGGCGAAGACGTTCTACCCCAGCTCGGATGACGTGGCTGAGCGCAGGATCCAGCAAGAGCCGGGCACTGTGGTGCTCCAGGCTCACCCGCTCGATGACAGTTACAACATGGCCGTTCTGGGCGCCGTCACTGCACCGCTCGGCGGCATCGGTGCCGGATACGCTCTCCACCGCTTCTACCCCGATGGGCATCCACCAGCCGAACTTCTGAGCCGATGCGAGCATCTCGTCGTTGTCGCCCCCACCTGGTGGGGGGCGATGCCGGCCATCGTGCTCGAATGGATTCAGCACGAACTTGGGCCCTGGATCGATGCGGGGGCTTCACGGTCGACGAGTCCGCTTCGATCGGTGGACCGACTCTCGATTGTGACGAGCCATGGCTCGTCGAAGTTGGTCAACATGTTGCAGGGCGAGCCAGGACGCCACCTTTGGAAGCGCAGCGTCTTGCCGCTCTGCGCGCCGGACGCCACCTTTGATTGGATCGCTCTCTACAAGATCGATCGGCTCGGTCTTGGTGAACGCGAAGCCTTTCTCCGCCAGGTGGAAGAGCAGATCGGCGCGGTCGTTGCCAACCGCTCGGCCAACCGAGTTACCAGCCGCTGAAGGTCTTGCGCACCCTTGAGGCGGCGTCCTCGGCCGTTGTGGTGGCGTCGACGCGAACAAAGCTCCGACGACATCGCGAAGCGCAGTTGAGCCGCATTGTTTGAAGTGCGATACGTCGGCCGAGATCACGGTGACGCCAGCGCGCTCGACGTCCGTGGGGTGTGGTGGTGATCGCTCCGAGCCGTTTGACATTTGTCATCCCCGGTCGCACCTTTCCCTTCTCGTCGAAGACGATGGCCACGCCCGGAACGAGCACCCGATCACACCACCCCTTCAACACGGCGGGCAACATGTGGGTGACGGTCGGGTAACAAAACAGCAGGGCATCGACTTGGCGTACGAGGTCGGCGGAGCGCCGCGTCTCGGGTGAGACCAGATTCTCATCATCGTGATAGACGGCCCGTTCAGCGGGCGACATGGCAACGGCGAAACGTTCGGGCACGAGATCGATTTCCGAGATCTCGTGGCCGTGACCGTGGAGGGCTTGTCGTGCGGCTTGAACCAGGTGACGCGAGGGGTCGTCGGGATTGAACGCGTTGATCAAGAGCACATGCATCAGACAGCATTCTAGATGCCCCACTAGGATGCGGCGATGAGCGAGCAGAACCAGCGCATGGCCCTCTACCTTCAAGACAAGCACGACATTCGCTACGAGCTCGAGATAGCCCGCTACGCCGAAGAACAGGGTTTCTCGGAGATCTGGCAGGCCGACACTCGCCTCGCCCGCGACTGTGTGGTCATGATGAGCGCTCTGCTCACCGCAACCAGCCGCATCCGTATCGGTTCGGGCGTGTTGCCCATCTATACCCGCAACCCGGCTGTGATCGCTGCCACCTTCTCCACCATGTGGGAGCTCGGCGGCCTGACGCCCGAGGGCGAGAGCCGTGTGATGCTTGGCCTCGGCGCCTGGTGGGAGCCGATCGCGGGCCGGGTCGGTGCCGACCGTCGCAAACCTCTCACCGCCATGCGGGAAAACATCGAAGCCATCGAAGCGCTTTTCACCATGGAAGAGGTGAGCTACGAAGGCGAGTTCGTTCAGCTCGACCGGGTCCGGCTCGACGTGGCCTACGGCGACACCAGCCCTCGTGATATCCCAATCTACATCGGGGCCACGGGCCCGAAGATGCTTGAACTTTCCGGCGAGATCTGTGACGGGCCTGTCCTCAACTATGTGGTCTCGACCGACTACATCCGCGACGCCGTCGAGCGCACCGCCGCTGGCGCGGCACGAGCCGGGAAGACCCTCGCTCAGGTCGACCGCCCCGAGCTGTTGGCCTGTGCCCTATCCGATGATGTTCCCGACGAAGCCGTGCTCGTCGGCAAGTCGTTGGTCGCCTACTACCTGGGCACCGAGCCTCACATCGTGAAGGCCTCCGGCGCCGACCCCGAGCTGGTAGCGCGAGTGCAGGAGGTTGTTGGCTGGCCCGCCACCGAGGACGATTACCGCAAAGCTGCGCCCCTCATCCCCGACGATCTGGTTCGCAAGCTGATGGCCGTTGGCACGGCGGCCGAGTGCCGGGAGAAGGTGGCCGAATACATCGACGCTGGCGTTACCTGCCCTGTCCTTTATCCGTTGATGGACGACATCAAGCCGGTGGTCGACGCCTTCGCCCACTGGGACGGCCGGGGTTGATGCAGGGTTTGACGGGGTCGGCGCCTGCGGCCACCTCACTGCTGCTGACGGGGGCGGCGGTCGTCACCGTCGATGATGGGTTCACGATCCACGATCCGGGATGGGTTCATGTGATCGACGATCGCATCGCCGAGATCGGCTCAGGTGAGGCCCCGTCTGCGTTGGCCGCCTCCTGTGATCGGGTACTCGATCTCGATGGGCACGCCCTCATGCCGGGGATGGTCAACGGCCATACCCACCTGTTCCAGACCTTCTTTCGTGGGCTCGCCGACGACAAATCGCTGCTCGATTGGCTCCGTGACTGCATCTGGCCTGGTGCCGTCCACCTCGACGGCGATTCGGCTCGTCTGGCCGCCACCGTGGGTCTGATCGAGAACTTGCGCAGCGGGGCAACCTCGGTCATCGACCATCAGTACATTCACGTTGATGAGTCGATCGATGAGGGGGTGTGTGCGGCCGCCGCCGAGGTTGGGGTGCGGTTCCTCCTGGCTCGGGGTTGGGCCGACCGTAACTATGAACCGACCTTGACCGAGTCGGCCGACGTCGTGATCGATCGCAGCGCCCGGGTGCGGGACCGCTGGCATGGTCACGACGACGATCGTCTTCGCATCGAATTGGCTCCCCTGATCCCGTGGGGTTGCAGCGACGAAGCGATGAAGGCGACGGTGGCTGCGAGCCGGCGCTGGGGAGCGGGTACGCACATCCACTGCGCGGAAACCTCGATCGAGGTCGAGATGAGCCTGGAGGAGCGAGGGCTTCGACACGTCGAATGGCTCGAGTCGCTCGGCCTGCTTGGGCCGGATATGCAGCTCGCCCACAGCGTGTGGCTAGACGATGCCGAGCTCGACCTGATCGCCGAGCGGGGAGCCAAAGTCGTCCACTGTCCGGTGTCGAACATGTACCTGGCATCGGGGGTGCCTCGCATCGTGGAAATGCGCCAACGCGGCATCGACATAGCCTTGGCCAGCGATGGCCCGGGAAGCAACAACCGCCAAGACATGTTCGAGGTGCTGAAAGCCACGGTGCTCCTCCAGAAGATCGATCGTCTCGATCCCATGGCGCTCCAGCCCGAAGATGCCCTCACGATGGCCTGCCGGGGTGGCGCGGCCGCCTTTGGCAAGGCCGACGAGATCGGTGCGATCGAAGTGGGCAAGAAGGCAGATCTGGTCGCCGTCGACCTCGACTCGGTCTTCGTCGCCCCCGTCCATCGCGTGCCGAGTGCCCTCGTGTTCTGTGCTACCCCGGCCAATGTGCGCTATGTGCTGGTCGACGGCCGGCTCGTGATCGATGATGGTGTGGTGACCGTGGTCGATGAGGCCGCTTTGCGAGCCGCTGCTCGTAAAGCGGCGGCCGATGTGTTCCGCCGAGCGGGGATCGAAACTCGACTCACCCGTTGAGGCCCCCGGCTGTTGGCCACCCGGAAGTTGGCGCGCTGAGGTGTCACTACGACACCGGATCGCGCCGACTTCGGAGCGCTGGTCAGTGACAGCTAACCAGCCTCGGCAACGATGGCGATTTCCATGAGCCATTCTGGCCGGGCGAGTTCGGGGACGACGACGAGCGTGGACGCGGCCAGGTTCCCGTCTAGCGCCTGGTCGCGGGTGGCCATGATCGGACCCAGATCGAGGCCCGGGGTTACATAGGTCGTCACCGAGACCACGTCGGTCGGAGTCATCGCTGCGTCCCGCAGCATGGCCTTGATATTGGCCCAGATGACGTCGGCCTGAGCTTGAAGATCAGCCGGCACTGAACCGTCAGGCCCGATCGGCACCACGCCTGAGGTGTGGAGCGAGCGGGTGGCACCCTCCGACAAGCGAGCGTGGGCGTAGTTGGCAGCCGGGGGGCTGATATCGGCTGGAGCGACAGGAGAGTGGACCGCGGTGCCGCCGCCCAGGCCTGTAGGAGCAGCGACGCCGAGGGCGTGGACATCGGCCAGGATGCGGCGGAGCTCCACGGTGGTGCGATCGGCTCGGGTGTGGGTCTCGGTCCCAGGGTCGAGGGGCACAGCCTTGGTCTTCAGCGTCTCCAGCAGGGTGCGATCCTCGAGGCCAACCTTCTCCTGGAACCCAATGTGGTCATCGGGGGTTGCTCGACCATCGGCGATGTTCTCGGCCAGGATGCGGCAATAGAGCGTGGTCGTGTCGTCGTCGACGGGCTGATGGTAGAAGGCGAGGACCAGGTCGCCAGCGTCGCCGTAGGCGATGTGAAGGTAGACGTGATGTGGCCCATCGCAGACGAAGGTCATCGTTCGTTCAAAGACCGTGAACTCATCGGTCGCTCCGGACGTGGCGTCGTCGAACACCTTGCTCGAATGCTTGTGTACCGCTTTGAACCGCCAGCCCGGACCGTCGCTTTCCGGTCCGTCTTCACGCTCGACGGAATAGGGGTGGACCTCGCGATCGTCGGGGTCGCCGATGGTGCCGAGGTGGGTGAAAGGAAAATGGGCAACGTCGAGAAAATTGTCGGCCATCTGTGCCGCCGAAGCGTTCCAGGTTTGAGGCGCCATGAGCGCCTTGCCAAATCGCTCATCGTCCCATTCGGCGAGGACGGGAATGTCGGTGACGGGCTCGTCCAACGCAACCCAGATCAAGCCGTAGCGCTCGGACACGCCGAATGGCTTGGCGGCCGCGGCGGTCGGCGGGATCGTGGCCGCCTCTCCCAGGGCGGGGATGGTGACACACGTGCCGGTGTCGTCGAAACACCAGCCGTGGTAAGCGCATTCAAGACGGCCGTCGATGACAGTGCCTTCGGTGAGGGGAGCCAATCGATGAGGACACGTCTCACCGATGACGGTCCAGCCATCGGTACCGTGAAAGAGCACCCAATCCTCACCGAGGAGGCGAACGGAAAAGGGCCCGGAACCATCGAGCGCTTCGAGAGCGGCCACGGGATGCCAGAAACGGCGAAGACCGGGGTTGGTGTTGGTAAACCAGCGAGCCATGACGCCGAGTCTAGTGTCGACCTTTTTGGGTGGGTTCGGTAAGGTCAAGGACACGAAGAACGTCAGTCCAAAGGTTGTTCTGTGCGCACAGCACACCCTTTCCGGGGCCGTGGGCGCACAGAACAGCGACTAACCGAGATGGGGCCATCCTTGCCGCTTGCATCCGCTTACTACCGGCCAGGCGCTGTCGCTGAGGCACAGCAACTGTTGACCGGAGAAAACCGTGTCGCCCTCGCCGGTGGCACCATCGTGAACGCCGATCGCGAGCATGGAGGAATAGAGGTTGTCGACCTGCAGGCGCTGGGTCTGGCCACGATTGCCGCTGAGGCTGATCGTCTGACACTCGGCGCGATGGTCACCCTGTCCACACTGGCCCGCGATGAGCGCGTGCCCGAAGCACTCGGGGCTATCGCTCGCGCCGAACTTCCCTCGACCATGCGCACCCGAGCCACCGTCGGTGGCACGATCGCTGCCGCCGCTACCAGCGCTGGCGTCACCACCATGGGCATTGCCGACAGCGTTCTGGCCGCCGGATTCCTGGCTCACGATGGCGTCGTTCATCTCGCCGATGGCTCGTCGCTGCCACTGGCGCAACTTTTCGCCAGTGGGCTCAACGCCAGAACCCTTATTACCGCAATCAGCATCGATCCCTCCGGCGTGACCGCCACTGCTTCCACCGGCCGCACCCCGGCCGATGTGCCGATCGTGGCCGCCGTCGCCCGCTCAACCGGCGACACCGTGACCGTGGCTCTGACCGGCGTGGCCGCAACCCCGGCCCTCGTCGACCCTGACGATCCGGCTGCAGGCCTAGAACCACCAAGCGACTTCCGAGGCTCTGCCGACTACCGCCGCACGCTCGCCGCCACCCTCACCAACCGCGCCGTGGAGGCAACCCGATGAGCACCACAACCCAACAGCTCCAAATTAGCTTCACCCTCAATGCTCAACCGGTTGACGAAACGGTGGCGGCCAACGAGAACCTCCGTGACCTGCTGCGCCGTCTGGGCATGTTCAGCGTGAAGTTTGGCTCGTCCGACGGAATCACCGGAGCGGCAGCCGTGCTGGTCGATGGGGAGCTGGCCAGCGCCGACATCATCCTCGCCGCCCAGATCGACGGTCACGAGGTGATCACGGTCGAGTCCCTCAACACCGAACGCGACCTGCATCCAATCCAGGCCGCGTTTACCGCCGTCGGCGCATTCCAGTCCGGCTACTCGGCTGGCGCCATGATCCTCGGCACCAAGGCCTTGCTCGAAGCCAACCCCAACCCATCCGAAGCCGAGATCCGAGACATGCTCTCCGGCATTCTCGACCGGGAAACCGCCTACGTGAAACCGATCGAAGCGGTCAAGCGGGCCGCAGCCGTGATGAGGGGCGAGAGTGTCGACGCCTTCGGCCCAATCGTGCTTAAACCGATGACCGACGGCACCAACGCCGTAGCCTACGACCCGGCCAGCCCAGCGCCCGAAGGCTCCGAAGCCATCCCCCGGCTCGTGCCCAGCATCGACGTGCCGGACATGGCCGTCGTCGGCAAGCCCGAGGTCAAGGTCGACGCAGTGAAACTGGCCAAGGGCAACCCGGCCTTCACCGACGACATCGAATTGCGTGGCATGCTCTATGCCCGCCTGCTGACCAGCCCCCACGCCCACGCCACTATCGTCGACATCGACGACGCAGAGGCGCTCGCTCTCCCCGGCGTTCAGGCCGTGATGCACTACAAAAACACGCCGCGAATCAAGTACGCGTCCGGCGGGCAGAGCTGGCCAAACCCGCACCCTCACGACCAGGTCAGCTTCGACGACAAGGTCCGCCACGTCGGTGATCGAGTTGCGGTGGTGGCGGCCGATACGCCCGAGATCGCCGAGGCGGCTTGCGAGCTGATCAAGGTCACCTACGAGGTGTTGCCTGCCATCTTTGACGAGGGCGATGCCATGGTCGACGGAGCCCCCGTCATCCATGACGAGGAAGACACCGCCGAAATCTTCGACCGAGACCGCAACATCGTGCACCAGATCAAGGCCGAGCGGGGCGACGTTGACGCGGCCTTCGCCGAGGCCCTCGGTGGAGGAGCAGCCAGCAAGCTCTATGAGCAAACCTTCCGGGTCCATCAGGTGCAGCAATGCCCGATCGAACCCCACATTTCGATCGCCTGGCTCGACGCCGACGAACGGCTCGTGATCCGCACCGCGACCCAGGTTCCGTTTCACACCCGACGCATGGTTGCACCCCTGCTCGGCATGGACATCAAAGACATCCGTGTCATCAAGCCCCGGATCGGTGGCGGTTTCGGGGCCAAGCAGGAGATGCTCATCGAAGACATCGTCGGCCACTTGGCGATCGCCACCCGACGCCCGGTCCGTCTCGAACTGACCCGTTCCGAGGAGTTTCGCTCCAGCCGAACCCGCCACCCCCAAACGATCACCTACCGAACCGCGGTCGATGCAGACAACACGCTGGTGGCCCAAGAGATGTACGTCATCGGCAACACCGGCCCCTACGGCACCCACGGCTACACGGTGCAGACGGTGACCGGGCTGCGGGGCCTCACCAGCTACAACGCAGCCAGCAAGCGCTTCCACTGCGACGTCGTCTACACCAACATTCCGGTTCCCGGCGCCTACCGGGGTTATGGGGCACCCCAGGCCGAGTTCGCCCTCGAAGCTCACATGGAAGACATCGCCATCGACCGAGGTCTCGACCCGATCGAGTTCAAACGGCTCAACTGGGTGAAGGTCGGGTCCGACCTCGACATTGCGCCCCACCTGGGTGAACGCTCGGTAGAGGAAGGCGAGCTTGAGGAGTATCCCAAGGTGATGACCTCCGGCATCGAGGAGTGCGTTGCCCAGGCTCAGCGAGAGATCGGCTGGCACCGCCGGGAGGACCCGGCCTGGGTTGCCCCCGCCGACCGGCCCAACATCCGGCGCGGCATCGGCTTCGCCTTCTGTATGCATGGCACCGCCATTCCCTTCCTCGATATGGGCGGCTGTTCGATCAAGCTCAACGACGACGGCTCCTTCAACATGTTGGTGGGCGCCACCGACCTCGGCACCGGAGCCGACACCGTGTTGGGCCAGATAGCAGCCGAAGTGCTCGGCGTGGCCCTCGACGACATCAAGGTGTACTCGAGCGACACCGACATGACCCCGTTCGACACCGGGGCCTACGCCAGCTCTACTACCTATATCTCTGGCACCGCCGCGATGCAGGCGGCCGAGGTGGTGCGGGAACGGCTTAAGGAGCGGGCCGCCATGCTTTTAGAGATCGAGATTCCCTGCACGATCGAGCTGCGCGACGGGAGGGCCTTCGCCCCCGACGGGCGTTCGGTGAGCCTCGAAGATATCGCTCTCGATTCATTGCACTGGCAGGACCAGGAACAGATCATGGGTACCTCGTCGTACGTGTCGCCCGAGTGCCCGCCGCCGTTTGCGGCCCAGTTCGCCGAGATCGAGGTGGATGTGGAAACCGGCCAGGTCACCGTGACCAAGCTGGTGATGGCCGTCGACTGTGGTGTGGCCATCAACCCCATCACCGCATCGGGCCAGGTCGAAGGCGGCATGGCCCAAGCCCTCGGCTACGCCCACTGCGAAGAGTTCGCCTTCGACGAGACCGGCAAGCTTCTCAACGACGAGTTTGGCCCTTACAAGATTTATCGGGCCGACGAGATGCCGGCGATGATCGTCTACCTGGTGCAGACCATGGAAGACTCCGGCCCGTTTGGAGCCAAGGCGGTGGCCGAGATTCCTAAGGACGGTGTTGCCCCTGCGATTCGCAACGCCATCCTCCAAGCCACCGGGGTCGCCATCAACGATCTGCCCTTCACCCCCGAACGAGTCCACGCCGCCCTCACCGCTCATCAAGCCTGATGCTGATCCTGGCCGACTGGGCGGTGCCGAGCAGTGAGCTTGGCCCACAGCGGAGCTGGGGTGTCGCGGTTGAAGGCGGCCGGGTTGGAGCCGTCGGTCCTCACGCCGAGCTGAAGGCTGCCTACCCCGATGCCGAGGTTGTCGACGCGTCGGGTCAGATCTTGCTGCCCGGTTTTGTCAACGCCCACGTCCATCTTTACGGCACGCTCGCTCACGGCATTCCGGTTGACGAGGCGCCGAGCAACTTCTGGAGTTTCCTGGAAGATTACTGGTGGCCCAAGGTGGAAGACGCTCTCGACATCGACATGATCGTGGCCGCCACCGACTATGTCTGTGCCGAGATGCTGCGCTCGGGTATCACCTCGTTTTATGACATTTTGGAAGCACCCAACGCCCTCCCCGATGCTCTTTTGGCCCAGAAGGAAGTGGTGGAACGACGAGGCCAACGAGGCTTGCTCAGCTTCGAGGCCACCGAGCGGGCAGGCGCCGCGATCGCTCGGGCCGGGTTGGCCGAGAACCTCCGCCTGATCGACGCCTCTCAGGCCGAAGCCACCGCTGGTGGGACAGGGCTCGTCGGCGGGCTCATGTGTTGGCACACCACGTTTACCTGCTCGGACGACTACATCCGCGAAGCCTTCGCTCTCGCCGCCGAGCGGGGTGTGCTATCGCA
Source organism: uncultured Acidimicrobiales bacterium (assembly GCA_937922045.1). Taxonomy (GTDB): domain Bacteria; phylum Actinomycetota; class Acidimicrobiia; order Acidimicrobiales; family SZUA-35; genus JAHELU01. The sequence goes on along the minus strand of CAKZXA010000057.1, from coordinate 6,839 downwards.
CGCTCATATGAATGAAGGGGTCCATGAGGGCAACTGGTGCGCCGAACGCACCGGCCACAGAACGGCCCTGCACTACGACACCCTCGGCGTGGCCGGGCCTCAGTTCTTGGCCAGCCAATGTGTGCAGATCGACGAAGCTGAGCTGGCAATCATTGCCGAGCGCGGTATCAAGGTAACCCATATGCCGCTGGCCAACTGTGAGGTTGGCGGAGGGTTCGCCCCCATCCCCGAACTGCTCGATGCGGGCGTGACCGTTGGGCTCGGCTCCGACGGCTACATCAACGACTTTTTTGCTGTCATGCGCGGTGCTTTTCTGGTTCACAAGGCTCGTCTTCAAGACCCTGGCGTGATGCCAGCCTCCACCGTGCTGGCGCTCGCCACCGAAGGAGGAGCGGCCGCGCTTGGGTTGGAGGACGTCGGGCAATTGAAGCCAGGCTTCGTTGCCGACCTTCAGCTCGTCGACGCCGAGTTTCCCACACCGCTAACCGAACACAATCTGATCGAGCAGGTGGTGTTATGGCGCAACCACCAGCATGTCTCGTCGGTTATGGTCGATGGCCGGTGGCGAGTTCGTAACGGTGAAGTGCTCGACGCCGACCTCGGCGCGCTACGAGCCGCCACCAACGAACAGGCCCGCCGCCTCTGGCGTACGGCATGAGGTGGACAGCATGAGTGCTGAAATCGTGGCTGAGCTGGCGGCCGCCGTCGAGGCTGGGGAGCCGGTGGTCTTGGCCACCGTCGTCGCCACCCGACGCTCGGTGCCGCGCCGCCCGGGCACGAAAATGCTGGTCTATCGCAATGGTCGTATCTCTGGCACCGTTGGTGGTGGCGAGATGGAGTATCGGGTCACCTTGGAAGCAGCCGACGCCCTGATAGACGGTAGGCCGCGTGTGCTTTCCTATGCCCTGGTCGACCCGGCCGAAGGCGATCCTGGTGTTTGCGGCGGCGAAGCCGATATCTATCTGGAGCCCTATATGCCCCACGCTCAACTTTTCGTCATCGGAGGCGGTCACGTCGGCAAGGCGGTGGCCGAGCTAGCTCATTGGCTTGGGTTCCGCACCGTGGTGTGGGACGACCGAGCCGAGCTGGCGGCCGAGGCGGCAGCCGCCGACGAGGTAGACGCAGTAGTAACCGGGCCCATCGCTGGGCTGGTTGAAACCCACGAGATCGGTGCCAACGATTCGGTGGTGATCGTCACCCGAAACGTCGCCCTCGACGTGGAGATCCTGCCCGTCCTGCTCGGAACCGAGGCTTCCTACATCGGGCTGATGGGATCGAACCGGCGCTGGTCGACAACCCGAACCAAGCTGGCGGAAACCGGGATCACCGGTCCCTCCCTGGACCGGATCAAGGCACCGATCGGCGTGGAGATCGCCGCCGAAACCCCGGCCGAGATAGCGGTCAGCATTCTGGCCGAAGTCATAGCTCATCGCCGCACGGTGAGTGACGGTGAGGGCTGAGTGGCTGAGCAACGCCAGCTGGTCGTGGTGCGCGGCGGTGGCGATCTCGCCACCGGCATCGTCTGGCGCCTCACGCGCTCAGGCTGGCCGGTGATCGTCACCGAGCTGGCGTCGCCGCTCACGGTGCGACGCTCCGTGTCTCTGTCGGCGGCGGTGACCGAAGGCGAGGTCTCGATTGAAGGCATGGTTGGCCGACAGTGCAGCATCGCCGATGCAGCCGAACTCGCCGCCAGCGGTGTTGTTCCGGTGGTGGTTGCACCCGATCTGCCGGATGTTCCAGGGTGTGCGATTGGCGCAGTCGTCGATGCTCGGCTGGCCAAACGCAATCTCGACACGACACTGGCCGACGCCCCGATCGTGGTAGCGGTTGGTCCTGGGTTCACCGTCGATCTCGACTGCCATGCCGTGGTCGAAACCCAGCGCGGCCATCGCCTCGGACGAGTGTTGTGGCAGGGGTCGGCGGCGCCCAACACCGGTACTCCCGGGCTGGTGGAAGGCCGGGGCCGCGAGCGCGTGCTACGAGCCGCGAGCGATGGCGTGGTGCGGTGGCAGGCTGCAATCGGCGACCATGTCTACGCCGACCAATTGCTCGGAACCGTGGCTGATGAGGCGATTCACGCCCCGTTCGACGGAGTGGCGCGCGGCTTGATCCTTGAGGGGTCGACGGTGGTTGCTGGGCTAAAGATCGGTGATGTAGATCCCCGTGTCGATCCGGCCATGTGTTGGGAGATCTCCGATAAGGCGCTCGCCGTCGGCGGTGGCGTGACCGAGGCCTTGGCATGGCTCAGTCGATAACGGCCGGTGTGGCCTTGTCCGATGTGGTCGAGTGCCTCGAACTGGGCGCCAGTTCGTTGGTTGCCTTCGTCGGTGGCGGCGGCAAGACGACCACAATGTTTGCCGTCGGTGCTGCCCTCGACCGGGTGGTCATGACAACCACGACCAAGATGGGAGCAACCCGTGTCGGCGGCTTCGAAACCATGGTGGGCGCCGACGTTGAGGATCTGACAGCGAAGGTTGCGAGCTCGGCTCGGGTTCTGGCCTGGCGTACCGTCCAGGGTACGAAGGCTGTTGGTTATAAGCCCGAGTTCTGCGACCAGCTGAGCCAGCGGGTCGATCATGTGCTGGTCGAGGCCGATGGAGCTCGTCGCCGCCCCCTGACCGCGCCAGGCCCGCTTGAACCTGTGATCCCGTCGATGGCGACGCATGTGGTTGCCATGATCGGAGCCGACGCCATCGGGCGGTGCATCGGCGACCAATGTCACCGACCGCTGCGCGTCGCAGCCCTTGCCGGCTGCCGTCCCTACGATCGGCTCACCCCTGAACGAGCGGCCCGCGTGTTGCTCTCTGACCGGGGGTTACGCAAGGGGGTGCCGCCTAACGCTCGTTTTATGGTCGGAATCTCGAAGGTGCTCAAGCCTTTGGACGACCAGGTCGTCGAATTGATCGAGCGCCTCGGCACAACCACAGTCCTTCCCATCCTCGTCGCCGCCGACGTCCAGGAGAACCGACCGTGAGAACCGGTGTAAACCTGATTCCCGAAGCCCCCATCAACGACATGGTTGCCTTGGCCAAAACAGCCGAAGCTGTGGGCTTCAACCGATGCTGGGTCTACGACGAAGGGCTCGTCACCCGCGACGTCTACGTCACCCTGACCGCCATTGCACTGAACACAAATCGATTGGAACTCGGCCCCGGTGTCACGAACCCCTACACCCGCCACGTGGCCCAAACCGCGGCCGCAATCGCCAGCCTTGACGAGGCGAGCGATGGTCGTGCCTTTCTCGGTATCGGTGCTGGCGGCTCGCTCACGCTGAACCCGATGGGCATTGAACGGGCCAAGCCTCTTACCGCGGTTCGAGAAACCATCGAAGCCTGCCGCTCACTATTCGCCGGTTCGACGGTCAGCTACGACGGTCAGCATGTAGCCCTGCGGACGGCTTCGTTGGGTTTCGCCCGGCCTACCACCGAGATCTGGCTGGCTGGTCGCGGGCCGAAGATGCTGCACCTCGGCGGTGCTGCAGCCGACGGGGTGATGCTCGACTTTATCTACGAGCCTCACCTGGATCAGTCCATCGAACGCATCGGACAAGGCGCCGACACCACGGGCCGGGTGCCTCGCATCTGCTACTCGACCGGCGTGGTCACCGACGACGATGATCTGGAGGCTGTTCGGCCCCATATGACCTACCGGCTTGTCGATGCCCCCCAGGAAGTCAAGGACGCCATCGGCCTCGACGATGCCGCTGTCGGCAAGATTCGGGCCGCGATGGCTGGTGGCCTCGAAGCCGCAGCCGAATACGTGCGCGACGAATGGGTTCTGCCGTTCGTGGTCTCCGGTTCGGCCCGAGAATGTGCGGCCCAGATTGGTCGGCTCGCTGACCAGCACGGCTTCGAAGAATTCCTCCTTCCCGTTTTCGATATGCCCGACGCTCCCGGATACGTGGAGCGCATCGGCGCCCTCCTTCAGGACCTGTGATGACCCACCCGAGATTCGACGAGCCAAACTACACCTCTGATGCCGATGAGGTGTTTTCTCGCTCGGCGTTCAACGCCTCGGCCTTGGTCGGCTTGAGTGAATGCTTCGGAGGGGCCGACCCGCTACCCGAGTTGACGGAACCGTCAGCTGGCGACATACCACTCGTAACCGGGCCGGTCGATGAAACCTTGGTGCCGGTCGCCCATCGCAGGGTACGCGTGCTCTCCAACTACTGGCATGCCGGTTGGAAGGCCGCCATCCCCGAGACCTACCTGCGGGCGGAAGCCGCTCGGCGGCTCGGTTTGGTGGCCGATGCATTGCCCGACCCGTGGGGCCTCGCCGTCTTCGATGCCTGGCGGCCGCTCGAACTTCAGCAACAACTCTTCGACGCCGCCTACGAAGACCCGTCGACCGAGCCCGATTTCATGGCCCCGGTCAGCCACGATCCGGCTAGTCCACCGCCTCATTTCAGCGGGGGAGCGGTGGACGTAACCCTGACCTTCGATGGTGAACCGCTGGCGCTAGGTTCTCTCTTCGACGATCCGACCGCTCGGGCCTTCACCGCCAGTGTCGAGGACACACCGTCGGCGGCGCGCACCCTGCGCCGTGTGCTCTACCGCTCGATGCGAGCCCAAGGGTTCGTGGTGTTCGCCTTTGAGTGGTGGCACTTCGAGTGGGGGACGAGACGCTGGGCCGCCATCACCGGCGAGCCACCCATCTATGGAGCGGCATCTAGGGAGCGGTATCAAAAGTAAACGTTGCGATCTCTCGAAGCTGATCGCATAGGACGCTGATCGCATTGGCAAAGAGCTCGGCCCCATAGGTGGCGGTGGCATTGGTTGGGTCGCCGATGTGACCCTGGGGGCCAAAGTCATTCGACAACCAGCCGAATTGAACGGTGCCACCGAACCGCACATGCTCGTTCTCGGTCAGCCATTCAGGGACGTTGCGTTCCGCCTTGGCCATGTCGACGGTGTCGGGGGCGAGATGCAGCATGACGGCGGTCTCGTCCAGGCCGCCGTGAATCCCCATCCCCGACTCGCCCGAAGTGGCGGCGTCAGGCCGAGGTGGTGAGTAGGCGGGTGGCAGGAAAGGGTGGACGAGGAAGGTCAGCAGATCGTGGGCGAGACGGGCCTCACGGCAGGCCACATTCAGCAGCGTGCTGTTGCCCCCGTGGCCGTTGAGAAACACGAGACGGCTGGCGCCGCTGAAGGCGGCGCAGCGAGCGACGTCGTCGAGAACCCGATGCATGGTGTCGTTCGACAACCACATGGTTCCCGCCGACCAGGCATGCTCGTTCGACTTTGAGAAGGCCAGGGTTGGCAACACCAACAGGTTGAGTTCATCGCCGAGTTGGGCGACGATGGCCTTGGCTGCCGCATCGGCGATCACATGATCGGTGCTGAGCGGCAGGTGAGGACCGTGCTGTTCGATGGCCCCGATCGGGAGCAGCACGGTGGCCCCTTGGAGCTGCTCGGCAGCGTCGGGACCGGTCAGGGTTTCGAGAAAGGCAGCCACCGGGGAAGCTTAGTTGTTGTCTGCTTACCACGAGGCCTCGTACCATCAAGGCGTTATCAACGAGGAGAGCGAATGACCGACTGCTATGAACCGATCGAGACAGCGTCGATTGACGAACTCCGCAGCCTTCAGCTGGAGCGTCTTCAAACAACGTTGCGGCACGCCTACGACAACGTGGCGCACTATCGGGCGGCATTCGACGCCGCCGGCGTTTCGCCTGACGTCGACACACTCGACGATCTAGCCCGCTTCCCGTTCCTGACCAAGGCCCACCTGCGGGACAACTACCCGTTTGGCATGTTCGCTGTTCCCCGCGAAGATGTCGTCCGCATCCACGCCTCGTCCGGCACCACCGGCCAACCAACGGTCGTCGGCTACACCCAGGCCGACGTCGATCTGTGGTCGACGGTCGTCGCTCGATCGCTGTATGCGGCAGGAGCCCGCAAGGGCGACATCCTCCACAACGCCTACGGCTACGGACTCTTCACCGGTGGCCTCGGCGCCCACTATGGGGCCGAGATGCTTGGCATGTCGGTCGTGCCGGTTTCCGGTGGCCAAACCGAAAAGCAGGTCACGCTGATCAACGACTTCAAGCCTCGGGTCATCACGGTCACCCCGTCGTACTGTTTGAACCTGATCGACGAGATGGAACGGCAGGGGATCGATCCTCGCTCAACGTCGCTGGAGATCGGCGTGTTCGGCGCTGAGCCATGGACCAACGAGATGAGGGTCGAAATCGAGTCTCGCCTCGACATCGACGCCGTCGACATCTACGGCCTATCTGAAGTCATCGGGCCGGGGGTGGCCCAGGAATGCGTGGAGACCAAGGACGGCCCAACCGTGTGGGAAGACCACTTCTACCCCGAAATCGTCGACCCCGAGACCGGCGAGGTGATGCCTGATGGCTCCGAAGGTGAACTGGTCTTTACCTCGCTCACGAAGGAGGCGTTCCCCGTGATCCGCTACCGCACCAGGGATCTCACCCGTCTGCTGCCCGGTACGGCCCGAACCATGCGCCGTATCGAGAAGATCACGGGCCGCTCCGACGACATGCTGATCATCCGGGGAGTGAATGTCTTCCCCTCGCAGGTGGAAGCCGAAGTGCTGAAGGTAGAGGGTTTGAGCCCGCATTATGTTCTCCAGCTGACCGAGGACGGGAACATGAAGGGTCTCACCGTGAAAGTCGAAGTGTCGGAAACGGCCCCCGACACCGACCGGGCCTCCGCTGCCAGCCGCCTCCGGCATCACATCAAGGAGAATGTGGGAATAACGGCAGACATTGAGGTGGTCGATGTCGGGGCTGTTCCTCGCTCGCAAGGCAAAGCCCAGCGGGTGACCTAGCAGAGTGACCTAGCGGCCCGTGCCGATCAGCCTTCGCAGGCGTT
>CAKZXA010000056.1 GCA_937922045.1 uncultured Acidimicrobiales bacterium | reverse complement strand
CCCAGCGCCAAGCAAGACCACGAGGACAGCGGCGGTCGCTACGACCCAGGCGGCCCAGGTTTTGAATCGACGGTTGGGCAGTCGCAGATCGATCCGACGGTGGTGGGTGTGGCGGCGGCGCGCAATCAAGCTCATACCCACCCAACGACACCGACCGGCCGTTGGTTCCGTCAAATTCAGAAAGATTTGTCGCACAGACGATCAGCCAACGCGAGCCTGAAGCGCTGGCGCGGTCCACTGATACGACTAGGGGTTGGATCCTTCGGTCAGCGGGTTACTCGCCGGTTCCGTGGGCATCTGCGTGAGGCGAAGAAGGCTCGTGCTGGGTTGCTGGTCTAGGTTGGTCAGGGTCGTCACGATTGTACGAAGGCGACCGTCGATGATTTGTTTGGCGAGTGGATCAAGGAGCTGAATCGTAAGGGCCGTTCGGCGACCACGATTCGTGGCTATGAAGGTAACTACGTGCGTCACGTGCAGCCTGGGCTTGGCGGGGTCGAGGTTCGTAAGGTGACGACGAAGATGTTGACCGATCTCTATGGCGCTCATCAGGATCGTGGTTTGTCGGCGGGCACTGTCTATCAGATTCGTGCGGCGATCTCGTCGATGATGACCCAGGCATGCCGCTGGGGCTGGCGTGAGTCGAACCCGGCCCGTTGGGCTGAACCGCCTCGTCGTGAAGCCCCTGTGCCGATAGTGCCGACACCCGAAGAGGTGTTGCTGTTGATCGAGGAGACTCAGAAGTCTCGCCGTCCTGCCTATGCCAGGGCGATGTTGTTGGCGGCGACGACGGGCATCCGTCGTGGTGAGTTGTGTGCGTTGCGCCGCAAGCGTGACGTGAATTGGGACGATGGGATCTTGACGATCGCTCACAGTCTCGTTCATCTGAATGGTGCACCGCCGTATGAGGCTTCGACGAAGAATCGGAAGGTTCGGAGCTTGGCGGTCGGCCCGAAGACGGTGGCGATCATGCAGGCCCAGCTCGATGCGATGTCCGTTCGAGCGGCCGAATGCGGGACGGAGCTGATCGAGGACTGCTTCATCTTCTCCGATGCGCCCGATGGTTCAGCGCCGTGGCGTCCGGGAGCGGTGACGCTGTACTTCAGCCGGCTCCGTCAACGGACGGGTTTGGAGCATCTCCACTTTAAGCATCTGCGGAAATTCATGGAGACCTACGGCCAGGACCTCGGCTTCTCTCTCGCCCAGGTCGCTCTCAGGACCGGCCACGATCCGTCGGTGGCCAGCAAGCACTACACGGGTCGGGTCAGCTCGTCAGATCGAGCGCTAGCCGAGGCAATCGAGGAACTGGTGTCAAAAGACTGACAGCCCGGCCAACGTAGCGAAGCCGATAATGCTGCCTATGGCGAGGCAGAGAGTTGCAGTTCTGAGCTGCTTGCCAGACCGAGTGATTTGCGGTTCGAGGCGCTTCCGTTCATCGAGTTCGGCGTCGGTAACCTGAGCAATTAGAAACCCGCCCGGCTTGGTCTTGTAGTCGTGGGCCCACTTTGAGAGTTGCGAGACGTTCGTAGTTCCTCGCTCTTTAGGTACGAAGCTCACAATGACGGCAAGAGCTGCGGCCATGAGAGTGCAGAGTGCTGCAAAGCCCAGCAGTCCGACTACCGCTCCCTGCGGTTTGAAACTCTGCTGCTGCGCATGGAAAGTTAGTATTGCGGCCTCTATGCCGAGGATAGTCAGGCTGGCCCGTGCAAGACCTGCTGCCCGGCGTTCGACGTGGGCGGAGCGTTGCCTCGCCCAGTCGAGATCGCGTACCGCCTTGGCTAGAACTAGCTCTGAAGCGGTGGGATCAACCATCGCCTCTATCGGTCTTGGCGGGCCGTCGACGAGGCTTGGCGCCACCCGTCACGCTGTCGATCTTCAAGGGCGGGGCTTGGGCAGGCTTATCGGTAGGTGGCGTGTCCGGCTTGCCCTCGGTGGGCTGTTCAGTATCCTTTGATTGTGACATGAGATGAGGCACCTTTGTGATGGTTGGCCGTTGCGATGGCAGTTTTGAGCCTAGTCGGAAGGGTCTCAGCTCTAAGGTCTTTCGACGTTTTCCCAGGTCACAGCTAGTACCCCCGGTGGGATTCGAACCCACGACCAGCGGATTAAAAGTCCGATGCGCTAACCAGGCTGCGCTACGGGGGCGAGGTTAGGCTAGCCGCATTCCAGGGGAAAGTCGCTGCGATTCACGAGGCTGGCGGATGGAATTTCCGTCAACGCGGGCGGAAGCTCAGGGAATGATGCCACCATGGGGGCGATGTCCGTCCATTCCCACGATCAGCGCAGGCTGAAGCTCAAGCTTCTGGCTCTGCTGTTCGGTGCGCTCACCCTTGCTTCGGCGTGTGCCGAGCTGGAACGGCCGGCCGCCTACGCACCTGCACCCACACCGAGCGTGGCCATTGGGGAAGGTCAGGTGAGCGATGAGGCTGCAGGGGAAACCTTCAGCGCTGAAACCGTCGACGATTTCGTTCCCTCGACGTCGATCGACTACACCCCCCTTCTGCTCGTGCCGACCGACAACGGCGTCGTCGAGGCGGGCCCCGGTTCGTCGGCCGCAACCGAAGGCCTCGTCGACCGTCGTCCGGTGTCTGTCTACGACGACCTAGTCGGTGGCCTCGTGGTCGAAGAGTCAACCGTGGGCGTTACCTACCTGCCTGCCCAAGGGGAACCGCAGCTCATCGACGAATCGGGTAGCGCTCTTCTCGACGTCGGCTATTGGGACGGAGCGCCGCGGGCCTTTCTTCAGGTCGATGGTCGCCGCATCGATCGCGTGCAACTCGTCGCTGAACAGGCCGGCGACGAGAGAGAAAGGCGCGAACACATTCAGCTCGCCGACGATGAGACGCTCGTCGACTTCTCCGCCAGCCGCGGCATCCAAGCCCT
>CAKZXA010000055.1 GCA_937922045.1 uncultured Acidimicrobiales bacterium | reverse complement strand
AGCGTAGGTGGCGTCGAATCGTGCGCCTCGTTCAGCCAGAGCGTCGAGGTTGGGGGTCTTGATGAGAGGGTGACCGTAGGTAGCAGTGAAATGGGGGGCCAGCTGATCGGCCATGATGAAGAGGATGTTCGGCTGGTTCATACCCAACGCTATCGCTGATTGAACATCGGTTCAAGGTTGCAATGGACAGTACGATTGGCGCCATGGAGACCGACATCGAGACCAAGACCCAGACCCAGACCCAGGCCGGGCAGGGTGTGGGCCGAGTGGTCATTGTGACCGGGGCCTCGTCAGGAATTGGCCAGGCAATCGCGGAGCGCTTCGTCAACGACGGCGACCTCATCGTTGCCTTGAGCCGAAGCGAATGCTCGGTGGACGGCGCTGAGTGGCGACAATGCGATGTGTCGTCATCGGCCGAGGTCGACTCGGTGGTAGCCGATGTGATCGAACGCTATGGTCAGCTCGATGTGTTGATCAACAACGCTGGCGTGCAGGTGGAGAAATCGATCGCCGACACCACCGATGCCGACTACGACCTCGTGATGAACGTGAACGTGCGGGGCGTGTTCAACGGCACCCGGGCCGCGGTGCGGGCAATGCGGGATGGGGATGGCGGCGTCATCATCAACATCGGTTCGACCGCAGCAACCCACGCCGACCACGGCATGGCGGTGTACAACGCCTCAAAGGGTGCGGTGCAGGCGCTGACCAGAGCGGTGGCTATCGACCACGGCCGCGACGGAATCCGTTGTGTCACCGTCGCTCCTGGATGGGTGTCGACAGCTCTGGCCGACGCGGCCTTCGACCTGGCCGACAACCCGGATGAGGCCCGGGCCACAGCGGTGGCTGGCCATCCGGTCGGACGTTTGGGCCGACCCGAAGATGTGGCCGGGCTGGTGGCATGGCTCGCCTCGACCGAAGCCGGCTATGCCTCGGGCTCGGTGTTCACCCTCGACGGCGGGGCGATGGCTGCTTCTCCCATCGGCGGCTGATAGCACACCCATGACGATCGGTTTTCCGTCTCGGATTAGTGCTTCACCAAAGAACCAGGCCTGCCGATACTCATGCGATGGAGTTCTCTACTCATCTCACCCAGCTGCTTCACACCGAGGGGGCGCGCGTCTTTGCCTTCGACGCCAGTGGTTCAAAGGTGATCTCCCTACCCGACCACATCCGATCGTCACCAGCGACCGAAATCGAGATGACCAGCCCGCTTGAACGACTCATGCCAGCCAGTCAGGGCAATGCGGTGGTGGCCTATGAGTGGGCGCGTCGTACCGGGGTGGGCACAGCAACTATCCGGTTCGAGGATGAAGACGCTGACTGTCGGCTCGATGTGTTCGACCTCAAAGAATCAGATGGGTGTTTTCTGGGCGTCGTTACCGCCACGCCGTTGAAGGCCAACGACGCCCTCATCGCCGAACTTCCCCCCAGACAATCGGTCATGTCGCTGAACGTCAGCGGCGAGGTTATCACCGTGTCGGAAACCTTCGAGCGCATGTTTGGTTGGACCGCCGATGAGGTGGTGGGCATGTCCGCGCTCGACTACATCCACCCCGACGATCATGAGGCTGGCATCATCGGCTGGGCTGCGCTGCTAGAAAAACCGGGCACGAGCTACCGCGTTCGCTCTCGCTTCAAGACCAAGGCCGGGCAATGGATCTGGTGCGAAGAAACCGACACCAACCACCTCAACGATCCAGACAAGGAATGCGTCATCGTCGAGATCGTCGACATCACCCCCGAGATCGAGGCCCAGGCCGCTCTACAAAGACGCGAGACGCTGCTCGACAGTCTTCGTCAGGCCTTACCAACCGGTGTGCTCCATCTCGACGCCGACGGAAATGCTGCCCTTTGGAACGATCGATGGCTTGCACTCACGGGGATTCCCGGCAGCGCCGGGGCCGACGGACTCCTCGAATGTGCAGAGGATAGGGAAGAGGTCAAACGAGCTCTCAACAAATCGATGGATCAGCGGGTCGATATAGATCTACCCATCACCCTTCTCGGCAAAGGGGCCTGTTGCTTCGGCGAACTCCACCTCCGTCCTCTCGACGAAGGTGGCACACCGTTTGGGCTGCTCATCACCCTCGATGATGTTACGCGGCTCCGGTCCCACCAGCTAGAACTGGCGGAGCAGAATCGCCGAGATCCTCTCACCGGGGTGTACAACCGACTCGGCATCGACGAGTTTCTGGAAAGCCACCTCGACCAGGGTCGGACCAAATGTTCAGTCCTCTTCCTCGACCTCGACGACTTCAAATCGATCAATGACTCCTTCGGCCATCGACTTGGTGATGAAGTGTTGCAAACAGTCGCTGCCGCCGTCAACGAGCTCCTACGCCCCGGTGATGCGCTCGGACGACTTGGGGGTGATGAGTTCCTCGTGGTAGCGGTAGGCGACCTTTCAGACGACGATGCTCTCCGCTTCGCTCAACGGATCGAAATCGCGGCCAATCTTGCCTCAGCAAGATTTGATCAGCCACTCGACGTCGGCGTCTCGGTTGGGTATGCAAGATCCAAGCCCGATGATGACGCCGAAACACTCGTCTCCCGAGCCGACCACATGATGTATGAACGAAAACAGCAACGGCGCGGCGCGCCACCGGCTGATGACGTTCACGATCAACCCCACCGCGAGGACGCAGCCCGTTCGCCACGGCGATAGCGGTGAGCTAGCGTTGTTGATGGACGTGATCGTGGTCGGGGCTGGGCTCATCGGTTCCGCGGCGGCGAAATATCTCGCCGAAGCCGGGCATCGGGTGACCGTGTTTGCCTCGCCCGAACCAGATCCCGACTCGCTTGCCGGTTCCTATGACGGAGCCACCGGGCCCCTGGCTTCGCACTACGACGAGGGGCGGATCACCCGGATCACCGACCGCTCGACCTACTGGGCCGATGCCGCCCGCCGCTCGATCGAGCAGTACCGATCGATCGAGGAGCGCTCGGGCATCGGGTTTTACACCGAGCGCCCACTGGTGTTCATGACCGCGACCGCCGAGTCGAACCACGCGATCGGACGAGATCAGGGCGCTGATGTGGAGCTGGTCGATGCCGCCTGGCTGGCGGCCAACACCGCCTTGCGTGTGCCTTCCAACTATGACGTCGGCATCGTCTACGAACGTTCGCCTGCCGGGTTCGTCAACCCTCGTCGCATGGTGCAAGCACAGCTGGTTTTGGTGGCGCAGGCCGGTGGCCGTGTGGTGTCGAGCTCGGTGGTCGGTGTCGATCCAATCGGCGGAGGTGTCGCCGTCACCGCGGCCGACGGAACCCGAATTTCCGCTGATCACGTTGTCTTGGCCACCGGAGCCTACGGCGCCGAACTGGTCGGGGTCGATCTGCCTTTGGAGCGGCGGCTGCGCACCGTGGCCCTGCTGGAGCTCACGCCTCGAGCCGAGCCCGGCGCTCCCAATCACAGCCCGCCTGACCACGGCGAACTGCCGGTCCTGATCATGAATGACCTCAATCTCGCCGCAGTCGATGGGGTCTACTGGGTTCCGCCGGTGCAGTTCCCCGACGGCCGCCACTATCTGAAGATCGGAGGCGATGCGTTGCCAACGATCAGCGCTGGTTCAGAGAACCCGTCAGCCGATATCAGGAATTGGTTCGCAGACGGAGGTTCAATCAACGAGGCCACAGTTTTGGCTCGCGTCGCGGCCGACGTTCTGCCCGGCTATGAGGTGGCGTTGGCCGCTCACAAACCGTGTGTGGTCACCTACACCACCAACGGTCTTCCTATCGTTGAGTCCGTCACCAACCACGTAACTGCGGCCGTCGGGGGCTGTGGCGCGGCCGGCAAATCTGGAGACGCCATCGGCCGCGATGTCGCCGTCTTCGTCTCAGCCGTGGCCTGAGACCCACGTAGGGAGCTGGCGCCCGAGGCCCAGGTCCGAGCGTTCTAGTACCCCTCGTCGGGGACGCAATAACCCTAGTACCCCTCGTCGGGGACGCAATACGCTGCGTCTTCCGGCTTGGCGTAGTCGCGGTCGCTTCCCGCGCAGAGCTCTTCAAAGAGGTCTTCAGCCGGAACCTTCTGCGGACCCTCATACTGAGGTCGCAGAAGCAGCGCTGGTCCTTCAACGGGAGCAGCGCCATCAGGGCCGCCGTCGGTCAGGTAGCCGAAGCCACACCCGCTCGGCTCATCGGCGATGAAGTTGACGCAGTTGTCGATCCACATCTGGGCAACCTCGGCGTTCCAGCCTCCCCACCAGTCACCGTGAACGGTGGAGCCGCCGCTTGCTTTACTCACGCCAAAGGAGGTGGGATCAACATCGGAGGACAAGAACCAGCCCTCGGTGGTCTCCCCCACTTCCACCACATAGTTCACGAAGTACTCAACGTTTGGCAGGTTTTGCGAGAACTCGTCACCACATCGGCTCACGTACCACGGGCCCTCGGGTGGACGGACGTTGGTCCAATCCGATGGGTCCTCCCCGTTCCAACACTGGGGGAACTTCACGTTCATCTCCAACACCGTGCGGGAGGTCTCGGCTTGCGCTGTTCCTTCAAAGACGGACCCGTCACAAACCGGGATGCTCTGTCCTCCATCATCGGACTCGGTCGAGAAGTTGTCGCTACAAACAAAGCTGAACTTCTCGGTTCCGCCACCTTCGGTCGCAGGTAGCTCATTGATGTTTTCGGTGGCGATCAGAGCGGCCCCGTCGGGGAACGGAATCGATGAGCCGCGGGAGTCGCCCTCACCCTTGTAGTAGACGACGATCCGTTCCGGGATACGAACGTTGCCCTCGGCATCAAACATCGCTGGCACCCAGTAGCCAGTGCGATTGAGTTCCTGACCGTTGCATGTACTCGAACCAGAGTTGAGCAAGGTGTCAAAGGTGCTGAACGCGTTGACGTCGGTATTGCCGAAGAACATGTGGAGATGCGACGCTCCAGGACGACCGGGGAACAGTAAAGGATCGTCGTAGCCGAAGTGAGAAAACTCACACCCCGCTCGGAACTGGCCGCCCTCAGCGATCGGAAAGGACAGCTCTGGGTTCCCACCAGGTTCGGTGAGATAGTCTGCTCGCGGCCCGTAGTGATCTTCGAGGACCAGCTGATCAGACCTCGTGTCACGAGCCGAGCTGTCGTCATGATTGGTATTGCGGACAGAGGCTGCTCTCATCATGGCCAAGTTCGAGGCGTAGCCGAGCGAACTCTTGAACGGTTCGGGCTCCTCGATTACTTCGGCCCGGGTGGCAACCGAGTTTCCAGCGCTTGTTTCGCTCGCCGTCGCCCCGTCTGATCCCGAGCCCGTCAGCCTGGGGAGGATGGCGAAAATCAGCACGGCAAGAAACACCAGGCCGACAATGACCGTCAAGGCAACGCCGCCAATACCGCGGCGGTCAAGAAAATCGTCGAGCATGGGGTGATGGTAGGCCAGCCGGTGCTGGAGTTACCCCCAGCACCGGCTTTCAGGCCAAACCAAGGAGAATCTTGGCCAGGTCCGAGGCATGGCTAAAGGGCACCATGTGGTTCGACTCAATTTCGTGGTAGGCCCAACGCGGCGATGTCTCAGCGTGGCGACCCGCCTGCCAGAAGGCCGAGTCGGACGCCTCACCCGGATCGGCCGTGGCCTTTATATAGGTGAGGCTGAACGGCCAGTCTTCCAACGGCGTCAACAATCGAACCGGCTCGGTAAAGGTCCGCAGCGGTTGGGCCACCCGTCGTGCGTCAGACCAGGCTGTTGCTTCAGGCGTGTCGAGTTGGCGAGGTAGCGCGGGCAGCTGCCAATCGGGTCCGCCCACGCCTGCTGGCGGTTCGCTGCCACCGACCAACTCCATCGCGCTCTGACCATCCTGTGGCACGAGCGCATCGAGAAAGACAAGGTGGCGAACCCTGTCGCCGATCTGGTCGAGGGCGCCGGTCGCAACCATGCCGCCGTAGGAGAAGCCGAGCAGCACAAGGTCGGCGATGTCCTCATAGGTGATGGCGTTGACCAGATCTCTCACGTGAAGTTCGAGCCCGACCGTCGGCCCGGTCAGATGTGAACGTTCACCGATGCCGGTGAGACTCGGGGTGAACACCTCGTGTCCCGCCGACCAAAGCAACGGTCGGAGTTTGCGAAACCCGTACGATCCACCCCAGGCACCATGGCACAACACATAGGTCGTCATGGACGGATGCTAGTTGGTCGGCACTACGCTTTTCACATGACTACCCCCCTTCAGGTTCAGGAGACAGCCTCGGCCTGCGTTGGGTTCTTGGGTCAGCACGTCGACGCCGACTGGGCCAGGTCGATACCAGATCTCGACATCAGCGTGGCCGAGGTCGTCGGGCATATGGCCGAAGGCAACCTTTGGTATGCGATCGACCTTGCGGCCGGAGGCAGCAACCTTTCAACGGTGGAGCACCGGGTCAAGACCGATCGGCCGGCTTCGGAACTACTCGACACCTTGCAGACCTACGCCTCGGTGTTGGCCGCCGTCGTCGAGGCTTCACCGCCAACAGAGCGGGGCTTTCATCCAATGGGGTTGGCCGACGCCTCCGGCTTCGCCGCAATGGCTTGCGATGAAATGCTGATCCACACCTACGATGCCGCCTGCGGGATCGCCGCCGAGTTCAACCCACCCGATCGCCTCGCCGCCGCCACGCTTCATCGCCTCTTCCCCTGGATCGACGAGCTCGACGGTGATCCCTGGACGGCGTTGCGCTACGCCAATGGTCGGATCGCACTACCAGGCCGGCCTCGTCTCGACGGTTGGGCGTGGCACTGTGCCCCACTCGATGAATGGGACGGCCAGCCAGCCCGTTTGCCGAGCACCTAGCCTCCGCCTGTGTAAGGATGTCTGACAATGAACAGCACCTATCTTGAGGTCGGCATCGGGCTCGTCGTCGTCTTTTTCGTGTTGGCCACAATCGCCGATGGCCTCAACGAGATCGTCTCACGCACGCTCAACACGCGGGCCAAAACGCTGTGGGCCACGCTGACCGGCCTGCTGACCGATTCGACCGAGCTGAAACCCGACACCGGCTTCCTCTTCATTTTCAAAGCCATCCTGCCGTCATGGCTCGGCGGCCTCGACTTTCGACCTCGCGTCCACGACGACATTCTCTCCGCCGTCGACCGGGTCGCCCTCGTCGATTGGCTCTCAAAGGTACGAAACGACAGGGCAACCAAGCCCGACGTCAAGGCGGTACTCGACGAATTCAAAACCGGGAAACGGCTCCAGTTTCGTGCCCTGTTGGAAACAGCCGACGACGAAAGCCTCCTTCAGCTGGCCATCAAGATCTATCGGGCCGTCGGCGGCCTCGATATCGCCGATGTCTACCCCCCGTTGCAGTCGACTACGGTGCGGGCCGAACTAGCACCTCACTACTATCGCGACCGGTATGGCATTGTGCCCGTCGGTCCACCACCCGATGCCACCGCCTTGGGTCAGTGGCTGATCACCCAGCCGCTCGAAGCCCAACTCAAACTCCTCGCCAAGACAACAGCATCGGGACGGTTCGTGAATGCGGCCGCCAGGGCCGCGGCCCTGCTCGGCTCAGCCTCCATCGGCGGCCTCGACTACGTGCGGCGTCCCGGGCTGCGGACGAAGGTGTTCTGGCTCGACGGCAAAGCCTTCGGCTCGGCCATCTGGCAGATCGCGACAGAGCGAGCCCCCGTCAACGATGCTGGCGGGCCGGTTGGCGTTGATTCGGTGGCCATGATCGAGAACCTGGCAATGGAATGGCAGGGCACCCCGCTGGGCGACTACCTGGCCACCGCTGGCGTGGAACATGCCGAGAACACCGACGGGTTCATCGACGAAGTCGGTGCCTGGTTCGACGGACAGATGGACCGCCTCTCGCTCACCTACCGCCGCAATGTGCGCTGGGTGCTCGCCGGGTTCGGGTTGGCCATGGCTATCGGGTTCAACGTCAACGCCATCGGTCTTACCGAGGCCCTCGTCCACGATGCCGAGGCTCGCAGCGTGCTCACCGCCTTCGCCGACTCGACGGTAACGAAGGCTTGCGGTGCCGGCGGCGAGATTGCCGGCGACTGCACGGCGGCCGCCTCGGACGTGAGCGAACAGCTCGACACCTTGCGCTCCTTGGATGATCAAGGCATACCGGTGTTGTCATCAAACTGGTCGTGGCGCGGCCTCGAAGGCATTACCGGCTGGCAGCAGCTGCTTGGCATGGCGGTTACCGCGGCCGCCGTTTCCTATGGCGGCGCCTTCTGGTTCGATTTCCTGAAGTACCTCACCGGCGTTCGTCGCCGCGTGTAGGCGTGGCCAACTAGACCCTCGCCCGGGCCGCCGCTAGCATGAGGCCCGCTATGAGCCCTCATGCCCACATCGCGGGAGTGTTTGAACACCCCGGTCGCACGTTGCCCGATCATACGGTCGCCCAAATCCATGCTGAAGTGGCGGCGGGAGCCCTGGCGGACGCCGGGCTGACCTTTGCCGACGTCGACGGCTTTTTCTGCGCCGGAGATGCCCCTGGTTTCGGCGGCTTATCGATGGCCGAGTATCTCGGCCTCAACTGCCGCTACATCGACTCAACCGAAACCGGGGGATCTTCCTATCTGGTCCACGTCCAGCACGCGGCTGAAGCGATCGCAGCCGGCCGCTGCTCTGTTGCCCTGATCACCCTGGCTGGCAAGCCCCGAACCGGTGGCGCAGGCCCCGGCGCCAGCGCCCGGAGCGATGCGCCTGAATCAGACTTCGAGAACTTGTTCGGTCTCAACATCATCAACGGCTACGCCCTGGCCGCTCAACGCCACATGTATGAGTTCGGAACAACCAGCGCCCAGCTGGCCGAGATCAAGGTGGCCGCCTCAACCCACGCCCAGCACAACCCCAACGCCTTCCTACCCACGATGGTCACCATCGATGAGGTGCTGGAATCGCCGGTGATCGCCGATCCGTTGCACCGGCTCGACGCCTGTGTCATCACCGACGGGGGCGGTGCACTCGTGGTGGTGTCGCCCGAGATCGCGGCCTCGCTCGATCGCCACACCATCCCCGTGTTGGGCACCGGTGTTGGCATCAAGCACACCTCGGGCGGCCGTATCGACCTCACCCACACGGGAGCCGTGATCTCGGGTCCGGCCGCTTTCGCTGAAGCTGGGGTCTCCCCCACCGACATCGACTATGTCTCGATCTACGACAGCTTCACCATCACGGTGCTGATGACGATCGAGGATCTGGGCTTTTGCCCCAAAGGCCAGGGGGGCGGGTTCGTGTCCGACGGGGCGCTGCAATCGCCCAACGGCATCTTGCCCTTCAACACCGATGGCGGCGGGCTGTGCAATAACCACCCGGCCAACCGGGGCGGCATGACCAAGGTGGTCGAGGCGGTGCGCCAACTCCGAGGTGAAGCCCATCCCGCGGTGCAGGTGCCCGACTGCAAACTTGCCCTGGCCCACGGCACCGGCGGCAGCCTCGCCACCCGCATGGGCTCGGCAACACTCATTCTTGGCCGCGACGACTAGGAAGCGACCCCTATGCCAACCGAGTCCAACCTCCCAACCAACGCCGCCTACCCCACCCTCGATAGCGAGCCGTTCTGGGATGCCCTCAACGACGATCGTCTTCACCTGCCCCGCTGCACGGCCTGCGCGTATGTGATCTGGTATCCCCGACACCACTGCCCAAACTGTGGCGCTGGGCGAGATCAGATCGAATGGTTTGACGCCTCGGGCCGGGGCGCGGTGTATTCCTACACGGTGGTCCGACGCAACCGTGGATCGTGGGGCGAGATCTTGCCCTACATCGTGGCCTACGTCGAGCTAGACGAAGGGCCCCGCATCATGACCAACATCGTCGAATGCGATCCAGAATCGGTGACGATCGGGCAAGCCGTCGAAGCCGTGTTTCATTCGGTACCTGAGGCTCGACAACGCGAGCACGGCGCCACCGGCGTCCTTCGCTTCCGTCCTTCGGCGTGACCTTTGCCTCTAGTGCGGTCATCACGCTGGTACCTACAGTGGCGATCTAGCCGATTCCACTCACCTTTCGGAGAACCAACATGACGTTGCGACTAGGCGACACCGCCCCCGATTTTCAAGCCCCCACCACTGACGGAGACATCAGCTTTCACGATTGGAAGGGTGATTCCTGGGTCGTGTTTTTCAGCCACCCAGCCGACTTCACGCCTGTCTGCACCACCGAACTCGGTCGGGCATCCGGCCTGAACAGTGATTTCTCTAGCCGAGGCGTCAAGCTCATCGCCCTCTCTGTCGACTCGGTCGAGGATCATCATGCGTGGGCCCCCGACATTGGCGAGGTAACCGGAAGCGCCCTAGCCTTTCCGATCGTGGCCGACCCCGACAAGGCCGTGTCGGCGTTGTACGACATGATTCACCCCGGTGAGGGCGACACCTCAACCGTGCGCTCGGTCTTCTTCATCGATCCGGCCAACAAGGTCCGCACCATTCTCACCTACCCGAAGTCGGTTGGCCGAAACTTCGACGAGATCATTCGCGTCGTCGATGCCCTTCAGGCCACCGACGCCCACCCCGTCGCCACGCCAGCCGATTGGCGCCCCGGCGACCGGGTGATCGTGCCGCCTACCATGTCGACCGAAGAAGCAAGGACCAAGCTTTCCAACGTGGAAGAAGTCAAGCCCTATCTGCGCTACGCCGACGCTCCCGCCTAAAACGCGAGAGCTCAACAAACCCACAACCCCCTAGCCTTGCCTGAAGTGGCCTCGATACGCACCGGCGGCTTCGGCCTGAACTATTGGAAGTTGTGGATCGCATCGGTTGTTTCCAACCTGGGCGATGGCATCGCTATGGTCGCTTACCCCTGGTTGGCCTCGGCCGTCACCCGCAACCCTCTCCATATCGCCGCTGTCGCCGTCATCACGCGGTTGCCGTGGTTACTGTTCACCCTGCCAGCCGGAGTGATCACCGATCGGGTCGACCGGAAGCGCCTCATCGTATGGATGGACGTCGGCCGCTTTGCCGTAACCCTTGCGGTGGCCGCCGGTGTTCTCGCCATCCAGAGCGACCTGTCGTCGCCCCAACAGATCGCCGACGCCAACGCGGTACCACCGCCTTCGGCCACGCTCATACTCGTGCTCATCTACGTCTCGGCTGCGCTCCTTGGAACGGCCGAAGTTTTCCGAGACAACGCAGCCCAAACCTTGATGCCAGCGGTAGTGAAAACCGATCAGCTGGAAAAGGCCAACGGCCGACTGTGGGGGGCCGAGATGACGATGAACTCCTTCGTTGGTCCCCCACTGGCTGGCATCCTCATCGCCCTGGCCTTCGCCCTGCCGTTCGTGATCGATGCGGTGAGCTTCGCTCTTGCCGCCGCCCTCGTGTTCACCATCACAGGCCGGTTCGAGCCCAAAGATCGAGCAGAGGTTGGGGATCAGGCCCCGTCCTTCCTCGACGACCTCAAGGAAGGTGTGGCCTGGCTATGGGGCCACGACCTCTTCCGACCCATGGCGATCGCCCTGGGGGTTCTGAACGGTACGTGGATGATGTCGGCCGCAACCTACGTCCTGTTCGCCCAAGAAATCCTCGAGCTCGACGCTACGGCTTTCGGCCTGCTCGGCACCGGAGCTGCGGTGGGTGGCATCATCGGATCCGTCGTCGCCGGCAGGGTGATCGGAGCGCTCGGTCAAAGTCGCACGCTGTTTGTTTCCATCATCGTGATCGGCGTCGGCCTGGGCGCGTCAGGCCTCACCTCGTCCTTCTGGATCTTCTGGTTGTTCGGAGCGGTGACGACCGGGTTTGGAACCGTCTGGAATGTCATCACCGTCTCACTTCGCCAGTCGTTGATTCCCGACCACCTACTGGGCAGAGTCAATTCGGTGTACCGCTTCTTCGGCTGGGGCATGATGCCGATCGGTTCGCTGGTCGGCGGCTTGCTCGTTGCCGTGGCCGAGCCGGCGCTGGGCCGCGAGTGGTCGCTTCGGCTGCCCTTTTTCGTCGGTGGTATCCTCGGGCTCGCGCTCTTCGCCTACGCCCTTCCCAACCTCAACTCCAGCCGTATCGATGCAGCTAAAGAGCTGGCGAACGCTCGCTAGGTGATGACGACCGGGGTTCCGAGCGGAAGCTTGTCGGCCAGCTCCTTGATCACCTTGTTGTCGATTCGCACACAGCCGTGGCTCACAT
Source organism: uncultured Acidimicrobiales bacterium (assembly GCA_937922045.1). Taxonomy (GTDB): domain Bacteria; phylum Actinomycetota; class Acidimicrobiia; order Acidimicrobiales; family SZUA-35; genus JAHELU01. Next base: position 30,059 of record CAKZXA010000055.1, on the reverse strand, counting down.
CGCTACCTAAAGCCTCTGGCTCGTTGGTGCCATGAATGCCGATGATTGCCTCGTCGGCATCCTCATACCGTTCCAACACCTCACTGAAGCCCGAGAGTCCGAAGGCGAAAGGCCCGTACAGGCCTCCTGGATCCGTCGGCTCCAAGAGTTCCAGCACGTAGAAGCGTCCGACCGGTGTAGGCGTTGCACCGGTCCCCAATGCGACCTTCGTTTCGATCCACAACACGTTGCGTTTGTAGACACGAAGCTCGTAGGCAGCCCGATCCACCTCGACGCGGTACGGATTATCTGACAACACCACGTCTACCCGACGAACCCAGCCCGTGCTTCCGTTCGGCTTGACCGGAAGGTAGACCTCGATCATGTCGGAGGTGCCAGCCGCCGAGCCCTCAACCACCAGAAAGACAAGCGGCGATCCGCCGGGGGTCGGGTTCGCAAGTTCGCGTGCTGGGTCTGCGTCGTCGGGACCAGATCGAACCGCAATCCGATCGCCGAGCACCTGGGCAACCACGGAAAACTGTGGCTCCAAACGCGCTCGAGCCTGGTCCGATAATGAACCAGCTCCAGATTCAGCGCCTTGAAGCGATTGTGATTCCGAGCCCAAGCTTGGCCCCGCCACCGCTGAACATGCAGCGGTGGCGAGCATCACAAAAGCGAGTGTCGCAGCCCAACCTCTAGCGGACCGCCCCAAGCGGGAACTAGCCCGTGTAGGAAGGATTGCCAGGGGTAGCAACAGGAGGCTCGGTATCGGGAAGCGCCGTGCAGGCCACGCTCAATCTCGACCCGATGCTCGTCGCACCGTCGGCACCCAGAACGACCGAAGCCGAGATGCTGTCGCCGAGAACGATCGTGCCACCGCTGAGGGTGGAAGACCCAACGGCGTCTTCTATGCCGCTGATCTGGACCGATGCGCCGCCGCTTGTCACCACGAGTGTGTTGCCCGGATGAAGCGAATCATTGTTGCTGATCGTGGCCGTAACCGAACACGAGCGACCAACGAGGTTGCCGTCGACCGCTGTCTGGCCGAGTGCCACCGTCGATCCGGCATCACCAGTCTGGTAGACCTCGGTAAGCGGGATCTGAACCATCGTGTCTTGCTCTTGAGCAAAGGCTGGTGCACTGACCAGGCCAAACCCGGCGACCGCAGCAGCTACTGCACCCGCGGCCAAAAACTTTCGCATTCCCATACCACAAACCCCTAATTCACGCCTGAAATCGACCAACTTCGCCAGCCCGACACCTAGCGCCGACGCCTAGCGAAGTTGTATCTTGTCGATTCTTGTCTTTGATTGGTAGAGATTCTAGCGTTCGTGCCCTTGGCGGTCGGGTCCGTCGCCAAATTGACGTATTGGTGACCGGTGGCTCACCATGGACCAGAAACAGAGGCAGAAACAGAGGCAGAAACAGAGGCAGATGAGCGGAAGCTCGTGCGCACAAACAAAGGACGGACTGACGTTGGTCGACAGGCACGCCGCAAACTTCGCCACAATCTGGGAACTCAACGCCGAGACGTTCCCCGATCAGATCGCCCTCATCGGGGCGAGTGGCAGGCGAACGTGGTCAGCGTTCGAAGACCGGGCCGCCCGATTGGCATCCGCCTTCGCCAGCGCAGGCATCGAGCCGGGCGAAAACGTCGGCATCTGCCTCTACAACAGCAACGAGTACACCGAGACGCAGTTCGCTCTGTTCAAACAACGGGCGGCGCCGTTCAACATCAACTATCGCTACCGAACCGCTGAGCTCGACGCATTGCTCGACAATGCCGACGCTGGCGCCATCGTGTTCGACGCTACCGTCGCCGACGAACTTGAACCGATCGCCGATTCACTCGTCAACCGATGCAAGCTGATGGTGCAGGTGGGGGGCGAAACGAGACCTTGGGCCGTCGACTACGAAACGTTGGTCGCGACCAATGAGCCAGCACCCCCTATCGAGCGAAGTGCCAACGACCTGTGGATCCTGTTCACCGGCGGCACCACCGGGCATCCGAAGGGCGTGATGTGGCCCCACTCTTCCATCCTCGGGCTCATGTACCGCACCTACGATCTGCACGGTCTCACCGTTCCCGACAACGCTCCTGACTTCATCGAGACCGGGCGAGCCCTGCGGAAAATGGAAGGCACGACGATTCAGCTCGCCGCCGCGCCGCTCATGCACGGAACATCGGGCCTGATCGCCCTCCAAACCTTGACCAACGCAGGCACCATCGTCACCCTGGAATCGAAATCGTTCGATGCGGCAGAGATGTGGCGCACCGTCGACGCCGAGGGGGTCACCATCATGTCGATCGTGGGCGACGCCTTCGCTCGGCCCATGCTCGACGAACTCGATGCGGCGGCCAAAAGCGGCTCCCCTTACAACGGTTCCTCGGTCAAACGCATCGCCTCCTCCGGTGTGATGTGGAGTGCTGAAGTGAAGGAAGGCCTGCTCCGCCACCTCGATGCCATCATGGCCGACCTGCTCGGCTCCAGCGAAGGTGCTGGTATCGCCTCGAAGGTCACGACTCGACACGTTGAAGCCACCACCGCCCGGTTCGCCCTAAGCGATGTGGCTCAGGTGTTCGACGACAATGATCAGCCCGTGGTGGCAGGCTCAGGTAATGTCGGCCACGTCGCCGTCGGTGGCCCACTTCCCCTTGGCTACTACGGAGATCCAGAGAAATCGGCTCGAACCTGGCGGGTGATCGGCGGCAAACGTTGGTGCCTGGCCGGAGACATGGCCACCGTCGAGGCCGACGGCTCAATCATCCTTTTAGGACGGGGTTCCAACTGCATCAACACCGGCGGTGAAAAAGTCTTTCCGGAAGAAGTAGAAGAAGCGCTCAAGCTGCATCCCCACGTTCACGATGCTTCAGCGGTCGGTATCGCCGACGAACGTTGGGGCCAGCGGGTGACCGCTGTCGTTGCGGTCGATCCAGCAGCGTCGCTGGCCAGCGGCGACCTGATCGAGTTCGCCAAACAACATCTCGCTGGCTACAAGGCACCGAAGCAGGTGATGCTGGTCGACGAGTTGCAGCGTAAACCCAACGGCAAGCCCGACTACGTCTGGGCTCGACAAATGCTCGAACGCTAGACGACTACGCTTCGGTTGTGGCTAGCGAACCTCAGCGTCCAATCCTCATCGCCGGCGGTGGCATCGCCGGGCTGACCATGGCCCTCACCTGCCATCAGCTTCGGCTGCCGGTTCATGTCTTCGAGTCGACCGCAGAACTGAAACCGCTCGGTGTCGGGATCAACCTGCAGCCCAACGCAGTGCGAGAACTCATCGACCTCGGCCTTGGCGATGCCCTTCCCACCATTGGCATGGCCACAAAGGAGTACGGTTTCTTCACCAAGTTCGGCGACGAAATTTGGACTGAGCCACGGGGCCTCGACGCTGGTTACGCCTGGCCTCAGTACTCGCTGCATCGCGGCGAGCTGCAAATGCTGCTCTACCGAACGCTACGCGAACGGCTCGCCAGCAGTACTGACGATGCCGGTTCCGCGAGCAGCATCTCGACCGGCCGTCGCGCTCGGGGCTTCACCAACCACGAAGACCGGGTAGAACTCCACCTCGATGACGGCGAAACGGTGGAAGGCGCTCTGCTTATCGGCGCCGACGGCTTGCATTCCGCCATCCGGGCTCAGATGGTTCCCGATGAGGGGCCGCCGATCTGGGGTGGTCCGATCATGTGGCGAGGCGCCACCTTGTCCCAACCCTTTCGCGGTGGAGCATCAATGGTTCTCTGCGGGCATGCGCGGCAGAAGTTTGTCTCCTACCCGTTGACGGCGCCGGATGATTCCGGGCGAGCGTTAACCAACTGGATCGCCGAACTCTGGTTCGATCCGTCGGCCAGCGACGACCAACACCGCGGCGACTGGAACCTACGGGTCGAGGCCGACAAGTTCCTTCCGGCTTTCGAATCGTGGCGTTTCGATTGGCTCAACGTGCCTGAGCTCATCAGGGCCACCGACACTATCTATGAGTATCCGATGGTCGATCGCAATCCGCTCGACCGGTGGACGGTTGGGCGCACCAGCCTCATCGGCGATGCCGCCCATGTGATGTACCCGGTTGGATCAAACGGCGCCAGTCAAGCCATCGTCGATAGCCGGGTGCTCGGTCGATCGCTACGCGACCACGGGGTAACCATCGACGCCTTACACGCCTATGAAGCTGAACTCCTGCCCGCCACAACGGCCATGGTGTTGCGGAACCGCAGCGCCGGGCCCGATCACGTACTGCAGATCGTGGAAGAGCGCAGCGGCGGTGTTTTTGATGACATCAACGACGTGATGCCCTACGAGGAACGGGCCTCATTCGCCGCCAACTACAAGGGGGTCGCCGGGTTCAGCATCGCCGAACTGAATGCCTCTCCTCCACTACTCGGGCCGGTTGCCTGACAACCCAGGCGATCCTAGACCGAGGCTGATTGCTCGTTGCCGGTGAAGAAGAAGGCCTTCAAGTAGTCGGCCGGACCTAGGTCGCTGGCGCGAACCAACGAGTACAGCTCTCGCCCCGGTTCAGCGTCGACCCCCATGTCTCCAACCGAGAAGCAGTCGCAAGAGCCCAGGTAGCGCCCTCCCGTACTCACCGCATACTCTCGGGCTTCAGCCTCGGCCTCGACGATCGCCCCTTCGAAGCTGTCGGAACGCCAGATGGTGATCCGCTCCTCATAGTGGGCGTCATCAACCCGGAAGTGGCATCGCACGGAGAACCAGTGGACGTTCTCATCGTTGGGCCCGACGCTCCGACCGTCATCGTCGGCTTCTTCGGGGCTCGCCTCGTCGGCGACATAACCGTTGGACAGGTCTGATTCGGATTCGAGTTCGATGATGCTGAAACCGTTGCCGATGACGGCGTCGTCCCCCTCTTCCGAAGACCAGGATCGAACGGGAGAGCCTTGAGGTTCGGGCCGCATCATCGCACTAACCAAGGCCAACGTCGGTTCATCGATACGATGCCGCGATGTGACGGTTGACGACGTCGCCTCCTGCTGCTGCTCCTCGGAGATAGCCACCGTGGCGATCGGCTCGTCATCCCGGCTCCGGAGGCGGATCACGAGATGCCAGAGCGCCAGCACAACGATGGCGAGGAAGGTGATCGTGACCAGCGACGGGTCGAGGATCACGTCGGCTGGCGCAAAGGTTGTGATGAATGGCGCCAGCAGCAGGATGGTTGCTCCGCTGAGCAGTGTCACCCGCCGAGCCAGATAGGTCGCTTGCTTGAGAGTCAGTTGCTGATCGAGGGGGGCAAACAGAACCACCAACCCCATCAGGATGTAAAACACCGACGGGTTCACCACTCCGGCCAATATGAAGTTGGCGTTCAGGAACATCCCGATGCCGACCGCGAGACCTGAACGATAGTTGCACACCAGCATCACACCGATGACCAACTCGGCGACCACCACAATCACCGCCACCAACACCGGGAGCGGCCGCACGACACTCTCGGCAAAAACCGAATAGAGCGGGTTCGTCAACTCGACCGAGTCATCGAGCAAGGCCAAAACCTGCTGTCCATTCCACCATTCGGGGGCAACAACATGATCTACCGCAGCTCGAAGCCAGCCCAGGGCCAAGAAGAGCTGAGCGACTACAACCGCAGAAGATTCATTAGGAAATCGCCCGAGCAACGCTCGTAAAACAGGGGGGTTTGTGGTTGCCGCCACGGATAACAGTCCCTCGCCAAGGTGAGTGTTGTGTGATGCCACCGACCCGATCAAAGAGGCAGCATCAAAAGAGGTAGGTGGTACTCCGGCACTGGAGATCGTGTACTTCTAGGACATAAGCTAGTACAAGGAGGTAGCTGTTGGGAAGGGCGGCTATGTCCATCGGCAAAAATGATCTAGTTCTGAAATAATGCGAGCCTGCCATGACCGGCCAAGCACTCTCAACCCAACCAGTATGGCGTGGAACACGCTGGCTTTTCTCGGCGGCCATAGTGCTCGTCGTGTCAGCGTCGTGCACCACGAGCGCCGACGACGAATCAAGCAATCCAGTACCGACGGTTGCTCTCCAACCAAACGCCTATACCGAGGATGTCGCCGACCTCTGCAGGATCATCTTCACCGCTCATTCGAAGATCATCAATGCAGCCAACTCGATGGCCGTCAAAGAAATTCATGCCACCGATAGTGAACGAGCTGACATGGCAGCACAGGCGCTCGACCGCATGATCGAGGCAGTGCAGCAGGCCGAGATCCCCAGCGAACCAAGCCTTCTGGTCGAGGGGCTGGTTGAACGTCAACAGCTCGTGATCGAACACACAGAGGCTCGAACCGCCGAGTTTCGCGCCACCTGGCACAGGATCGACGACCGGGAACGGTTGCGCGCCATCCCTCGCGTCTTCTATCTGGGCGAGGGTCTTATCGGTGAGACCAAGCCGAGACTGCAAGTCGACGCCCCCGAGGCCTTGGTCGAAGCGGTTCGGAGTGAACCGCACTGCCGGCACACGGTCAGGTAGCCGCCAGCACGATTGGCGGCGTTAGCAAAAGCAGGAAATGACCTCGGCCAAATGGTCGAACACCGGATCGGTTCCCTCAACCGCCGGTGTCTTGCCCAGCCGAACCACGACCAGGTCGAGGGCGGGTACGACCACAATCGCCTGGCCTTCGTAGCCGGCAGCACGGAACGATCCCCTCGGACACGGATACACCCACCAATGCTCGGCGTGGTGGGCCATGCTGGCCAACTCAGGGCCTTGAGCCAGGCGGGCCCGGTCGACCCACCCCTCCGGCAACAGCCGCTGACCATCCCAGATCCCGTCGCGCAGATAGAGCAAGCCGAAGCGAGCGAAGTCACGCGCTGTTGCATACAGGTAGCTCGATGCGACGAACGTCCCCGACTCATCAAATCGAGGGTCGGCAGAACGCATGCCCAGCGGGCCAAACAATTCATCGTGCATGAAGCGGCGCATCGCCGACTCACGCTCAGCCGGATCGGTTGACCCGTCGGCCACAACATCGCCAAGGATCTTGGCCACGATGTTTGAGGTGCCACTTGAATAGAGGTAATGCTCTGCGGGCGGAGCCACTGGTGATTGATCGATGGCATACCCGGCCACGTCGGCGGCGCCTGAACCAAACAGCATCTCGATCACATCGCTCGCCGAATCGTCGACGTACTCTTCTCGCCAGGAAAGCCCCGATCGCATCCTGAGGAGGTGGTTCAACTCGATCTGAGAGCGCTCATCGTTCCACAGACCTGTAGGGCCAAGATCGATCCGGCCATCCCGGACGAGAACACCGACCAATGCCTGCGTAACAGACTTCGCCATCGACCACGAGATGAGCCCAACACCCGGCCCCGACGTAGGGCTGTAGCGTTCAGCCACCAACCGGCCGCCCTGAACGGCGACGAACGACAACGACAAGCCCAGCGCTTCGGACTCGCCATCGCTGGCAAAGGCTTGGTCGAGTTCACGGTTCAAACGATCGACGTCGACGTCGATCAGCTCACCGGTTGGCCACTCAACATCCGGGTACGGCACATCGGACGGCTGGCCAGGTAGTGGCGTCAAGGTGTCGATAGATGCCCATTCGATCTCACTCACAAGATCGCACCGTACTTCATTACAAGAATCTCACCATGCATCGCACGCCAAACCTCAAGGTGAAGCTCGTTGCGAACCTCGAAGTGCATGATTCCTTCTGCCTCTACTAGCATGGCGCAGCGGCTATTGCTAGGTACCTTTCCGACTCGCCGCCGAACAGACGGGGGAACAATGAAGAAGACTGCAGTTCTTGTCTCGATGCTCATAGCGATCGTGCTTCTTGCGCCAATCGCTCCAGCATCAGCCAAATCCGACGAACCCGATTGGTGGGTGGACGAAACCAGCTTGCCCTTCGAGGCGCTGGAAGACGCGGCGCCAGCCGATCAATACTGGGGCGTTCACACCAACGCCGGGTACCGCATCGAGGTCCCCGAGAATTGGAACGGCGACCTCATCATGTGGACCCACGGCTACCGGGGTGAAGACTCTCGACTGTTCTTCAACGAGAGCGAATTCCCCGACGGGTACCGAGCTTGGATGCTCGACCAGGGCTACGCCTGGGCCGCGTCGACCTACTCGAAGAACAGCTACAACGTCGCCACCGGCGTCAAGGACACCCACGCCCTGTCCCGCCGCTTCAATGGCATCGTCGGCAAGCCCGACAATATATATGTGGCTGGCTACTCGATGGGTGGCCACATCGCCGCCGTCTCGGCCGAAACCTACGGCAGGACGTACTCGGGAGCCATGCCGCTCTGTGGTGTCGTCGGAGATTTCGAGTTGTTCGACTACTTCCTCGACCTCTCGCTCAGCGGGCAACAGCTCGCCCTCGGAGCATCGTCGTTCCCCGTTGCCGATGACTACCTCGAAGCAACCGTTCCCACCATCAAGGATGCCCTGGGTATGAATCCCGACCCGGCGAGCTGGTTCTTGTTCGGCGACCTTCCTCTGACCTCTGCTGGCGAACAATACAAGCAGCTGCTGGAGCTCCGTTCGGGTGGCGACCGGCCAAACTTCGACGAGGCCTTCAACTACTGGAACAGCATCCCGAGTGGAACCGGTCTCGGTAACTTCCTGTGGGAGTTCGGAACTGGTGACGGCACGGTTGGTGGCAGCCCTGGCGTTGTCATCTCCAACGACGACGTCGTCTACCAGCTCGATCTCGATCCAGCCATCAGCGACGACGAGGCGAACTTCAATGATTCCATCGCCCGAGTGAGCGCCGATCCTCAAGGACGCAAGCGAGGCGGTCTGACCAACCCGCCACAGGTCACTGGCGATCTGAAGATGCCGGTCTTGACGCTGCATAATCTCGGCGACCTGTTCGTGCCCTTCCACAACGAGGTGGCCTATGCACAGGACGCGGCCGATCAGGGTAAAAGTGACCTGCTCGTGCAACGGGCTATCCGCGGCGTGTCTCATTGCGGCTTCACTTCCGGCGAGATGATCGAGGGCATGTCCGACCTGATCGCCTGGGCCGAAACGGGCGTGCGTCCCGAAGGTGACGTTGTACTCGACCCGGCCGTTGTCGCCTCCGAGAACTACGGCTGCGCCTTCACCCGTAGCGACGATGGTGGTCACACCCTGGCCACACCTTGTCCCTAACGCAGAATCAAGGGCAATCCACATGCTCTCGACTGTCTGATCGAGTCCGCGTACGACCGTGACATGACCGACAATCACCCCTAGGGCCTGTAGGCTCTAGGGGTGATTTCCGGCGAACCGACCGAGTTGACGAGCGACACCGAAGACTGGCCGGCTAAGGCGTCCTCCACCATCGTGCACTATGTGGGCACGGTACGTGACAAAACCACCGGCCCCGCCCTCGTCGCTTCGCGCTATGCCGTTTACGTTATTGCGCTTGCAATCATCGGCATGATCTTGGCTGTCGTTGCCTTTGTGCTCCTGGTTCGTGGCCTTGTGATCGCCACCGGCTACGCCCCTTTTGTCGAGCCTGGAGAAACCTGGCTCGCCTACTACATCCTCGGGGGAATATTTGCACTGGCTGGCGCCGTTCTATGGCGTAAGAAGGAAAGCTCAACAAGATAGGCGTCGGGCCGAGACGCCTCGCCGCTTAAACCTGTCGGCACGTCTTTAAGCCCGTCGTAGAGAAGGATCTTTGTCATGTCTGTTCACGAGGTCATCATTCTGGGCAGCGGCCCAGCCGGTCTAACCGCCGCCATCTATACCGCCCGCGCCTCGCTCCAACCCTTGGTACTCGAAGGTGAGCCGTCGTCAACCAGCGACCAGCCCGGAGGCCAGCTCATGCTGACCACCGAGGTAGAGAACTTCCCCGGATTCCAGGACGGCATCATGGGGCCAGAACTCATGATGAACTTCCGAGGCCAGGCCGCCCGATTCGGCGCCAAGATCGAAACGGTCAAGGCCACACGCGTCGATTTCTCCGAGCGACCGTTCAAGGTGTGGGTCGGTGACCCGGAGGCGGCTGAACCCACCTACACAGCCAAGTCGATCATCATCTCCACCGGCGCCCAGTCGTTGATGCTCAACCTTGAAAACGAGACCGAACTGATCGGTCATGGCGTATCGACCTGCGCCACCTGTGATGGTTTCTTCTTCCGCGATCACGACATCGTGGTCGTCGGTGGCGGCGACTCCGCCATCGAAGAGGCGTCCTTCCTCACCAAGTTCGCCTCCACCGTCACCATCGTTCATCGGCGTGACGAGCTCCGTGCTTCCAAGATCATGCAGGAACGAGCCTTCGCCAATCCCAAGATCAAGTTCATCTGGGATACCGAGGTCAAGGAGCTCAAGGGCGCCGACAAACTCGAAGGTCTCGTCATCGAGAACCGCAAGACGGGTGAACGATCCGACCTCGACGTAACCGGACTCTTCGTCGCCATCGGCCATCGCCCCAACACCGACATCTTCAAGGGCCAGGTCGCCATGAAGGACAACGGCTACCTCATCACCGAGGCGCCCTCAACCCGCACCAGCGTCGAAGGTGTCTTCGCCTCCGGAGATGTGCAGGACGAAACCTATCGCCAGGCCATCACCGCCGCCGGTTCAGGCTGCGCCGCCGCCATCGACGCCGAACGCTGGCTCGAAGCGCAGCACAGCTGAACCCAATGCCGCTAGGGTTGGGCGACGGGTCCACTACCGGTTGGCTCGCGGGAATACAGCAGAAACTTACGGTGTTATGTTGTATGTCCCCCATCCACTATCCATCTGACGATTCTGGAGCTATGACGGATGTCTGAAAACGTAACCATTCTTAACGAATCGACCTTTGATGAGGTCATCAACGGATCCGCCGAGCCAGTCGTCGTCGACTTCTGGGCCGAGTGGTGTGGCCCTTGCAAGATGGTCGGACCCATCTTGGAAGAGATCGCCGAAGAGCAGGCGGGTCGAGTCAAGATCACCAAGCTCAACGTCGATGAAAACCCCTCGATTGCTCAACGCTTCCAGGTGATGAGTATTCCTACGATGCTGGTCTTCGAAGGCGGCGAGGTCACCAAGACCGTCGTTGGCGCCAAGGCAAAGGCTCAGCTAATCGAAGAGTTCGGCCTGTAGTTTCCCCCCAGCTGCACGCCAGCTTTTCCCTAAACGCACCGGGTACGAATACTCCCGGTGCGTTTTGCTTTTTACCGAAACAGCAAGACGGCTTGAAGTTCGCGCACTATACGGGTGGCGGCGGTCGCTGATGCAGCCTCAACCATGAAACGGCCCGAACTGATGTCGGACGCAAGGGTCGCTGAGTCGACGTCTTCGAATCGCTCGAGCAGGTCGCGGGCCAGTTGCCCCTGCGTCTCTCAGGCCATCGAGCTCGATCCAAACTAGCGGCAGATCCCGTTCGTTTCGCCGCGCGTGCACAGGATCGTCTGCTCGATGCTCTTCAGGGTGAAGGTTTCACCGTTGTCATCAGGTGTGGCGAAAACATGGAGTCGGTAGCCGGTGAGTGCATCGTCGCCCAGACCGATGACATCGTAGGTGATCTCGCCGAGGTCTCCCACCGAGGCCGGGCCCGATTGCACCTGGCGCGACGGCGGATCTTCAGAGCTGAATCCCTGCGCCACCAACGCACCCAAGGCCAGCATCGTCTCCGCCTTGGCTGGCCGCTCACCATTGAGAAACTCTGCAGTGACGTCCTGGGTCACACCTGTATACGCAACGAACGATGCACTGACCCATCCGATCTCGTCGTTGTGTATCACCTCATACCAAACGGAGTTGGGTAGCAATCGACCCCGCCCGGTCGCAATCAGACCATCTTCATCCGGCGCGGCCGAGCTAACGATCTGACCATCCTGGCCGGGAAAGGAACGAACGTTGAGCACGTCATCATGGGCCACGCCTACGACGGAGAGCACAGAACCATTGTCGACGAAACCGGGGAAGTCTTCGCCGGGAAGGGTGGTGGCATCCTCGACGGACCCGGTGGTCGAAGCATCGACGCCCGCGGTTGTCGTAACTTCGGCCGCGGTCGTCGTTGGGGTGGCGTCTACATCATCGTCGGTCAACGTCTCGTCGGCGGTCGAGTTCGTGGATAGTGAGTTCGTAGATAGAGAGGTCTCGGATGGGGCCGGCAACGACTCCTCACTATCGCTGCAGGCCGAGATGAGCGAGGCTCCCGCGAGCAACGGGACGAGAAGACGGAGGAAGGCGAGACGGCTCATACCTCGTTTGTAGTCCAGTTGTTGTCTGAACGCTCATCGACCCTTTATATACCCAATCACACCCACAACACACAACTATGGACCATGGCTTACCCACATTTTGACCATTCTCGACCCCATCATGCCCACTTCGTCGACTAGAGTGGTTGCCATGCGAACGATCCCTGATTCAGTGGTGGTAGGAATCGGCAAGGGTGGGAGCTGCAAAACCACGCTCGCCACGCAACTCTCCGGCATCTGGGCCAGCGAGGGCAAGCGAATCCTCCTGGCTGATCTCGACATGCAGGCGTCGGCGACGAAGGTTGTCGGGCTCGACCCAATGCAGCACGGTGATGGACGCCACTTGATGGACGCCATCATGTACGGCGACGAACTCACCACCGTGCGAGCCCGTGACAATCTCGAGATCGTCGCCGCCGGGCGGCACACCAAGACCCTCTCGAATCACCTGGTTACAGCGGCAAACCCAGCCGATGCGTTCGCCTTGCCCTTCGAAAAACTGATGAGTTCAGGGCGTTACGACCGGGTTGTTTTCGATCTTCCGCCATCGGGCTCGTCACGCCTGGCCGACATGGCCATGCAAACCGGCAAGTACCTACTGGTACCGACCAGCGCTGGCGTCGACAATATAGAAGGTCTACGAGTCTTGGCGAGTGAGCTTGAGGAGCTGCATTCCGACATCCTGCTCCTCGGCGTGGTCCTCATGAAGATTTCAGCTGGTGCACCCCGTAAGCGGGTTGAAGCCCAGAAAGATATCGCTGACATCTTGGCCGGCGTCGCCGATCCATTCCAGACGATCATCAGGGAAGCAGGCGCAGCCTACGACGACAGCCGTAAGGCAGGCCTTTTCCTCCACGAATACGCCGAGTGGGCCGCAACCGTCTCAATCACCAACCAAATTCGTGGAAAGATCAAAATCCCCGCCAATTTAGGCGAGTTGGCGCGTGAATTCTTCGAACTAGCAGACGAGGTCGACGACCGCATCGCCCTCGCCGACCGTCTTCTCCAAGGAGCAGCCCAATGAGCGAGCGCACGCTGGGAAAAGCCCGAGGCCTCAACTCCATCGCCGATCCTTCTGATTACAAGGGCAGCCGTGGCACTGGTCGACGTCGCGGTAGCGCGGCACCCGAGCCAGAGCCCGAACGAGCCACCGCTGATGTCGCCAGCCTCGATTCAAACCCGCCACCGTCGAAACCGCAGTCGGTCGAGGCAGTACCTGCCGCTGAAGCGAGCTCTGCCACCAGCGGTAGGGCCGGAACGGCCACGATCAGCCGAAAGCGGCGCGAGCTTTCTATCCCGCTTCCCGTCGCCGAGGCCTTGAACGAAACCGGAATCAATCCAGCCGACGTCGTTATGCGCGCCTACCGCAAGTATGCCGACTCAATTTACGGCGGAACCGGTGGCCGACTTGTCTCGAAGGGCCGCGAACGGCTCCGGCTCTCGATCTCCGATAGTGAGTTCGACAAGATCACGCGCCTTGGTCATTCCCGTGGCTGGAACCGGTCTGAGACGGTCGCGGTTCTCCTCACGCTCGAGCTCCTCGAAGACGAAGAGTAGGCGCAACCACCTCGGGCCTAGCTTACCCAAATCATACCCATAGAGACCCACTGATCACCCGAACATAACCAACCGCCCTGCGATTTGCCCCTAGGTATCCCCACTTAAGGCTTCTGTTACCTGTTCGCTGTTGCCTTTTCGCTGTTCGCTGATACCCGACCCGCCATGTGCGCCCACCTCCGGGATATTTCAGCCAGCCGCACGGCGCCGCTGTACGCCCCTAGAGGCCCAATGAATGCAACCACAGGGTCACAGTTGCCGCCGAGGGCTTGGCCAGCCTCTGCCAGGCTCTGCCAGGCTCTGAGGTTCCCCGTGGTGGAGGCGAGCTAGGCGGAAGCTGATCCATCCGCAACCCAATCCTCGCCTGGGCCAGTCCAAGAGCGTTGGAGAAGGCCAGACGGTGTCCGGCCCCCAGCAACGTACCTGAGCGTGTGGAAAGCGTGTGGACACAACACGCTGGTCTCACACGATCCCCATGCGTTGTTTCACGTGAAACACCGTGACGCAGTAGATCTCTCAGACTCTCCGTCCACCTGGCTACCCACGCTGGCCATCCGCTCTGCCATAGACACCACAACGCATGCAATGGGGGTCGCAGGGTCTAAGAAGTGGATAAGGAGGGGTACACAGTGGGTACAAAGTGGGTATGTAGTGGGTATACAGTGGGTAAGCTAAGGGTCCTAAATGGGTATAGCAGGGTATATTTCGAGCTCTTCTGGTTAGGACTGGGGACACACCGGTAGAGAGACACGTGGATGCGGCACACCTCGGCTCCGTCGCATATCTTGACGTATGGCCAGACCTGCGATCCGAGAGCTCGCTCACCTGTTCAGTGTCTTTCACAACCTCACCTACTACGCGCCAGAGATGAAGGTCTTCCGCGACCACGGCCTCAACCACTACTGGCACGCCTACCTCGCCTACCGCTCCGCACCGATGGGGCGGGTCGGAAGCGGTGCTGTGGTGGCCACCTTCTACAATTTCGCCCCGAGTTTGGTCGAACAGGCGATTCCGGCCGCCTGGGACATCCTTGAGCCATCCGAGGTGCTTGCCGTTCGGGACGACGCAGTAGGCGCCGCCCTGCACCGAGTTTTCGGTGCCGCCGGAGGAGCTGTCGAGCAACAAGCAGCCGCGGCCGCCGCTCTCGCCCTGCCCAGCATCACCAATCAGTCGCCAGCTGGGCGGACACTCTTTGCCGCCCACGCTGCGCTGCCAACACCTGACCCGCCTCTCGAACGACTCTGGCACGCGGCTACGTTGTGGCGTGAGTTTCGGGGCGACGGACACGCCATGGCGTTGCTCGCTGAACATATCGATGGCATTGAGTGCCATGTGTTGTTGGCTGGTAAGGGTGTGGCCAGCCAATCGGTCATTCAGAAGATCCGGGGATGGTCGACCGACGATTGGCATGCTGCCCACCAGCGGCTCGCAACTCGCGGCCTTGTCGAGCCCGATGGTGTTCTCACAGCGGATGGATCTGAGCTACGACGGCAGATCGAAACTCGTACCGATCAGCTCGCCTCGGGCCCACTGGAGCACCTCGGACCCGACGAACAGCAGCAGCTCATCGGTTTCATGACCCCTCTGGTCCAAACCCTTGTCGAAACAGGCGCAGTTCCCGACCGATGGCCACCACCGACCCTGCCAGCCTAACCACATAGTGATGGTATCAAATGGGTATGTCTGGGTATAGATGGGTCTATTCGGGGGTATTCAGTGGATCTTGGGGGATGTTTTGTATCTGTGTGGGGGTAATCGATCTTAGAGGAAGACGGCGAAATCGTCGACACCCAGCCGATCACTCTTGAGCTTGTTGATATCAGCCGCTTCGTCCTTATAGCCGATGGCCATGCCGCAGAACAGCATGAGCTCATCGGGAGCGCCGACGAAATCGGTCACGGCCTGAGATCGGTTGCTCCAGATCTCCTGCGGGCAGGTTGCAAGGCCAGCTTCTTCCGCCAACAA
The DNA here is from genome assembly GCA_937922045.1 of uncultured Acidimicrobiales bacterium. GTDB lineage: Bacteria > Actinomycetota > Acidimicrobiia > Acidimicrobiales > SZUA-35 > JAHELU01. The sequence continues at coordinate 14,424 of CAKZXA010000055.1, read as the reverse complement.
CATGAGCGTCTGAAGATACATGCCGCAGTCCGACCACTGAGGCGGCCCCTGGCGTCGGTCCAGATACATGAAGACTGCGGCCGATGCTCCAAAGAACCGGTAGTTCTCCATCATGCGGGCAATACGACCAGGCTTGTCCTCGCGGGGAATATCGAGCAAGGCGTACATCTGCTCGCCCAGCTGGTAACGAGCGGTGCGGTGAGGTTCCCAAAGGTTCGCCGGGTAGATGTCGTAGCCAGGCGCCTCAATCTCGCGATCAGCAATGAACTCCTGAAAGTCTTGCATACGGCTACTCGGCAGCACGTAGAGCTTCCACGGCTGCACGTTTCCACCTGATGGTGCCCGAGCCGACCGCTCAACGAGCGACCGGAGTAGGTCGTCGTCAACCGGTGTATCGAGAAATGCTCGGCACGAAATACGTTCCTGGACTGCTTCTGAAACCTTCACTCCGACAGCTTCTGCCATCGACAGCGACGAGTCAAACCGACGGCTAGGAAGATGCGCAGAAACAGAGGATAGGGAGGCGCGCCGGGTGCCGAGCGAGCGCTAGGAGTCCAGACCGTTCAGCAAATGGAAGATGCGGTCGAGGTCGTCGTTGTCGGCGAAGTTGATGACGATCCGCCCGGTGCCAGAATTCTCAAGAACCTCGACGCGTGTATCAAAGCGATCGCCGAGGAGTCGTTCGATCTCAAGCGCGGCCACCGATTTTTTCCGGGCCGCGCCAGCTGCATTCGCACCCGTCTTGGCTGACGACTTGGGCCGACGTCGAGCCTGCGTTTCGGACCGAGCCAGATCCTCGACCTCGCGAACCGATAACCCATCTTCGACCACCTTCAACGCCAGCTCCCGCTGACGACCGCGATCATCGATCGACAGGAGCGCCCGGGCGTGGCCCGCGCTTAAACTCCCGTCAACGATGAGACGTTGGATCGCTCCCGACAGTTGCGACAATCGCATGGTGTTGGCTACCGCCGAGCGAGACTTGCCGACGCGGCGGGCCACCTCATCTTGGGTCAAGGCGAAGTCTTCAACGAGCTGGTTGTAGGCCGCGGCCTCTTCGATCGGGTTGAGGTCGGCCCGGTGGAGATTCTCCACGATGGCTTCTTCGAGTGAGCGCTGATCATCGATCGACCGAACGATGCCAGGCACGGTCTCAAGCCCGGCTCGGCGAGCAGCCCGCCAGCGCCGCTCCCCGGCGATCAGCTCGTAGCCGTGGTCGCCGCGAGGGCGAACCAGAATTGGTTGTAAGACCCCAAGAGCGCGCACAGACTCGGTCAGCGAGGCGAGAGATTCCTCATCAAAGCTTGAGCGCGGCTGGAACTCATTGGGCTGAATCGACGCAATCGGCAAATTATCCACAACCCCATGTGGATAATTTGAGGGCGTCAGATCGGCCAAATCACGCTGATGTAACCCGTCGCCCGTCAGATTACCCGGGTAGTTCTCCCCAGGCACTGCATCGCCGGGAGCATCCACCGGAGCAGACGTCTCCAACGACACCGTTCGATTCGACAGCAGGTCGCTCAGGCTCGGACCGACTCCTTGATCCTCGGATTCACTTCCGCTTGGGCTCACCGGCTACCTCGAGCGCCAGGTCGCGGTACGACTGGGCGCCGCGTGATGCCGTGTCGAAAACGGTGATCGGTTGGCCGAAACTCGGGGCCTCTGAAAGCCGCACCGTGCGCGGAATGACCGTGTTGCAAACCAGGTCGCCAAAGTGCTCTCGTACCTCGGTCGCCACCTGGGAAGCCAGGTTGGTGCGGGCATCGAACATCACGAGCACGATGTTCGAAAGATGCAGATCGGCGTTCAGGTTGCGCTGCACCAGCTCAACGTTTCGCAAGAGCTGGCCGAGCCCCTCCAGTGCGTAGTACTCACATTGGATCGGGACCAGAACTTCGGACGCCGCGGCCAAAGCGTTCACCGTCAGCAGGCCGAGCGATGGCGGGCAATCGATCAGAATCAGGTCGTAATCATCGCGAATTTTAGCGATCGCGTTCTTCAGGCGCATCTCCCGAGAGAACGCCGGTACCAACTCGATCTCAGCTCCAGCCAAGTTGAGGTTGGCCGGCGCAAGAAAGAGGTTTCGTACCGCCACTGCCTCGATGGCATCATCCATCGGAACATCGTGGAGCAGCACGTCGTACATCGACGATTCAAGGGTGCGAGGGTTGATGCCAAGTCCTGTGCTGGCATTACCCTGCGGGTCTAGATCAACGATGAGGACGCGGTGCCCGATCTCGGCGGCAGCCGCGCCCAGGTTGACACACGTCGTCGTCTTGCCGACGCCGCCCTTCTGGTTGGCGACCGCCATCAGGCGCGCACCATCGGATTCCCTCTTGGGGTTAGTCGCCTCTGAAACTACGGTTCCGGACAATCCCCAACTCCTTCGGTCGGAAGTGCGTGTGTGTAACCTACCAACCGAGGGTAGCCGGTACACCGAGCCCTCTACGGGAGGGTGAACAGTGGTCGCGATCGTTGTTGCTTGGCGTTGCGAGGTAGGTGCTGGTCCAAAAGTCCGACTCGTTCGAACACAGCCACGCCGTCAACCCGACCCGGTTCGCTCCGTTGCGCCAGTCCCACCGTGTCGAGTTCTGCCGCTGGCCAGCGCCGCTGACCCGGCGGTTCGCTGATAATCAAGCGGCCACCTTCGACCAACAGACCGACCCCACATTCGATGGTGGAAGCCGGCGGGCCGAACCCGCGAGCGATCACCGCATCGAACATGAACCGAGCACGGTCATCGTGAGCGATTTGCTCGACACGGCCACACCACACCTCAACCCGGTCGGCTAGACCGAGCTCGGTCGAGGCCCAAACCAGAAACGAACAACGCTTCTGCGAGGAGTCCATGAGTACGGCGGTCCACTGGTCATTTGCCACCAGGATTGGAAGCGAGGGAACACCGCCTCCAGCGCCGATGTCGGCAAAGCGGTACGCCCCACGAGCCGACAGTGCACGGTCGCTGGATACACGGTCGCTGGATACACGGTCGCTGGCTGCATGATCGTTGAGCGCCTGAGCGAAGACCTCAGCATGGTCGATGTGTTCGCGGATCGGGCCAGGTCCGAGGAATCCTACGGACTTGGCCCGAGCCAATACTTCTTCAAGCTTGATCGGCACGCTGGTGCCGTTTGGCTACTCGGCCTCGTCGGCGGCGTCAGTAGCCACCGGCACGACCAAAACCTTGCGACGCGGTTCCGACCCGACCGAGCGAGTCTCAACTCGATTGTCGTCGGTGAGAGCGTCGTGAACGACCTTGCGATCCGCAGGAGTCATCGGCTCGAGAGCTACCTCGGCACCATTGTCGACAGCCTTGTCGGCCGCCCGCTGGGCGAACCCGGCAAGGGCCTCGTTGCGCTTGGCCCGGTACCCACCAACATCGACCTTGATGCGAATGCTGGAAGGAGCGGTTCGCTGCGAAGAGATACGCGCCAGTTCCTGGATGGCATCGAGGGTCCGACCTTTGGGTCCAACCATCAGACCATGCTGACCATCGACTGAAGCAATCAACGCGTTCGGTTCGGAATCGTCGATGCTTACATCACCCTCCAGTCCGAATGCGTCGGTCAAGCCGCGCAGGAATCCTTTCAGGTGGGTAGCAACCTCTTCCACGGGTGTCTCCTTCTCTGGGGTGGTGTCGTTAGACGCCGCCGATCTCGTCGCTTTGGATTTGCCGTTGCCTCGACCTGTGTCGTTGCGATCGCCGCCATTGCGATTACGTCCGCGCCCTCGACGACCGCCGCCGTCGTTCTTGGCTCCACCCTTGTCGACCGATGATGCGGCGCCAGCGGCGACAGCCGCTGTACCCGCTGCGGCCGCAGTGGTTTTCTTCGATCGATTGTTCTCACGGCGCGTATCGTTGCCCGACTCGCCACCGTTGCGGCCGCCCTTCTTGCGACCCTGGTTCCGATCGTTCTGGCCTGAGCCACCCGACGTGGAGCGCTGGTTGCGGTTGTTGCTCGTGCGCTTTCCGCCGCCGCTACCACCGCCGTTGCGGTTGTTCGGGCCTCGGCGCCGGCCGTTCTTGCGATCACCGGTTTGCTTGGGTCGAATCGGTTTCGGCTTTACCCGAGCCTTTACCCGAGCCACACCTTTGGTCCGGAGACCAAACAGTGCCGACTTCGGTTCCTCGATGATTTCGATTTCGGCTTCCGCCTCGTCGACACCCAGATTGTCGAGTGCCAGGTCAATGGCCTCGGGGATTGTCTTCGCGGTCGTCTTTACCCATTCCAACGTGTCTTACCTCTTTGCGATTTGAGCCCTGTCGACGAAGGTGCTGAGGGCATGCTTGCGGTCAGCGCTTCTTCTTCTTTTTCGTCGTTGGCTTCGTTCCTTTTGGAGTGACTCGGCTCGAGCTCTCCACGGTTCGTGTTTTGGTGTCTGGCTGTGAGCGGGCCCGCTCAGCCCGCAGTCGTTGCCATTCCGCCGCCCGGCTTCCACCAGACTGCACGTCTGGCCGATCATCTTCCGCTGTCTTCGGCGTCTTGTTGCCAGCAGACTTCTTGCCTTTCCTTCCCGCTTTTTCGCTGCCATTACTCGAGCCGTTCGTCGACGGCTTATCCGACGTCGTGATCGCGTCGGCTGCATCGGTAGATGTAGCCGAATCAGACGCATCGAGCTTCGACTTGTCGGCATCTTCGACCTGTTGACGCACCAGCTGGGCGCCGGGCGCATCACCGCTGTAGAGCGAGCGGGTGATGTAGGACTGCTGGCCGATACGGAACAGGTTCGAGGTCGCCCAGTAGAGAACCAAGCCAGCCGGAAAGGCAAAGCTCCAGATACCAGACATTAGGGGCAGAATTTTGAGCAGCTGCTGCTGGGTGCGTTGCTGCTGGGTTAGATCTTGTGCCACGTCGCTGCGGCGAGCCTGAATCTGCTTCTGCTGATAGAAGCTGGAGCCGATGACGAAGAGGATGAGGATGAGATAGGGGATTGAGTTCGGGATGCTCTCAGAGATCACATCGGAAGCTGATCGTCCGAGGTCGAACACACCGAGGAAGTCCATCGAGGTGTCGTTGGAGAGATCCTGGTAGAGCTGCGAATCGTGATCCAGGTTGGCGGGATCAAAGGTTTGGCCGTCAATGACGGGAAAGCCAGCCCACTCGTGCGCCTTGTTCGCGGCGGCAAAGTAGGGCTTCTCAGATTCGCGGCGAGCCAAACCTCGCAACACGTTGAACAGTATGAGGAATACCGGCATCTGAGCGAGCATGGGCAGACAGCCACCGACCGGGTTGATGCCTTCGCTCTGGTAGAGCGCCATCATCTCCTGGTTTAGCGTCGCCTTGTCATCGGCATGCTTCTTTTGCAGCTCGCGCAGCTTGGGCTGCATCTGCGTCATCTTGATGGTTGAGCGTGTGGCCTTCAGGGTGAGCGGCATCAAGGCCACCATCACGGCGACCGTCAGAAGAATGATGGCGAGGCCGTAGGAACCACCCACGACCGGCAGGGAGTAGAAGAAGGCGAGCAGCTGGTTGACCGCTCGGAGGAGATAGTTAGAGATATCAGAGAACATGGGCTATGTCTGCCGTGCTTTCTTCAGTGCGTTTTTCGGTGCGTTCTTCGGTGCGTTCTTCGGTGTGTTCGATGGTGGTGTTTCCGGTGGCGTTGGCCGAGGGGACGGGGTCGTACCCATGCGAGCCAAACGGATGGCAACGACCGATCCGGCGAAGTGCCAGCCAGGTGCCGCGACCTGCGCCGTGAACCTCGATGGCCTCGGTTGCATACGCTGAACAGGTTGGGAGATACCGACAACGTTGCCGACGGACCGGCGCTGTATAGCGGTAGGCGCCAAGCAACCACAGCAGGGCTCGCTTCATCGCTGACCGCCCTTATTCTCGTTCGCCAACTGGCTGAGACATCGGGCAACATCGGCGACAAGCTCCGGGTATGCGGAGCTAAGCAGGCCTCGGTTGCCGGTGAGCAGGAAGGCCCCTGGCTGCGGGCGCGCGATCGCATCGTTGGCCCAAGCCTCGGTAAAGGCTGAGCGTAGACGTCGTCGACCCCGGTTTCGCTCAACCGCGTTCCCAAATCGCTTGCTCAAAGCAAAGGCTATTTGGGGGCCAGAAGAGGTCACCAGTGGAAGGTAGGTCATGCGGACCGCACCGCTGCGTACTCGAGAACCATTGGTTCGCAACTCGCCAAAAAGGCGACGGCTACGAATCGAGGTGATCACGCACTAAGGCGGTGACGACCCTTGGCCCGACGGGATTTCAGTACGGCACGACCGCCTGCGGTGGCCTTGCGAGAGCGGAAGCCATGCTTGCGCGCCCTCTTGAGATTGTTAGGTTGAAATGTACGTTTCACGACGAGCTCTCCCGAGCAGGAAAAAGGAAGTCATTGACTCGATGCGCTTCGGATTCGACCCTTCCCGACGTGAAGAGGGACCGTGAAGATCTCTCTGCCGGTGGCGATAACGACGCATCAACGGTAGGCGACACTGCCGTGCTAATCCACGGTGATGCCGCTTGCAGTCTTCAGACTAGGGGTGTCCACGAGCTTTTCCACAGCACAGGTGGGGTACTCGCACAGAGCGTGCTAGCGTTCATTTACCCACAGCTCGAACCCAATGACTTTATCACACCACTGATCCATAATTCCATCGATGTAACTACATTTCTGGAATTATTCGTCATGTGGTGTGCGGACGACTGAACTCGAGTGACCACATAGAAGGAGACTCTGGGGCAACTCTGGGGATAGCCTGGGGATTCTGTGGAAAACCCTGTGGGAAATGGGGAGAAGGTTTGCTGGAAGACTCACCGGTGCTCCATTTCTTCACTCGTCCAGTTGTACGAGTGGGGAGCAGTAAGCATTCGCCCAACCAATGATCCAACGCCGGACTACACACAAAGTACGCGTCGAGAAGACACTCGTCTCTCGCCCTCTTTGTCTTATCCACAACTAACCCACAGATCTTGATGTTCGACCGAAACACACAGCTTTATACGCAGCCTTCTCTCCAAGCTCTCGCCCAGCTTTCCGGGCTTCGAGTCGGCTCTTATTCGCTGCTTACGAGGGACTCGCTCAGGTGAACGCCGAAGAAGTCTGGACCAACGCAGCCGATCTTCTTCGTAGTCAAGTCTCCGATGGTGTCTGGCAAAGTACCTTCGCCCAGCTGGCCCCGGTCGAGCTGACCTCGGAACGACTCATTCTGGGCATGCCAAACGGATTTATCCGAGACAAGCTCGACGGTCGCTACCGTCCCCTCGTCGAAGACGCCGTGAACGAAGCAGCCGGCCAAGAACTCGACGTCGAATTCGAACTCACCGTCCCCACCCTTTTCGACAGCGAAAACGAGACGACGAGCGACACCGGATCCAGAGCGGTTGGCGCTGCTGAAGCTGGTGCCGCGGCCGAATCGACGAGCAGCTCATCGGCAACCTCGATCAAACCGGCCATGAACGGTGGCGGATCACCGGTCGGCGACAATGGCCGGACGGGCTCACTCGATCCAGCAGTGGCTCCCGGCGGTCTGAACTCAGCCACGCGCTACACCTTCAAGAACTTCGTGACCGGCCCTTCGAATCGTTTCGCCGTCGCCGCCGCCCTCTCGGTGGCAGAACGTCCAGGTGGTTCATACAACCCTCTCTTTATTTACGGCAGCGCCGGCCTAGGAAAAACCCACATCCTGCGTGCCATCCAGCACTTCATCAACGACCTGGAGCCACAAAAGAAGGTTCTCTACGTTTCGACCGAAACCTTCCTCAACGACTTCGTCGATTCGATCAAGAACTCGTCGGGCAACGACTTCAAGCGGCGCTATCGCCAGATCGATGTGCTCCTGGTCGATGACATCCAGTTCATCGAAGGCAAGGACCGGCTCCAAGAGGAGCTCTTCCACACCTTCAATGACCTCTACGGCGCCAACCGTCAGATCGTGTTGTCCTCGGATCGCCCGCCAGACGCCATCCCCACGCTGGAGGAGCGGCTGAAGAGTCGGTTCATGATGGGCCTCCTGGTCGATATTCAACCGCCCGACATCGAAACCCGTATGGCCATCCTCGGAAAGAAGGCCGAGCGCGATGGCTACTACTTACCGGCCGACGTGAGCGAATTCATCGCCGCCAACATCACCAACAACATCCGTGAGCTCGAGGGCGCCCTGAACAAGGTGACCGCCTACGCCAACCTCACCGGCCAAGCCATGAACAAGGCTCTGGCCGAACAGGTGCTGCGTGATTTCATCGCCGACCGCCAGCCGCGCCCGATCACGGTGCAGATGATCCTTGACGCCACCGTCGACCAGTTCGGCTTCCCGATGGATGAACTCATCGGCAAGTCTCGGCGTCGACCCCTCGTGATCGCTCGGCAGATGGCGATGTACGTCACTCGGGAACTCACCGATCTGAGCTTCCCCCACATCGCTCGCGAGTTCGGCGGCCGCGATCACACCACCGTGATGCACGCCTGCGACAAAATTTCTGCCCTTATGAAAGAGCGTTCGCAGATCTATAACCACGTGATGGCTCTGGAAAAGACTGTGCGTAACCAAGCACAGAGTGGGGATCTCTAGTGGACAGCCCCACGAAACGGTCGGATAAGACTGTGAACTTCACGACCGCATCTGGGGATGAACACCACACAATCCCCAGGCTCGTTAATTACACCGCTGTTAGATAGGGACAACGTCACACCCCCTAGGGATAGTGAAACTACCGCTGACCAGGGAAAACGTGGATTCGTCCACAATCCACAGTACTACTACTTACATCATTGGAAAGAAAACAATCGGTGACTAGACCTGAGGACAAACCACCACACCCCATCGACACCACCGTCGATCGGCCAACGGTTCGAGAACACTCGAACCACGTCGAGTGTTCTCGGTTCGTCATCGCCTATAGTCCGATTGCTAGTGCGATTGCCAGTGTGGTTGCTGGCCGATCGAGGGAGCCTGAAAGATCATGAAGTTTCGTTGTGAACGCGATGTCATCGTCGATGCTCTCGGCATTGCCGGGCGTGCCGTCAGCGGCCGCGGCGGTATGCCCGGACTGTCCGGTGTGCGAGCCCAGCTTGTCGGCGATTCGCTAACACTCACCGGCAGCGATCTTGACCTCACGATTTCCATCACGGTCACGGTGGCCGGCGACGAAGACGGCGTCGCCGTGATGCCAGCCCGCCTCACGACCGACATCGTCAAGGCCGTTCAGGCCGGAGCTGTTTCGTTTGAGGCCGAGGATGAGTCGCTGACGATCAGTGCCGGTCGGGGCGAGTTCAGCATTCGATTGATCTCGGGCGACGAGTTCCCGTCCTTGTCCGAGGTTGGAGCCGATTCGGTTTCTCTGCCATCCGAGCAACTGGCCGAAGCGCTAAAACAGGTGGTTGGTGCCGCGAGCTCCGATGAGTCTCGGCCGATCCTTACCGGCGTGTTGCTCAGTGCTGAGGCCGATGGTCTACGTCTCGCCGCCACCGATTCGTTCCGGCTCGCCATGCGCGATGTGACCGGTGTGAGTCTGCTCGCCGAAGGTCAGAGTGTTCTGATCCCCTCCCGAGCGTTGGGTGAGCTGAACCGCATTCTCGGCCAAGGTGACAAGGTCGAGCTCTCGCTCGGTGAGCGAGACGCCTCCTTTGTGGTCGGCGATGTTCGCCTCGTCACCCGCCTGATCGAAGGCGACTTCCCGAACGTGGCTGGCCTGATCCCGGCCAGTCACACCAACAGGCTTACGGTCAACCGGGGCGACTTCATGGATGCCTTGCGTCGGGTGAAGCTTCTGGCCCGTGAATCCACCCCGATCCGTCTCGAGATTGTGGATGGAAAGATCGACCTGGTGGCGGTCACTCAGGATGTCGGTACCGCTCGGGAGAGCGTGGAAGCGACCTACGACGGCTCCGACCTGACCGTTGCCTTCAACCCTGATTTTCTGATGGAAGGCGTCGATGTTGCCGGGGGCGATGAGGTCACCCTTCACACCATCGACGAGCTGAAACCAGCGGTTTTGCGCGGCATGGAAGGCGACTCCTTCCTGTATCTGATCATGCCGGTGCGGGTGTCCTAGCTTCGGCTGGCGGCTCCGCGAACGTGCATGCAGATAACCAAACTTTGGCTCACTGATTTTCGTAGCTACGAAGAGCTTGAGCTGCCGCTTGACCTTGGTCTTACCGCCATTGTCGGAGCCAATGGCATCGGTAAGACCAACCTGCTCGAAGCGCTCGGCGTGCTCGCCACCCTCAAGTCGTTTCGCGGGGCTCCTACAGACTCCATGGTGCGTCGGGAGGCTGCGTTCGCGGTGGTTAGGGCCGAAGGCATCCGAGACGACCGTGAGGTTTTGATCGAGGTCGAACTCGGGCGGCGCCGAACTCGAGCGCAGGTGAATCGTCAACGGTTGAAACGCACCCGCGATTTGTTGGGAGCGCTTCGGTTGACCGTGTTTGCTCCCGACGACTTGGCCTTGTTGAAAGCGGGCCCGTCGGTTCGCCGTGAGTATCTCGATGATCTACTGGTCGCCATCGATCCGTCGGTGGACGCCGCCCTTCGGGAGCTCGAACGGGTGCTGAAGCAGCGCAATGCCCTCCTGCGCCAATCCCATGGGCGTTTGGATGAGGCAGCAGCGATGACGCTCGACGTGTGGGATGCCAAGCTGGCTGCTGCTGGCGACGCCGTGACCAAACGTCGGGAACAACTCGTCGATGAGCTTCTTCCGGTGGTTTCCGAAGCGTATGAACACCTGGCTGGCGAGGAGGTTCCCGTCGGAGCGGTTTATCAACGTTCGTGGCCTGAGGCGTCCATGGCCGAGGCGCTGGTGGTCTCGCGCGATGGTGACGTTCGGCGGGGGGTGAGTACGGTCGGACCTCACCGCGACGAACTGGTCATCACCCTGAATGGCTTGGCGAGTCGAACCGAGGCATCGCAGGGGGAGCAGCGAACCCTGGCCTTGGCCCTTCGCCTGGCTGGACATCGCATGGTGTCGTCGGTGCTGGGTGAACCGCCACTTCTGCTCCTCGATGACGTTCTCTCCGAGTTGGATGATGACCGGGCCCGGGCCCTGTTGACTAACCTCCCACCAGGGCAAACAGTGATTACAAGCGCAACCGATCTACCCGCGTTGGCGGTGCCTGACCGGCTGTTTCGATTCGACGACTCCGGACATCCGGTTGCGGGCGAGTAGGGCGAGCAGCGTGTGAGCAGCATATGAACAGCGTGAACCTGACAGTTACCCCTAAGATTTCCCCAGCTGTGTATAACTTGTGGATTTGCCTGTGGGTTAGTCTGTGGGTAGCGGTTTTACCGAGGATGAGATTCCGAACGAGCAGCGGCTTCGCTGACCGCGGTGAAGCACGCCGGAAAGCCACACGATGACATCGCCGGGCGAGCGCTCCGACAAGACCGACAGGGCGGATGCTGGAGTCGCTAGACCTGGTCGAGCGAAAGCTTCCACGGAGCCGCTGAGCGAACCAGAGCCCACCGCACCCCATGAACCAGCCCAGGTTCCTACCGCTCCTGGGTTTGGCCGGTTGGGCGACTCGGTCGAGCGCTTTGTCCGCAACCTCGGTGGTCCGCCGCTCACCGTCCTCACGCAGATGGAGCAACGCTGGTCCGAGATCGTTGGCCCCGCCCTGGCCTCGACGACGAGGCCCATCGAGTTGGTGGACGGGGTTCTGATGATCGGGTGTAGTGACGGATCCTGGGCATCGCAGGTGCAGTGGATGGAACAGCAGATCATCGAAAACTTTGCCACTGTCTTCAGCGCTGAGAAGCCGGCGGGCGGTCGCTCTGATGCAGCCTCGGCAGCATTGGTGACCAAGGTGGCGGTGCGCGTTGATTCTGGTCGCTGATCGCTTGGCGCGATGGGTTGATCACCAACCATCGACCCCTGGTGTCGGCTCGATGAAGATCGAAGGTCGCTCTCCTTTTGCTTCGGGCTGAAACCCTCGGTTTTTCCTGATTCTTCCCTGATTCTTCCCTGATTCTCTCGCAATCTTGCGATCTTCTCCAAGGAAGCTGCTCGGCCGCTCGGGATGTGGGTTCGGACACGGGCGCAGGCCGCGGAACTGGTAGACTGAAAGCACGCTGGGTGACGTAGTAATCAGCCAGAACGCAGGTGGTTTGGGACCAACCGGTGGCCACATCACTCTTGCGCTGAAAGCGCAGCAATTCGGTGGTGCCACAAGGCGCTGCAAACTGGGTGTTAACGACTCCATGAACATGCGTAGATCTTTGAGAAACAACCAAGCAATGGCCAGCAACACATCGCGTCAGCGCGGGTGGCTCGTTGAGGATGGTTGCACTCGGCCGCAGAGGCCGTTTCCCCAGCTTGGAGAGGCTTTCGGTCGTGAGCGAGGGTCGCAACAGATGAGCGGCCTTTATGCGGTTGCTAGCCCACTGAGAACGATCATTGATTCTGGTAGCAGCAGCACAACTTCTTTACCTCACAAGCACGAGTCTGAAAGTACCTCAAGTACATGACTGAAAACTCTGTCGATACCTTCACAAGCGAAGTCGAATCCAACTACGACGCTTCCTCAATTCAAGTCCTTGAGGGCTTGGAGGCCGTACGCAAAAGGCCAGGCATGTATATCGGGTCGACCGGCCCGACCGGCCTCCACCACCTCGTATGGGAGGTTGTGGACAACGCTGTGGATGAAGCTATGGCCGGCCACTGCGATCGCATCGATGTGACGGTGTTGGCCGATGGTGGTGTACAAGTTGTGGATAACGGTCGAGGGATTCCCGTCGACAAGCATCCGAAGTATGACGACCTGACAGCGGCTGAGGTAGTTCTCACGATTCTTCACGCCGGCGGCAAGTTTGGCGATGGCGGCTACAAGGTCTCCGGCGGTCTGCACGGCGTCGGTGTGTCGGTTGTTAACGCCTTGTCGAGCAAGGTGGAGGTGGAGATCGATCAGAAGGGTCGGCGCCACTTCATGTCGTACAAAGACGGCGGCCAGCCCGATCAGAAACTAACCGAGGTCGGCGAGTCACCAGCTGGCCCCGGCGGCGAGGTACGTCGCGGTACCACGGTTCGGTTCTGGCCCGACGCCGGCGTCTTCAAGGAAGGGATCGTCTACCGCACCCAAACGCTGGTCGATCGCTTTCAGATGATGGCCTTCCTCAACGCTGGCCTCGAGTTCCACATCTTTGACGAGCGCGATCCGAACTTCGAGGAAGTCGTCCTACGCTACGACGGCGGCATCAAAGACTTTGTGATGCACCTCAACGCTTCGAAGGAAGCCCTCTTCGACACCGTTGGTTGGTTCTCCGAAGACGGCGAAGAGGAACAGGTTGAGATCGCCTTCAGCTGGAACACCGGCTACAACACCGACGGCATCCACAGTTTCGCCAACGGCATCAACACCGTCGAAGGCGGTATGCACGAGCAGGGTTTTCGTACCGCCCTTACCCGCACGGTCAACCTCTACGCCCGGGACAAGAACTTCCTGAAAGAACGCGACGAGAACCTTCAGGGTGAAGACATTCGAGAGGGCCTCACATCGGTCATCTCGGTACGGGTCGTCGAGCCCCAGTTCGAGGGCCAGACAAAGTCGAAGCTCGGCAATGTGTCGGTCCGGTCGCTGGTCGAGAAGGCCACCAATGAACGCTTGCGTGAGTGGTTCGAGGAGCACCCTAAGGAAGCCAAGGTGATGCTCAGCAAGGCCATGAACGCGGCCAAGGCTCGAATCGCGGCAACGCAGGCTCGCCAGAATATTCGCCGCAAGTCGGCCCTCGATGGTGCAGGCCTGCCCGGAAAGCTCGCCGATTGTCAGAGCAAGGATCCCAGTGAATCCGAGCTTTACATCGTGGAGGGTAACTCGGCTGGCGGTTCAGCTAAAGAGGCCCGCGATCCACGCACGATGGCGATCCTTCCTATCCGGGGAAAGATTTTGAACGTCGAACGGGCCCGTCTCGACCGCATGTTCAAGAACACCGAAATCATCTCGCTCATCCAGGCCATCGGCGCCGGGTTGGGGGAGGAAGAGTTCGAGCTGGAGAAGGTTCGCTATCACAAGGTGATTCTGCTGGCCGATGCCGATGTCGACGGCTCCCACATTCGCACCCTCCTACTCACGTTTTTCTTCCGTCAGATGCGTCCCTTGGTTGAGGCTGGCTACATCTACATTGCCCAGCCGCCTCTCTTCTCAACCGAGGTTGGCAAGAAAAAGATCTATCTCAAGGATGAGCCAGCTCGAGACGGCTACATGGCCGAGCATCCCCGAGCTGAGTTCCAACGCTTGAAGGGTCTGGGCGAGATGGATGCCGAGGAGCTGTGGGAAACCACGATGGACCCCGATCAACGTACCTTGCTGCAGGTGACCGTCGAGCAGGCCGCCATCGCCGACGAGGTCTTCTCGGTGCTGATGGGCGACGATGTGGAGAGCCGCAAGCAGTTCATCCAAACAAATGCGAGCGACGTTCGGTTCCTCGATATCTAGTCTCTGACGGCGACCTGAGTCGGAAGTTGGCGCGATTCGGTGCCACTACGACAC
>CAKZXA010000054.1 GCA_937922045.1 uncultured Acidimicrobiales bacterium | reverse complement strand
TCTACAACCATCGACGGCCCCATCAGAGCCTCGATTACCAGACACCCGCCAACCGGCGAGCCAGCTACACCACCAACAAAACCGCAGCCTGAACACCGCGAAAAACAGTACTCACTCCACTTTGCTTTCTCGAAAATCAGTTGTGGTCAGTTACTCCTGATTCTCGCAGAACGAAGGGCTTTCGCGAACCGGCCTCAAGACCAACCGGAAATCAAGGCTAGCCCACCGCCTGCTGGCTGGTTCAGCCCCCGATAGGCCCGTCCGGGTGGTCTAGATAAGACCGAAGTGCCGCCACGAAAGCCGTTACAAGTTTGGCAACCTCATGACCCGAAAGCACCTCCGGACGATAGCGAGTCGTTATCTGTAATGAGTTCGCGATGATCTGCGTTTGGACCTCTAACTCGAATCTCAGAGGAACCCTTAAGTCTCTGACCAGCTCGACCCCTGGGTATGAATCGCCCCATTCAGTCGCCTCCGGATGATGGGCCAACATGACATCAAACAGAGGGTTGCGTCCTGGGCGGCGTCTTGCACCCAGCCGGCGGACGACATCGACGAAAGGTGCGTGCCTGTGGAGGTAGGCCGTTGAGGTCAGACTTTGAACCTGCTGCAGGAAGTCAGTCCTGGCGAGATCTGAGTCGACCGCACAACGCATCACAAGCGCATTGGCAAACAGGCCCACCGTTTTGTGATACTTTCTTCTAGTCCTACCACTGGATAGAGAGCCAAAGACGATATCGCTCTCTGCCGTCAGGCTCCACAATGCTGAGGCAAACGAAGCGCAAATCAACGTATAAAAACTGACACGCGAGCGAAACGCAAATGTCCGCAGTTCCGCTGTCTCATCCGGACTGAGACGAATCGATTTCCTGGCCGGTTTGCTTTCAACGATTGCGGCCTCGCTGGTCTCGGGTCGAAGTGTTGTTGGCGTGCTGTGGGCCAAATGATTGATCCAATACGCTACGCTCAGCTCGCGAGATGCAATCGAATCAGCGGCAAGTGTGTCCATCACATAACTCGCGTAATCCGGCGGTGCGGCAGACCAGGCTTTTGTCACGTTGTTGGATGCGTCAATGAGGCGCTCGGAAAGCTCCCGGGCAAGTATGAGACAGGACTCGCCGTCGATCGCAATGTGGTGTGCGACAATAAGAATGAGT
Source organism: uncultured Acidimicrobiales bacterium (assembly GCA_937922045.1). GTDB lineage: Bacteria > Actinomycetota > Acidimicrobiia > Acidimicrobiales > SZUA-35 > JAHELU01. Next base: position 162,639 of record CAKZXA010000054.1, on the reverse strand, counting down.
GAATTAGACCGATCTTCCGTCGCTCCGATGAGAACCCGAATCGGAGGACCAGCGTCAAGGTCGAAAGGTTCATCTACAAAGTCCACCACCGCTGATTCGACTATCCGACCGCCCGAAACGATCGGGAGGTCGTCGCCGCCTTCTATCTCTTGAAGTAGTGTACTGCTGCTGGAGTCATACCTGTATTTGGTCCTGAGAATAGCGTGCCTTCGAAATAGATCTGTGAGGATATCGACCACTATTTCGGTATCTAGATCGAACGAAAACTCAAGCCTGATAGGAATATTGTAGCTTGTGTCGTTCGGAAATAGTCGCCTCAATAGCCACATCGATTGTTGAGCGGGCGACGTTGGATGTAATCTACTGTCTTTGTTTGATTTACTATCTCGATAGTTCATAGAGATCGAGCGATACCATCAGTCGGACCAATGGTCCGAAACCGTACCTATGAGGTGGTCGATATAGGTTGTGATCGTTTCTGCTTCAAAGAAATCCCGAAGATCGAGCTCGATTTCATACGTCTCCGAAAGGGCGACGATGACCTCGGCGGCCATCATGGAGTGACCGCCGACATCAAAGAAGTTATCGGTACGTGACACGTCGAGGCCTAAGACGCTCTGGACGACTCGAATCACTTCGGCTGCGACATCGCGACCATCGTCAATACGCTCTCCGACCACAGACCTTTGCCGGCCAAGTAGCAGTTGAACTGCCGGTCGATCGATCTTACCGTTTGGCAAGACTGGAATGGTCTCTACCGGAATCAGGCGCGGGATCGCACCACTGGGCAAACTGTCCACAAGGTCTGACCGCAGATCGGTCAAGCTTGCGGTAGCAACCTCTGACTCTTCAAAAACCACTATGGGCGTCCCGCCATCAAATGCAGCTAGTAAGGCATGCTTGACGGAGCCGATATGTTTCCCAACGACTGAGTCGATCTCAGATCTCTCAAGCCGGATTCCCCCGATGTTGAGTTGATCGTCCAGGCGACCGGTAATTACCAGATTTGCTTGAGCGTCGAAGTATCCGGCATCACCCGTTCGATAAACGGGCTCATCAAAGCCCGACTCTCCCCTCCAGAAGGGATCTGCTGACCCCGGCACCTCAACCAAGTACTGGTGAGCAACTTGAGGTCCGCTCAGCAGAACTTCACCAACTGTATTGGCGGTCGCGGTGGCGGAAGAGTGCCATGTTCCTTCAATGTCGAGTTGCACGACCGTGTCTGGTATCGGACGGCCGACCGGAACGATGGCAGAGGTCTTCGTGTCTTCAGGCCGGGGTGGAACGGTATACCCAGTGACATCGATGCAAGCCTCGGTCGGGCCGTACTGGTTGATTATCGACAAATCGGAGTTGACTTCGCGGATGGCTTCGACGAGCGGCCAGTATAGGATCTCACCTCCGAGCAGAACCAACCGCAAGGCGTCGAATCGTCGACCTGAAGCCCCGGCGACGTTCACGAACTCGGATGCCACCGTTGGTGTCATATGGAGTACCGAAACGTCATGCAACGCGTCTAGAAGGTCGTCCATCAGCAACTTGGGACCGCCATGGTATATTCGCTGCCTGCAGCCTAGGACGATGGGCGCGAGCATCTCCCAGATGGAAAAGTCGAAAGCAGTGGAGGCGTGCCAAAGAACGACGTCGTTGTTGTTCAACTTGGCCACCACTTGTCCGCCGAAAATCCTTGATCGGAGCGCATTTTCAGAAATCGGCACCAGCTTCGGCACACCAAGCGATCCACTGGTAGAGCCAATGTAAGCGACCTGGGCCGTGTCAAGGTTTCCGATGTGTTCGCATGATTTACGGATAGCCTCTAGCCGCTTTGCCGGCGATGCTGGGTCCACGAAAACCGGGGCGGCCCCCGCTTGTCTGATGGCGCAGTAATCGGCCAACAGTTCTACTGATCGGCCACCTCCAAGGAGGACGACATCGCCTTTGGCGCAGCATGAATGACGCTCGGCTGCCCTTTCCACTTCCTCAGCAAGTGACTGTCCAGAAACGGTAACGTCGTCGTATAGGATCATGGCTTCTGAGCCGCTGGCGATGGCCCTGTCGAGGACGAGGTCCGCAATCGTTTGGGAATCTTCCACTCAAGACGCTCCTGTTAAGATCGGCTAATGCCACGGGATCTACACAAATGTGTCGACCAGTGTTGCGCCGCCGCTGGCGAACTAATACGTCTGATTCGAACACTCCCGGATTGAATCAAAATTTAATTCCAACATAGACTTCTTACCAGTTAGAACTATCCCAAGAGTTGATTGTTCAGTAGCCTCGCCAACTCTTGGGGCGCGTCTATTGGTATGTTGTGGCCGCAGGCAACTTCCTCGTATTGTATTGGTTGACTAACTAGCGCCTCCCACGACACGTAGTCGCTGAGGCTAGTTGCGAGCGGATCCTTTAACGGGCGGATGATCGTAACCGGAATCGTGACCTTCGGCTCAACCTCAGGTTGCCAATCATTCAACGCCTGCAGGTCAGCCCGCCAGCTATCGACAAGAAGTTCCCGGAACCTCGAATCCTCAAGGGATGCAGCGCTGCTCGGATCATGGCGCCTTATGATGTCGGAGATTTCTTCGTCTTGGTACTCGCGATGTCGTGGTTGTGTCTTAGTCAACCAGTCGGCGGGTAGAGGAGTGGCGCATAACACGAGCCCGATAAGATTGGGACGACGTTCGTTCTGGACAAGCCTCGACGTTTCCAACGCTACAATCCCCCCGTAGCTGTGCCCGATAAGAATCGTTGGAACGGAATCGCGTTCGTCCAAGACGCCCGCCAACTTCTGCGCATACTCATGCACCGAAGAAAGGCTCTCTTCCCTCACGCGCGTCAGGCGACCGGGCGGGTGTACGGCGAGGAGCTCGACGTCCGATGGCAGGTGCCGGGACACACCCCTGAACCAATAGGCGCTGGCGCCCACCGGTGGGAGCGCCACAAGACGTCCTCGTACAGCCACGTGCGGGTCGCAACGAGACAGCCGAGCAAACCACTTCGAGTTCGTCACGGTGACATTTTCGGCAGGCTGAGCTGCGACAGGACGGCTAGCTCTGCTGGCAGACCGGCTTTCACCGACATGTGCAGCTGCTCACAGGCTGGTGCCGGCCAAACAGCCACTCTCATGCCGAGACACCGATCGACTCGAAGATCTCGTCCAACGCCTCAAAGACATATTCCACCTCTCCTGGACTGTTATAGATGTATCCGGACACACGGAGCACTTGTTTGCCTGCAAACTGATCCACAAATGGCTGTGAGCAGAGGTGCCCGGTCCGGCACATGACCCCGTACGAATCACCCAGAATTCTTGCGACCTGGTTTAGATCTCTAAGGCCATTTCGAGAAATGCTGACGATGGCACCGTGATCGGCACCATCGGAGACACCTACACAGCGCAGATAGGGTCTCTTGACCGCAGCCCGCATCATCGATTCACCCAGCGAGCGATCATGTTGGGCTAGAGCGTCAAACCCAATGGCCTCAAGATACTTGATGGCAGCGCCAAGACCGAAGATCCCCGCGATGTGGGGCGTACCCGCCTCAAACCGATGGGGAAGTTTGCGGAGCGTGTGCTCGACGCTGTCAACCCAGTCGACTGTGCCGCCTCCTATCGCGGTCGGACGTATCGAGTCTAGCAGGTCGTACCGCCCACAGAGAACCCCAATTCCGGTTGGACCCAGCATCTTGTGGCCCGAGAATGCAAGGAAGTCGACGTCGTCGAAAGCAACGGAACGATGCCCGACCGATTGCGACGCATCCAGAATTGTGACAGCACCATACTGCTTAGCCAGAGTCGCCATTTGTTGAACCGGGGCGTAGAAGCCAGTGACATTGGAGCTGTGGTTGATTACAACGACCGATGGTTCATGTCGAACTAGACGTTCATAAGCCTCGAGGTCGATAGTGGCATCCGGGCCCAACGGGATCGTTTCCACCGCTGCGCGACCACGCCAGGGCAGCCAGGCTGAATGGTGAGCATCGAGCGGCATCAATACCGACGCCCCCGGCCTCAATGGCAGGCCATGGGCAACCAGATTCATACTGCTTGTCGCGTTCGCCGTGAAAACTACTTCATTGCTGAGATAGCCGGTAAGTCTAGAAATCGACTGACGAACACTCTCAACCTGGTCGGAAGCCTCTTGAGACAGCACATACTTTCCGCGATGGATATTCGCCCCAACATGTTCGTAGTACCTGACAATGGACTTGACAACCGAGGTTGGAGTGAGGCTTGTCGCCGCGCTATCAAAGTACTTCACGTTTCGCCCATCCACCTGCCTTTCCAGCAGTGGGAAGTCAGGGCGAACTCGGGATGCCAGATCGACGGGCAGGCTAGTCACTTGATGCTGTCCTTATGTCATCGAGCTCAAGTGCGATTTCGCTTGAACAGGAGACAAACTTGCCAGACCGACCGCATTCGATCTGGTGGGTCTTCTTGACTTCGATCTTCTCATTCGCTGGCATGCGTCCACGTAGACGATCGACAATGTCCCCGACTTCTAGACTGTCCGGATCCGCATCGCCAACGTATCGCAACTGGAGCCCGCCGTCTGAACGCTGATCGAGTCGATAGAGGTCAATACCTTCCGCCTGCCCAATAAGATCACTCACATCGCGTGGCGACAAGAGCTCGAGGCCTCTCGGGGTCTTGAACTTCAACATGTTTGGGAGCCGACCCTCGTGGCGGACTATCGGAAGCGTCGATTTGCAGGCACACGAATGCTCGCCCAGGCGATAGATGTCTCCAGTGCGATACCTGATATGAGGGAGGAGTCGGTCTCCGAGGCTAGTCACGAGAAGTTCACCCAATTCACCCGGGCGAGTTGGACGACTGCCACTCCAGAACTCAAGGAAGAAGTCGAGGTTGTTGATATGCATGTTTCCCACTGGACACTCGATAGCCAGCCAGCCGAATTCCGACATCGAGACAATCTCGGCCATCGGGGTCGTTGGCTCGAACGACGCGCAAATCTGACGGCGGGCGACTCCGGTACAGAGCGTGTATGTCAGCACCACGGCGCCAACGTCGGAAAGGCCGCGATCGCCCATCGATCGAATCAAAAACGCCAGATGGGTCGGATCGACATACAGCCAGTGTGGCTGGAGCTTGTCGATCTCGTCGATTGCCTGGTTGACCATCGCTGGAGGCGTCGCCAACAAGTCATGCGAGACCGGGAGAACCAGCGTTCCATCAGCCAACATCCGGTCTTCCATTGTCGAAAACGGAGTAGCGCACTCGACATCCGAACAATTCGGAGGAGCGTACCGGGCGACGCTTTGGAAGCGTGGAGCCGTCAGGGCCTCCAGCAATGGTTTGTTCGCCCGCAGCGTATTCCTGGCGCGTCGCGCCAAAAGGAAGGTGTGCGTTACCGTTGTTAAACGCTCTCCACCTGTACCCGAACTCTTGCTGGTTAGGATATGTGGATCATTGAGCGTCTTTCCAGCTGCCAAGACGCCGCGGGGAAAGTTCCGACGATATTCGATTTTAGTAGTAGGTCGAATAGCTGCGAACCCAGTAGTATCTCGAACATCAGTAGGCCTCAAACCTTGCTCAAACAGGTATTCCGAGAAGAATGGAACGGACTTTAAGGCGAAGGCCACCTCTTCAAGCGCCTGCTCAAACGCAGCCTTATTGATCCCTTCGACAAGCATCAACGTTATCATGTCACACGTTGGTCAGATGTCAAGAGCTGTGGCAGCAGGGCTGGCGAACCGAGCCGGTTTGTGATCAGGACTTGGCGGCCTGAAAGAGAGTGTTCGTCGCGTTAGTACGAGCACGTGTTCAGGCATTGATCAAATGTTGATCTACTAAGAGGTCCGGAAACGCTGGTCTTCAGATCTCCACACCACATCGGCCTACAACGATCCAGCTCAAGGTGGAGAGTGCTGTCGTGGTTGGCCATATCGGTCAACACCTTGGCGAATAACTGCGTTCAACTAGAGAGGTTGCACTCCCCCAATTCCAAAAGATGGTCGATGTATTGTCGGGAATCTTTTGGAAAAACTCGAACAAACGTTTTGTTGACATGACAGGTGTGGTTCACCTATGTTCTGAGAATGCACTCATCTGGCGGTTTATCTTTTGTGCATCTCGGTGAGCGTTTTGGATCTCCACAGTTTGTCTACGACCTGGCGGTGATCCGATCCGATGTCAGCGCATTACGATCAGAACTTCCAGATGGTGCAGGCATTTACTACTCGTTGAAGGCTAATCCGAATCCTGGGATTACTAAATTCGTGGTTGATGATTTGGGCTGCGATGCAGAGGTTAGCTCACAAGGTGAAGTTGACATCGCTGCCCAGTGTCGACCGGGCCTTGCCCGGATGCTCTACACGGGTCCTGGAAAAACAGAGTGCGAGTTACGATTCGCTTTGGAATCGGGAGTTTCGATCTTTTCGATCGAATCAGCAGCAGAGCTTGATCGATTGTCCGCAGTAACTGGACACAACAAGCGTCCGGTCAAGTGCTTGCTACGGGTCAATGCAGCGGTCGAAGGCGGCGGTGCCAGCTTCAGAATGATGGGCGGATCCGGACAGTTCGGCATAGATGAACATAACATTGGCGCGCTCGGGATGCATCAAGTATTCGATGGAAATGTTGAGGTCGCCGGAGTGCACCTCTATTCAGTGAGCAATGTGGCATCAGAAGAGAAGCTCACGGCAGAGCTCCTCAAGTCGGTGAAGCTGGCCGAGCGTATCGAGCGAGCGATTGGAACCAGGTTCGAGTTCGTGGGTTTAGGTGGCGGGTTCGCAGCGCCTTACGCCACGTCGGAGAAGCGGATCGGCTACCGCGGCTTGAAGTCGGCACTGGAGTATGCGCTCGATCAGGCATTCCCAGATTGGCGAATGGGTCAACCAAGGGTTTTCTTTGAATCCGGTCGGCACTTGGTCGGTCGATCCGGGACATTGGTCACCCGCGTTCTGGCCGACAAAAGAATACGAGGTCAGCGGTTCGTGGTGGTCGACGCCGGTGTCAACGTTATTGGCGGGATGGGGGCGCTCGGTAGGACGCTCCCCATTCGTCCTCAGATCGAGTCCCCTGGCGGAGAGCCCGCCACCGTCGTTGGCCCCCTTTGTACACCGCTAGACGTCCTGGCGCGGAAGGTCTTCCTTCCATCGTTGCAGGCGGGATCGTACCTAACCATTCCGGCCGTCGGAGCATACGGGTTGACTGCGAGCGTACTTGGGTTCACCAGTCGGCCCCAACCGGTCGAGACTGTCGTCGACGGGGACAAGATCCTTGAGGCGACGAAGTTCGAGATTCGGCGCGTGCCAGTCGACAGTGGCGGTTTGGCACAGACCGGGTAGTCGTGCTTGTCGTCTTCGAACCAATTTGATCCATCTGTTTCTGATGAAGACCCGTCGACGAAAGTGAAGCGCCGTGCCACAACCGATTACCCGTAAATCGCTACCTTTAACGCAACCCGAAGAGCATCTTGTCGGCCTGAGAACATCTTTGCTGAATGGCCTGACGGACTACACCACGACCGGCCCGAGACACGCCTCCACCTGCTATGTTTGGCCAAGTAGCGCATGTCCCGTAGGTTGCCAACACTGCAACTACGCCTCCCCAATCTCCATCGGAGCTCTTGACCGGTACAGCGTCGCAAAGAACCAAGATCACCTGTTAGGCGTCGTGAACGGCATGGGGTTGTGGAAGGCTGTCTTGTCCGGCGGCGGTGAGCCAATGGTCGAGCCCGAGTTCTGTGCGCACTTTTTCGCCAACGTGTCCTCTCCAAATCTTGAGGAGTTGGAGCTCATCACCGCGGCTCATTTCGCCACCAGTATGGGCGAGACAAGAGACGCCATTCGTCCGCTGGTTGATGCCTGGAGGTCCCGCCCTGATCACAAGAAGATCCAGTTCAGGATACGAGTGAGTCTTGATTGGTTTCATGCAGAACGGATCGGTGTTGAGCCAGCCGCGAATGTCATCAAGATTCTGAAACATCCTGACTTCGCCGATGTGGATGTCTACATTCGCTCCGTATTGCTTTCCGACGATGACACCACCACGGCATTGGCACAAGTACTCGGGGCCGAGCGGAACAAGATCGATGATTATGTCGAAGAACTCATTTTGCCCCACGGTCACACAGTTCTCGTCTATTACAAGAACCTGATCCTCGACGGACGGTTGACGATGAAGCGCCTCGACCGGATGCCAATAGGTCTTCCTCCAGCATCGCGGGCCGAGGAGTTCGGACAGCGGTTTCGACGGTCGGATGGCCGGCAGATTCCGGCGCGAACCTACAACGGTCCCGAGGTCCGTCATCTCGACGGCCTTGCGTGCCTGATCGAGGATGACGGACGAATCCGGGTTCTGGAAGGAAACGATCTGTCAATAAGTCCAATGGTAGGCGATGTCTCGAGCTGGGAAGAGGCGATTACGCAGATCTACAGAGATCCCGTAAGCGTCTTCCTAATCGACGAAGGACCGGAGGCGCTAGCGACGTTGTTAGCTCCCTTCTATCCAGATGCTGAGATGTTGGCGGTCGATACAAACCAGCTTTACCACCTGGCGGAGATGCTTCTGTCAAGTCCAGATCGAAGACTGACTGCCATGCTTCTAACGCTTGACGAGCATATGAAGCAAGGTGTGGTGACATGTCAAGAACCAGAATGGGTTGACCTAGCTTGGACAGCGCTGGAGCCGTACCACGCCAGAGCAGCTCGTTGAGTGTCAAGAGCATCTCGCCTGTGGTCCTGATTATGGGACCACCGGGAGCAGGTAAGACGAGTGCGTTGCGGGCACTTGAGTCCCAGCGGCGTGGATTCGGACGGTTTAGCGTGCGAGACTATGGCCTGGACTTGTTTCGAATGGACGATGATCTTGGCGGGTTGGTTGGACCGCCGTTGCTCGATCGGCAACAACTCGCCGATGATTTGGTGATGAGGTTGTTCGCCCATTATCTCGTCAGGTTTGGTGGTCTCTTTGATGTTATTGTCTCCGAAAGTTACCCTAGAGGCGCAAGTCAGTGCAAAGACGCTGAGGTGGTCGTGGATCGACTTGGAACGTGTATCGCTGGACTAGTCACCTTTTCGATCTCGAACTCGACGGCACAAGAGCGGGTTCGTACTCGATTGACCTGTCAATCATGCGGCCGCCCCCAAGTTGGAAACACGCCTCAACAGTGTGACTATTGTCAAGGTTTGGCGAGCCGGCGACCTGATGACAGCACCTCTCGATTTGTCCAGAGACTGAACAACTACCGTGAGCATGCCGAGCAGGTGATGGAGTTCTACGACAAACGGGGAACACATTTCGCGGTCGATGCAGAACGTGAGGCCGGTTTGGTTGTTGCTGACCTTGACCATGCTGTTCAGGAACTCGTGAATCAGAGCTCTCAGGTCTTATGAATCAGGTTTGGGCTACCCGTCGCCGGACTAGAAGTATTCTGGAGGAGCATATCCGTCGAGAACCGCAACCTGCCGGCTTTGACGTAACACACGTGAACATGGACACAGGCAGTCGATGGGCGACTGAAGTTCAAGATCAGCAGATCGCGGTTATCGCGGAAGCACTACACCGACCAATCGGCAAAGCGCGATCCGGCGCTGTACTGCTGCGAGATCTTCGTTGGCCTGTGGAAGCGACCGACCGCCACGAACAACACGGAAGACTTTTCGATCGCATATGGCAGATGCATCGACGGAATAGTTCTCTTCAACCTCTAGGGAAGATAAGTGACAAGTTGATCGATGATGGAAAGATCCCCGTTGAACTTTACGGTTCACCTTGGACGTTCAAGTCTTTACACGCTGATAGTAGGGCGTACCTCTTTTCACACCTATTTGGACCACTGGCCGGATACTCTGGTGGCAACATAATTCTGGTCGATATGCGGGCGTATCTCTCGAATATCCGACTGACATTTGATGAGATCTTCGAGTGGGGCGCAGAACGAAATCCCGGCGCCAAGCCAACGGTACGAAGCCACCATGCTGCGGTCGCTGTTGAGGATTTCGGAGTGGACCTTGGGCCTTTGAAAGATGGCGACGTTCTCATCATCAATAACTCACCGGAAGCTGCGATCTTCCACGCAGCAACACCATTGAAGATCGAAGAGCCTGCTCTCTTTGATCGTCGATATCATCGTTGTCGAGTAGTTCTGTGATCGCACCACAGAGAAGGGTAGTCATTTATGCAAGAGTTGGAATCCATCGTAGGTTGCGAAATGGCGTCTCTTCTGGAGCCTGAGCATGCTTTAGTATTGGCTTTGAGTCGGCGAGATCTGACTCCTGGCCAGGTATCGGCCGTGCGTGCAGCAATTGAACATACAGGCGATGAGTTCTCGTGGGGCAAATTCGTCGACACGTGTGCCAGGCATGGATTGCTTCCTTTAGTCGGTCATCACATCCATGCTCTTGACATTACATTGGGAAGTACTGGACAGTCGACGGTGCCGTACCGATGGTTGTATTCCCACATCTATGACGCCAATCGTCAGCGGAACCAGATCCTGGCGGTAGAGTATGGGCATGTAATTCGGAGATTGGAAGACAGCAAGATCCAGTTTATTGTCCGAAAGGGTCCGGTCTTTCTCGATCAGATACATGGCGACTACGGGATACGTCGTGTGGGAGATATGGATCTACTCGTCTCGCGATCAGACTTGGCGCGACTGGAAGCCTGTCTTCAACGTGAGGGATACCGCTGCGCCCATCGGACCTCCGATCGGCATGACCTGACGCCGTTTGACCGAAGCACGTCCGCATTTTGGAAACTCAACATGCCAAATGTCCATCTACCATATTTGAAAGTTGCCGACAGCGACCTTGTTGAGGTCTTCGTATTGGATCTGTGTCTTAGCTTGTTTCAAGCTCGCTCAGGCCTGGAATTCGATTTCGACGATTTCTACCAACGTTCGGTACCAACTCGTGTCTGGGGGCGACCATCCCGGGCCATGCATCCGATAGACCAACTTGTTGACGTTTGTGTGCAGATGCATATCGAAGCTACGTCGCTCTACTACATTGAGTTAGGAAAGGACACAACGCTTCTCAAGCTCACTGAGTTGGCTGAGCTTGTTCGTCTTCATCTAAACGATGATGCGGCGGTGTCGGCGATTGCCCAGCGGAGCGATTCCCTGGGCTGCCGATCCAGCGTCTTCTATGCCCTCTGGCACGTTAGAGAACTGTATCCGGATCGTGTCGCTAAGTCGATTGTTGAGAAACTAGGGGCAGGAATCGACCGAACGATGTTGGAGACGTTCGGAGATCTCGACGGTGACGGTCAGATCTGGGAGAACGACTTTGTTGAACGACTTTTCGTCGATCGGCGAGCTACCAGTTCTCGCGCCAGTACCGTGCCGGGCCCACGGGCCGTAATCTAGGGAACCCCGGGCTTGAGTCCTAGCGATATGATCCTGACAGGTGTGTCACACCCCGAGTATTTGGCGTTCAACGGAGGTTCATGAAATGTTGTGGCGATCATGGTGGACGGTAGTACGACCAGGCTCGTTCGTCGCACTTGCGTTCATTTTTCCCTCTGTCGCCTACGGGGCCGTCTATGTTCTCACACCGGGTGAGGCCGGTCGCCTTGTTGACGCGGCGATCTCCGATAAAGGTCTGAACTTAACTCGGCTTCCGGTGCTCGTCCTTATCTTGGTTTCGACGATGTCGGCCTTGGTCGTTCTCGGGTCTCATCTTGCGGTTACGACCGCTGAAAGGCTTCGACAAAGACTATTTCGATCGCTTGAACAAGGCGGCGGCGCGACGTCGATCGAGTCAGTTGCGACTCGCTGTACGAACGATGTCCTGATTATCCAAGGTTTTGTCGGCCAACTCGCCGCCATCGCTGTGCCGTCGATTGGCCTCGTTGTGATCAGCATTGTGGCCGCTACCGCCGTGGACCCTGTGCTTGCAGCACCAGTCCTGGCATCCCTACCGATGCTCGTCGTGGTCGTTTTGGCGGTTGCGCGGGCCGCAGCAGCAAGGGCTCGGCCGGTGCACGAAGCGCTCGACGTCCTAAGCCAGAAGACAAAAGACATCCTGGACGGCGGTCACCTTCTACGAACTATTCCCGGCGCCGCTCAATCGAAGTCCGTTGTACATATGTCAGAGAGGTTGAGTGCCAACGCCACCGCGGTCGGTTATGCGACGTCGCTGTTGGTGCCGGTAACGTTGACACTAACCGGTGCGATATCGGTCGGCGTGGTTGGCCTGGGCCTTTCTCGCATAGATTCTGGCCTGACGACACCAGGCGAAGTAGTCGAGTTTGTCGGCTACGTGGGTCTGGTGGCTAGGGGCATTTTAGGTACATCCGGCTCTCTCCAATTGTTTCCAACTGCGGCGGAATCCCTCCGCCGGATCAACGAGATCCTCCTCGCTGGGCGGAACGATTTAATAGTCCGTGCCCAGATGGGTGGTGATGGGACGGCGGTCATGCTCGTCGACGGCACAATATCTCATGGGCCTAGCGCAGAGCCGGTGCTGCGAGACGTCGACCTATCGGTCCCGACCGACGCCTACCTCAATGTCGTTGGTCGGTCAGGATCTGGAAAGACTGCGCTGCTCGAAGCGCTCGCTGGAATGAGATCCCTCGAATCCGGCGAGTTGTTTGTTCATTCCCGCGGCCTCGACCAATACGGCAGACTGGATGCTCTCCGCAATATCCTGGTCTCAGCGGAATCAACCTTGACTGCCGGGACAATTCGAACGTCGATCGGGCTTGCCAGAGCGGGGGCCGGCGACGACGAGATTTGGGACGCCTTGGAGGCGTGTCAAGTTGCCGATCTAATCAAATCGCGAGGTGGCTTGGATTGTCCCGTGGAGTATGGCGCAGCGAACTTCTCAGGGGGCGAGCGACACAGGTTAACGCTAGCGAGGGCGGTTCTTGCCAGGCCGATCATTCTCCTGGCCGATGATCCTTTCAGATCGCTGGACGGGGAAACGGGTCATCGGCTCGAAGCCGAGTTCCAGGATCTGGAACAAATGGCGGTTGTTATCGCACGCAGGCATCTCAGATCAGGTGATGGTGACGGACGGGTCGTGCTTCTTGAAGCCGGCATAATCGCGGGTAACGGAACCCATGCCCGTCTCCTTGAGCAAAATACTCTCTACCGCCGCCTTCACGAACAGCAAACACCATGACCACTGGAGCAGTGAACTATGAATGGCCAGCGTGGGGACTCGGGGCTTCCCGTCCGACACTGGGCGGTGCATTTCGAAGGCAGACGCTCGCCATTGTCGTCATCTTTGTATTAGGGCTTGCCAGCATTTTGCTAAACATCGCGGCCACTCTTGTTGTCGGATTGGCCATCGATAAAGCCTTGGAGGATAGCAATCTCCAATTGGCTTTACGACTTTGTGGCGTGGCTGGAATCTGCTATCTAGTCGGAGGCGTCCTGTGGGTTCTTCAGGGGCGTGCTAGCACTCGTCTTGTCTATAAAACATCGCACAACATTCGCTCGTCCGCTAGCCAACTAATACTAAATGCTGACCTTACTGACCTCAATCGATTCGGCAATACTGCCACTCACAGCTTGATAGTTAATGATGTAGAGAATCTCGGCAGAGCTATGCAGGGATCAATCAGTCAACTCAGTAATTCACTGTTGCTGACTGTCGGTTTGACGTTGGTGATGATCTACATTTCACCAACATTGGCGATTGTTACGATCGCTACAGTTCTCGCCGGCGTGCTCGTCTCCCGAAGAATAACCAACGTGGCTCGCCCTCACTACGCAGAGGAGTTTAGTTCGGTTGGTTCGCTCAATGAGTCCATTTTGGAATGGTTGAGCGCCGATCGGTCGACTCAAGAAATGATGAAACGGTCGGGCGTCCGGAGGCGGCTGGACGGGCTAGCCGGTAATGCCAAGAGAAACTCGTTTCGTGCGCAGCGGATTGGCGGTCAGGCTCAACCGATCTCCGTTGCCATCAGCTACGGCGGCTATGTCGCAGTCATCGTGTTGGGCGTGGTCCAACTGCGTAATGGTGCGATAACGGTCGGTGCCCTCCAAGCGATGCTTCTCTACTCACGACAGATCTCGGGCCCACTTGCTCAACTTGCGTCTCTTGGAAATGTGATCCAGGCCGGACTTGCCTCGTGGGAACGGTTGGTGGCGCTAGATGACTTGACCGGCGGGAAGCCGCTAGTTGGTCGTACAGGTGTTGAACAGGAATCGGACCGCGTCAACAGCCTAGAATTGGCTGGCGTGTCGCTCAGCTATGGGGACTCGCATGCGTTGCTTCCGGTGCAAGCGTCGTTCGGATGTGGTGACACCGTATTTCTTGTTGGCCCCACCGGCTCTGGCAAATCCACGCTTGCGGGGCTCGTTGTCGGCCTCCACCGACCTGATGCTGGAACAGTAATGATCGACGGGCGACCGCATGGTGAGCTTGGTCCGCAGGTCGCCTACATCCCACAGGACGCATTCCTCGCTCAAGCGACCATCGTAGAAAATATTGCATCTAGCTGGCCGATTGATGACAACGGGTATCGAGGCGATGGCGAGCAGCCTGACTGGAAATCTATCGTCGATACCGCTGATAGGGCTGGCGTTCGCCATTTGATTGCGACCATCGATCGAGACGGCTTCGGGCCAGATATGTCGCACTTGGGAATTGCCCAACGCCAAGCAATTTCAATAGTTCGAGTCCTTCAGGATCCTCGGCCGGTAGCCGTTCTGGATGAACCAACCAGCGCCTTCGATGTTGAGACGGAGGCACGTGTATTCGATGCTCTTCGCGACAAGTATCGTGATGGAGTTCTGGTAATTGTCGCGCATCGATTGACAAACATTGAGCCTACAGATCGAGTTGTTCGTCTCGTCGATGGTCAGATCCAGTTCGACGAATTAGCACAAAAGGCCGGCGGCGAGGCATGGTGGGAGCAAGGGTATGGCGATCCTGACTACGTCTGAGGAGTTCGTTTCGACGGTCAAGCGAGTCGCCGAGACGCTCTCGGAACGAGCAGCTGAGGTAGACAAAGCAGCGGCGTTTCCTGCGGAGAATCTTCAACTCCTTCGCTCCAGCGGGCTCCTGGGAATGACAGTTCCCGAGCCGCATGGCGGCCTGGGAGCAACGTTGGCGGATACCGTCTACGTAGGTCGAGTCTTGGCTGGCGGCTGTTTGTCAACAGCATTTTTGTGGGCGATGCATTGCCAGCAAGTTGATGCAATCAATCGGTTCGGCCAACCAACCTTGCAGGACCGCGTCTTGCCCGAGGTCGCCAAAGGAACGGTGTACGTTGCGTCGATAACGACCGAGATCGGGAAGGGCGGCTATCTGTTGTCGGCAACAAGCGCACTGCAAAAGGAAGGCGATGATTTCTTCGTCGACCGGCACAGCCCAATCGTTACCGGGGGCGAACATGCAGACGGATTTCTTATCACGGCTCGCAGCGATGAGTCTTCTGCAGAATCAGCGGTGTCACTTGTATACATTGAGGCCGACGACGCCACGCGTCAGTCTTCAGGTGAATGGTGGCCAATGGGCATGCGCGGGACCCATAGTGTTGCTATGCGGCTCAGAGGCAGTGTACGACCCGACCAAGTGGTCGGCGAGCCGGGAAAGTTCCGCGATGTGGCGTTGGAGAGCATGATCCCTGTAGGGCACCTGGTCTGGTCGGCTTGTTGGTTGGGTGCAGCAGAGCGCTGTCTGGAGGACGTAGTGAACCTGGCTCGGTCCTCGCGGAGACCCAGAGGGCTTGATCCGCATTCAGATCTTGTTACCCACCGGCTTGGTCGGGTTCGTCTAGGCCTTGAATTGGTCAACGCCTACCTGGGCTCGACGTTAAGCCTCGTCACTGACTGTCGTGAACATGGTCGCCCGCTTCGTGACCGACCGATTCAGATACAGCTCAACACCCTGAAGGTCGCAGCTGCCGAGAATTCGTTCGATGCGGTGAACTCCCTTATTCAACTGTGCGGCCTCGGGATAGGGTACATCGACGGTACAAACCTGCCGCTCGAACGAGTGTTTCGAGATCTTCGGGCCGCGCGACTAACCTACTCGGATGACCGACTATTGACTTCTATGGGGACCTTGACGCTCGCCGACAGAGGACGCGGAATGATCGGCTCTACCCCGTGGACTGAGCGTTGATCTCGGGTTCGCCGTTTACCGCCACGGTTGCCAGGTGGACGACCTGGCTGGATCGCCCTGCCATTCGTGATCCGTGTGGTGTGACCTTCCTGTATCGCGATCTCATCAGTAGAATTCGGTCGTTTCAAGCTCTCGTCGAAACAAGTATGTTCGCCAAGCCACGAACAATCTACGTCGGCCCCGCCGGCCTCGACTTTTACGCCTATTTGTGGGCATGCCTGGCTGGCGGGGTGCACGGAGGGTTCATAAGCAACAGCTTGGAGACGAGTTCTTGGTTGGACACAATCGATGCGTTAAAACCTGATCTGATCATATTCGACGTTGGTTCAGTTCGTCAGTCTGGCGATGTGGCAGTGGTTTCCTCGCCGGATTGCAGCGCCTCGGGCGATCTCGAACTTCTATCGACGGGCAGTCTCTTTACTATGACGTCAGGCACACTCGGGTCGCCCAAAGTCGCTGAAGTCGACCTGTCCGCTCTTCATGATTTCGTCGAATGGGTGTCGGACGAGTTTTGTATAAGTGAAGAGGACCGATGGCTTGAGGCAAGTAACCCAACGGCTGACCTGGCTCTGACCAATGCCATTATTGCTCATTCAGCAGGGGCGTGCCTGGTGTTGCCAAGTCGCAGCGAGGCGCTCAGTTTGTCGCAGTTGTGCATTGATGAACGGGTTACCTCCATGCGAATGGTACCGGTTGTCGGCCAAATGCTCCTGCTCGATTCAATCCGACGCAAGACACGATTGCCATGGTTGCGATTCCTGGGATTCGGAGGCGATCGACTGCCGTCTGATCTTCCGGCCAAGATATCCGCAGCGACCGGGGCGGCTCCCCAGGTGGTGGCGACGTACGGGCTTGCCGAGGCGGCCGGATTCCTGCTGTACCGCAGGTTGGACATAACAAGTAATCGGCCGACCGGTGAGTCAGTTGTGCTGGATCGATCTGCACCTGGTTGTCAACCGTCCATTGTCGCTGCCGAGGAACGGTCGGGCGACCTGGGGCGCCTCTCGGTCTTCACTGCCGCAGCTGCGCTCAGTGTGGTGCGACGGCGCCCTGACGGTTCTCTGGAGACAATCAGCCAGAAGATAAAGTCGAGGCAACGAGTCGCTATTCTGACCGACGATGTTGCCAGGTCGACTGCTGGTGGAATCGAGATCATCGGCAGATCCGACAGATCAGTCAAGTGGCGCGGCACATTGGTAAATCTTGCCGAAATCGAGATGAAGGCAGGCACCATCCTGTCTTGCGACTGTTATGTGTCCTACCGCGCCGGCGAACTCTTGCTAGCTGTTGAGCGATGTTCGTTGACAATTAGAGAGGTGCGCCAGCTTCTGCTGCGTCGCCTGCCGGCCGGGCTCACGATTTCGAAGATCGAACTTGTCGAAGAGTTGCCGAGAAACGGAACTGGAAAATTGAACATTGCGCGATGTGAGGACCTTCTTGAATGAGAATTTGACAGGCCATTGTTCGACTTGTAAATGATGAAATAGGAAGGGCAAACATATGTCGACGAAGCAGAAGGACAAGTTTCGTAGCGTTTTGGACAACTACATTTCTATCGACAATGGCGATGAGATTCAGTTTGATCGGCCGCTGACTGAGTTGGGCCTCGACTCCGTTGCTGTCATACAACTTATGATCGATATCGAGATGACATTCGACGTAGTATTCCCTGATGAATTGCTCTCCGCAGAAACGTTTGAGACGGCAGGAAGTCTTTGGGCCGTTGTCGAATCGCTGATGAACAGCACTTCGGATTATCAGCAGGACGAAACGACATAACGCGACTACACCATCGTGTAGAGATGGTTGCGTGATGAGTCAAATCGTGACAAAGTGGTACTGGATTTTGATCTAAAATGGAAACAACTCTTCGGCATTACATACTGGGATTAGCCGGACTAGCTCTCCTCCGGTCATGCTTTGATGGGCCAGAGGACGATGCCGATTATTTCGTCGATTTTATTACCAAAATGGCAGCTAGCGAGAACCGCATATATGCCAATCGACGTGCCGTCAGTTTTATAGATGATGAAGACTGGGAGCCCGATGAATCTAGTACCAGGGGGAACTCGAACGATCTGATTTTGCGAGAGTCTCATACTTTCGCATTTTCCCGCCTTTCCTCGCTGCCTCGTGGGTCCACGGTCCTAGACCTTGGATCTGGTCCCGGAATTACAACGTCTCGTATGGCCGGAGAAGGATATCGAGCCATTGGCCTTGAGCTGAACCGCCAGCTCCTGAAGTCCAGTTCTGAAACCTCGGGGATTTGCGGGTCGATCGAGGCATTGCCGTTCCATGAGGGCACAGCCGACGCTGTTGTCGTCCTAAACGTGTTTTGTCAACTCGAGAGCGTCGAATCGGCGTTTGCTGAGGTGGGCCGGGTACTGCGACCAGGTGGGCTGTGTTTGGTGGCAGATCCTCATCCGATCTTTTCGATGCTCGGCCAGCATCGTGTCTTGTCGGCTGGAAGAGACTATTACAAGCTAGCGAGGCATTATCCCCATGATGTGACTGATTACTTGAGAGCAGCCAGATCGGTTGGGCTGGATCTCGAGTCTGTGTATAGCCCCGATAGAGAGTCGACGAGCAGTGTCGCGTCATTCGCGACGCGCTTCGACCGGCGCCTTGGGGCGGCGCTGGCCAGTCTCCCCGTTGTCTTTGGCGCGAGCTTCATCAAAACCAGCCTGATGAGCCCACAAACGGCAGATCGCCAGAGTTATCAGGCAAATGTGGAAAGACACGAAACGACGTCATTGTGATAACCATGACGCGACGAATCCGAAGACAATCCGGGCAACCAGCACACCCCGGATGCCTCCGAGCCAGACGGCAAGGAGGCCGCATGAGCGGTCTGTTACCAGCTATCGCCTGGCGACGCTCACGTCTATCGTTCCCAGCAGACCTGGATGCCAAGGCTACGTCGCAGGCGCTGGCGTCTGCTACGGCGCTCGGACGAGACGGCGTCCTGATTCTGGAGACAACAGCCACTCCCGGCCACATTGCTCATCACGTTGTCGCCAACGACGTGCAAGCGGATGTCATCAACCAGACATTGAGGACCGTCGTTCCTGGTCTTCGTATCGAGACGGCCGAACTAGATCGACCGGATTTCAGCCAGGGTATTGAATTCAAGCTCAGCACCTACGAACGGCCCCTGCGCACCGATGCTCCGGGTTCATCGTCGACGGCACTGTTTAGTGCGGTACACGACTTAAAGGCTGACGAAACGGTCCGGCTGCAATGGACGCTGAGACAAGCCAGGCGAGTCCGCCCGGTCCAGCGAGTTCAACAATCCAAGCCAGCCGAGCGCTCGCCGCTGGACTACATCGTCGGCCCGAAGAATGGCCCGGCTGACCGCACCAAGGAGGCGACAGCGAAACGGGCTCAGCCATTGGTCGAAGCCATCGGGCGGTTGGCCGTCACCGCAGAGACCCGTCCCAGACGACGTCAACTTATCCAGCGATGTTTAGGAGCGCTGGGCTCCAACAACCGTCCCGGCGTCGGAGTTCGTTACCGCCTCCTGTCCTCGGCTGAGGCAGCTCACCGTCTCAACCGACGACACCTTCCCTGGCTGCACTGGCCAGTACTACTCAACACCGATGAACTGTCCGCCCTCATCGGCTGGCCAGTCGACGTTGGAGTGATGCCTGGCCTGGAGCGTGGACATGCTCGGACGCTACCAGTAGCTGGAAGCATCCCAAGCCGTGGTCGCGTCCTGGCCGACTCCAACGACACTAAGTCGCATCGAGAGATAGCCCTGTCCGCCAAGGATCGGCTGCAACATCTTCACGTCGTCGGACCGACCGGCTCGGGCAAGTCTTACCTGTTGGCCAATCTCGCTCTCCAGGACATCGCAGCTGGCGACGGCGTCATCGTCATCGATCCAAAGGGCGATCTGGTCGAAGACATCCTCGGCCGAGTCGAGCTGAAAGATCACGACCGCATCATCGTGCTCGATCCAACGGACGAGTCTCGACCGATAGGGATCAACCTGCTCGATCACAATGGCGAGACACGTGAGTTGGTGGTCGAGTCAATCGTCGGTGTCTTCCACGAGCTTTACCGAGCGTTCTGGGGTCCGCGGAGCGACGACATTCTTCGGGCCAGTCTCGGCACGCTTGTAGCAGCCGACGAGGCCTACACGATCTGCGAGGTACCGGCGCTTCTGACCAAGCCGCCGTTTCGACGGCACGTGCTTAAGCAGTTGCCTGAGCGTGACCCAGTGCTGGCTTCGTTCTGGGCCTGGTTCGAGGGTCTCAGCGATGGTGAGCGCAGTCAGGCCATTTCACCAATCCTGAACAAGCTGCGCGCCTTCACGATGCGGCCCCGCCTGCGTCACGTCGTCGGCCAGACCGGTGGACTACAGATGAATCAGGTGCTGGCCAGACGACAGGTGCTACTGGTGACGCTCAACTCCGGCCTGATCGGCCGTGACGCCTCGCAGCTGCTCGGTTCATTGATAGTCGCCCAACTCTGGCAGGCCACACTCCAGCGAGCAGCTATCTCTCAAGATCGACGCCGTCCAGCCATGGTGATCATCGACGAGGTACAAGACTTTCTCCGTCTGCCTATCGACGTCGGGGACATGTTGGCTCAAGCCCGTGGACTTGGAGTGGGACTGACTCTGGCCCACCAACACCTCGGCCAACTGCCGAGCGAACTCAAGTCAGCCGTGCTGGCCAACGCCCGCTCACGGGTCGTTTTCCGGCTCGGCCATGATGATGCCCGCAGCCTAAGCCCCGACTTCAAGCCGTACCTAGCCGCAACGGATCTCGAAGGATTGCAGGCCTACGAGGTTGCCCTGCGACTGTCTGCTAGCGGGCAGATCCAGCCGCCGACAACCGGGCTGACACGCAACCTCGTGCCGGCGATTCCAAGCCAGGCCCAGCGTTTGCGGGAGGCGTCGCGTGAACGTTGGGGTAGGGACATCGAAGGCATTCACGCTGCTATGGACCGTCGACAACGGACGTCCAAGGTTACGAAGGTAGGGCGTGAACCGAGCGATGGGAGGGCGTCATGAGTGCCTACAAGCGGCCTTCCGGTCGCCCTACCGGTCGTGTCGAGTCAGATTCGTCAAGAAGCCGCATTTCAAGCGGCACTTCGACGGTGACAGTTACGCCAGATCAGGTAATGAAAGGACTGGCGCAACTCCTCGACGGCCCTACGCCACAGCGGCCGCGGTGCAGGCGATTCGACCACAGCTCAGCGAGCGTGACCTGGCCATTATCGACACCCTCGGCATGGTCACCGTGGCTAGCAGCATGCATTTGGAGGAGCTGCATTTCGACCAGCTCAAAGCGTCATCCCGGGCACGGCAACGATCGAACGTGCTCAATCGGCTGACGAAGCTTGGCCTCCTGGCTCGCTTGCCTCGTCGTGTTGGCGGCATTCGTGCGGGTTCGTCCGGCTACGTCTTCGCTCTCGACCTGCTCGGCCAAAGACTGTTCGGCACGACGAATGTTCGTCGTCCCCCCAGCCGGAGCTGGCCGTACTTGCGACATGCACTGGCAGTCACAGATCTATACGCCCAAACGGTCGCAGCCGAGCGGAACGGACGACTCGAACTGCTGCGCTTCTCGCCTGAGCCTCGCTGCTGGAACCTCATCGAAGGTGACATCTCAGTCCGACCAGATGCAATCATTTCAACTCGACCCACTATCGGAGACTGGCGAGACCACTGGGCAGTCGAGGTAGATCGAGCAACCGAACGGCCGGTCCGGCTGCGTCAGAAGCTACTTGGCTACTACCAAGCCTTCCAAGCTGGTAGCCAACTCAGCGGTACCAGTGTCTTCCCGAAAGTTCTGCTGACGGTGCCCGACGAGGCACGCCTCGAAGAATGCCTGCGGATTATTGACCGATTACCAATCGAGGCGGCCGAGCTGGTGGTGCCGGTGTTGCATCACGAAGCGGTCAAGGTACTGGCAAGTGGGGGTCCATCATGACCGTCCCGCGTAACCAGATCATGCTCGGCGACGTCCGGCAACAACTGGATCTTGTCCCGGACGACTCGGTCGACACTGTCATCACCAGCCCGCCATACTTCGCCCTCCGCAACTATGGGCAGACCGGACAGCTCGGCCAAGAGGCCACTGTCGAAGAGTGGGTCGCCAACCTTGCTGACGTGCTCGATGACCTGACCCGCGTGCTCAAGCCAAGCGGCACCGTCTGGCTCAACGTTGCCGACCGCTACTCACGAGCTACAAGGATGGGGGCAGTCAACAAGTCGCTCGTCGGGGGGCCTGAACGCCTGATGCTGGAGCTCATGTCCAGAGGCTGGATCGTCCGTAACCGGGTGGTTTGGGCCAAGCCGAATCCGCTGCCGGACTCGGTCAAAGATCGTCTAGCCACCAGCCACGAAGTCCTCTTCTTGCTCAGCCGCAGTCCGACCTACTTCTTCGATCTCGACGCCATCCGCATTCCGCACGTCACCAGGCCCAGACCCACCCGGCAACAGCGAGCCCCAGAACAACTCCGATCGGCACGGATCGGCCGCTCACATCACCCCAACGGCAAGAATCCCGGCGATGTCTGGACCATCGCTACCAGCCGATACAACGGTGCCCACTTCGCCACCTTCCCTGAAGAGCTGGTGCGTAGGCCGGTGTTGGCAACAGTCCCGGAACGGATCTGTCGCACCTGTGGCCAACCATGGTTGACACGGACTATCGGAGCCGTTGCAGTTGACGGCCTCATCCCGAATCCGAAACGGCGACTGTCTCAAGGCTGCGGATGCCAATCCAGCTGGCGACCCGGCCTGGTGCTCGATCCGTTCATGGGCGCCGGCACCGTCGGCGTCGTTGCCCAGGCCAACAAACGAGACTGGCTTGGCATCGAGCTGAACCCGATCTACAAACAACTGGCGCTGCAACGAATCCACAAATCAACCGCCTGAGAACCACCATCCGCATCAACAACCTTGAAAGGAGGAAGAACCAATGAACACACCAGAACACCGCCACCAACCGAGCGCCGCGCCAGCACCAGAGCGAGTCGGCGGGGCACACCCAGAACGACATGAAGACGATGAGACCGATCCACCAGCCATCTACGTCGCATCGCTGGCCGACTACAACGCCGGACGTTTACACGGCATCTGGATCGACGCGACCCAAGACCTCGCAACGATCAACGGACAGATCGCTGAGATGCTCAACCGCTCCCCAGAACCGGGCGCTGAAGAAATCGCCATCCACGACTACACCAACTTTGGCGGCTGGCAACTGTCCGAATACGAAAGCGTCCATAGTGTAAAGGCGGTGGCCGACGCCATCACCGAGCACGGCGAAGCCGTTACCCACTGGATTGACTACTTGGGCGCTCCGGCCGACGAGGCGATCGAAAGCTTCACCGATGCCTACGTCGGCAACTGGGAGACCATGCGAGAATATGCCGAAGAACTGGCTGATGCCATCGGTGTTGAGGTATCCGTCGATCCACCGTCCTGGGAGACATACGTCAAGATCGACTACGACGCAGTGGCCCGCGATCTCGACTTCGAAATGCACATCGGACAAGCCAAAGACGGCTCCATCTACGTCTTCGATCCATCCATGGCCTAGCGAATGAGCCCACCTCTGGTGACAACGAAGTGTTGTATATATCACGCTTCACGCATGCCGCGCAGCATGAGACAATAAGGCCGCAAAACAAGGAAACATCTATGTCAAGAACGACGCATCTCGGTTCCAAACTGAGCGAACTCCGAGAAGAAGCCAAGCTCAGCCTGCGTGACGTAGCCGCAGAGACCGGCGTGAATGACTCGCTTCTCTCCAAGATGGAGAACGGTCTCGTCAAACAGCCGACCCAAGAGAACTTCGATCGGCTCGCCCAGTTCTACGGCATCGACGCCGAAGAACTCTACACCCTCGCTGGCTACAAGATCGCAACCAACCTGCCCGGCTACGGGCCATACCTGCGAACCAGATACGACCTGCCCGCCGAAGCCGTAGACGAACTCAGAAGCCACTTCGAATACATCAAACAGAAGTACGAAGACACCGATGCCTAACAGCTAACCAAGCGAACTCTTTGAAAGGAGGGACACCACATGAACAACAACATACGACTCCATCACCTCCGGGCCATGACGAGCGGCCCAGCCCTCCATACCAACCACGCCTATCCGATCGCTGAGAAACAGGCCTACAAATTCCTCCGACTATCCCAGTGCGAAGAACCTGATGACATCGTCGAAGCAATCGCCGACC
Source organism: uncultured Acidimicrobiales bacterium (assembly GCA_937922045.1). Classification (GTDB taxonomy): domain Bacteria; phylum Actinomycetota; class Acidimicrobiia; order Acidimicrobiales; family SZUA-35; genus JAHELU01. Next base: position 138,385 of record CAKZXA010000054.1, on the reverse strand, counting down.
TTCCAAGAATCCGCATCAACCTACGCAACGGGCTACCCGTCTCCGGTGCAGCCGACTGGACCGGAAGATACTGGCAAATCCTGATCAACGGTGACGACGCCCCCGTTCGCCAACGGTTCAGCCTGGCCCACGAGTTCAAACACATCATCGACCACCCCTTTGTCAAAGCCGACCACTACAACACTGCACCAGACGGCGAGCGTCAGGACCACATCGAATCCGTCTGCGACTACTTTGCTGGATGCCTCCTGATGCCCCGACCCTGGCTCAAACGGGCATGGGCAGGCGGCACCCAAGACATCGGCGAACTAGCTCGCACCTTCAGCGTCTCCCGCCAAGCAATGAAAGTCCGGCTCGACCAAACCGGCCTCCGTCCACCGACCCGGCGACACACGTTCGGCCCCGGAGTGTCGAAAGGGAGTCGGTCCCCCAGCAGGCGATTCCCGTACATGCGGGCGCTGCCACTCACTCGGCCACCCATGCTGCAATCACTGACGATTGCTGGTACCACGGAGACCTGGCCGAACTACCGACACGGAGGTTGACCATGACCGCAAAGAGAGCCGTGATCTACCTCCGGGTGAGCACCGCCCGCCAAGTCGACACCTGGATCAACGAGGATGGGCTCTCACTCAGCGCCCAAGAAGAAATCTGCCGCCGCCAAGCCGACCAGCTCGGCGCAGACGTCGTCGAGGTCTACAAAGAAAAGGGCGTATCCGGCCGCAAACGAGACAGGCGAGTCGAACTCGCTCGACTCCTGGCCGATCTCCATGGCCCGACGCCCATCGACTACGTCATCGTCTACAAACTCGACCGGCTCGCCCGCAACACCATCGATGACGCCCAGATGACCCAAGAGATAGAGGCGGCCGGGGCCCGCCTGGTATCGGTCATGGAGAACTTCGACGACAGCAACCCGCAGGGCTGGCTCATGCACCGCATGTTCGCCATGTTCGCCGAGTACGAAGTCAAGAACTCAGGCCAACGAGTCGCCATGGGCATGCAACGCAAAGCCGAACTCGGCGGCACACCGGGATTCCCAGCGCTCGGCTACCTCAACGTTCGAGACACAGCCCAGAACGGCGGGCGCGGCGTCTCACGCGTCATCATCGACAAAGAGCGAGCCCCGCTCGTGCAGCTCGCCTTCCAGCTCTACACAAACGAAGACTGGTCAATCCAACGACTCGTCACCGAACTCGACGAACGAGGCCTCCGTTCCCGGCCACGCCGACGCGACGCCATACCCCGACCACTCAACAAGAACGAAGTCCACAGGATGCTTCGTAACCGCTACTACCTCGGCAAAGTCATCTACAAAGACCAAGAATACGAAGGCGTGCACGAACCGATCATCGAGCAGGAACTCTTCGACCGGGTCCAAGAACTCCTCAGCTCCCGCAACCAGAGTGGATCCCGCTACCGGATCCACGACCACTACCTCAAAGGGACAATCTTCTGCGGCAAGTGCGGCAACCGCTTCTACGAAATGAAGATTAAGAACCGCCACGGAACCATCTACCCGTACTTCGTCTGTCGAGGACGACAACACCGCAGCTGTGATACTAGCTACCTACGAGCCGAACAGGTAGAAGCCAAGGTAGAGGGGCTCTACCGAACGAAACATCTCACCGAGGACGAGATCAGCCAGATACGAACCATGCTCGACAACGACATCCAACAAATCGACGAAGAGAACGAACGAGTCATCGCCGCCCAGGAAGAACGCCTAAAACGACTCACCGACGAAGAGAAGAAAAACGGACAGGCCTACCGAGCCGACGCCATGAGCCTCGAAGTCCTCAAAGAAGAAAAACAGCGAATCGACAAGGAACGCACCGACGCCCGCCGAGTCATCGCCCGTGCAGGCATCCGCTACACCGAACTCCGAGAAGTCATCAACCAGGCACTCGACCTCGCCGAAGACTGGGACAAGGCCTACCTCCTCGCCGGGCCACGAGTCCGTCGACTGCTCAATCAGGCATTCTTCCAACAAATCGACATCGACGAAGACGGCATCAGCTTCACTCTCAGCGAGCCATTCCAACGCCTCAAAGACATCGGCAGAGAAGCATCGGAAGAACGACACCGGGCTCGCTACGAGCGCGCAGCGGCCCAGCCCCCAATCGAGATCGACCTCGAAGCAATCCGCAACCGACCGATCAGCGGCCGCTTCAGAACCGAGAATAAACAGAACCCCGACACCTATACGGGTCGGGGTTCAAGTAAGCACGTTCTGGTGGGCGTTGAGGGACTCGAACCCCCGACTTTCTCCTTGTAAGGGAGACACTCTAGCCAACTGAGTTAAACGCCCTCATATGACGTGGACCAGCCTACAGCGGACAGGTCGCTGTGCCCATCGTTTCTCCTCGTAGTCGGTCACAACGTTGAGCGGCTAGTTCCAGCCCGAGGCCATCACGAGAAGCTGATCGAGCAGCTCCGGTGTTGACGCTGCTACCGGACCTCGTCGTACAGCTGGATCGATCGACTCTAGACTCTCGCCGCCGAGATCAACTACCGATGCTCCGGCTTCGCGGCAGATCAGCATCGCTGCGAGATAATCCCACGGGGCATGAGCCTTCATCGGATCGACGAATCCGTCGAAGCGACCGGACGCCACCGCACATAGATCCAAGGCCGCTGCTCCATAAACGCGAAACTGCGACCATCCCCCATGTTCCGGTGGCAGACCGGAGAACGAGATCAGCGCCTTACCTAGATCGCTGCATCCGCTCGGCGACAACGCACCCGTTGAGGCTTCGGCCCCGTCATCGCGGACCGCGGTGTATTCCTCGCCTGTAGACAGATTCGCCACATAGCCAACCGACGCACCCTCTCGATCAACGGCGCACATGCTGGTGGCGTACCACGGCAGGCCACGCGCTGCATTCGTCGAGCCATCGATCGGGTCGACGACAACCACGATCTCACCATCACCGTGACGACCCGTCTCCTCGCTGACGACAGAAAATCCTTCGGCCAAGAGTCGAGGCACGATCAACTCGTCGGCCACCACATCATGGGTGTACTGGGTGTTCGCTTCCTGGTTGCGCTCGCCCGTCTCGCCCCAGTCTGCTAGTTCTTTCAGGGCCTCGGTGAGTTCGGCGGCTAGGTCCCGAAAAAGATCGAGGGTGCGGTAGGCATTCACGCCTGCACTCTAGTGCCTGCGCTCCTCTAGACTACGAAGGCGGCGAGGTGGCTCGCCGTTTCCGGCTCTAGCAAGCAGCAAAGCGCAGCGTCGCTCAGGAGAAGACACCTTTCGTGGCACTCATCGACATTCCAGGCTTCGTCGCCGTCCTCAAGGACCACGCTCCTGACCATCAGTTCCACATCCATGATGAACGACATTTCATCGAAACCTATTCGATGCGGCAGGCATGGGAGGTCGACCTTCATCCCGAGCGCGCGTGTGGAGGCCCGCTCGATCTCCATCTAGCCCTTGAGCTCGACCCTCGAACTGTGCTCGCCTTTGAAGATGTAGTGTATGAACTGCAGGAAATGGAGGAACCGCAAACCGGTCTCACCATTCCACTCGTCTTCACCTGGACGCTGCCTCCGCTCGCTCAGGCGCCCGATCTGCTCGTGCTCGCCACGGACCTCGCCGGTGTCGGCGGTGCCGAGCTTCCCTTGAAGGTCGCCGCCATCGACTCAACGATCGAGGTGACCGACGCTTCGGAGCGCACCCTCTCGATCACCGCTGGCCTCGAACTCAACCTCGACGATGTCTTCATGCAACGAGAATCGCTGTGCGACGTGTTCGATCGTTGCTACAACGTGAGCGACTTCCTGCTCGACCGGGCCCCGGTATGGCTCGGCGATCTCTAAGCCACAGGACCCGACCGTGCCCACCAGTGCCGCTGAGAACACAGCCGCCGCCACCAGCGCCTCCGCTGAGCTCCTTCTCGGCCAGCTGAATTACCCGGCTGAGCTGCCCGTCGTCGAGCGACGCGACGAGCTGCTCGAAGCAATCAGTGCGAGCCAGGTACTCATCGTCGCAGGCGAAACCGGCTCGGGTAAGAGCACCCAGCTCCCAAAGCTCTGCCTCGAAGCGGGTCGAGGGCGCGAAGGCCTCATCGGCCACACCCAACCGCGCCGCCTCGCGGCGCGTTCAATCGCTGAGCGCCTCGCTGAGGAGACCGAGACCAAGGTTGGCGATCAGATCGGTTTCACCGTCCGCTTCAACGACCGAGTCAGCAGCCAGACCCTCATCAAGGTAATGACCGACGGCATCCTGCTCGCCGAGCTCCAGCGAGATCGCCTCCTGCGCCGCTACGACACACTCATTATCGACGAAGCTCACGAGCGCAGCCTCAACATCGACTTCATCCTCGGCTATCTCAAGCAGCTACTCCCCCGCCGCCCGGATCTCAAGGTCATCATCACCTCGGCAACCATCGACACCGAACGATTCTCGGAGCACTTCGACAACGCTCCCGTCGTCGAAGTATCAGGCCGAAGCTTCCCGGTTGAGACCCGCTACGAGCCCTTGAGCGATCCGCTAGGGGGCAACGGTTTGAGCGAGGTCGACGGTATCTGCAAGGCGGTTACCGCTCTATCCCGCGAGGGAGAGGGCGACATGCTCGTCTTTCTCGCCGGCGAGCGCAATATTCGAGAAGCAGCTGATGCGCTGAGTGATCTCAACCTGCACCAAACCGAGATCTTTCCCCTCTATGCCCGTCTCTCGTCAGCCGAACAACACCGCGTCTTCCAAGCCCACAAAGGGCGACGAATCGTGCTGGCCACCAACGTGGCCGAAACCTCCGTCACCGTGCCGGGTATCCGCTACGTGATCGACCCGGGCAATGCCCGCATCTCTCGATTCAATCAGCGGACCAAGGTCCAACGCCTCCCAATCGAGAAGATATCGCAAGCCTCCGCCGATCAACGGGCGGGACGTTGTGGACGGATCGGCCCTGGCATCTGTGTACGTCTCTACGCCGAAGACGACTACGACGCCAGACCTGAGTTCACCGATCCCGAGATTCGCCGAACCAACCTGGCCTCCGTGATCCTGCAGATGGCGTCGCTCGGGTTGGGCGATGTAGCAGCCTTCCCCTTCCTCGACCCTCCCGATCATCGAAACATAGTCGACGGCATCAACCTTCTCGAAGAACTGCACGCTCTCAATCCCGAGCATGAGTTCACGAAGCAATGGTTGACCCCGACGGGACGCGAGCTCGCAAAGCTGCCTATCGACCCTCGTTTCGGCCGAATGATCCTGGAGGCCGCCGACAATGGTGGCCTCAACGAGGTCCTTATCATCGTGGCCGGGCTCTCCATCCAGGACCCACGTGAGCGCCCATCCAACACCCAGGGCGAAGCCGACAACTCCCACGCACGTTTCGCCGACGAGAACTCCGATTTCATCGCCCTCTTGAACCTCTGGCGGTACCTGCAGAGCGAACGTAAGAAACGTTCATCGAATCAGTTCCGCCGCCTGTGCCATCGGGAGTTCATCAACTACAACCGTGTGCGCGAATGGCAGGATACGCACAAGCAGCTCCGAGAGACGATCAAGGATCTCGGCTATACGAGTGGATCTAACAAGGCGAACCACGACACCTTCCACCGGGCGCTGCTCGCTGGTCTTCTCTCGCACATAGGCACCAAGGACGTTAAGCACGAACGGAAGCTCAAACAGGACGCTGAGCGCAACAAGGCCAAGGGTCGGCGCCGTTCATCGGGCCCAAGCGAATACCTCGGCGCACGGGGGTCTCGCTTCGCTATCGGACGCCGTTCAACCCTGTCGAAGGCTGCGCCAAAGTGGCTCATGGCCGCTGAGCTCATCGAGACCAACCGCTTGTGGGCTTCGATGGCTGCGCCGATCGATCCGAGCTGGGCCGAATCGCAGGCTGAACATCTGCTGACCTATTCCTATGGTCCGCCAGATTGGAACAGCGATGACGGCGTGGCGACCTGTGTCGAATCAGCCACCCTCTATGGCCTACCGCTGATCAGCGGTAGGCGGGTAACCGTCGGTAGCGTCAATCCTGAACTGGCCCGAGAGCTGTTCATTCACCATGCCTTGGTCGAGTCAGACTGGTCGACCCACCACGACTTCGTCAACCACAACGCCGACCTCGTCGCCGATATGGAAGAGTTCGAGGCTCGCAGCCGACGCCGTGATCTTCTCGTCGAACAAGAACGGCTTCACGCCTTCTTCGATCAGCGACTTCCTTCGGACGTAACCTCAGGCGCTCACTTCGCTGCGTGGTGGAAGACGACCAGCAAGACCGAGCCTGAGCTTTTCCATCTTTCCATCGCCGACCTCCTCGAACCTGATGCGGCACCGATCGATCCAGACCAATTCCCCGACAGTTGGCCGGTCGGCGGGTCGGAGCTGGAGTTGGCCTACGCCTTTGATGCCGCAAGTCATCTCGACGGAATCAGTCTTCACGTGCCGGTCGAGCTTCTCCCCCAGCTAGACCGCGAGCCCTTTACCTGGTCGGTGCCCGGTCAGCGTTTGGAGCTGGTGGCCGCCCTCCTTCGTTCGCTGCCAAAGGACATGCGCAAAGGCCTCACACCAGTAGCCGACACGGCAGCGGCGATCGTAGATCAGCTCGATCCGGCCGAAGGCGGTTCGATCACCCAATCGCTGGCCCAACGCCTCGGCAAAGAGGTCGGGATCCGTATCTCCGTCGACGACTTCGACTGGGACCGCGTCCCCGAACACCTGCGGCTCACGTTCCGGGTCATCAACAGCGACAGGGAACTTCTGGCCGAGGGGAAGTCACTCGCCGAGGTGCAACGGATACTCGACGATCAGTCGAAACAGGCAGTGGCCGAACTTTCAGCCCAGGGCAACGACCTCGAACGGTCTGGCCTTCGAGCCTGGGACTTCGGCGACCTTCCAATGGAAGTAACCACCGAAACAGCCGGACACAAGGTTGTCGCCTACCCCTCCCTTATCGACGACGGCGATTCGGTCTCAATCCGCTACCTCACATCGATCGATGAGCGGGCCGATGTTCACTGGGACGCTGTCCGCCGCCTGCTCCGCTTCCGGCTACCTTCCCCTCTGCGCCGCCTCGATCGGGAGCTGTCTCAACAGACAAAACTGCAGCTGCTCTCCCCTCCGGCCCAATCGAAAGCGCAGTGGTATGACGATGCCGTCAACGCCGTTCTCGACGCGATCATGATCGATTTCGGCTCCTCTCCCCTCACCGCCGCTGGCTTCGAGCAGCTGACAGCGCATGCCGCCGACCGGTTCAACGCCGACCTCACCGTTGCGGCTCATGCGGTCGAGCAGCTCGTCGCCTCCGCACTCCCGGTCGAACACGAGCTTGACGCCCTTTCGAACGCATCCTTTGAGGTCTCGGTCCGGGATGCTTCAGCCCACTACCGCAGGCTGGCCTTTCCTGGCATGGCGCTCCGGCACGGCCTCGGCCGACTGCACGATGTGGCCCGTTACCTCGACGGCCTCACCTACCGCCTTTCACGCCTGGCTGAGAACCCACAGCTCGACCTCACCAAGGCCGCTGACTGTGTAGCCGTCGAGCAACGCTACCGCGAGCTCGTGAAGCAGCTAGGGCCCACCGACGAACTCGACGACATCCGCTGGCAGATCGAGGAATTACGCATTCTCCTCTTCGCCCAGCACCTGCGGGCCTCGGATGCTCCCAAGGTCAGCAGGCAACGAATCGACCGCTCCCTCGCCGCCGTGGCCCGCCAGGGTGGGATTGCCTGATCTCTTCGCCTGGCAGCGACACTCTGCGGGGAACTAGGCGCCACGCCCGGCCGCACGACTCAGGCGGATGGGCTGGCCTGCCGGCGGTGCACAGAAACAGCGTAGTCGCCACCATCGAAACCGTCGCCGTCCCACGTGGCGTGACGTGTGGCCAGCTCAAGGCCTTCCTCAGCGCACCACTGGTCGTAGGAATCGAGGGTCAGTCCGGCCGAGAAATCGACGCCGTAGGTCGCACCGCTGATCAGTACGCCTCCATCAGCTAGGTGGCCGGCCAGATTGGCGACGACCGCGCCCCGATCCCTTGGCTCAGCGAAGACGAGTACGTTGCCAGCCAGCACGATGATGTCGAAGCGTTGCTCGAGGTCGGTGGCAGCAAGATCACCGACCACCCATTGGATCGCAGGTTCCCGCCTTGCCGCGTAGGCCAGCATGTCGCCATCGTTGTCGACGCCAACAACCGACCGGCCTCGCCGGTGGAGCTCGATAGCGACTCGGCCCATACCGCATCCGGCATCGAGGACTCGCTGGCCTTCATAGTTCATGACGAAGTCGGCTTCGCCATGAACGGATGCGCCGTCTGCTTGTTGACGATTCCAGCGCTCGTCGTATTCGTCGAGATCCACACGGGCCCGCCACTGCTGCCACTGCTCACTGAATCCCATCCATCACCTTCCCTTCTGGCAAAACTGCGAAGGGACACGCCCGAGGACATGTCCCTTCAACGTCACACGTTGCGAGGTTCAGAAGTGGATTAGCTCACCTGAAGGCGGGCGAAGAGCTCGATCTTCGCCTCTTCGAAGTCGTCCTCGCTGATCGTGCCTGCGGCACGACGCTGATGAAGGTCTTCGACCAACGAAAGCAACTCTTGGGGCGACGGTTCACCTTCGCCTGACACCATCTCGATGGCGTTGTCGGGCTTCTCTTCTACTGTTCCTGCTACTTCGCTATCAGCATTGCGGTCCTGCCGGCTGGCGCGCTTTAGGGCGGCGCGTTCCTTCTTGGCTTTATCACGCTGCAACTTCGCGAAGCTCGATCGTTGTTTGGCCATGGCGAGCTCCTCTGTTGTCTTTCAAACATCTATCTCTTCACATCCGCCGACGCGCAAAAACGCACTCAGCAGGCGGTCACCCATGGTACGAGACTGAAGATCCGAACCCTACGTGCGTTAGGCAGACTGCGTCCGAAGTCTCACGCGACGTCGTACCGCCCCACGTGACCGGCCGACAACTAGCGTTCTCAGCCCATTCTTCGCTTGCTGAGTAATTCTACCCAGTGATCTAGCGTTGGTGTTGGATAGCCGCCAACGCGTCCACTTCAACCATGTGCCCGAGGCTGTCATCAAAGGCCTCAGCAAAGGCCTCCACATCGCTATGACTTACAGCCAATGAGAGAGCGATAAAGCCGCGAGGAGCGATGTAGAAGCCACGTTCAAGCAGATTGAGGAACAGAAGCTCCCCGATCCTGGGATCGGTGTCCTCAAGATCAGCGGGCCGTCGCACATCAACTGCGGTGGCATGGAGGTTCATGAGAGATCCCCAGCCGGTGACCGACAGTCCGAACGGTTCGGCCACCTTGGCCAGACGGAAACGGGTGGATTCACCAAGGTCGAACAGCTCATCGAGGGCCTCCGGTGTGAGCATCTCCACTGCGGCCAGGCCAGCTGTCATCGTCGCCACGTTGTTGTTGAAGGTGCCGCCATGGGTAAGCGTGCCACCGCGGGCCGGGTCAAAGGCCGACATGATGTCGGCCCTTCCCCCGAAGGCACCGAAGGAGAACCCGCCGCCCAAATACTTGCCGAGGGTGGTCAGGTCGGGACGGACCGCTAGACGACGCTGAGCCCCACCTATCGACATGCGTGAGGTCATGACCTCATCAAAGATCAACACGACACCGGTATCTCTACACACATCGCGAAGGCCGGCCAGAAAATCGTGCCGACCTGGAATGCATCCGCCGGAACCCATCATGGGCTCGACGAGTATGCAGGCAATGTCGAGATGTTCAGCGAGGGCCCTCGTCACCGCGTCGAGGTCGTTGAACGGACACCGCACATACTCGAAGGGGGCGAGAAGGGCCTCGCCGCCCTTTCCGAAATAGAGCGGGCCGCCATGATAGGCACCGTCGAAGACCAGCACCTTGGAGCGTCCGGTGTGATGGCGAGCGACGCCGATCGCCATCAGATTGGCCTCGGAACCGGAGTTCGTAAACCGCATTAGCTGTAGGGAAGGAAAGCGGTTGCAAAGCTCCTCAGCCAGAAGATGCTCCTCGTCGGCGATCGCTCCTAGCGACCAACCCCGGGCCAATGCCTTGGTAACCGCATCAGCGACCGGCGCAGGGTTGTGCCCGAGAAGACCGGCGGTGTAGTCACCGAGCAGATCAACATATTCGTGTCCGTCGACATCGATCAGCCGAGCGCCATAGGCCTCAGCGACGCGGAACGGGAACGGCGGGAAATCCAACACCGATCGCGTTGATCCGGCGGGCAGGAAGTTGCTTGCCATCGCGGCTTGCCCTTCGCTCACCGGTCGTGCTGCCGCGTACCGTTTGCGCGCACGCTCAAGTTCGATGTCGAGGGCGCTGCCCCCGACTGCTGCCTTCAAATTGTTTTCCACGCCAAGCCCCGATTGCTGTCGTTCCGATCAAGTCTTGCAGCTTTCGACCATCGATTCCAGCGTGCCAGCGCCGGGTCCGACGACTAGTGTCAACAATGCAGCATTCGCCATCCAGGGGATTGAGATCATGACCGGCCCAACATCACCAGCACCGATGCCGACAGCGCCCTTCGGCTCGACCGGGCATCTGAGCAGTCGCATCATCTTCGGTGCCGCCGCTCTTGGCTCGATGAGTCCAGAACGGGCAGCCGAAACGCTCAGCCAACTTGAACCCTTGGGCATCAATCACATCGACACGGCAGAATCCTACGGCGAGAGCGAAGACCGCCTCGCTCCGTTTCTGGCCGAACACCGAGAGTCGTTCTTCCTCGCAACAAAAACTCGCTACCGTTCGGGTGACGAGGCGCGAACCAGTCTTGAGCGAAGCCTCGAACGTCTTGGGGTTGAATCTGTCGACCTCATCCAGCTGCACAACCTCGTCGAGGATGACGAGTGGGACCAGGTCTTCGGTTCGGGAGGAGCGCTGGAGGCACTGGTCGCTGCACGCGATGAGGGTCTTTGTCGCTTCATCGGGGTCACCGGCCATGGCACCAGGATCCCTGGGATGCATCTTCGAAGCTTGAACGAATTCAACTTCGACTCGGTGCTCTTTCCTCTGAACTTCTCGATGCTGTCGTCGACCGCCTATCGCGATGACGTCGAAGCGCTGATCGCCCTGTGTCAGGATCGGGGGGTGGCTATGCAGACGATCAAGGCGATCGCTCGTCGTCGCTGGCAGGAAACCCCGGCCCAACAGTTCTCGTGGTACGAGCCAATCGCCGACGTCGATGCCATCACCAACGCCGTCCACTTCGCTCTCGGGCACGTCACCGATGGGACCCAGTCATTGTTTGTGAACAGCTCATCGGATGCCCGTCTCCTCCCCCACATCGCGGCCGCTGGTCGCTCTTTCAGCGAAGCACCAACAGACGCGACGATGACCGAAGACCAAGAACGACTCGACATTACGCCACTGTTTGACGGTGGAACCCTCGAAAGGATCTAACCATGCTGATCGTTGCTGGCTCTATGCGGATCAAACCCGAAGCACGAGACCGGTTCTTCGAAGCCGTCAAGCCCATGGTGGAGGCCACGCTTGAAGAGCCAGGCTGCCAAACCTACGCCTTCTCGCCCGACCCCTTCGATACGGGGATCATCCATCTTCACGAGTTGTGGGACAGCAGGGAAGACCTCGATCTGCACTTTGCCTCCGATCACATGGCGACATGGCGGTCTGCATCGGCCGAACTGCCGATCCTTGAACGCAACCTTGCCATCTACGGCATCGGCGAAGTAACGCCGCTTCCCTAGCCGCGTAGGCCCCAGGTAGCCGAGCTTGGGTTTACCCGGCACCGAGTGGCTCGGTTAGATTGTTGTTCATGAGTGTCGTCTCCCAGGAAACACCCAACCCAATACCGCCCGAGTTCTGGGTTCGACCAGCCGACGAGATCGAAGCCGACCTCGCTGCACTTCGAGCGCTCGAGAAGATCCCGTTCCTCCCGGAGCCTGAGATTCCGCCTGAGGTTCCTCTCGAACAAGGCGCAGGGGCCTGGGTTGTAACCAAGCATGCTCAGATCCTGCATCTGTCGAAGAATCCCCAGATCTTCAGCTCGGCCAGCGGCATCACGCTGCTGAACACGCCTGAGGAGTTCAACGAGTTCTTCAGCTCGATGATCGCCATGGACGACCCGCGCCACGCTCGGCTTCGTCGGATCGTCTCAGCTGGCTTTACTCCTCGCATGCTTAAGCGCCTCGAAGATTCGGTGCAACAGGTCGCTACCCAAATCGTCGACGATGTGGCCGAGCGGGGCGACGTCGACTTCGTTGTCGATGTGGCCGCCGCTCTCCCGCTACGAATCGTGTGCGATCTGATGGGCATCCCCGACTCCGAGTATGAGTTCGTGTTCAATCACACCAACACCATCCTCGGAGCTGGCGACCCCGAGTATGTAGCCGAAGCAGACGACGTGCTCACCGCCATCTTGACCGCAGGTATGGAACTGGCCGAGTTGATGAATCGGGTGGCGGACTCTAAGAAAGGCGGCGACGGTACCGACCTGACCTCGGCCTTAATCAACGCCGACCTGACCGATGATGAGCTAACCCCCGCCGACTTAGCCAGCTTCTTCATTCTGTTGGTCGTCGCCGGCAATGAAACAACCCGCAATGCCATCAGCTGGGGGCTCAAATACCTCACCGATAATCCCGATCAGCGCGCCATCTGGCTCAACGACTTTGAGGGCGTGGCTCCAACGGCGGTCGAGGAGATCGTGCGTCTGGCCAGCCCGGTCACCTACATGCGCCGCACGGCCCTCGTCGACACCGAGCTCGGGGGCCAAGCGATCTCAGCAGGCGACAAGATCGGCATGTTCTACTTGGCCGCCAACCGGGACGAAGACGTGTTCGTCGACCCTCAACGCTTTGATGTTCTTCGGGATCCAAACCCGCACATCGGATTTGGTGGACCGGGACCTCACTTCTGTCTAGGTGCTCATCTGGCCCGACGCGAAATCACTGTCATGTTCCGCGAGCTGTTCAAGCGGATCCCCGACATACAAGCATCGGGCGAGCCCGACCTGCTGATGTCCAGCTTCATTCACGGCGTGAAGCACCTTCCGGCCACATTCACGCCGGCCTAGGCCACAGCGCAGACCACGGCAGCTAGGGAGCTAGGGCCGCCATTGCGGTCTCGGCCGCGGTGAGGTCTTCCTTCGTGGCGGCCAGCAGTCGACGCGTCTCTTCCACCAGCTCCGGCTTTGCGTTGTTGACATAGCCGGGGTTACCGAGTTTGCCTTCGAATCCGCTGACCTGCTTCGACTTGGCGTCGATGATCTTCTGCAGGCGCGATCGTTCGGCATCGAGATCGATTTCCTCGGCCAGGCCTGAGAGCCAAAGCTCAGACCCTTCGAAGGTCAGCGAGCTCGCAGCGGCCGGCCGCTCGGCGCCTTCCATCTCGAGCACCTCACCCACTCCGGCGAGCGTCTCAACCGTGCCGCTCGCGGTTGCGATTAGTTCGCGAACAGTGATCGGGGCATGCAAGATGACCTGCTGCTTGGGCTTCACGTTTCGCTCAGAGCGCACAGCCCGTATGGAGCCAACGAGCTGGTCGACCCGCTCGAAAGCCTCGACGACGCCAGGGTCGGCCAGACTATCGTTCACGACGGGCCAGGCGGCGAGGGCTAGGAGATCAGACGATGGCAGTTCGAGGCCTTCAACCTCGCCACGTCGAACCGCTGACACATTTGTCCAGAGAGCTTCGGTCACAAATGGCGCGACCGGGTGAAGGATTCGAAGCACAGCGTCCAGCACAGCGGCGAGCACAGCCTGTTGGGCTGCGTTCCCGTCGACGGTTGGCTTGATGGCTTCGAGATAGCGATCGCAAACATCTCGCCAGATGAAATCATAGAGTGCGTCGGCGTAGACGTTGTAGTGGTAGTTCTCGATGGCATCTTCGACACGAGCCAACGTTTCATGCAACCGAGCCAAGATCCAACGATCAGGAAACAAGTGGACGGTCTCGTCGACAACCTCGGGAAGCTGGCCAACTTCAACCCGACCGAGAGCGAACCGGGTAGCGTTCCAGACCTTGTTAGCGAAGTTGCGACCGAGGTCGAACTTGGGCGATGTTAGCCGGGCCAGCGGAACATCGTCGGTTGGCTCGGCCGCGCCGATGGCCACGCCATAGGGGCTGAGCATCGTCTTCGACGGATCCGACGGTGAATGCTGGATTGGAGCGGCGACCAGATGGCCGGCCGGGGTTGTAATCCACTCGGGGGCAAAGACCTCACCGGTGTGAGGGCAGATCAGCTCCACCGGCATGCGAACGTCTTGGGTGTCGGTCGACATCTGAACCAGGGTGAAACGCAGCGCGTCTGCACCGTGGGTGTGGATCACGTCGCGCGGATCGAGCCCATTGCCGAGGCTTTTCGACATCCGCTGGCCGTGCCCGTCCTGGATCAGCGTGTTGATGAACACGTCTTCGAATGCGAGCTGGCCATCCATGAAATACCGGTTGAACATCGTCATCCGGCTCACCCAGAGCGTGATGATGTCGCGTCCGGTGATCAGTACAGAGGTTGGGTTGAAGCTTTCGAGCAGGCCGATCGAATCAGGGAAATCTTCGGGGTAGGGCCAACCCATCGTCGACAAGGGCCAGAGGCCTGAGGAGAACCAGGTGTCGAGCACATCGGGGTCGCGTTCGAAACCAGCAGCCTCCAACGCCTTGACGAGGCCTGGTTCGTCAAAGGAGGCGTCGACGCGATCGAGTCGGCGCAGGGTCGCGTCGGGAGGAACGCAGACCGCTTCCTCAATTTCATCGTCGGTGATGCGGCGAACGGTGTGCACCGCGCCCGCTGCCGACCACACACCTTCGATCTGGCGAGCCTCGTCGAGCCCAACCCCATCGAGGGCGGCCAGCGCCACCGCGTCGAGGATGTCGGGGTGGAGGCGACGGCTCCACACAGGGATCTGATGACCCCACCAGAGCTGACGAGAGATGCACCAGTCTCGGATATTGGCGTGCCAGGCGTGGTAGGTGCGAGCGTAACGCTCGGGGTGAAACACCATCTCCCCGTCGCCCTGCTGGTCACCGCGAGCGTTAACGCCCTCGGGCAGCTCGGGCACCTGGGACGCATCCTGGGCTCGCAAAGCGTTGCCGCGGAGACGATCATCGGTGACGGCCACAAACCATTGATCGGATTGCCAGGGCTCGATCGGCACGTGCGACCGGTATGAATGGCCAACCGAGTGGGAGTAGTCCCTCACCTCTTCCAGAAGGTCGTTGGCTTCGAACCAGGCGACGATGGCCTCTCGAGCTTCCTCGCGGCTCATGCCAACGAACTGGCGGGCCTCATCGGAGATGTCTTCCCAGCCATGTTGATCGCTGATCGACGCGTCGGCGGCCATGACGTTGATAACGGCGAGGTCGTGGCGCACCCCGATGTCCCAGTCGTTTGGATCATGGGCTGGCGTGACCTTGAGGAAACCACTGGCGAACTGGGCCTTGGCATCACTGCTGTCGGGGTCCGCCATGACGACGTAGTCGTCTTCAACGATGGGGATGAGGCGATCGACGATTGGCAGCCTGACGTGCCTACCTCGCAAGGCCGCAGCGCGGGGATCGGTTGGGTTGACGGCTACCGCCGTGTCGCCCAGCATCGTTTCAGGCCTGGTTGTGGCAACCGTGACATGGCCAGATCCGTCGGCCAGGGGGTACCGCAGGTACCACATGTGACCGTCGACGTTCTCCATCTCGACCTCATCATCGGCCAGGGCCGTCTGTGTCACCGGGTCCCAGTTGACGAGACGCTTCCCGCGATAGACGAGGTTGTCTTTGAACAGGTGATAGAAGGCGTGACGCACCGCAGTGGCGCACATTTCATCGAGGGTGAACCTGGTGCGGTCCCAGTCGCAGGACGCTCCAAGCTCGCGTAGCTGACCGGTGATGATGGCTTCATAGTCGGACTTCCACTGCTGGGTTCGTTCAACGAACGCCTCACGACCCATATCGAGCCGACGGGTGCCTTCGGCCAGCAGACGCTTCTCGACCACCGTCTGAGTGGCGATCCCGGCATGATCGGTGCCTGGCATCCATAGCGTGCGATCGCCCTTCATGCGGTGATACCGAATCAGGACGTCCTGCAGCGTGTTGTTGAGGGCGTGACCCAGATGCAACGCGCCGGTGATATTGGGCGGCGGAATGACGATCGAATAGGTGTCGCCCGTCTCCCCGTTGGCCAGCGGCGTGGCGGCACCGATCTTGGCCTCAAGCCAACGCCGCGTCACCTCGGGCTCTACCCCGTGGGGATCATATGCCTTTGGGATCTCGGTGGCCGGTTCGTTGCTGCTCACGCCAATCGAGGCTACTGGCCAAATGCCGCACAGACCCGCTCTTTTCCAGATGGTCACAGTGCTTCTATCCCGAGCTTGGAGCACTGGCTTACACCACTAGTGTTGTGCGCTGAGGTGGAGAGTGATGATCTGGTTGAACAACCGATGAGCGAAGATGACAGAGCCCGCTGGGACGCCCGCTATAGCGCGTCTCGTTCAGCCGAGATGGATCAGGACGAACAGCCGCTGCCTCCCAACGTCTTCGCCCGCTTCGATGAGCTATTCCCGCGTCGCGGAACCGCAGTCGATCTCGCCTGTGGCAAAGGGTTCGGTTCTATCTGGCTCGCCTCGCTCGGCCTGTCAGTCACCGGATACGACGTGTCAGCGGTTGCTATCGCCCAAGCAGCCGAGCGCGCCGAGCGCGCCGGGTTGGGCGACCGGTGTAGGTTCGAAGTCGCCGACCTCGACGACGGGTTGCCCGACGGACCGCCAGCCGACGTCGTGCTCTGTCATCTCTTTCGCGAACCAGCGCTCGACGACGCCATCATCGAGCGGCTCTGCCCCGGCGGACTGCTGGCCATCGCTTCTTTAGGCCTGAACCCGGGTTCGTCACCCGCTGGCCCCGGTCGTTACCGAACCACGGTCGAGCGCCTGCTCGCCGACTTCGCCGCTCTCGAACCGATTGACTCGGGTACCGAGGAACGGGTTGTCTGGCTCATCGCCCGACGTGCAGCTAGCCAGAGCACACGGTCGATACGATAGAGCGCGCTCTGGTCTGGGTGGTGGGCCCGGCGGGGCTCGAACCCGCGACCGAGCGATTATGAGTCGCTTGCTCTAACCAACTGAGCTACAGGCCCCAAACTGACGTTGTCGCATGATTCTAGGCCAGTCGATCTGCCGACGACGACGGTGACGGCATTTCCTGTCGAGTTGGCACACCTCCAGCGGCTGAGCGACGATAGGAATGTATGACGAAACAACACGGTGGCCCGCTGGCAGGAGTTCGAGTGGTCGAACTGGCCACGGTCGTGATGGCACCTCTGGCGACCCGAGCTCTGGCCGACATGGGAGCCGAGGTAGTCCGCGTTGAAGCGCCAGGTGGCGACTTCATGCGCGACTTCGAGCCGAAACGCAACCCGAAGATGGGGGCGTTCTCCATGAACGTCAACCGCAACAAGCAGTCGGTTGTGCTCGACCTCAAGACCGACCTCGGACACCAAGCCTTCCTCGACCTGATCGCCACTGCCGATGCGTTCGTGACCAATGTCCGCCCCCGAGCTCTCGCATCCCTGCGCATTACCGACGACGATGTTCGCCCGTACCGGCCCGATCTCGTGTACTGCTCAGCCACAGGTTTCGGCAGCGATGGCCCCTACGCGGCCAAGGCCGCCTACGACGATGTCATTCAGGCCGCTTCCGGATTCGCCTCCATGTTCTCCTGGCTGGGTGATGAACCGGCCTATGTGCCGAGCATCATCGCCGACAAGGTCGCATCGCTACACATCACCTACGCCGTACTCGGGGCGCTCTACAAGCGAGCCGTCTCAGGCGAAGGTGACTTCATCGAGGTGCCCATGGCCGAGACCTTGGCCTCATTCAATCTGGTGGAACATCTGAGCGGTCACACCTTTGATCCTCCCGTCGGCGAATTCAGCTACCTACGTCTGCGTACCAAGCATCGCAAGCCGCGTCAGTCGGCCGACGGCTGGGTATGCATACTCCCCTACAGCGACCGCAACTGGGTCGACTTTTTCCGGCTCGCCGGGCTCGACGAGCACATCGGTGATCCTCGGTTCGCTTCCGTCAACGACCGGATCACCAACGTCGATCCGCTCTACGCCATTCTGGACGGAGCGGTAAGGACCAAGAGCACGGCCGAATGGTTGGCACTGTGTGACGAGGTGTCGATTCCCGCGGTTCCCGTCGTCGAACTCGACAAGCTGGACGAGGATCCACACTTCAAAGCCGTCGGACTCATCAGTGATGCCGACCACCCCACCGAGGGGGCCTACAAGGTCGTGAAGGATCCCGTAATGTTTCGTTCCGGCTCGCCCGGCGTCTACCAGCCAGCAGCCTTGCTAGGTGAGCACTCTCAGGCCGTGTTTGAATCGTTGGGATACGACGACGAGACGATCCAGACACTCCTGGCTCAAAACCTCATCGAGTAACCTGCTCAGAGAGGTCTGAGCTATGGGGGGCTAGGTCGCCGGGGCCGCCGACCCGCTAATGGCCTGGTTCGGAATTCCCTGCAGAATGACCTCGAACAGCAAGAGCAGCACGTCCTTCACCGAGGTGCGATCACGGGCATCGCAATAGCCGATCTTGACGTTGTCGCTGAGCTGAAGCGCTTCTGCAATTGCGGTCAGATCGTGCGATTCCTGGCCATCGAACGTGTTAACAGCCACGACGAAGGGGATGCCGCGCTGCTCGAAGTAGTCGACAGCGAAGAAGCAATCACCGAGACGGCGAGAGTCAACCATCACAATGGCGCCAAGCGCTCCAGCCACGAGGTCATCCCACATGAAGCCGAACCGCTCCTGACCGGGCGTTCCGAAGATGTAGAGAACCAGATCATTGTCGATCGTGATGCGCCCGAAATCCATCGCCACCGTGGTCGTGGTCTTCTGACCCACATGTGTCGTGTCGTCGATCCCCGTACTTGCCGATGTCATGGCTGCCTCGGTTCGGAGCGGGTCTATCTCAGACACCGACCCGACGAAGGTAGTCTTCCCTACCCCAAAGCCACCAGCTACAACGAACTTGGCGGAGACTTTCCGTTCCCTGCTCATATCTAAAGCCTCCTCACGCCTTCTATCAGGCGAGATATCAATGCAACGTCGTGCTGGGCGTCTACCGTGTCGTGGACGGCTAAGTGTCCGCTCTCGATCAGGTCGCTAGCGACCACCTTGACCGTGCCGATGGGCATACCAAGCTGGGCCGAGATCTCTGCCAATGCAAGCGCATCGTGACAAAGCTCCCAGACCCGTGCCGGTTCGAACCGAAGCTCGGCCCCCGACAGGCTGGTCGCCTGCACCAGTGTCTCAAACCGAAGTCCTTCGACTGAGGCGTGGGTACGCCCTGGCGTGACGAGGAACGGACGGACGAAGTCAGCCTCATCTTCATCATCTGGGAAATCGAAATCAGTCATAGCCGCTCCATCGTCAGACCGAAAGGGTGTTCTTCATCTCGGCGATGATCGCCGGCGTCAACGTTTGACCTACCCGTTCAGCGAGGAGGGTCATCTCGTACGCGATCTGGCCGATGTCGGCATCCTTGCGAGCAACGACACCGAGTACCGCACCATGCGTGATGTTGACAATGAGCAAGTAGCTCCTGTCCATCTCGATCACGACTCGGTGGACATTGTCTTCAGCGAAACATCGAGCTGCTCCCAGGGTGAGGCTCGCCAATCCAGAGGTGATGGCGCCGAACTGGTCGGCGACCGCCTCCGGGAGTCCCTCGGAGGTTGCCAACCGAATACCGTCGGCGGAAACCGCCAAGGCGTCGTCGACACCCGAGTTGCTTGCCACAAAGTTGTCGAGCAGGAATGAAAACTCCTGACTAGTTGTCGTTGTCATTCGTTGTTGCCTTTCTCAGAATCTCGGCTTTCAGCTGCCTGATTTACACCGGCGCTGAATGCTGAGAGCATGGATGAGAACCCTTGAGCCGAGTCTGGATCGGCCTCTTCTGTCTTCTCGCGCTCCCTGGTAGGCGTCACTTTTTGAGCTTCGCTCAGCGTCTGGCCGCGGCGGCGAACGGGCAAGCCAAGATCGCTGACGGCAGGTTCGGCCACATCGGCCGCGGTCGGGGTTGCTGGCGCCTCGGCGGCCGGGCTCGCCGGCGCAGTGTCGACGATGCCAGGTTCAGGCACCACCGCTGCTTCGACCGCCTCAACTGAGGCAACAGCCGTCGTAGCCTCAGCCGCTAGGGCACCGACAGGAGTCGGTTCGTTCTCTGTCGAGGCGTCGGGTGTTTCTTCGCCGACTGCGTCGTCCGGTTCTTCGCCGGTCAACGCCGCAAGCTCAGCGTCATAGTCGTGGACTTCGTCGAGAGGGCTGTGGTCATTGCTGACCGGCTCGACGATGAATTCCTTTGGATCCTCGTCGACCAGGCCGGCAGCTTCGTCGATGACCGGAGCGTCAAGATCAGTCACCGACAGATCGCCGTCTTCGATGATCAGATCCGACCCCTGGGCCGTATCGACCAGCGTCGGTTGGTCATTGGATTCACCGGCAAGGATTGCCGCGGGCAGCAGAACTTTGGCCACAGTACCAATGTGTTCGCCTTCGGTCAGCCGCACCGAAATACCGTGCCGATCAGCCAACCGACCGACCACGTACAGGCCCAAGAATCGTGTCGGCACCTGATCCAGCGGAGGTGGATCGGTGATGCGGGCATTGTTCTCGGCCAGATCGGTCGAGGTCATACCGATACCGCGGTCGCTCACGGTAATGAGATAGTCGTTGTCCGCAGTGGGCCGACCGCTAACCACCACTCGGGTTTCGGGCTGAGAGAAATTGAGTGCGTTCTCGAGAAGCTCGGCGAGAAGGTGGGTCGCATCAGCCACCGCGCTACCCGACACCGACGCATCGACCAGTTCAACGACCTCGATCCGTTCATAGCCGTCTACCTCGCCAAAGGCGGCTCGAACCGTGTTCTCCATCGAGATCGGCTTCGACCATTGTCGGGCCGACTGCGCCCCAGCCAAGGCGAGCAGGCTCTCAGCGTTTCGACGCATTCGGGTCACGATGTTGTCTAGCTGAAAGAGTTCAGCCAGCTTGTCGGGGTCTTCCTCGTTACGTTCGAGCCGTGTGAGCAGCTTGAGGATCCGCTGGAGTAGCTGCTGGTTGCGACGGCCCAGGTTGACGAACATGTCGGCCACGTTGCGACGGCTCAGCGCCTGCTCGGTAGCGAGGTCATAGGCCGTCGTCTGAACATTGTTGAAGGCGGCTACGAGCTCACCGATCTCGTCGTCGGTCTCCACCGGAATCCGCTGTGCCGTCGGCATATCCTCAGCCCGGTCGGCGTGACGGAGCGCCTCCATAAGTGACGGCAGCTCCTCATCAGCCACCGCGGATGCTCGTACCAACAACGAGTCGAGGGGTCGGGTGATCGAGCGATACATCACGAAGACAAGACCAGCCAGTACGACGAGTCCCAGTACTGCCAGCAGTGTGAACAGCGACCGGAGGTCGTTGGCGCCAGACAACTGGCCTTCGATCGAGCTCTCGTTCAGACGTCGTTGGTCCGAGACACTTTCCGTCCACTGTTGACGGTGAATCTGCAGAGCCTCAGCGACGCCAGTACGGTCAGCCGAAATCTGACCTTCGGCCAGATCATCGGTGGCCGTCGCTTCTAGCCGACTCAGCTCGGCAACGTCAGCATCGAGCAGGGCGGCTGAGAAGCCTTCAATGACGCTCGACTCAGCGAGATCAATGGTGAGATCCCGCTTGATGGCGGCCTCGGCGAATCCGTTTGTTATCTCAGCCATCTCCTGAGGAGTGACACGGGCGCTTGAACCCAATGCGAAATAGTCGAACCACGCTTCTTCCCGCGCATGCAAGGCGTCGACGGCGAGTTCGTTTATCAGAATCCCCGTTCGCTCAACCGAATCGAGGTTGTCGTAGGTCGACTCTGTCGACGCTTGCTGGAGGATGCCTAGACCGTCGGCGAGAAGCCCCATTGCTTCACCCTCAGGAGCTCGACGCGACCGCTCTACTACCTCGAGCAGCTCAGCCGAGGACTCCGGCGACAAGGAGTCGACCTGGCCCTGGAGTGCGGCGACCGCCTCGTCGGTAGCGACTCGGGCGGCCTTGATCTCGCCGCCACCAGCGCCAGATGCTAGAACAATGCGTTCGTTGCCGATAGCAAGACGGGCCTTCTCAACCAGCCCGGCATCCCTCGCCGCAGCAGAAGACTCTTCGGCCACCTCGATCGTTCGGCTTTGCCGGGCGAAGCCTACGGCACCTATCAGCATCAGAGCAATAAGCGGTACGGCGATCAGTGTCACGAGTTTGGATCTGATTCTCACGGTTTCACTTTCCGGTCATCGGATATGGTCGATGGTTCGTTCGGATCTGCCACGACAGCGCGCAGAGCAGCATCCTTGCCTTGTCGTTGGGCCTCATCGGGTAAGGCACGGTCTGCCGGTGTTACGTCGGGCCCGAGACGAAACCACCTCTCCACCGCTTCGGGGTCCGAGGTGGGAGATGCGAGGTGGTAGCCCTGGGCGAGCTTGCAGCCGAGGTCCGAGACGACCTTGAGCTGGTCTTCGGTCTCCACCCCCTGCGCCGTCGTTTCAAGACCGAGAGCGTCCGCCAGCTTCACGAGATGACCGACCATCGTCGCCGCTTCGTCATTGCCAGCGATCTGTCGGACGAGAGCTCGATCGAGCTTGACTGAATCAAAGGGCAACTGCTGAAGGATGTTCAGGTTGGCGTGACCGATCCCGAAGTCGCCAACCGCCACACGGACATTTTGTGAGGCCAACGATTTCAAGAGCTGATGGATCTGGCGAGACTCGGCGTCGGGGCTCGGCGAAAGTTCGATGCCGATCGGCATGCTCTCACGACCTGCGGCCGCGCCGAGAACAAGATCGGCGAACTCGGGATGCAAAACCTCATCGGGCGTCACGTTCAACCACACTGTTACCGGTTGGGTCATGGCCGGATGGTGACTCCGAGCTTCGACAATCATGGCCACCGCCGCATCCAACACCTGTTTCGCCAGCATGTGCGAAACCCCGATGTCCTTGGCTAGCGGTATGAACTCGACAGGCGGAACCGGGCCTCCGTTTGGCCGGTTCCAACGGGCGAGGGCCTCAACTGCTTGAAGCCGGTCGTTTACAACATCGAAGGCCGGCTGGAGGGCCACCTGAATCTCTCGATTCAACACCGCCTGACGCAAGGCGTCTTTCATCTCGCCCTGGCGTTTTCTACGTACCCGTTGATAGGGGTGGAACATCGTCGACGGGTTGAGGGAATCGCACTCACCGAGGGCGAGCCGGGCACCATCGATCAAGGCTTCGGCCGAATGGCTTTCGTGGTCCATGAGCGCTGCGCCGATAGTGGGGACCAAGTAATGCTGGAGGTTTCCCATCTCTACCGGACTGCTGAAGGCGCGAACGAGCTCTTTCACCACAGCTTCACCATCGGGACGACGGCGAAGCGATGGCAAGAACAACAGCAGGTTCTGACGATCCGCCGCCAGAATCCGAATGCTGGGGTTGACGGATCGAAACCGTGAAACAACCTCCAGCGGTACCTGCTGGCGGCCAACCTGATCTTCGTAGCCTTCAGGAAGTGGTCGTATCCGCATCGCTGCGACCAACACTGATTGGTCTTCCCTCTTCGCTGAGTTGATTTCGTCAGCCAGCAATCCGATGAACTGCGCCCGCGAAAGGATCTGATTCGCATCTGATTGCGGCTTATCGAGCTGGCCGGATCTCAGGCGGCGTAGACCACCGCGCGTGGCCCGCCGGTCGGACAAAACTCGGCTCTCAGTTTCGTCTTGATCGTTCTGAACGTCGTTGTCGGTCACCACTACCTCCTCAGAGCCGATCGAGAAGCTGTTGCTTCTTGAGATCGAACTCGGCTGGCGAGATCAAGCCTTCGTTGCGCAGCTCGATGAGAGCAGCGAGAGCGGCCTTGATCTTGTCGGCATCACTTCGCTGCGGCTTTCCCGATGTCTTGCGCCCGCGGTCCGACGATCGGCCCGACCCACGGAACTGGGTAGAGCCTTGCCCGGTTGACCCCGCTCCTGGCGTTGAGCCGCCGCCCCGCCGGATCGGACGCCCGCGATACATTGCCACCGGTTCGTCATCGGAAGATGCTTCGGGTTCATCGGTGGTTGCCGTCGCCGGCGCCGGGCCCTCTTCGATCCCATCAGCCAGCTCGGCTTCCAGTGCTCGGAATGACTTCTTGAGGAGATTCAGATCTCGTGTGCCCTCGTCGGTCATTTCAACTCACTCCAGAAATGGAGATGGCGGGCCTGTGCTTCCTCTGTTCAAGTCTCTGTGACATCGCGATCATCGCCATCAGGTTGAGGTCAGGTCGGCTAGGAGGTCTTCCAGTTCGGCCTTGGTCTGTTCCGACTGATAGTCGACGACATCCTCGTTGTAGGCAGGCGTGGCATGCTCAGCCAGGTCGAGACCAGCGGCTTCAACCTCTGGGGTCACCCGCAGAATGTCAAGACTCTTCATAACCATGAACATGATGCCGACGGCCGTGCCAACGTAAGCCATGATCGCGGTGATGCCGACGATCTGGCTCCCGAGTTGGGCCGCTGAGCCGCCGTAGAGCAGGCCAGCGGGGCCGTCGCCGCCCGGTAGGGCATCGGGATCAGCGAACAGGCCAAGGGCCACGGTGCCCCACACACCGCAGAAGAGGTGCACCGGCACCGCGCCTACGGGATCGTCGATGCGAACCCGATCGAGAAGCAGCACACCGTTGGTTGCGATAACACCAGCAGCGAGGCCGATAAAGACCGCTCCAAAGATGCTTAGATTGCCGGCACCAGCGGTCACGCCAACCAGACCGCCCAACACACCGTTGCCGATAAGCGTTACGTCGGGTGTTTTCACCGTCAGCCAGGATGAAATCGTGGCCCCGATGCCGCCAGTAGCGGCACCGATGGCGGTGATTGCGGCGACCGCACCAATCCGGAGATCGGCAGCGAGCAGCGAACCAGCGTTGAACCCAAACCAGCCGATCAGCAGAATGAAGATACCGAGTATGGCCAACGGCAAGTTGTGGCCCGGAATGGGAAGGGAAGTGCCGTCACTGTCATAGCGTCCGATTCGAGGGCCGAGGATTGCGGCGCCGACGAGGGCGGCGATACCGCCGGTGACGTGTACAACCGAGCCGCCAGCGAGGTCGATGAAGGGGGTGTCGAGGCTCGACAACCAGCCGCCGCCCCACACCCAACTCACCACGACCGGATATACAAGCGTTGAGATGCAGACGGCGTAGATGAAGTAGGCCGAGAACTTGACTCGCTCGGCCAGAGCGCCCGACACGATCGTGGCCGCGGCGGCGGCAAAACCCATGTTGAAGAAGAAGTGGACGGGAACCGTGAGGTTGGGAGCGACACTCGCCGGGTCGAGCGGGCCACCCCACTGCCAATCAAAGCCGAGGTAACCGGAGCCGCTGAAGGCAATGTGATAGCCGAGAACCGCAAAGCCAGTGGCACCGACCACAAAGTCGAGAAGGTTCTTCAACATCATGTGGGCGGCGTTCTTGGCCCGGGTAAGCCCTGCTTCAACCATGGCGAAACCGGCCTGCATGAAGATGACCAGAGCCCCGCAGATGAGAATGAAGGCATTGTCCGCTGCAGCGCTAGTACCCACCTCAACGATGACATCGGCCTGGGCTGAGGCGGGCGTCGCTACAGCCACGCACGCTCCCACAGCGCCGACCGCTATCAAGAAGGCTCTCCGTCGAGTTTTATACATATCTGCTGACCTCGCTCAGAAGGTGGACGATCCCTTCTTTCAACGGCCGGGGCGAACGCACCTTTAGTACTGAGTGGACGTTCCGTCCCCTCAGAGGTCACGTTGGCCTACGCGAAGCCTGCTAGCGATGATCCGTCGCCTGTGCCGAGGGCGGGAGCCGGGCCTTCCCACAAGAACGCAAAAACCCACCCCTAGAGGCGGGTTTTTGGCAATTCTCTTGCTCCGGGGGTGAGGCTCGAACTCACGACCCACTGATTAACAGTCAGTTGCTCTGCCAACTGAGCTACCCCGGATAACGAATGGTCAGGATAGCAAGGATCTGAGGCTCCCAGAGCCGAAATCTACACGAATTCCAACGGATAGACCGGACCTGCCACCGCTACGGCGTTGAGCGCCCCTAGTCGAGATAGTCGCGGAGGCGATCGCTGCGCAGCGGATGACGAAGCTTGGCCAATGTCTTTGATTCGATTTGGCGGATGCGTTCTCGGGTCACGCCAAACTCTTTGCCAACTTCTTCCAGCGTGCGAGGGCGTCCGTCGACCAGCCCGAACCGCAGGCGCACCACTTCTGATTCGCGCTCGGAGAGATCGCCGAGCACATCTTCAACCGTCTGCTGGAGCAGCTTTCTGGCCGCAACATCGAGCGGGGCCGCTCCCTTGTCGGCTATGAAATCGGCCATGGAGGTGTCATCCTCATCACCGATCGGCGTGTCTAGCGATAACGGGTCTTGGGAAGCGATCCGTAGGATCTCGTCAACCTTCGCTGGCGCTAGATCCACCTCTTTAGCGATCTCGGGCACGGTCGGTTCACGTTCAAGCCTTGTGGCGAGAGCCCGCTGAGCCCGAATCACCTTGTTGATCGACTCCACCATGTGAACCGGCACCCGAATGGTGCGCGACTGATCTGCGATGGCCCGAGTGATGGCCTGTCGAATCCACCAGGTTGCGTAGGTGGAGAACTTGAAGCCCTTCGTGTGATCAAACTTCTGAACCGCACGCATCAGGCCAAGGTTGCCCTCTTGGATCAGATCCAAGATCGCCACTCCCCGACCGACATGCCGCTTCGCGATCGAGACGACAAGTCGAAGATTGGCCGAGGTCAGTTCCTGCTTTGCCAACTCGCCATCAGCCGACAAGCGGCGAAGCTTCCGCTGGTGATCGGCCCCTGCATTGAGCCAGCGATTCTCGGCCATCATGAGCGAGATCTCATTGGCTGCTTCGCTGCCAGCCTCGATCCGCTGGGCGAGATCGACCTCTTCGGGCGCGCTCAGCAAGGGAACCTTGCCGATCTCTTTCAAGTACATTCGCACCGGATCAGACGAGCCACTGGCCCTAGCCATAGCGGCCGCAGCCGCTGCTGCCGGATCCTGGCGACGTCGCCGACGGCGACCTGGCAGAGACTCGACTTCCTCGTCCGCGATCGGATCCTCGTCGAAAGGAACCTCGTTCTCGGCCATGAAAGCGCGGATCTCTGCCAACACGTCCGGCGTCAGCTCGATGCGTGGCATCACGGCCACGACATCGTCCACGGTCAAGGCCCGACCTGACTTGGCACGCAGCAAGAGACGGGTCTTGTACTCTTCAGCGAGCATGCCACCGTCCGGTTGCGCAACGTCATCGGTCAAGGATTTTCCTCTTCTCGTCCCTCCATCCAAACTAGCAACTCTTGGATGGTCACCGCCCGTCGAGCAGAATCGCGTATCTGTTCAAGCTTCAGTCGTAGCCAGGTATGTTCCCGCACGGTTTTTTCCTGGTCCTCCGGGACTGCTTGACGCAGTTGTTCTTTGGATTCCGCCATGAGCGTTTCAAGGTAAGGAATCCACAGTAGCCCAGCTACGTCTTCGGGGTCGGCACGAGACTCTTCGACAGAGATCATCTGGACCAATTCGCCGATCTCAGGACCGCCATCCCGAATGATGTCATGCAAGGTGTCGTAGCGGGTGAGCATGTCGTAGGCCTTGGCCGACAGCTCGTCCTTGAACAGCTCGGGGACAACGAGCGTGGCAATGTTGTTGTCGCGTGCGGCGGCTAACCGGAGGGCCTCCAGTTCGGGGCTTTCTCTCAGGATCGGGCGATGGCTCGGAGCCGGCGACGTGGCCTCGATCGGCGTCGGACGTTTCGCATTTAGCTGGTTGCGCACGAGATCGATAGCGAGGCGACACCGGGTGGCCACAACCACCGCATACTGATCCCGTACCAGCGGATCGGGGTGCTCACGCACCATCGACAAGGCTACCTCGGCTGCTTTAGCTCTGCCCTCGTTGGTATCCAAGTGCCCTTCATCGAGGGCTCGTTCAACCCTGAACTCGAGGAACGGACGGGCGGTCGTGATCGACTCGACAAGAGCGGCCGGGTCGCGTTGACCCAGATCGCCGGGATCGACCCCGACCGGCAAGTTAGCGACCGCTACGTCTAAATCATGATCCCGCTCCCACTCATAGAACCTCGCCGCCGCATTCTGGCCAGCAGCATCGGCGTCGAAGGCCAAGACCACCCGCCGGGCGAACCGGCGTAGCAGCTTCACATGTTCTTCGGTTAGCGCGGTTCCGCAGGTGGCGACGGCCCGAGGTAGACCGGCGTTGAAGAAGGCGATGACGTCGGTGTAGCCCTCGCAGACCACGACCTCATCAGCGCTGACAACCTCAGACTTCGCCCAGTTCAGTCCATACAACAATCGGCTTTTGGCGTACACCGTGGATTCGGACGAGTTCTTGTACTTCGGTCCGTCGCCTTCGGGCAAAACCCGTCCGCCGAACCCAACCGCCGCTCCTTGAGCATCGAAGACTGGGAACATGACCCGCGCTCGGAAAGCGTCCTGCTGGCGGCTACGTCGATTGACGAAGCCAAGACCGCTGTCGGTCAGATCCTTGTTTGACAGCTTCAGCGAACGGGCCAGCAGATCCCAGTCGTCAGGAGCCCAGCCGATCTTGAATCGCCGCACCATTTCTCCGTCGTAGCCCCGCTGACGCAGGTAACCCCGTGCAGCCCTCGCATCGCCGGACGACAAGAGCCGCTCGTGATACCACTCAGCGGCCTCAGCCACGGCTTCTTGGAGTTTCGAACGACGCCGGCGGCCTTCGCCCTCGTTGGCGTTCGTATAGCGCAGGGTGATGCCAGCCTTGCCAGCCAACCATTCCACGGCACCGACGAAGTCCTGCTGCTCCTTCTCGCGTACGAAGGTGATCGCGTCGCCTTTGGCCCCACAACCGAAGCAGTAATAGAGGCCCTCCTCAGAATTGACCGAGAACGAGGGTGTACGTTCGCCGTGAAAAGGGCAGAGCCCTTGAAAGCGGCGCCCGACTCGGCGCAGCTGGGTGTATTGGGAGATAACGGCGACGATGTCGCTCTCCCGTCGGACCCGCTCGATATCGTCGTCCTCGATACCCACACAGCCAAACTAGCTGCGGGGTACCGGAAAGGCTCGCTACAGGATGGTGCGCAGCACCTTGTAAGCCTCGGCGAACTCAACACCGATCTCTTTGCCTCTCAAGCAGGCAAGTGCTTCTACCGACTCGGGCGCCCGGATATGAGGAGATGGCCGGGCCTGTGACACGTAGGCGGCAAGCGCTTCCTGCTTGCGTTCGAGGTGATCGCTGATGTCGACAAAGAGCTCAGGACGGGGAATGCCCTCTTTCCACCACATGATCTTTGGTGATTCGTACACCAACACATGAGGGACAAGCCATTTGCCAAAGACCGGCGAAATCGGACGGAGAGCGGCCAGGGCGGTGTCGAAGGTGACGACATGATCCTGGTCGTAGTCAGCGCCGGACGGGATGACGACAAGCTGCGGCTCGAAACCGTTCATTTCCTTTTCGAACCGGTCGACGATGTCTCGCTTCGGTACGGTGTCGAGCTTTTCGATCATGTCCATGTCGCCATAGACCACGTCCCACTCGAACTTCAGGATCTTGGCAACATCGGCGATCTCATCGAGCCGCTGCTGGTAGGTCGTGCCGCCTTCGAGCCCGTAATGATGGAAACCATCGACAGACATGAACAGCACCCGCATTTCGGTGCCCTGCTCGGCCAGGCGGGCCATTAGCCCACCTGGCCCCAGCGCTTCGTCATCAGCGTGCGGCGCAATGATCAGCGCACGCTGCAACGGTGCAAGATCAAGCAACGTTCTTGCGTGCGTCCACGATCGGACGGTAGTAGTCGATCGTTTCCAGGATCAGCTCACGAAGACCGATCTGTGGCTTCCAACCAACGGCGGGCGCATTGACCAGCACAGGGTTCTTCTGGAAGGACTCGGCCTCCTCGTACAGCTCACCGTGAATCTTCTTAGCGTCGGCGTAGATGACTTCAGAGTCTGACTTGGCCATCGTCTTCACCATGTCGGCGAGGCCACGCACGGTGATTTCGTTGTCCGGGTTGCCGATGTTGTAGATCATCTGGCCCGAGGCGATGGCATCGTCCATATGTTCGGTTATGAAACGAACCAGGTCGCTGACCGAAAGGAAGGAGCGAAGCTGCTCGCCGGTGGCGAAGACGGTGATGTCATCGCCCTGAAGCGCCTGTTGGACGAAGGTCGGCACAACAAAGCCACCCATCTCCGACTGGCGGGGACCGGTCACGTTGAACGGGCGGATGACGATTGCCTTCAAGCCACGATGCTTGGAGTTGGCCACAATGGCCTCGGTGAGGCACTTTGCGATCGCATACTCGATGCGGACGGAGTAATCGACGGGAACCTCGATCGTATCAACCTCAGCCAGATCACCGGACCGGCCGTACACCTCGGCGGAGGAGAAATCGACCATCGGCACGTCGGCCGCGATACATTCCTCGACCACGAGCTGGCAGGCATGGACGATGTCGTGACCGAGACGTCCAGCAAACTTCAGGATGCCGGCAGGGCCGACCAGAGACGCTGCGTGAACCACGCGCTCGGCGCCAGCGAAACCGCCACCTCGAGCAAAGAACTCCTCGACGCTCATCGTCAAGACTGTGCAGTTCGGGTTCGCGTCATAGGGAACAGTCGACAAGACTGAGCTGACCAGAGAGTCGATGATGACGACCTTCTTGCCCGCCTCTAGATAGGCGTCGGCCACGAAGGAGCCGATGAAACCCATGCCACCGGTGACGATCACCGCTCCTTGAGTTTCGATATCTAAGGTTTCCGAAGTTGCGTTTGCCATTTCTCTCCTACTCGGCATCGGCACAGAGTCCGACCCAGAAGTTGATTCCATTCTGATCAATCGGATGAGGTGATTCGGGCGCGAACGTACGTACCGGGCCCGGCTACTCTGCCCCATAGGTGGCACAGACTGTTTTTCCTTCCAATGGGGAAGGCGTCGTTCAAGAGATCGTCGGTGGCGTCGGAGACGGTGGCGAGGCTTTTCAGCCCGTGCGGGATCCGTCGCAGCATGACCGACCGAGTCTGGCTTTCCATCAGATGCTTCGTGAGGAATGCGGTGAGGCCAAGCCCATAGGTATACATATGTTGGTGGAAAGGACGATCGTCGTAGCGATCGGCATGCCAGCCGACGGCAGCCGGCTCAAAAGCTATCTTGTGGCCGTCGATGAGGAGACGGATTGGGGCATCGAGGTCCTCGCCACCGCGGCATCGTGTTCCCGGCCCAAGCTTCTCGTCGAACCCACCGGCTGAGCGGAAAACAGCGGTGTCAAACGCCATGTTTGAGCCATTCGCGAACTTGCCCGGCCTGTAGGGATGGAGAGGGTCGCTCGATGACGTTGCACCGTAGAGCTCTGGTTTGAAGCCCTGACGGGTGCCCCACGACATGAGGCCCTCGAACATGAGCTGCTCGGGAGTGTCGAGGTAGGCAGGCGGGCAGAATCCGGTGACGGCCTTGACCTTCTCATCACGCCCGAAACCGCGAGCTAGGGACAACAGCCAGTTCGGCTCCACCAAAATGTCGTCGGACAGGAACGCCGCTATCGGATAGCGGGCGGCGGCGAGGCCTATGTTGCGGGCACGAGAAAGCCCCGGCCGACTTTCAGCCATGTACCGAACGCGTTCGTCGGTCCCGTAGTGAAGGCGGACCGCCTTCTCCGTAGCGTCATTGACAATCCCGTTCTCGACCACGATGATCTCGAACACAGACGGATAGTCCTGCTTGCACAACCGGCCTAGACATGCGACCACATGCTCTGGCCGGTTCCTGGTGCCAATCACGATCGACACCGCCGGGGGTGATCCGGCCGAGATTTCGCTAAGCGTTACCGGCTCCCTGCCGCTACCAGCCGCTACCGACAGAGCCGCCAGCTCGGGCCCGAAGGCATCCCGAGCCTCAGCTGCAACTGCATCCACGTCAATCTCGGCGTTGGAGACATCGACCGTCATCATGCCGATCGGCTCACCGCTAGACAAGATCAGCAGTCGGGCCCGTTGATACGGCCGACCGAAAGGATCGAGATCGGTCACGACAAGACGCTCGGGACCGCCGACTAGCTCGAAATCGCCAACCCACATAGGCAAAACAGACTCGACATTCGAGTCCTCGCGTCTAAAAGAAGTATCACCCGTTGAATCCACAGTCCTGCCAACTACATCCAAATATGAAACGCCAGGCGCTCCACCAACCACGATCGCCTCTTTGGCCACCAGCGCTTTCTGCATAAGCACGAAGCAACCAGCAACACCACTAACGGTACCTGACGGTGTAGGTAGAAGACATCTACCACGCGCAGGCAGATGTTCCCGAGCTCACCTAAAAGGACGGCCTTAGGCCTAGTTAGCGAAGAAAAAAGACCTAGGAACCTGATGGTGACCTACACCAGGTGTTCGCTCAACCAGGTCGGAACATCTGCGATCGGGATCCGAACCTGCTCCATACTGTCGCGTTCGCGAACCGTCACCGCCTTGTCCTCCAACGAATCGAAGTCAAAGGTGATGCAGTAGGGTGTGCCGATCTCGTCCTGGCGACGGTACCGGCGGCCGATGGCCTGTGTCTCGTCGTAGTCGACGAGCCAGTGGGGTTGCAGCATGGCCAGAAGTTCACGCGCTGGTCCGGTCAGTTCCGGCTTCTTCGACAGGGGAAGCACGGCTGCCTTGTAGGGAGCAATGCGGTGGTGGAGACGGAGAACGGTGCGCTTCTCGTCATTCACTACTTCCTCGTGATAGGCCGCCATAAGGAAAGCCATCATCGTCCGAGTTGCGCCTGCAGCAGGCTCGATCACGTGAGGAATGTAGCGACGATCGTTGGCCTGGTCGAAGTATTCAAGCTTCTGACCCGAATGCTCGATGTGTTGGGTGAGGTCGTAGTCGCCTCGATTGGCGATGCCTTCCAGCTCGTCCCAGCCCCACGGGAACTGGAATTCGACATCGCTGGTACCCGATGAGTAGTGACTCAACTCATCGTCGCCGTGGGGTCGTAGACGAACATTGTCGGGGTCCATTCCGTGCTCGACGTACCAGCTCAGGCGTTCGTTGCACCAGTACTCATACCATTGGTCGGCTTCTTCAGGTGGCACGAAGAACTCCATCTCCATCTGCTCGAACTCGCGGGTTCGAAACACGAAGTTCCCTGGCGTGATTTCGTTTCGGAAGCTCTTGCCGATTTGGGCGATGCCAAACGGAGGACGTTTCCTCGACGTGTTGACCACATTGGCGAAGTTAATGAACATGCCCTGGGCCGTTTCAGGCCGGAGATAGGCGACGGCGCCTTCGTCTTGAACCGGACCGGCCTGGGTCTTGAACATGAGGTTGAACTGCCGAGGCTCGGTTAGCTGGCCGGTGGTTCCACACGATGGACAGGTCGTGGGGTCGTCAAGCTTGTCTTGACGGTGACGGACACCGCACTTGCGGCAATCGACCAGGGGATCCGTGAAATTCGTGAGGTGCCCTGACGCTTCCCAAATGGCTGGCGGCGACAAAATCGAGGCGTCGAGGCCGACAACATCGGATCGCAGTTGAACCATCGAACGCCACCAAGCATCCTTCACGTTGCGTAACATGAGAACGCCGACGGGACCATAGTCGTAGGTTGACCGAAAGCCGCCGTAGATTTCGGCCGAGGGAAAGACAATACCTCGACGCTTCGAGAGATTCACGATCTTGTCGAATAGGTCCTCGATGGGTTCTGCCATGCCAGGCATCGTAACGTAATCGCCCGAGCCTCGAACGCCGATTTCGGTGTCTAGCAAATTTGCTATGGGTCGCCTGTTTCCTGCCGATACATGGGGTGTGTCGGCAAACACACTAGATCTCCCAACGCCAGCCGAGGTTCTGGCCGGCCACACGCCCATGGCCGGTTTCGCTCATAGGGTCGCGGCCGGGGTGCTCGACCTGTGCCTCGTCCTCGTTCCCACGCTCATCACTACCTTGCTGGCCGCAGAACGGTTCGCCTTCACCCGAGACCAGGCCGAACGACCGGTGTTCAGCCCAACCGATCAGCTACGCATCGACGACATCAGTACCACGACAAGCCGAGCACAAGAACTGGGTGGAACCCTCTTTACGCTGAGCGGGTTAGCGCTCTGGCTTGTTGTTGGCACCTTCCTCGGACTCATCGTTCTCATCTTCGTCGTAGCCCCGATGGTTCTTCAGTCGCTGACCCCGGGCAAGAAAATCGTCGGCCTACTCCAGCCCTCCAGCTTGGCCGAAGCCGACACTCAGCCACACCAATCATCCAACCAGGCATCGAAAAAGATCTCGACATCACTAGCCCATTCAGCCGATCAAGCCAGCATGCCAAGTCCGGGACCCAAGCCAATGATGGATTTTTCCGAAGCCATTCCAGACCTTCAAGCAACACCGGCGCAACCGCCTAACCACTCGCCTCGGCCAACAGATCATGACAAGGCGGGTGAACCAGAACGAGACGAAGTGGCGGACGCACCCTCGCCCCCACCTTTGGTCCCCGATCAAGCCACCGGGATTTTGCGGCGGCCAGGCGACCTGGCCAAGGCGGCGCGACAACGTGCCCCTCGACCGGGCCGTTTCCATCAAGCAGGCGCCTTTGAGAAGCAGGCTGATCCCCAAACCGGTAGCCAACGCATCGCAAGGCCGAGCCAGCCCGAACAGCCCGTCTTCCAAAACTGGTCGCTGGAGCCCGACCTTCCTACTGAGGCTGATGCCCGCCGGGATACCCCGGCACCGGCAGCCGCCGAGCCATCGAACGAAGTGGCGCCCCCGGTCGAGCGTGCCACGGCAGACAAGATGCCAACACGGCCCAGCGCTGGCTTCGGCCTGATGCCAGATCTCGGCTTCGATCCAACCAAACCGCCACCGCCCCTCCCCCGCGCCCTGCGCGATCCGAAGACCACGTCGACAAGCAAGCCAACGAACCCTCGCCCGGCAAGAGCCGACAGCGAAACCGGCCAGGATTCCGAGTCGTCACGACAACAGTCTCACTTCGACTCACTCACCCTGCCCGAGTCATCGCTGGCCGTCGACGACAGTGTGGTCTCACGAGCCTCGCTAGCCTCCCAGGTACCGGACGCGGCGAGCGATGCAACCGATCAGGCTCACGTGGAGCGGAGCGGCGAGGCCCCGGTGTGGAGCACCGAGTGGGGAGCCTGGATGTATTTCGACCAGTCTTCGAGAAGGTGGCTCCGCCACGACGACGAGAGCGCTTCGTGGGTTCCGGTCGCTAAGACCGGCGGCTAACCAGCCGCAACCCGAGCAGGCGCTACTGGAGCTGTTCGTAGAGCACGCTCGATGAACGTAGCTTCCGTTCAACATGTTGCTCGACCAGTTTGGCCACGAGTGTCTCCAGCTCGATGGCGACGACCTCGGGCGTCGTATCGAGCACATGGCGTACACGGCCCTGAAGGAGCTGCTCGAGAGCCCGACGCGCCCCGTCGGTTAGAGGCTCACCCCCAGGGCAACTTCTGCAGAGCACACCACCTTCGCTGATCTGAATGGTGGTTAGATTCGTCGACTCGTCGCAGCGCACGCAGGCGTCAACCCTGGGCTGGACGCCCTCCAGGATGAGGTACTTGGCCACAAAGGCCGGAACGACGAGCCGGTTTCCGTCTCGATCGAGTTCTCGTAGGGCGCCGGTCAACAACTTGTACATCGCCGGATTGGATTCGGCCTCAACGGCCGACGCGTCGAGCACCTCAAGAATGATTGCTGCTCGGCCATACCGATCCAGATCCGACCGCATCGCCTCCAACGAGACAACGCGCTCAGCCTGGGTCACGATGTCGAGATTCTTACCCTCATACAGCTGCAGCTGTACAATCGAGCCGGGTTCAAGCCGGGAGCCGAACTTGCTCCGCGTGCGCCGAACGCCTTTGGCCACGGCGCGAATCTTTCCTCGACCACGCGAGTAGAGCACCACGATCCGATCGGCCTCACCCAACTTGTAGGTGCGAAGTACGACCCCCTCGTCCCGGTACAGAGCCATGTGCTCTACCTAGTCATTCTGGTTCAGACCGCCGAAGCGACGATCACGCCGCTGATACTCGCCAATCGCTTCGAAGAGATGTGTGCGGCGAAAGTCGGGCCAGAATGTCTCCACGAAAACCAGCTCGGCGTAGGCCGACTGCCACATCAAAAAGTTTGATGTGCGATGTTCACCCGAGGTTCGAATCCATAGGTCGACATCGGGCATCTCAGGGTCGTAGAGATGCTTGGCGATGGTCGCTTCCGTGATGCTGGAGGGCGCCACCCCGGATGCCACGATCTGGCGGACCGCATCAACGATCTCAGCCTGACCGCCGTAGTTGAAGGCAATCGTGAGCGTCAGCTTCCGATTTCTCGCGGTCTGGGCCGCGGATTCGTCCATCCGACGAAGCAGCCGTTTTGGGACCTTCCAATCGCGCCGGCCCACGAAACGGATCCGAACACCCATCTCGTCGAGCTCATCGCGACGACGGAGCAACAGGTTCTCGTTGAACTTCATGAGGAACCTGACCTCGTCGCTAGGACGGCGCCAGTTCTCCGTAGAAAACGCATAGACCGTCAACCAGCCAACGCCGAGGTCAACCGCTCCCCTGACGATGTCGAGGAGGGCTTCTTCACCAGCCGAGTGTCCATCGGTTCTCTTGAGGTCACGCTGCTGTGCCCATCGACCGTTGCCGTCCATTACACAGGCGACGTGACTCGGCAGCCGATCGAGGTCGAGACCATGCAAACTCATGGTTCGACCGTACTCGCTCGACGAAGACGTCCCAGACTGCTGCACAAAATTCTGACAAGCAGCGCCAGAGAACAGTGTCTCTACTGACGACCGGCCCGGTGAAGCACCCGAGGGATCCAGATCCCGGGTCGGCCAGGCCGCTTCCAGGTCGTGGGAACCAGGGTCGACGGCACCAGTGTGACCTGGGGCGTTGTCGTCGTCGGACGGGGGCTTGAGGTCACAGGAATCGTCGAATCGAGCGGAACTGACGTCTCGGCGACGGTAGACGTTGTCGTGGTCTCGGGCCTGATCGACACCGAGCCGCGCTGGAGCGAAGACGATGTCGTTGATGCCAGACCGGCCGAAACGGGGCTGGTCGTTGTCGAAGCTTCGGTCGTGGCCGAGGAGTCCGTCACGGGGTCGGTGGTTTGATAACTGACAAGCGTCTCGGTCTTGCTGGCCAGGCGTTGAGTCGTGGCCGTTGACGGTGAGACCGCCTTTTCAGCCTGGGCGGCGGCCGAGGTCGCCGTCGGCTCATTCGATTCATCCCGAACCTCGCTGGCCGCCGCCTCATGCAGGCCTCGGTTTGGAACGCTGGTCTCCGTATTCGGAGTTGCTATGTCGGCCGGTGTCGCCGATGCGGAATCTGGTAGTACCGCGGTCGGCGCAGCGGCCAGAGCCTTCCGGGCGTGCCGAACCGGTGTCTTCACGTCGGCCGAGGCGCCAGCGTCGCCGTCGGCTTCAGACCAATACTGGGGGCCTCCTGCTCCTGCATCCCCTCGCCTAGCTGCAGCTGAGGGTGCCGTGATCGAGGCAGCAATGGAGGCATCGGTACGAAGCGACGTGGGCTCGTCGCTCGCCGACGACGGCCCCCGGCTTAACAGGTAAAGGAGCAGAACTGTCATGACGAGGGCGGCAATCGCGGGGGTTGTCCACGCCCCATTGGCGGTCGCGGTCTTCTTTTCGCCCGACGCTGATCGTCCGGCCCCACCAGGGCCCGCCCCCGCCAGTATCGACGGCGAACCTTCAGGCGTTGTTTCATCGACACGATCGACGGTGTCGGCGCCGGCGCTCGGCGGGTTCGATTGGGGTGCCAACTCGCCTACGAGCTCACGGCTCGTCCTGGCATCGAGAACCGGTGAGCCCAGGTCAGCGTGGGGAAAGACCGTTCTCGGCACATTTCCCGTGTCCCTGATACGCCACGGAGCTCCGGCTATATCGACGATGTCCACCTGGAGGTCATCAACGTCGGTCTCATCCAGAAGGTCGACCATCGTTGGCTGCTCATCTGGAGGCGGAACGACAAACCCCTGCCGGAGGGGTGGAATCTGTGATGGCGTAACCGGCGGAACGATTCGTCCTGCGCTAGCGCCAACCACGTTTCCAATGAAAGGCAGCGGCCGCGAGGAACTCGTGAATGCTCCGTTGAGAGTGTCGTAGGGCTTGAGGTTGGTGGGTACGGCACCCGCCGAAGGTCGATAGGCCAGAAGACCTTCGGGTTTTGCGGGAACCTCAACTGACGCTTGCGCCCCCTCGAACAGAGAAGGCCCAGGTGGCTCGGGCACGACCGTGGTTGTCACCGCCTGTACGGGGACCGCACCAGCAGGTGCTGGGCCGACCGCCCGACCTTCCCCATCGGGGTCGGAGGGATCCAACCCGGCATCGGTGGTGAGGTCGATGACCGTGCCGCCATCCTCACACCTCCCATCAGCGCCGGCGCCCGTTTCCTGCAACGCCGAGTCGCTATAGTTCGACTCCAATGGAACACCGAAGACAGACGCAGTCTGATCGACAGAGCGGGGCTGGGCCCCATCACAAGGCGACCTGGACGACGAGTCCTCATCGCTCTGATTGGGGGTGGATTCGGGCGTTAGGGGTTGACTGGCATCATGCGGCGGCGGGTTGTCGGTCGGACCGTTGGGTATCGACCTACTATGCGGCGCTGCAGGAGAGTCGAGCAGGAAAGCGGCAAGGGAGCCAGCCGATTCATCATCGAGAATCGGCTCGAACGGCTTGACACGATCCGGCCCCCGAGAAGGTTCTCGTGACATAGGGATCCTGCTAGTAGGAGTATTCGCCCGCCCAGGCGCCCGAAAGGCATCCTAGTCCAAAGGGACACAATCATGACGTGCGTCCAAGAATTGATTACAAGGATCACCGAGGCGCTGCCCGGTGGTGGCGAGCTGCGGCCGGGTCAGCTCCGCATGGCCGAGCTCGTGGCCGAGGCCATCGAGCAAGAGTCGACCCTGCTGGTCGAAGCTGGCACCGGCACCGGCAAGTCCTTCGCCTATCTGGCCCCGAGCGTGGCTGCTGAGAAGGTCTGTATCGTGGCAACCGCCACGATCGCCTTACAGGGCCAGCTGGTAAACATCGATATTCCTCGCGTCGCCGAAAGTGCTGGCCGCGAGGTTGCGGTCGCACTGCTGAAGGGTCGACGGAACTATCTCTGCCGCCAGCAGGTACTCGAACTCCGTGCCGCCAGCCGCTCTGAACAGCTCGAACTTCTCGGCGGCCGCAATCCCGACAATGATTTCGCCGACCTGCTGACCTGGTCTGAGCAGACGACAACAGGCGACCGCGAAGAACTCGACCCTGCACCCTCGTTCGAGATCTGGAATGCCGTGTCCGTCGGCGCCGACGAATGCCCAGGCGCAGCCCGCTGCCCTTCCGGAGGCGAGTGCTTCGCCGAACATGCCCGGCTCAAGGCGGCCGAGGCCGACATCATCGTGACGAACCATCACTACTACGGACTCAACATCGCCTCCGGAGGTGCCCTGCTCCCCGAGCACGATGTGGTCGTCTTCGATGAGGCCCACCAGCTTCCAGAGATTCTGGGCGCAACGTGTGGCACGGAGATGGGCGGCGGCCGCCTCCGAGCGATGGCCAGACGAGCCCGGTCGATTCTCACCGACGACAAGCCGGCGGTGGCACTAGATCGATCGGCGGCCGACTTGGACGAACTCCTCCGCAACTCGGTCGGCGATTCGCTAGACATAAAGACTGACCTCCTTGAGGTCCTACTCAACGCCCGTCAACAGGCCGAACAAGTCATCGCCGCTCTCCGCAAAGTCAATCCTCCCGACGGCTCGACGGTTGCGGCCAGAGTTGAGCGGGTGATGAAGATAACGACTCGGATGATCGATGATTGTGACGAACTGATCGGCGCAGCACCGAGCGACGTGGTCTGGGTTGACGGCACCACCGCAGCCCCCGTTTTGCGGCGAACACCGCTCGAGCTCGGCGAGCTTCTCGACGAGCATCTCTGGCCCGAGAAGGCGGTAATCCTCACCAGCGCCACCCTTTCCGACGGCGTGGCCGTCCAGCTTGGACTCGGCCGGAGCGGCGCTACGAGCGGGAAGGCGCCGTCCGGTTCGATCGAACGCGTCGGCTCGCCCTTTCCCTACGAGGAGCTCGGCATCCTCTACTGCCCCACCGACCTGCCGAACCCAAACAATCCCGCGCATCGCAAGGCGACCC
This sequence comes from uncultured Acidimicrobiales bacterium, assembly GCA_937922045.1. Classification (GTDB taxonomy): domain Bacteria; phylum Actinomycetota; class Acidimicrobiia; order Acidimicrobiales; family SZUA-35; genus JAHELU01. Next base: position 98,261 of record CAKZXA010000054.1, on the reverse strand, counting down.
ACGACGAGATGATCGGATTAGCCCGCTCTGCCGGGGGGCGGATGCTCTGCCTCTTCACGAGCTACTCAGCCATGGAAGAAGCATGTGAACGTCTTCGCGACGAGCTCGACATGCCCGTCCTGATGCAGGGCGATGCAGCCAAACACAAGCTGATCGAACAGTTCAAGGAAGACCCACATTCGGTGCTGGCCGCGACCATGTCATTTTGGCAGGGCATCGACGTTCCGGGCGAGAGCCTGGTAGTCGTCAGCATCGATCGGCTCCCGTTCCCCCGACCGAATGAACCGGTGATGAAGGCTCGGCGTGATCGCGCTGGCGCCACCGCCTTTCGCGACGTCGATCTTCCGCGGGCACAGACCTTGCTGGCCCAAGCGGCTGGGCGGTTGATCAGAAGGGCCACCGACCGTGGCGTGGTCGCCGTGCTCGACCCACGCCTGGCCACGTCAAAGGCCTATCGCTGGGACTTGATCAACGCACTGCCGCCAATGAAGCGAACCAAGGACCGCACCGAGGTTCAGCAATTCCTACATGAGCTCACCGCTGAGGGGCAAGCCGACTAGTAGCCGAGGCGTTCGATCGCTGACGGATCGTCTTGCCAGTTCTTGTCAACGTTCACGATGAGTTCAAGAAAGGCGCCTTTGGGAAGCTGATGGCGGACGCGGGTGCCAATCTCTTTGAGGATGGCACCCTTCTTGCCGATCACGATTCCCTTCTGCGATTCGCGTTCGACGAGAATCTCGACTCGTATGCGGGGCCACTCCCATTCGACGACGCGCGTGGCGATCGAATGGGGTACCTCCTCGCGGGTGATTCGAAGGAGCTGCTCGCGAACCAGTTCGGCCACCGTGAAATCGTCGGGCATGTCGGTGACCATGCCCTCGGGGTACCAGCGCGGCCCGGCGGGCATCAAGCCAACCAGATGGTCGGTTAGGGCATCGACACCTCGCCCGGTCCAGGCCGACACGGGGAAGTACTCCATGTAGCCGTAGTCGGCCACCGCGGCCAGCTGACCCATGACATGTTCGCGGCTCAGACCATCAATCTTGTTGATGACACAGATCGTGTTGGCTGGATCGAGCGATTCGGCGAGGAAGCGGTCGCCCTTACCAAACCCTGAGTGACCATCGATGACGAAACAGACCACGTCGACACCCAACTTGGCCGCGCTCGCCGTGTCGTTCAGACGGGTTCCGAGCGCGGTTCGCGGTTTGGAAATGCCTGGCGTGTCGACGAAGACGAGTTGAACGCCCTCACGGTTGTAGACCCCGCGGATCTGATGACGGGTCGTCTGAGCCTTGTTGGAGACGATCGTGACTTTTTCATCGATGATCTTGTTGACCAAGGTCGACTTGCCCACATTCGGACGTCCGATTACGGCGACGAAACCGGACCGGAAGCCATCGTCTTCGTTCACTGGTGTATCGCTCATTGGGTGACCGCCACCGGGTGGGAGAATCCAAGCTTGGCGAGGTGGAACCTCTCGCGCTCCTGCATGCGTGCGGTCTCCGTTGGTTCGGCGTGATCGTGTCCGAGGATGTGCAGGACACCATGCACCGCGAGCAAGGTCATTTCGGCCTCGATGCTACCGGCATGATCGGGTGCCTGGCGTTCGGCCACAGTCGGACAGATGACAAGATCGCCTAGGTGTATCGGCAAGTCGCCCTCCGGCTGTCCGTGCCCCGATGCTTCGTCGAGAGGAAAGGCCAGGACATCGGTCGGCCCCTGCTTGCCCATGTGTTCGAGGTTGAGCGCCGCCATCTCGGTCTCATCGACCAGAAAGACATCCACGTGCCCGTGCTCGACCTTCTCATCGCCGAGCGTTGTCTCAACCAGCAGGGAGAGCCAGGCGAGATCGATCTCATGGACACAACTGGCTTGAGTCTGGACCGTGACCGTCATTGTTTGGCCTGATGCCGCGAGTACGCATCGACGATGTCTTGCACGATTCGGTGCCGCACGACATCTTTCGACGTCAGATGGACGAAGTCCAGACCATCGATACCGCCAAGGATCTTTTCGAGATTGCCGAGCCCGCTGCGGCCGCTGGCTACATCGACCTGCGTGGTGTCACCGGTGATCACGGCCCTCGAATTGAACCCGATTCGAGTCAGGAACATCATCATCTGCTCGGGCGTCGTGTTCTGGGCCTCATCGAGGATGATGAAGCTGTCGTTCAAGGTTCGACCTCGCATGAAGGCCAGCGGAGCGACTTCGACCACATTGCTGGCGAACAGCTTGGCCATACCGTCGGCACCGACCATGTCGTGGAGAGCGTCGTAGAGCGGCCGCAGATAGGGGTCGACCTTCGACATCAGATCCCCGGGAAGATAGCCCAGTCGCTCCCCTGCTTCGACCGCTGGCCGGGTGAGCAGGATGCGTTCGACCTCTTTGTTTTGGAGCGCCCGAACCGCGCAGGCAACGGCCAACCAGCTCTTGCCCGTGCCGGCGGGGCCAACCCCGAAGGTGACAATATTGCGACGCACGGCATCGAGATACCGTTTCTGGCCTGCGGTTTTGGGACGAACTGGTTTGCCCCGACTCGTTGTTACCACACGATCGGTCAGCACCTCGGAAGGTCGCTGATCCTGATCGATCATGTCGATCGATCGGCGAACGACATCCTGGCTGAGCGAGCCGCCTTGTCGGAGCACGGCGACGAGTTCATTGATGACGCCACCCGCCTCGGTGGCCTGCGGTCCGCTGATGACCACATCGGTGCCTCGCACATGGATCTCGGCATCGAAGTGATCCTCGATGACACGCAGATATTCGTCGCGTTGCCCGAGCAGGCCCGCCATATTCTCGGTCTCTGGGACTTCAATTTTCACTAGATGCGGTATCGATTCTGGTTGCACACGCGATAGTCAAGAACCTCTGTAGCCTATCTTCGCAAGGTCGGGCAGTCGCCGAATTCCTTTGTCACCCCGCTGGCACAGCCCAAACCTCACACTCTCGGACCACCTGGCCCTCGACAATCGTTGCCGCCCCGCCAAGGAAAGAGTCCGATGTGAAAGAGTCAATGACGTGCCTGGTTCTCCACCACGACACGCCGGCCGTCCAAAAAAGCTACCGACCCGACCAGCTCGATCTCCGACACTTCGAAGCACGCTGGCTGACCGCAGTCGGAGCCGACCATGCGGGTGAGATTCTGGCCATCGGCGACGACGAGACCGATCACCACTTGGTTATCCGTTTTCTCAGCGGCGCAACCGCGGCCTCGCTAGCACCAGGTCCCCGGCACGGAGCGCTACTTCTGGCCGAAACCGCCCGCATGGTGACCCGACTCCACAGACGCGCTATCTGCCACGGCAACCTGCACCTCGACCACCTGCTTTGCCAAAGGTCTGGCGGATCGCCAACCGGCTGGTCGGTGAAGTTCTGTAGTCCAAAGCCATGCAACCAGACCGCCCACGATGTGGTCGGCCTCAGCCGCCTCATGCGCCAGCTCAGCTCGCTTTGGCCCGAGCCACACCCAACGTTGAGCACGGCATGGGCCGCTCTCGCCGCTCGATTCGAGAAAGACCAAACCCTAAGCGCTGCTCGCGCCGCGGAACAGCTGCTCGAACTGGCGCATCTCGATGAGCCGAGGCGTCAACCTTGGCGTGGCCTCAAACGCCAGCTGCGGTTCGAACCAAGCCGAGATCGGTGAGCCGGTCGATCGCTTCGTGGATTTCCACGCCGAGGATGCAGGCCACGGCCCGCAGGTCGTCCTGACGGATCGTGAGCACGCGGCCGTTGAAGTCTTGGCGCTGAACCTGGATCATCACCAGGTAACGGCCGAGCATCTCGCCTTCTGGCCGAGGAACGGTGTCGAGCTGCGACAGATGCAGCGTGACACCCTTGGTCTTGCCCGCTCGTTCGGTCAGATCGACGATGTCTGTAGGCATACCGGTCGAGCGGGGCAAGAGCTGGTCGACAGGAACGCTGTAATAGCGGGCCAAGCGCTCGAGTCGGGCGACCGAAATGGCCCGCTCACCACGCTCGTAGGCGCCCAAGACCGATGCTTTGAACTCCTGGTCAGACTGGGCCTCGACGTCTTGAAGCGACAGCCTCTTCTGGCGCCGAATGGCGCGCAGTCGTTCACCGACACGACGACCGTACTCATCGTCGTGTTCTACGTCATCGTCGTCTACGCCCATGATCTCCGGCATTCTCCCCTGTCCTTGCCTTCACGCTAGTCGTCACTCTGTGCAACATCAACCCACGCTCGGTAACCAACTGCCTCACCGGTCTGAAACCGGAGAGACCAACACCAATCTTCGGCCACACGGCCTCAGAATTCGTTGTTCTCCGCTTCTTTGGCTTCTCTGGCTGCCGCCAGCAGGGCCGCAGCCACATAGGCCGCGGTCTCTGCCCGCAGCACGCCGCCCGGCAACCCGAGCGGCGTACCGGGAGCGACCTCCGACGGCTCAAAGCCGCCCTCAGGACCGACGACAACCGACTGAAGCCGCGAACCCATGATCGGCTCCCCGCCAGGTTCGCACATCCCAACGTTGCCCTCGGCTGCGACGAAGTCGTTGAGCGAGCACGGCGGCAGGATCTCGGGCAACCGGACCCGACGAGACTGCATCCCAGCCTCTCGGGCAACCTTGAGGTGCCGCTCATGGTTCTTGGCTGCACGCGCCGTGTCCCAGCGCACTACCGACCGAGACGAGAACAGTGGCACGATCCGGTCGATGCCAAGCTCGGTCAGCTTCTGCACGACCTGCTCGCTCCGAGCCCCCTTCACCGGAACAAAGCCCACGGTGAGTTGATGGGACGGGGGCGTGGCTTCCATGATTGGGCCATCCGGTTCGGCCCGTTCACCGAAGCGAGCCAGTCGCCATCGACCCGCTCCGTCCGACACGGCGATTGGATCGCCGGTGGCGACCCGAAGCGAGCGGGCCAGGTGATGAAAATCATCGGCGTCAAGAATCGGACGCTCCACGTCGCCGACGTAGACAAGAGGTCGACGTCGCAAGGTATCGACGATCGCCGCCATTGGATGCGGAACCTCCACAGGCCTTCCAGCGTCCGCTAGGAGAACTTAGACTTGATGCGTCCCAGCACCGAATCCTCACCCGGTGCCTTGACCTCTTCGCCCCGCTCCTTCGCGAGTTGCCGGAGCAGCTCTTCTTGCTGTGTCGTGAGGTCTGCCGGCGTATCGACCACCAGGGTTAACACAAGTTCACCGCGCTGACGGCCACGCAACCGGGGCACACCACGCTCTTTGAACCGGAACAACTTGCCGGTCTGCGAGCCGGAGGGGATGTTGACCGCAACCTCCCCATCGATGGCAGCAAAATCTACTCGGGCACCAAGTGCCGCCTGGGTGACGGGAACATGGAGTTCGGCGTACAGATCATCGCCATCTCGGCTGAAGACCGGATGGTCTTCAATCTTGATTTGAACGTAGAGGTCGCCGGCCCCGCCGCCCCTTCGCCCAACGGCGCCTCGTCCGGTGAGCCGCAACGTCGAGCCATTGCCAACGCCTGCAGGCACGTCGACGACGTAGGTCTCGTCTTGTATTCGTCGGCCCTCGCCCGAGCAGTCTTCGCAGGGCGACTCGATGGTGACTCCCTCACCTGAGCATCGAGCACATGTCGTGGTCGTAACCATCTGACCCAAGATCGATTGACGCACCTGGCGAACCTGGCCGGTGCCTCCACATTGATCACAGCGGCTGACGGCCGAGCCGGCACCAGCGCCGGTCGCTTCGCAAGTGTCGCAGGGCAAGGCGGTGCGCACCTTGATCTCTTTGGCGACACCGTTGACAACATCCTCAAGGTCGAGCAGGGCTACCGCTTCGAGATCGGCGCCACGCTGCGGACCAGCTTCGGCTCGTCCACCAGCATTGAAGAAGGCGTCAAAAAGGTCACCGAGACCGGAGGCGGCAAAGGGGTCGCCGCCGCCACCGCCGCCCATTCCAGAGGAACCAAACCGATCGTAATGAGCTCGGCGCTCGGGGTCGCCTAACGCTTCGTAGGCTTCGGCGATCTGCTTGAACTTCGCCTCAGCTTCACTGTCGCCAGGGTTGGCGTCGGGATGGAACTTGCGGGCTAGGGAACGGTAGGCCCGCTTGATCTCATTTTGTGTGGCGGAGCGTCCAACGCCGAGTATCTCGTAGTAGTCCATCGTCTAGCCCTCGCTCAGCAGCTTGCCAAGCTGGTTGGACACGACGGCCACCGCTGACATGGCTTGAGGATAGTTCATACGGGTCGGACCCAGAACCGCAATCGCTCCAGCTCGCTCGCCGTCGACTTGATAGGGGGACACGACCAGACTGCATTCTGACAAGGGTTCGACTCCGGTTTCGCTACCGATGGCCACCGTCATACCTCGCTCGACCACATTGGCCAACAGGCTGACGACGACAAGTTGCTGCTCCAGGATAGTGAGCACTTGGCTCACCGACTCCACCGCCTCAAAGGCGGCAGCAACCTTGGCCGTTCCCTCGACGTAGACGCGGTCTTGTTCATCGCTGGTCGTTATGGCTTGAAAGAACTGCCTTGCGATGGCATCGGCCGACAGATCTGTCGATGGCAAGAGTTCGGATGGGTCGGCTAGGGGACGATCCTGTAGAGCCTGGGACAGCCGCTGACTGGCCTGGCTCAGCGTCTCCTCATCAACAGGTCGTTCAAACTCGAATGTGTATTTGTTGATCTGCCCGTTGGCTAGAACCACCACGGCCATGATCGTCTGGTCGCTCAAACCGACCAAGTGCACCGACCGCACGCTGGCCGCTTCATCGGTTTCGTCGACGACGACGGCTGCGTAGTCGGTCAGATTCGTGAGCAGATTGGCGGTGTCGGACATGACCTCTTCGATCTCACCGCGCATCTGTCCAAAGAATGTTGAGACGTCGATCCCTCCGGTCAACCGCGCATCGGCCGCGGCTCGCGAGTCGGCGATGAGGTTGTCGACAAAGAATCGGTACCCCTTCTCGGTGGGCACGCGACCTGCACTGGTGTGAGGCTGGTCGAGATAACCCTCGTTCTCCAGGGCCGCCATGTCGTTACGCACCGTGGCCGACGAAACGCTGACGTTGGCTTTCTTGGCCGCGGCCGACGAACCGACCGGCTGCGCCGTACGCGTGTACTCCTCGATTACCGCCTTGAGGATGGCGGCCTTACGGTCGTCGATCATTCTGCCGACCAGTCTACCGACTAGACAACGAAGGCTCCGAGTCGACCACGATCACAAATGCTCACGCCTGGGGCTCAATCGTCGAGTCGAAGCGCCCGAATGAACGTATCGGGTGGTATCTCGACCCGCCCGATCGACTTCATTCGCCGCTTACCTTCCTTCTGCTTCTTGAGCAGCTTGTTCTTTCGGGTCACGTCACCGCCGTAGAGCTTCTCCGTCACGTCCTTGCGGAAAGCCTTGACCGTTTCGCGGGCGATAATTCGGCCACCGATCGCGGCCTGAATCGGCACCTCGAACTGCTGTCGAGGAATAATCGACTTGAGCTTCTCCGCTGTTCGTCGGCCATACTCATAGGAGTTGTCCCGATGCACGATGGTAGAGAAGGCGTCGACCTGCTCACTGTTGAACAGGATGTCGACCCGCACAAGGTCGCCAGGCTCGTAGCCAGCCGGCTCATAGTCGAGGCTGGCGTAGCCCTGGCTACGGCTCTTGAGCTGGTCGAAGAAGTCGACCACCACCTCAGCCAGGGGAAGCGTGTAGACGATCTCTAGGCGTTCAGGCGACAGATACTCCATCTTCTCCATACGCCCTCGGCGAGCCTGGCACAGCTCCATGAGCGTGCCGGTGTAGGCCGACGGGGTAATCATCGACGCCTTAAGATAGGGCTCCGAGATTTCGCGCCAATCGCCGGACTGGGGCAGCGTCGAGGGATTGTCGACAACCAACTCGGTGCCATCGTTCATCACGATCTGATACTTCACCGATGGCGAGGTAGCGATCAGGTTGAGATCAAACTCACGCTCGAGTCGCTCACGAACGATCTCCATGTGCAACAGCCCGAGGAAGCCGCAACGAAAGCCGAATCCGAGAGCGGTTGACGTCTCCGGCTCAAAGGTGAAACTGCCATCATCGAGTCGGAGCTTGTCGAGCGCATCTCGGAAATCTTCATAGTCGTCGCCGTCGACCGGGTAGAGGCCGCAGAACACCATCGGCTGGGGTTCTCGATAGCCGGGTAGAGCGCCGTCGGCCGGCCGGTTGTTGTCGGTTATCGTCTCACCAGAGCGAGCGTCACGCACGTCCTTGATGCCTGCGATCAGGTAGCCGACCTCGCCCGGCCCGAGACTGTCGACCGGTGAGTTGTCTGGAGATCGCACCCCAACCTCATCGGCCTCATGCACGGCACCAGCCTGAATGAACAGAAGCTTCTGACCCTGCTTGAGGCGACCGTTGACGACCCGGACGCTCGATACGACACCGCGATAGGTGTCGAAGTGGCTGTCGAAGATGAGGGCCTGAAGCGGGTCTGATTCGTTGCCGACCGGCGGGGGAACCCTCTCGATAACGGCATCGAGCAGATCCTCGACGCCCATTCCTGTCTTGGCCGATATCCCCAGCACCTCTTCGGCTGGCATACCCAGCACTTGCTCCATCTCCCCGGCGTGAAGGTCGGGATCAGCCGCTGGCAGATCAAGCTTGTTCAATACAGCCACGATCTCTAGGTCGTTCTCGAGAGCGAGGTAGGTATTGGCCAGGGTTTGGGCTTCGATACCTTGGGCCGCATCGACAACAAGGATCACCCCTTCGCACGCCACCAACGAGCGCGAAACCTCGTACCCGAAGTCGACGTGGCCCGGGGTGTCGATCAGGTTGATGACATGACCCTTCCACTCCAGACGCACGCTTTGCAGCTTGATGGTGATGCCGCGTTCACGCTCCAGGTCCATGGAATCGAGATACTGCTCGCGCATCTGGCGTTGCTCGACCGCGCCGCAGAGTTCCAGCAGGCGGTCGGCCAGCGTGGACTTACCGTGGTCGATGTGGGCGATGATCGCTATATTGCGGATCTTGGTCGGGTCTACGACTTCAGTGTTGAGCTTCATTTCCCTTTGAACGCTAGCGGCCGATCAGGTTGGCGTGAACCATTGGGCCGCTATCATTTACTAGTTCCATCAAGACGAGGTGTTCCGTGGCCAACATTAAGAGCCAGATTAAGCGCAACCGACAGAATGAGAAGCGTCGACTCCGCAACCGTGCGGTTCGATCCGAACTCAGCACTCGACAGAAGGCCGCAGTCGAAGCTGCCGGCACCGAGACCGAAGCCGAAGCGCTGCGCCAGACAATCAAGCGCATCGACAAGGCCGCAGCCAAAGGCATCATCCACAAGAAGGCAGCGGCCCGCAAGAAGAGCCGCTTGACGGCTCACATCAGGTCGTTGTCAGCCCAAGCCTCCGGCGAGTAATCGCGCCGATCTCCGGCGAGTCATCGCCAGAGGTTTCAGGCCCGACTAAGCCGGGCTAGCCGCGCTACGAGCACCGTCACGATCGAATCGGCCGACAGTCCGCTCGAACCTCGCAGAGCGACGTCGGCGTCGGCGAGAAGTCCGACGGCTGATCGCAACCGAGCCGATCCGAGGCGTCGGGAAAGCGTGAGGGCCTTCTTGGCCGGAAACGTTGAGCCGCTCATCTTCAGATGAGCGGCTGCGCTTTTTTCGTCGAACACCGGCGCTCCATCGAGCTTTAACGCCCGCTGGTAGTGCGCATGCAGTGTTGCCAGCGTTTGCAACGGGTGGCGCCCGCCGCCGATGACCATGCGGTTGAGCTTCTCTAACGCCACCCCAATATCACCGGAGTCGATGGCGTCGGTGAGTTCCCACGGGGGTACGTCGGCAGCCTGACCGAGGAAGGGTACGACGTCGTCGATCGACACCGACGCGTCCTCGCCGAAGGTCGACACCAGAATCTCGAACAATGAGGCTAAGCGGCCGATGTCGTCGCCGGTGTGGTCGGCGATAACACGGCGAGCCTGAGCGTTGAGCCTGACCGGAGCGGTGGCTAGCCGTTCATCCAACATCGACTTGCGGCCGCGACCGGATGGGGCGGCATCGACAAACTCGGCGCCAGCGGTCTTGAGCGCCTCATTCAATGACTTCGGGACCGAAGGCATGCGACCAGTAGCCGCCCCCTTTTCCCACACCAAGACGAGATCAGTGGTTTCCGGGGCTAGAGCCAGTAGCTCGACCAAAGGCAGCACTGTCGCCGCCTTGGAGAAGAGGGCGAGATTGCGCCCTACAACGATGCGACGGTCGGTGAGGAACGGCATCGTCTGAGCCGACGTGATCAGTGGAGCCACGGTGAGCTCTTCCGATGCGGTGTAGTTGGCCTCAGCGACCTCATCGACCATCAGGCCCCGGTCACCATCGCCGAGAAGCCCATCGACCGCAGACTTGACCGCCTGGGCCACCAGTGTCTCGTCGTCGCCTTTGATGAATACGACTGTCACAGATCGGTCCGTCTCAGTTCGAACGTGCCCGTGATGACAAGATATCAGCGAGCAGGTCGGCGACGCGGCGGGTCGACTGCACATCGTGAGCTCGAATCACTCGAGCGCCCTGAACAATGCCGACGACATGAGCGGCATCGGTTCCCGACGAAATGTCATAGCGGTCGGTATCGAGCAGCTCGAAGAGAAACCGCTTGTGCGAGACCGAGAGCAACACGGGGAAACCGAGTTCGGTAAGAGCGGTGGTGTGATGAAGCAGATCCAATGACATAGCGGGTGTTTTCCCCAGGTCTTGGCCGGCATCGATGATGACGCGATTGTGGGGAATGCCATGATCGAGCGCTCGTTGAGCACGATCGACGAGAAAGGAGACGACGTCGCCTATCAGGTCGTCATAAACCGGCTCTGGATCGGGCACCCTGGGCGCCAAACGAATGTGGGTGGCCACCACACTTGCGCCACCGTCGGCGGCCACCTTCAGGTAGTCCGGGTCGGCGAAGCCGCTGATGTCGTTGCCGACACTGGCGCCAACGGCCAGGCATTCCTTGAGAACCGAAGCCCGCCAGGTATCGATCGAGATCGGCACGTCGAACCGTTTAGCCAACGCTTCCACCGCTGGAACAACCCGCTCCAGCTCCTGCTGCGCAGAAACCTCTTCACCCGGACCGGCCTTTACGCCGCCAACATCGAGGAAGTCAGCCCCGTCATCGACGAGCTGTTCGGCCTTGGCCAGGAAATCATCAAATGCCCAGTATTGACCGGCGTCGTAGAACGAATCGGGTGTCCGGTTCAAGATCCCCATCACCAGGGCGCGGTAGGTGATGTCAAACCGCTGGTCGCCGAGCTCAAGAAGCACGCTTAGACGTTACCGGCTCGCGGGCGGATCGCTGAGGCTGGCTCAGGATTTCGGGTGAGCTGTCATATGAGCGACGAAATCAGTTGTCAGCCGAGACGGACACCGAATCCGGTGTCCACCCGTTCGATGAGATGTCGAGCGGCCTCACGCACAACGCCCTCATCGTGGGCCGCCACCGACACGCGAACACCGGGGGGTGAGGCGAGGCGGAACCGAGCACCCTCAGCCACCGCATAGCCAGCGTCGGCCATGGCGGCGACCGCTACGGTCTCATCATCGACGAGCACCCACACGTTGAATCCGGACGACGGTCGTATGACTCGATCGGCTAGACCGGCACCGACGAACTCGTCGTAGAAGGCGTTGCGACGTTCCCGATAGGCGTCCGCCGCCTCTTCCAGCAAGCGATTTGTCGCCGTGTCGCTAAGCATGGAGGCAACCAAACGCTGAATGATATGGGGCACCCACCCCATACCCAGGGCTAGACGGTTACCTATCCGACCGATCGTCACGCGGTCACCAACGACCGCGGCAACCCTCAGGTCAGGCCCATACGACTTGGCCATCGATCGCACGACGACCCACCGGTTGGAGTCTGCACTCCCCTCAACCCGCCGGTTCGACCTCTGGCTTACCTCCCGACTGACGCTGTGAAACGGAGCGCCAGCCACAGCGTTGGCGTGATCATCCTCGATGAGCAGGACGCCAGGGTGATCTCTCATGAGGCGACCCAGCTCCTGAGCTCGCTCAAGACTCACGGCTATGCCCGTTGGATTCTGAGCCCGGGGTGTGATCACCACTGCTTTGACCCCGCGATCGAGGGCCTCGGAAAGCGATGAAGGCTTAGGCCCCTGCTCATCGAGTTCAACGGCAACCGCCCTGAGTCCGAGCGCCGACAGCAAGGATCGCACCGGGCGATAACCAGGATCTTCGACCGCCACCCCGTCGCCTGACCGGAGGTTGGCCGACAGCGCCCGCTCGATACCGTCTAGTGCCCCTCCGACCACAGCTATGTTCTCCGTACCGATCTCGTCGGCAGCGAAGTTCTTGGCCACAAGAGATCGCAACCCATCGTCGACCTGGGGCGCTCCGTAGCCCAGCTGGAGCGTCGCGTCACCAGCCGCGAGCGACGCCATATGTCGTCGTAGATCGGGTAGCAGGTTGAGATCTGGGTTGCCGTCGCTCATGTTGAGGAGCGACTCGGACGGGCGGATGTCATAGCTTCGGCTGGGTAGCGAACTGGCGGTGACAACCGTGCCCTTACGACCGCGGCCTTCCACCAAGCCCCGTCGGGCCAGAACCTGATAGGCGGCTGCCACGGTGTTCGCAGCGAGGCCCCGCTGTTCGGCAGCGTGACGAACGGCAGGCAATCGGTCGCCAGCTTGCAGCTCGCCGCTGACGATACGACGCTCGATCTCTTCTGCCAGCCCCTCGGCCTTACCGACGAGGCTCGCTGCTGTGATCGAGTTGTTCATGGAATCTACTGGCCTCGGTTTCGTGGCTACGATAAGCTACGCAAGTAAACCGTAGTACAAAGATTGTTTTGTATCAATACATTTGACCAATACACGTGACCATGAGAAAAGAGCAGTGAGAGTACAAGTGAGACGAAAACGATGAGAAGAAAACGATGAGAAGGTCTTCGCCAGTAAGCGAGGTTCAGGCCGCCGGGTCCGAGCTGGCACAAGCCCACTTCGCCTCCCTGCTCGCCTTCGAAGCAGACTGTTGGGACACCCATCAGGCCATCATCGAGAACACCAAGGACTTTGTCCTCCTCGACGTTCGCTCCCCCGAACTCTTCGCCGCCGGGCACCTACCAACGGCCACCAACCTCCCTCACGGCCGAATTGTCGAACGAAACCTGGCCGATTACGCGGCAGACACCTTGTTCGTCGTGTATTGCGCTGGCCCTCACTGCAATGGAGCCGACAAGGCCGCCCTTCGGTTGGCCAAGCTCGATCGTCCGGTGAAAAAGATGATCGGCGGCGTGACAGGGTGGCTCGACGAAGGGTTCAGCCTGACCACCGACACCGAAGACCGAGCGGCCCCCTAGAGGTCCCGGCCCAAGCACTGCCGCAACAACCATAAGCCGAGAAGGAGCAATCATGGATCAAACCCCAGCAAGCGACACGGTCGCCGTCAAGCGCCTCCCCGAGCGTGGCCACTACGACGCGGCCACCATCGCCGAGATTCTGGACGAGGCACTGGTCTGCCATGTTGGTCTCACCACCGACGACGGCCCGATCGTCATCCCCACCTTGCATGCCCGCATCGGCGATCAGCTCCTGTTGCACGGTTCGGCCGCAAGCCGTCTCCTGCGCACCGCACGCGATCAACGTATCTGTGTCACCGTAAGCCTGATCGATGGCCTCGTGCTGGCGCGAACGGCCTTCCATCACTCGGTCAACTATCGATCTGTAGTGATCATGGGTACGCCCAGAGAGATCACTGACCTCAAGGAGAAAGACACCGTGCTCGACCAGTTGGTCGAACGACTTATACCTGGCCGGATGGCTGATCTTCGTCCCAATAATGAGAAAGAGCTCCGAGCCACAAGCCTTTTATCTCTACCGCTTGATGAAGCCTCGGCGAAGATTCGCACCGGCGGTCCAAACGACGACGCGGAGGACTACGACCTCGAACTGTGGGCCGGGGTCGTACCGATGTCTACTACCTATGGTGAACCCATCACCGACCCCAACATGCGCATGTCGGTTCCAACCCCGAGTTACGCCAGTGAATACGGCAGACCTTGAACTCGACCCGCTAGCTAGGGATCGGTTTCATCCGCGGCGAGGGTGATGTCGAGCCGGCTGCCATCTCTCGATGGCGCCACCGTCATTACACCGCCGACAACCGACCACGATGTTTGCTCCGTTACTCGGATAGCAGGCTGGATTCGATGGTCGGGCGGGGCCCGTAGAGCCCCGATCGAAAGCACCTCATCAAGGGCCATGGCGAGATTCCCCTGTCGTCGCCCGCCAGCCTCGAACACAACGATGTCGACGTGACGTATGCCGGCGGCCAGCACGCTCTCGGGCACAACCGACGACGCATGCGACTCGACCAGCAAGACCGATGGCCGACCGGCCCCTCCTGGCCAGTAGGAGGCTCCATCGGCAACGGCCGCCGGTTCGGAAGGGGCTCTCGGCATGTACGCCACGACTAGACAGCAAAAAGCGACACGGATCACCCAACGCTGCCACCGAGCATCGCAGCGACGGGCCACGAACAACAGCAATACCGCAGCCATCAGTCCCGACAGATCCAGCAGCGGCAGGGGCACCGCAACCGCGAGGCGGGCGACCAGATCGATCCACCACAGCAAGAGCGATGTTGGAAACTGCAACACACCGGCCACCGATACGGGCCCAAGACCGGCGACGACACCGACGGTAAGTCCTAGTGTCATCACCAAGCCGGCGGCCCAGCCCGCCAACAGATTGGCAGGCAAACTGGCGAGCGAGATCGGGCCAAAGTACGTGATCAGCAACGGACTGACCGCCACCTGAGCGGCCGCTGTCACCGCCAAAGGCTGGGCCAGCCATTGCGGGAGAGGGAGACGTCGGGCAAGCGGAGGGGCGAGCACGAGGATTCCAGCCGAGGCGGCCACCGAAAGTTGAAACCCGACGACACCAGCGAGGAAGGGATCGATCGCGAGCAGAGCCAGGATGGCCAGAGCCATGGCTTGCACGCCAGAGCTTCGGCGTCCCGAGCATGAAGCCCAGACAGCAATAGCGGTGGTCATCGTTGCTCGCAGCACCGAAGGCTCCGCCCTGGTCACGATGGCGAAACAGAGGAGGACGGTGAGCGATAGCGGGAGCCGCCACCGCAGTCGGGTGCGACGCAGCACCGGTTCAGCCACCGCCAGCACAAAGGCCACGTTCTGCCCCGAGACCGCCAACAGATGGGTAAGCCCGGCGACCCGAAAAGTGGTTTTCTGCCCGAGCGTCTGAAATCTGTCGTCACCAACGACGAGGCCGTGATAGAGCGCCTGGGCGGATCGAGGTAGGGCCTCACCTCCGTCGACGATGGCCTCACGCATCAGCTGCGGAAGAGCGAACCAGCGACTCGTAGCCCCGACTACCTTGACCTCGGCCACCGAGATCGTTCCGCTGAGATGTCGGGACCGAAGCCATCTCCGGTCGCCGATAGACCGAGCGCGGCCCTCCACACTCAAACGTTGACCGAAGCCAACCTGGGCCAGCGCAAACCCTTGCGACCCGAAACCAACGAGTTCGTACCGAAGCCCACCTTCCGCCCGCACTTGCAGGCTCCAACCGGCGGTGAGCGGCTCAGGGTCTGCCACGGCCAATGCTCGCAACTCAACCAGCTCCGGTTCCTTGACGGCTCGGGCCGTGTACTCACGCTCGGCGTGGATCCCGAGTAGGCAGTAGAGCAACCCAACTGCGGGAAGCAGCCAGCGCGTTCGTCGAGCGAACCCGAGAAACACAGCTGAAGCGAGCAGTGTCAGCAATACGCCTGAAAGAGCCGGCCATGCCGGAACGATGCCTCGACCGGCGGCCCACGCTCCCACCGCTACCCCAGCCCACGCCATCAAGGCAATCGCTGCCGCCAACAATTCTTCGGTCAACGCCGGTTCGGTTAGAAGCTCGGCGACAGGGCGCTTCGTGTGACCGCTGGCTGAGGTGCCGGCCACCTACACCTCGACCAGATCGACCAGCGCGTCCAACTTGGCCGGTCCAATCCCGGGCACGTCGAGCAGCTCCTCGACGGAGCGAAAACCTCCGTGCTGTTCACGCCATGTCTCGATAGCTGTTGCCGTGGCGGGGCCCACCCCTGGCAGCGATTCCAGTTGGACTCGGCTGGCTGAGTTCAGATTGACGAGTCCAGGTTCGGTTGACGGCTCGTCGGAGGCGGACCAGCTTCCCGACGTTCGCACGAGTGGGCCGTCGACGACCTCATCGGTCGAGGGCACGACGATCTGGGTGCCATCGACGACGAGGGCGGCCAGGTTTAGCCGATGAACATCGCCCGACGGCGTCGGTCCCCCGGCCGCCTCGATGGCCTCCGCGATTCGGCTTTCACCCGGCAGGTTGACAAGACCTGGACGCAGCACCTCTCCACTGACGTGGACAACGATGGACGGCATCATGGGAACAGCCTCGCCAGCAATGGAGGGCATGGTCACCATCCCGGGGTCGCTGGCCGAGCCAAGCGGCGGAGCACTGGGTGGCGACTCTGTTGCAGCTGCTCCTGGGGCGGTCGTTGGTGCGGGCCGCGAGGGCGACTCGGAAGCGTAGGGAATGGCGGCCTCCACCGAATCAGTGCTGGGAACGCGATGGCTGCTCCACCATCCTGCACCGGCGAGCGCACCCGCAACCGCTATTAGGAGCACCGACATCATTGGACGGCCCCGCCAGTTCTCGTACGTGATTAGCAGATCGTCGACCAGGTCGGCGAGGTTTCGCCGTGGCAGCGGATCGTTTGGGCCGTCTTTGCCATCCGTGGCCGCAGCATCAGCTGCATCGACCGATCCGGACTTCTCGTGACCTGACACGATGTATCCCCAACTTCAAGACACCCGAGAATGGGCGGAGTAAGCGTTAGGGGGAAGTGGTTTGAACCTAGCAGGTTGCCCTGGTCTTGCCACGAAAGCTTGGGCAGACCAACACGGTGCTCCCTAGAAGAGAGCGGTTGAGAGTTTCCTTCGCCAACCCGACGCGGCAACAGGGTCGCCGACCGATAGATCGTCGAGCAAGGAGACGAACTCGGCGCGGGCGTCGTCGTCACTCTTCACCGTGGCCAGCAGCTCCTGGAGCCGATCAGCGATGCGGTTCTGTTCACCGACAGGCAGGGCTGCCTCTCGGGCCGCTTGCAACAAGGGCTCCAATTGTTCGCCGCCGTCGACGCTCTCCAGAACTTCCAGTGCTTCGGTGACGTTGCCTGCCTGCAGCAGGAGGGCGCCCAACATGCCAGCCGCTTCGATGCTGGTCGGGTCCAGTTCACGAGCACGCCGAAGTGATGCCTCGTCGCCCTGAGCGAGGAGAGCTTCGATCTCACCCACTGATTCGCTACCCAGCAGCTTGGTCACAAACTCACGAATCTGTGGCTCGGGCTGAGCACCCGTGAAGCCGTCTACCACCTGTCCACCAGATAGTGCATACACGGCGGGGATGGACTGAACCCGGAACATCGCCGACGCCGACGGGTTCTCATCGACGTTGACCTTAGCCAAGATGACCCGTCCGCCCGTCTCACCGATCACCTTTTCCAAGATCGGTCCGAGGGTCTTGCACGGACCACACCACGGCGCCCACAGATCGACCACGACCGGAGTCGTCATCGAGCGCTGCAGAACTTCAACTTCAAAGGTGGCGTCGGTGACATCGAGAATCATGAATCAAACGCTACCGTCGATGGGCACCTACACGATGCGCGACCCTCTGGATTGCCGGGGTGGCGGCCGCGGCAGCCACTGCCTACTGTAGAAGCCGACCACAACAGGGAGAGTGCAGAGATGAAGGTAGATGGAGGATTTGGGCTCGGTGGTGACCTGGCGAAGGCTGGCGCCGAGGCAAAACGTCAAGAAGACGCTGGCTACAACGGCTTCTGGACAGCTGAGACACAGCACGATCCGTTCCTGCCGTTGCTCCTGGCCGCCGAACACACAGAGACGATCGAGCTCGGCACGTCGATAGCGGTGGCCTTTGCTCGCAACCCGATGACGCTGGCCCAGACCGCCTATGACCTTCAGTCCTATTCGGGCCGGTTCATCCTCGGCCTCGGCTCTCAGATCAAGCCGCACATCACGAAGCGCTTCTCGATGGAATGGTCAAAGCCAGCGGCTCGTATGCGTGAGATGATTCTGGCCATCCGTTCGATCTGGTCATGCTGGCACGAAGGGACGAAGCTCGACTTCAACGGCGACTTCTACACCCACACCTTGATGACTCCCTTCTTCAACCCGGGTCCCAATGCCCACGGGCTTCCAAAGATCTTTCTCGCTGGTGTCGGGCCGCTGATGACCGAGGTGGCCGGCGAGGTAGCCGATGGTTTCATTTGCCATGGTTTTACCACCGAGAAGTTTCTCCGCGAGGTGACCTTGCCCGCTCTCGAACGAGGCCGAGCTAAGGCGGGCAAGACGATGGACGACTTCGAGATCGTCGGTCCTTCGTTCGTCGTCACCGGCAACGACGATGACGAGCTAAAGAAGGCGGCTGGCGCTACCCGCCAGCAAATAGCGTTCTATGGTTCAACGCCGGCTTACCGCCCGGTCCTCGATGCTCATGGGTGGGGCGGTCTCCAGGAAGACCTCAACAAGCTCTCCAAGCAGGGAGAGTGGGTGCAGATGGCCGAACTCATCGATGACGAGGTCCTCAGCACGTTCGCCGTCGTCGGCGAGCCGGAGAGCATCGCTCCCGAACTCCTGCGTCGCTACGGCGATGTCATCCAACGGATCAGCTTCTACGCGCCCTATGAGAGCGATCCGAGCCGGTGGAAGAGTGTGTTTGAGGCGCTACAGGCAGACTGACACGATGGCGGAACCAGACAAGACGGTCAGCGGATTTAGCGGCATCGGTGCGTCGCGTGGCGCAGGCCTGCTCCTGACTATCGCCGCCACCATGATCGTCGTGGCTGGCATCAAATCATTCGCGGCCTCGATTGGTCCGATCTTTCTGGCCCTGGTCATCGTTGTCGTTGTCAGCCCGATCCAGGACCGACTGGTAGATCTTGGAGCACCGAGCTGGGCGGGCTTCACAGCCTTCATCGTCGCCGCCTTCGGAACCCTGGCCGTCATCGTCGCCTCGGTCGCATGGGCCGCTTTCGAAATGATCGATCTCGTAACCAGCGATGGCTACACCGAGCAACTTCGATCAGCTCAAACCGACGCTGTTGACTGGCTAGAAGATCTCGGTGTCGAAGGAGCCGACGTCGAGGAGATCGTGCGTGGGCTCGATATTGGTGCGGTAGCCGGACAGGTGTCCTCAGCTCTGTCGGGGCTTCTGGGCATCGCCAGCGCGGCCAGCCTCTTGCTGTTCACGATGCTGTTCATGACACTCGATGCCGGAAAGTTCACCGGCGCTCTGCAGCGAGCGAGCGACGACCGACCCGAAGTTGTCGAGGGACTCCAGGGATTCGCTCAGCGAACCCGCAGTTACTTCATCGTGTCGACCATCTTCGGTCTCATCGTGGCCGGCCTCGACATGATGGTGCTGCTCTGGTTCAACATTCCGCTGGCGTTGGTGTGGGGCATCCTGTCGTTGATCACCAACTACATCCCCAACATCGGGTTCGCTCTCGGTCTCGTGCCGCCTGCAATCCTTGCCTTCTTCGAGGGAGGCTGGCAGCTCTCGCTTTGGATCATCGGCTCCTACCTCATTATCAACGTAGTCGTTCAGTCCTTAATCCAGCCGCGTTTCGTTGGCGACGCGGTTGGCCTGTCGGCAACGCTCACCTTTCTCTCCCTGATCTTCTGGAGCTGGGTTCTCGGTCCACTCGGCGCCATCCTCGCTGTCCCGATGACGCTGCTGGCCAAGGCGCTCTTCATCGACATCGATCCACTGTTGCAGTGGTCGAGGCCTCTTATCTCGTTGACCGGGCCTTACCCAGGGCTTGCCAACCAAGACCTCGTGGCCGCCGAGCTGAGCCAGGTCGACGAAATCGACGAGACGTCCGATGGCGTTGATGGCGGAGCTGCGCCTCCGGTCTAGCCAGCGAGGTCGAGTTGGCCGTTGTGGTACTGCTGGCGACAGAGCGCCCGCTGCAGCTTGCCTGAACTCGTTTTTGGCAGGCTCGATGGGCGCACGAGAACAATATCGCGTGCCGGAACACCGACCGCCTCCACCGACTTCTCACTAATGGCGGTTCGGATAGCGTCGAAGCTGTCGGCGTCGGCTCGTGTTTCAGCCACGACAACGACCTGCTCTTTGCCTTTGCGGCCCGCTGATCCGAAGGCGATTACGTTGCCTGTTCGGATCGCCTCGACCTGTCCGACCGCTCGTTCGATGTCCTGGGGGTAGACATTGCGGCCACCAACAATGATGAGATCCTTGATTCGTCCGCACATCGCCATCTGGCCGTCGACCATGTAGGCCAGGTCACCAGTCTTCAACCAGTCGCCGTCGAAGAGTTCGGCGTTTGCCTCATCGCTGCGGTAGTAGCCAGGGGTGACCGAGGTCCCTCTGATCTGTAGCTCTCCGACGTGACGTTCGGCCGCAGGCGCTCCGTCGGCGTTGACGACTCGAAACTCGAGGCCCGGCACCGGGCTACCGAGCAGTACGATTTCCCGGGCGTGCTGATGGTCGGGAGCAACGGGCTCGGCCACGTGGACATTCTCCAGGTGCTGTCCATCGACCACATCGGTGACGAGACCAGACATCGGGATTGGAAAGGATCCAGCGATGGCCACCTCGGCCATGCCGAAGGCGGGGAAGACGGCGCCAGGCCGCATGCCGTGCTCGGCACCGACCTCGACGAAATCGCGCACGCTGGCCGGATCGACCGGCTCGGCTCCGTTGAGAGCGATGCGGAGGGCCGATAAGTCGAGCGGCTCCTTCATTCGGCGTAGGGCTCGAGTGGCCAGGACGTAGCTGAAGTTAGGGCCTGCGGTGGCGGTGCCCTTGTAGGTGGAGAGCCACTCCATCCAGCGGCCGGGTGAGGCGAGAAAGTCCTGCGGAGCGGCAAGGACCAGGTCGAGGCCGGTCGACATCGGAAGAATGCAGAAGCCGACGAGACCCATGTCGTGATAGAGGGGTAGCCATGAGACCAGCACGTCTTCCCCTACCTTCACCCGACCAGCCTCGGTAATAGCGTCGATGTTTGCCGCAACCATGTGGTTCGGCAACATGACGCCCTTGGGTTCTGACGTCGATCCACTGGTGAACTGGAGAACAAACAAGTCGTCGGCGTTGTAGTCGGGGCGGACGAAGTCGCTGGCGGCGAGATTGTCGCCGCTGAGCTCGGCAAGGGAGTAGAGCGGGGGATCCTCGGGAGTCACCTCGACGAAGGGGGCGAGGTCAGGGTCGATCAACACGGCGCTGCAGTCGGCGGATCGAATCCGCTGCTTGGTGGCAGAGGTGAAGTCTTCGATTGAGGCCAGCCGCATGGGCAGCGGCAGCACGACCAGGGTTGCGCCGCAGAGCCACACAGCCTGGAATGAAGTAACGAGATCGACCGAGGTCGGCCCTAGGACAGCGACGTGGTCACCGTGGGAAATACCTCGGGCTTGAAGGCGGGCCGCCATGGCCTTCGCATCCTCGTGAAACTCACCCCACGTCTTTGTCTGAGGCTCCTCGCCGGTGACAAAGGTGATGGTTCCCTGACCTTTGGAGGCGTGCTCGATACGCTCAACGATCGTGTCCATAATCTGTTAGACACTAGAGGTGACCAAAGAGTTACGCACCGGTAAGTCCACGTAGAGTGACGCCTTCACCACAATGGCTCCCTAAATCCCTACGAGTTGGCGCTCATTCAACACGCTGAGTGTTCAGCGCGGAACTATTGCAATCTGATTACCGACGGCGCGAGGCTGGCCGGATGGCGTGTTGACAATCCCCTTGCCTCCCAGCCACATCGTCGTCGACCCTCCCCCGTCGAGCATCACGGCATCGTGAGCGCCTAGACGGTTCAAAAGTTTCGCCGTCTCGCTGCCGGTCATCCCGGCTGCATGTTTTGAACGACCGTCGACAGCCACCAGGATGAGCACGTCACCGGTCGAGTCGAGCGCAATCGCACTGCGGGGATGCCGGTTGGTGAAGGTGGGATCGTTCCCGAAGTCTGCCGTCACGGTTCCTCGGTGCACCAACGTCGGGTGGCCCCCGACGGCCTCCCGGATGCGCTGATCTACTGTGCTGTTGACCTCGGCATGATGTTCGATAACGCTCGACTGGTCAGCCGTCATCCCGAACAGAGCCGTGTAGCCGTGGTCGTCAGCAGCGTATGCCTCACCACCAGCTACCGCCGGCCCATCCCATGGCGAAAACCAGTTTCCGTTGAGGGCCACAACGCCGCCGACGCCTTCGGCGAAATCGCCGACCACAGCAGGACCACGGCCTCCTGGGCTGACTCTCATCGTCGCACGTGAGAGATGCACGAACGTCACGTGAATCTGCTGGCCGGGAACATCGATTCGCCGGTACACAACACCGGGCACCACGACACCGTTACCTCCGGGCCCTACGGCTCCCCCGTTACTGCCACCGTTTTTGTCAACAAAGGCGGCGAAAGACTTCGCCACGATGGCTTGGCGCTTTCGGAACCCGTTTGATGCCGGGCCTGGCTCTTGCGTTGAGGTCTTCTTCGTGGCCATCGTTTTCGGCTTGGGCTTGGTCTCAACGACAGCGGTTTTGGTGGTCGTCGTCTTAGGCGTCGTCGATCGCTGTGTTGGTGGTGGTTTGGACGTTGAGGTTGGCTGAGCTGCGACCGGTTGCGTCGTCTTCGGCACCGCCAGGTTGGGGGCATCGCGATCGGTACCAAAGAGCGAGAGTGCTTCCCACGGCGACGGGGTCGCCCGCTGTTGATATTCGGTTGAGCCGGTCAGTGCCTCGACCATCGACACCACGCCGAAACCGGCGTCGAGTCGCCGATGCCAATACCAGCGGCTACTCGCTCCGGGGCGCCGGTCGAGCACGGTGCAGTAAACCACCTCGACGGTGAAGGCTGAGCGATCGGCCCGGTCAGCACCGAGATCGCATCGGTTGAGGAAGGCCGAACGGGCTTCGGGTTTCGTGCTGGCCGCTGCTGGTGTCGGAAGGCCAGCCACCATTGTCAGCGTCGTCGCCACCAGAAGTGAGACCATCGCCAGACCGTAAAAGCCCCGTAGCGAGCCCTGTACCGATCTATGTCGAATCTGTGACGCGTGTCGAATCATTTCCCAACATCCACTAGATCCTCCATGGAATCAGTTGGTTGCGCGTCGGAATACCGCTGACCTGCTCACCGATCTAGTTCGGATGGATCAGCTCGCCAACCGTCGCCCTGTGCTGAGCCCGAGAGCTCAAAAGTCTGGACGACATCTAGATTTCGCTGAGATAACGCTTCCAGGTCGTTCTCCCAACAGCGAAGACTCGAGCTGGCGACCATGCGCCACCACCGGTTCGAGCTGTGCGAAAGTCGTCGCAATGTCCAAGGTTCCGCCGCTACCTGGTCTGGTCGACACCGTCGAGTTTGTTCCTACCCTCCAGGCCCCGACCCACTCCCCCGACGACGCCGGGTTCAGGAGTGGTGCTGCTCAGCCGGCGATGCCGTCCGAGCCCGTCATCGACATCACGACGGACCAGACCAAGCTTCTCTTCGGCAGTGAAGCTCGGGCTTCGAAACGCACGGCCGCGGCCTCTCCTCGGCCTGCGCCCTCCAGCAATGAGCCCATCTCGTCGGCTCCGGCTACGGCGCAACCTCCCGTGATCCAGCCACAGTACGGGGCGGCCGTACAACCTAACGTCCTCGACCACATGGGCGACTGGTTTGACCGCACACGACCGCTGCTGATCTGGAAGCGTTTCCTGATCCCGACGAGTCTCCTTCTCGTCGCCCTCTTCCTGTTTATGTTTCGTATGCCCATCGACGATAGGGGCGAGGTTCGCTCACTCGGCGAAGCCTCTGGTTCGACACGATCGAGCGGCCAAGCACAAGGGGTCTCGCAAGCTGATGGACGCCCGTCGGACGCTATGAGAGCCTCCTCCAGCTCGCCGTCTGACGACAACACTTCCGAAGACCTTGGCTCACCAGCCGATGGCGACTTGACAGGCCAGCAGGCAAAGCGTCGCGGCACTCCAGGGCTCAAGTCGATCGTTGCTGTCGATACGACCCAACCCGACCAAGACGATCCCATCGTGCTGAGCGAGCAGACGACCACCGCGAGAAGATCCCCAGAATCTAATCGGACGAACCCTACGACGCTCGGCGATGACGACGAATCACCAGCCAAGGTGTTCTACCTCAACTGCAGTCTCGCCTCGGCCGCTGGTGCGGCCCCAATGAGCGTGTCGGATCCTGGCTATCGCAGCGGCCTTGATGCCGACAACGATGGCATCGCCTGCGAACAGACCGTTGGTGCAGATCGGGTTGACCCTGAGACCACCACATCGACGACGACAGCATCAAGCTCAACCCAGAGCACGGCGGGCCAGACCTCGTCGACCGCGACGACGTCGGGTTCGACCACGAGTCAGCCCAGTACGACGGCCGCCACGTCGTCGACGACCACCTCTTTCCCCATCACCATCTTTCCAGCGACAACGGCAGCACCGACAACAAGCCCAACGACCTCGACAACCGCTGCATCAACCACAATCCCAACGACCGCGACAAGCACGTCGACGACGTTGACGACAAGCTCGTCGACGACGACAGCAGCTCCCACGACGTCGTTGGTGACGACA
The DNA here is from genome assembly GCA_937922045.1 of uncultured Acidimicrobiales bacterium. Lineage (GTDB taxonomy): Bacteria > Actinomycetota > Acidimicrobiia > Acidimicrobiales > SZUA-35 > JAHELU01. The sequence continues at coordinate 73,658 of CAKZXA010000054.1, read as the reverse complement.
ACGACGGTGACGACGACGACATCTTCATCATCGTCTTCGACCAGTCAGGCCACCTCGACGGTTGCAACCGATCCGACGACCACCTCAACAATCGAATCGACGACCACCACCGCCTCAGCGACGACAGCCACTTCCGACAGTTCGAGCGGAAACAATGGGAACGGCAAGGGCCGGGGCCGCGGCAACAAGGGTGACCCCAAGGACGACGGCCCGTTCTAGCTCGGCTCCCTAGAAGCCAACGTCGGTCGCTCGCAGCGACCCATAGGTGACCAACGCAGTCTCGATGACAGTCTCGATGATCGAACCGGGCTCACATCCGCCCCCCTCTGTGGACTGACCGACGTCGCAACGCCAGTTTAAGGAGCGAGCTTCGTCGAGTCCTCGGCGCCCCGTCACAGTGCGTAGGAAATCGAACGGGGAGGCGCTGAGGGTTACATGAGCCCGAGTGGATGAGGCGCTTGCTTCACCTGCTCGCCAGAAGCTGTCGTCGGGAAACTCGATCGAGACGTCAACATCGCATCGTTCGAGCGCTCGCTCTTGGAGGAGCACGGTCTGACGGTAGGCCGACAGTCGGGTTGGTTCATCGCTGCGATCGGGAACGACCTCGAGCGCATGCTGTACGTCGTGAAGGTGGACGACGAGGTCGCCCAACAGTCGAACCGCAACGAACGAATCCGCGATGAAGGCGTCTTCGAGTCTCGTTCTGTACGACATCCACTCCTCGCACACGTCGGCCACCGTTGCCTCCGCCCGCTCCTGGACCTGTCGAGCCGTCCAGTCATCGCTGCCGACCCCCTCGAGTCGGTCGGCGAGAAAATCCGCGGCCACACCGCAAACATGAGCGGCGACATCCTTAACGCTCCAGCCTGGACACAACGGGACCTCGGTGGCGAGCTGACGTGGCGTGACGGAGCTGACGAGGTCAGCGAACTCGTCGCTTGTCGACCAGTACAGAAGGTGCGGTTTGGTCTCCGTCTGGAACTCCATGATCGCTAGTTTGCCATCCCCGAGGATCCTCCGCGTCACGAGCCATGCTTCGGCTCGCTCGTCTAGTCTTGTTCCATCAGCGTCTGCCCCATCCAGTTCCTCGACAGCGCGTCGGCGGCTTCGCCTCGCACCGTCCGGTTTGCTACCTTCAATGTCTCGTTGAATAGAACAGCAGCTGGTGAGCTCGTCGAGAACTTGAGCGAAGCCTATGACGGCTCAGATCCTGCCGTTTCCCTCGAAGCGAGGCGTCGTTGGCAGGCGGCAAACGTGGCCGAGGTACTCCAGCGGGTTCGACCCGACGTCGTCTTGTTGAACGAGTTCGACTACGACGAGGCTGGCTCTGCTGTCGATGGCTTTCTCGACAACTACTTGATGGTCGGCCAGAACGGCGCCGACCCAATCGACTACCCGTACACCTTTTCAGCACCGTCAAACACCGGCGTGCCGTCCGGGGTTGATCTCGATAGCTCGGGAACCGTGGGCGGACCCAACGATGCCTACGGCTTTGGTTTCTTTCCAGGCCAGTTCGGCATGGTCGTGCTCTCGATGTATCCGATCGACATCGACGCCGTACGCACCTTTCAAACCTTCCGCTGGACCGACATGCCCGACAATCTGATCCCCACCGACTACTACTCTTCCGAAGCTGTCGAGGCATTGCGGCTCTCGTCGAAATCGCATTGGGATCTGCCGATCACCGTCGGACGGCGCACCATTCATTTCCTCACCAGTCATCCGACGCCTCCTGTGTTCGATGGCCCCGAGGATCGGAACGGCCGACGCAATCACGATGAGATTCGCTTCTGGGCCGACTATGTCCACCCGGCCCGCAGTTCCTACATCTACGACGACGACGGCACCTACGGTGGTCTACACGCCTCGGCCCGCTTCGTGATCGCAGGCGACCAGAATGCCGACCCGGTCGACGGCGATTCCACCATGGAAGCGATCGATCAGCTGCTGGTGCATCCGAAGATCGCCGATCCCCAGCCAGCGAGCCAGGGAGGGGTCGAGGCTTCGGCTGTCCAGGGTCAGGCAAATGACGATCACCGAGGGGACCCTGCACTCGACACCGCCGATTTCGCCGATGGAGCCCCGGGCAACCTGAGGGTCGACTATGTGCTTCCGTCGAAGCGACTCAACGTCGCCGATTCAGGCGTGTTCTGGCCGGCGAGCGACAACGACCTTTCTCGCCTCACCGGCACGTTCGACTTCGGCCAGTTTCTCCAGGATGGGATCGGCTACCCGACCTCCGACCACCGACTTGTCTGGCTAGATCTTCGGGTGACCTGACGACGCTTGACGGTGCCTACGAGTTCTGGCCGATACGGAGCAGATTGCCGCTGGGGTCGCGAAGCGAGAACTCGCGCATCTGCCAGTGCTGATCCACGATGTCGCTAGGTCCGACCCCGGCGCTGAGCCAGGCCGCGGGCCACGCCGCAGCGTCCTGCACGTGCAGATAGCCAGCGGCGCTGTTGTCCTCGATGTTGAGGTCGGGCGCGTAGCAGCCAGGATCAAGGCGAGGGTATAGCGACCTGTCGTGTCGAAAATGTACCCGGCGCCAAACGGCCCGACCAGGCCAGCGAGGCCCCAGGCCGTGAACACGAGCCCGTACACCCTGGGGTAGTTGTGATCTCCTAATATCTCGCCAACTGCCACCGGATAGGCAGCGATAACGGCGCCATAGGTGAGGGCAACAACGACGAGGGCGCCGGTGGCGATGACGGCTGATTGGGCCGCAGCAAGTGCCGCGAGACCGGCGGCGGATGCGATGGGGAGCGATACGAGCCATCGGCGTATCCCGCCGCGATCGGCGGTCAAGGCCACGGCGACACCTCCTAGGGCGTTGGCCAGTCCGGCGGCCACGACGGCGATCGGAGCGAGACGGGTTGAAGGGTCGGCAGCATCGACGACGGCCGCGGCGTGGCCTAGCGCCATCAGGCCAGCCACGACGACGAGCCCATAGGCAGCCCACATCAGCACGACGAGTACCCGTTCGATCATGTGGTTCGACGCGGTCGGTGCAGAGGGTGGCATCAAAACGCCGGCCGGTAACAGCATCGCGGCGACAACGCCGGCGGTAAAGATCACGGCGGCAAGCCACCACAATGCTCCGGACGCCCCAAAGAGGCTGATCGTGCGATCCAGTAGAGCCGCCCCCGCTGCTGCCCCAAGCGCGTAGGCGGCAGTGACCGTTCCCATGGAGAAACCCCGGCGGCCAGGATTCGTTTCAGCCGATGCCTGCAGTGCGAGCGCATAACCAACGCCATTGAAACCACCGAAGAGAACCCCGTAGCCGAGTATCAGCACCGGCAGCGATGTTGCCACCGCAGCAATGCTCAAACCACTGGCCACTCCTAGAGACACACCGAGCACGATCACCCGAGCCGAACATCGACGAAACAGTGGATGGGCCAACAGGACGGAGGCGGTGAGCATGAGGAGGGCGACCGAGTAGACCGCGCTTACCGCTCCTCGACTGGCGTCTAGTTTGGTCTCGAAGGGTTCAATAAAGAGGCTGTATGCGTGTATCGATCCGAGGGCTCCACTGAGGAGGACGCAGGCGACGAGCGAGCGGTTTCGGCCTCTCATTCGGTGCCAGCATCTCGCATGAGGCAATGGTGTCTGCTCAAGGCAATGGATGCAATTTGCCCGGCAGGGTTTGGTGAGTAAGGATTAGATTTCGCGCAAGTTATCCGGCGTTCAGTTCAAACAATCTGGCACCGGCCACAATCCGTGAGCGCGTAATCCCAGGGGGTTCATCACTTATGCGTATGCGATTCGGAAGCTTTATCGCTCCTTTCCACCCACCGGACCACAATCCAACGTTGTCGCTCGAATGGGACCTAGAGCTGGTTGAACACATGGACCGGCTTGGCTTCGACGAGGCTTGGATCGGCGAACATCATTCGGCTGGTAGCGAGATCGTTGCCTCGCCCGAGATCTTCATCGCAGCCGCTGCGGCCCGCACGAGAAACATCAAACTTGGTACCGGTGTTGTCTCCTTGCCGTATCATAATCCGCTGTGGGTAGCCGAGCGTATGGTGTTGCTCGATCATCTGACCCGCGGACGGGTGATGTTCGGTGTGGGTCCGGGCGCCCTGCCCACCGATGCCGCCATGCTCGGGCTGGAGCCGTCGCAGATGCGGCCTCTACTCGAGGAATATATGGACATCGTGATGCAGCTGCTGACGACCGACAAGCCGGTCAACTATCAGAGCGACAGACTCACGCTCAATGAAGCCCGACTCCATCTTCGCCCCTACAGCGACCCGCTCTTCGATGTTGCGGTAGCTGCGGTGGCGTCACCTTCGGGAGCACGCCTCGCTGGCAAGCATGGCGCCGGTGTCTTGTCGCTCGGTGCAACGGTTGCCATCGGCATGGATGTGCTCGCCCATCACTGGACCATCCAGGAAGAGGTCGCCGCTACCTACGGCAAGGTGGCGGATCGCGATAGCTGGCGTCTCGTCGGCCTGATGCATCTCGCCGAGACCGAGGAAGAGGCTCGAAAGGATGTCGAGTACGGCATCGAGCAGTGGTTCCGCTACTTCCAGAACGTGGCAGCGTTCCCGCAGATGGCGGTTGACGGCGGCAACATCGATGAGATGATCGACTTCGTCAACGGAGGTCTCGGCGTGGTTGGCACACCAGAGATGGCGGTCGCCCAGATCAAAGAACTGGTCGACCAGTCCAACGGTGGCTTTGGTGCCTACCTGACTTTGGCTCATAACTGGGCCAACAATCAGGCGACGAAGAAGAGCTACGAGCTGTTTGCCCGCCATGTGATGCCCCATTTCCAGGGTCAAGCCGAATCGACCGTCGGCGCAGCCGAGCGTGCGAGAGCTGCACGCCCCGAGCTGGCCGACAAGCAGATGGTTGCGGTCGAAGAGGCAACAAATCGCTACGAGGAAGCAAAGGGTTCCTAAGACCTGAGCGGCGCCGAGGCGGGAGGGCTAACCTCTCGCCTCGGCCTTGCCGCGACGTTCATCTCGCAGCTGCTGCAAGTTGCGGGAGGAGAGCTGCTAAGAATGATGCATGGAGGAGGTCCGGATATCGCAGGAGACGCTTCGACTCGGCAGCCAGCAGTACCGCGTCGACCACATTGTTCGGGTGTTTTCGGATTCCCACAGCGAAGCGATCTGGGTCGAGCAGGAACGCCGGGAACGTCGAATGGATCCAAAAGCCTGGGCCACGGTCTATGGTTTCTTGGCTCTTGGCGCCATCATCGAGCTGACGATGACCGATGGCATTGTTCTGGGCCTGCTCTTCCTGTTGGCAACTGTTGTGGTTCTGCCGGTGGCGGTTTTGGCCAGCATGACCGACATTCGTATCGGTGCGCAACGAACCAAGAAGATCACCGAGACTCATTACCTGAAGATCGAGCTGTCAAACGGGAAGGTTCGCCGGGTAGCAGCGAGCGAAACCAAGTCCGAGATCGAACTCCTGCTCCGGAAGATCCAGAAACGCATGGGCGAGCGATCACGTCGAACCGTCGTCGTCTCAACGACAGCCGCGATCATCTCGGCCGAAGAGCCTGCCTCCGTCCACTATGACAACGGCGGCTACTAGCCAGCATTTTCGCTCTACGGCTGCACGCAGAGACATGAGGCAATCGCCGTGACGGATCGACTCGTCGGTGTAGTTGGTGGCGGCACGATGGGTGCCGGAATCGCCTATGTTTTCGCTGTGGCGGGAGCGGCGGTCACCGTGGTTGAACCGGCCCCATCGCAGCAGGCCAGGCTGGCCGCTGTCGTCGATGAGGCCCTGGCCGGAGCCGTCAAACGAGGCAAGCTGTCCCACGCCAAAGCAACGCCGGTCCGAGATCGGCTCACCGTCGTCGATTCGATCGACAAGCTCACGTCGGCCTCGGATCTGGTCATCGAAACCGTTCCGGAGCAGCTCGATCTCAAACAACAGGTGCTGCAAGCAATAGAGGTCACCAACCCGACGTTGATCGCCACCAACACCAGCGCCCTGTCTATCGATCTGCTGGCACGATCTCTCGCCGACTCCAGCCGGTTCATCGGCATGCACTTCTTCAACCCTGTCTGGTCACTGCCCTTGGTTGAACTGATCCGTGGTGCAGCAACGGGCGAAGACACCATTGCCCGGGCTATGACCTTCGTCGAGTCCTTGGGTAAGGAGAGCATCATTGTTACCGATGTGCCAGGGTTCGCTACCTCACGGCTCGACATGGGGGCAGCGCTCGAAGCGATGCGGATGCTCCAAGACGGTGTGGCCAGCGCTATCGATATCGACCGAGCTGCCACGCTGGCCTACCGTCACCCGGTTGGCCCCCTGCGGCTGAGCGACATCGTCGGCCTCGACGTCCGGCTCGACATTGCCCGCACGCTCGAACAAAGCTATGGCTCTCGATTCGCCCCACCCCAGATCCTCATCGACAAGGTCACAGCCGGTGAGCTAGGACAGAAGAGTGGGCAGGGCTTCCACCACTGGCCAAAGGAACAATCGGCCACACCACCAGTAGAGCAACAGGAGACCTGATGGCAGCAACGATGTTTGGTTCAGACCTGGTTGATACCCAGGATCACCACCCGGAGCTTCGAGCCTCGGTGGCTGGGGTGGTCGGCAAGTTCGGTCGGAAGTATTTCCAGGATGTGGTCGAGCGAGACGCGAAGCCGACCGAACTATGGGCCGCTCTCGCTGAGTCCGGCTTTCTCGGCGTGCATATCCCCGCGGCCGATGGTGGCGGTGGCGGCGGTTTGGCCGACTACAACATCGTGATCGAGGAAACTGCGGCGCTGGGTTGCCCGGTCTTGTCGCTCGTGATCGGTTCGATCACGGCCCCCATCATCACCCAACACGGCTCCGACGACATGAAGAAGCGATGGCTGCCCGGCATTGCGAACGGCACTCTTCGCATGTCGTTCGCCATCACCGAACCCGATGCTGGCACGAACACTCACCGCATCACAACGACGGCAATGGCCAACGGCGATGGCTGGCTGCTTAGCGGCACCAAGTACTACACCTCGGGGGTCGACGAAGCTGATTCGATCCTGGTCGTGGCCCGCAGCGGCGACCCCGACCCGAGTGGTCGCCACCGCTTGTCCCTTTTCGTTGTTGCAGCCGACGCTCCGGGCATCACCACCCAAGACATCCCGTGTGCGGTTCAGGCCGCCGAGAAGCAGTTCACGGTGTTCTTTGATGATGTGGAGCTCGGCCCTGATGCCCTGATCGGGACCGAGGGCAATGGGTTGCGTCAAGTGTTCGCTGGATTGAACCCGGAACGGGTTTCTGCGGCCGCCATCAACAACGGCATCGCCCGGTTCGGACTCGAGACCGCCGCGGCCTATGCCAAGGATCGGGAGGTGTGGAACACCCCGATCGGGGCTCATCAGGGTGTGGCCCATCCACTAGCGTCGGCCTATATTGCGGTGCAGCAAGCCAGGCTGATGACGGCTCGGGCTGCTGCGCTCTTCGACGAGGGCTCACCCGGTGCGGGCGAGGCTGCGAATATGGCGAAGTTTGCGGCCGCAGACTCGTCGCTTGTGGCCCTCGACCAGTCGATCCAGACCCTTGGCGGCAATGGGCTGGCGTTGGAGTACGGCCTGGCCGATCTGTGGTTCGTGGCCAGGCTCCATAAAACGGCGCCGGTGAGCCGGGAGATGATCCTGAACTTCGTGGCCCAGCACAGCCTCGGGCTGCCGAAGAGCTACTGATGGTCGACTCAATCGATCTGTCCACGACACCGTCTGATCTCCCGCTTCCGGCCACGCTGGCCCACATCGTGCAGCGGTTTGCTCTCGAACGTCCGGATGCTCCGGCGCTCACCTTTGTGGATGGGGATCAGGCCACCACCCAGTCCTATGCCGAACTCGATCGGCGAAGTTCCCAGACGGCGAACGTCCTCCTTGATACTGGCGTGGGACGGGGCCAGCGTGTGGCCATTCTGGCGCCAAACGGCCCGGTGTTCTTCGAGCTCGGGTTCGCGGCCAGCAAGATCGGGGCCGCTCTTGTCGGCCTCAACTGGCGGCTCGCTCCACCAGAGATCGAGGCCATCTTGGCCGACGCAGAGCCCGCGGTACTCGTGGTCGATCCTGATCTCGACCATCTGGTGACCGACCAGGTCAGAGCGACTGAAGGCCTGGTTGTCTACTCCACCGGTGAGTGGGAGCGACGGGTGGACGCAGCTGTAGCTCAACTCCCGGCAGTCGACGTCGACCCCGAAGAGATCGTCTTTATTCTCTACACCTCGGGCACGACCGGGCTGCCGAAGGGGGCACAGCTCACCAACCGCAACATGGTCCACAGCACGTGGATTGCGGGCGTGGGCTACGGGTTCACTGAGGCCAGCGTCAACCTGGTTGCGATGCCTTTGTTTCATGTCGGCGGCATGGGGTATGGCCTGTCGGCGTTCTGCCACGGCGGGCACACCATCTTGCGGCGCGATGCTGATCCGGCTGCCATCGTCGACAACCTGGCCACCCATCGTGTTACGCATACGTTCTTCGTTCCTGCGGTCATTCAGATGCTGCTCGACGTGCCCGGCATCGACGATGCCGACTTAGCCCGTCTCGAGCTCCTGGTTTACGGCGCGGCCCCGATCGGCGAGTCGGTTCTGCGCCGAGCCATCGACGTGCTGGGTTGTGGGTTCATACAGGCATACGGGATGACCGAAACCGCAGGGTCGATCGTGACCCTCGCACCCGATGCTCACGATCCCGATGGTCCTCGGGCCGGGTTGCTTCGTTCGTGTGGTCGTCCGCTGCCGTGGGTGGAGCTTCGGGTGGTCGACCCGGCCAGCATCAACAGCGGTCAGCCGGTGGATGCTGGCGTTGGCGAGGTTGGTGAAATCTGGACCCGGTCGGCGCAGAACACGCCCGGCTACCGCAACCGGCCGGAGGCTACCGCTGAGGCGATCACTGAAGACGGTTGGCTCAGAACTGGCGACGCCGCGTATGCCGATGCCGAGGGCTATCTGTTCCTCTTCGATCGGTTCAAAGACATGATCGTCTCTGGGGCAGAGAATGTGTATCCGGCTGAGGTCGAAAACGTGTTGTACGACCATCCTGGTATTGCGGAGGTGGCGGTGATCGGGGTGCCGGACGAGCGCTGGGGTGAGACGGTGAAGGCGATCGTTGTTCCGAAGCCGGGGGTTGTGGTCGAGTTCGAAGAGCTGGTCGAGCTGTGCCGGAACCGTCTGGCTCGATACAAGGCGCCGACCTCGATGGACGTCGTCGAGGCGCTGCCGCGCAACGCTTCAGGCAAGGTTCTCAAGACTCAGCTTCGAGCCCCCTATTGGCAAGACCGTGATCGAAAGATCTCATGACCGGGCGCGATGATTCGTCGCAGCCAGCTGGGTCGCATCCGTTTGTCGGGCTGATCCGGCGCTACGTGCTCGACTATTTGGCGTGCGGCAACCCTGAGGTTTGCGCCGAGATCATGCACCCCAACTACGTGCTGCACATCGGCGGCCACGATTTGGGCCCGCGCGATGAGGTCTACGTGCCTGCGGTGGCGGCCCAGATGAAGCAGTTCCCTGGGCTCGGCATGACGGCGAACGAGGTGATGTGCAACGGTGACCGTCTGGCGTTGAGGTTCAGCCAACATGGGGCGTCGATCCGCCACGACGGCGCTCAAGCCGCCTGGGCCGGGATCGGGCTCTACTACTGGAACGGGTCGCAGCTGACGAGCAACTGGGCGCTCGAAGACTATTACGCCCGCCGCCGTCAGCTGGCCGACGGAACGATCAATCGGTTGGAGCCACCAGCGGTGGCGCCCTGGGATGAGCAGCCGGTGGCAGCGGACGAGGCGGCCGAGGGCGTGGTCGGAGCCTGGCTGAGCGCTGGTTCGATTCACGGCACCGGCGGTGTCGATTTCGACGACGAGTGGGACGGCCATGCCTGCGGGCCACTGGTCGAGGTGACCGCCACGACGATTGACGATCTCTTCTCAGCTGGCGATCGGGTGGCCTTTCATGTGACCCAGACAGGCGAGTATCTCGGCGGCGCAGGTAAGCCCGATCGAGTCGGTAGCCCGGCCATGCTCCGCAGCGCCGGCATCGTCCGGGTGGCCGATGGGGCCGTCGTGGGTGGACGCGTCGTGCGTGACCGCTCAGGCATGTTCGCATGACCGAGCGCTGAGCGGTGGCGTCGATCTAGTCCGACTCTTACCTGGCGGCCTAATCGCCCTCGCGTAGTCGGCGGAGCGATACGGCGATCCGATCGACCGACAGATCGCCTGACGCCACGCTCATCACAAGCTCGTAGACATCGTCGTTGCCAACACTGCTGGCGCTTGCGTCGTTGATTTCCAGAAAGACGGCTGTCGCCAACCAACCGAGCCGCTTGTTGCCATCGACCAAAGCGTGGTTCTTCACGATCGACTGCAGAAGCGACGCTGCCTTGGTCCAGATGTCGGGGTAGGCATCGGCACCAAAGGCAGTTGTGCGCGGCCGAGCAACAGCGGAGCCAAGAAGGCCAAGGTCGCGTATGGGCGGATTCGATCCGAGTAACCGTTCCGCCAGACCAAGCAGATCGTCGAGGTCGAGGTAATCGAATTGTTTGCTCACTCGCCGAGACGACGCAAGGCGTCGGCATGACGGTCACTAATTAGTGTGGCGGCTTCGGCGATCCGGTCACGATGAGCCGACCTGGCCACAAACTCACGCACCGCCTGCCGCGCCGCCTCCTGCATCGAGATCCCCTCAACCTCAGCTCGCTCTCGCAGGGCTGCATGTTCTTCGTCGGTCAGACGCAAGGTCATTGCCATAGCCAGCGATGGTATCACTATGAGACCACCTAATTGCCTGCCGAGAAGCCGGACCAGCGCCCGAAAGGAGCAGTGTGAAGATCAGAAAGGCGACCCCGACGAGCTCCTGCAGCACGACGCCAATCACGCTCTTCGTCAACCAGATCCACATCTTGATCGCCAGTGTCAGGCAACTCGCTGACATCATCACCGGCACAACAGGGTTCATTCATACTGTGTCTCCGATCGCTGGTGAGCTCGCCTAATCCACGACCTCCCAATGCACAGATCGCCAGCACCGAAAAAGGCCCTTTGGCCGAGTTGTCGACGACATCAACCTCGTCGGCCGCGTACGGATCCGAATGGACTTCAGGACGACCGCCAGCGCTCGGCGGGCACTCGATGCTCTGGTAGACCGCTCACGTACAACCCCAGCTCCGCTTGGGCCAGTCATCGGCATCTCAACCGGAAGTCGAGTCCCCCACTTCTCAACAGCGCCCGATACCGGATTGTTGTTCATCGCCACAACGCTCAGCTCTCGCGATGCAGCCTCGACCAAACGATCTATTGGCGCAGCAGGGCATCTCGGACTATGACAGTTGAGCCGATGTCGATGGTGAGGACCCCGCCAAGCTCTACTGCAAACAATGCTGCTTCGAAGTGCAGGCCAAGGTCACTGCTGAGAACTCGAACGCTTCTCATCGACTCCCGCTCCAGCCGCACCATCACCGCATCGTCCTGAAGAACTCTGACCGCAACAGATGCTGCGACCTCGTCCCATGTCATCTCAGCGATGAGACCATCATCAGCGATAGCTCGAACAGTGGCCACCCAAGGTTCCTCGTGCCTGATGACTTCAACCGGCAACATGTCCAGCACATCGTTGTCGGGAACTTCAAGTCGCGAAACCATCATCCACCTCCAAACGGGATAACTGTCTCGAGTCGGAACCCTCCACTTGTGACTTCCCAGGATGACTCGAACTTCAGGACCCCATTTGGCCCAGCGAAGATCGACTCACGAATCTGATGGGTGCCCCACTCATCGGTCCAGGTACGAACGATGTTCGAATCGGTGGCAAGTACTTCGCCGAAATGCGATGACAGCAGATCTCTGCCAGCAGTGTTGTCGTACACACTACCCGATTCAACTGACGCTGGTTCTGAAGCGACCGACGGAGGTTGTGCGAGTTCGACGAGACGTTCCCGAACAAGTAACCATGCTTGCCAGCATCGACAATCGCTCCTGTACTTGGGCGACCTTCCGGCCAGTAGAGGCATTGCGTCCAAATCTATCAGTCGATCGGCTAGGGCGCTTGAACACATTCTTCGCCGCGTTGAACGCCCGCTTCCAAAGCGGCGCCGTGACCTTGGCCGCTGTCGTCGCTGCCGCCGCACCAAAACCCGCAGACGCAAGCTCAACCGTGACCGGATCCGGCGACCTGCCCGACGCCAACCCATACGCCTGATTCGCCCAATTACGAGAATCACCAAACTGAGCCCGCGTCGACCAACCAATCTCCAACAAACCCCACTGATAACAACCACCCGAATCAGCAACCTCCTCAGCACACAACCCAGACCGGATCATTAAACCGGGCCCCGAAATACATCAGACCCGTACCAACATCAGGGCCGGGCCTGACTGCCTACTCGTAAGGCTCGGTGATCAGACGAAGCTGGCTGACTGCATCAACAACCTCCGCCGTTTCCGCATCCGTCAGACCTCGGCCAACAGACCCAGCCGAGTTGACGAACTCCAGCCGGTTCGACTCGGACTCAAGCTCAGCGAGCCATTCCGGATCAGCTTCCTCATAGAGCAGGCCGACTAGGGACTCCACATTACTGATCAACCGTTGAAGGCTCGAACAGCCAGCCTCATACGCATCCAAGCACTCGCGAAGCCGTGCGACATGACGTTGGCCAAGTTCCGAGATCATCGTGGCTTGACCCCCCCGTAGCTGACCGTGCGCACTGAGCTGTCGTGGGGCAACAAAGATGACGGAGCGGTCGTAGACATGCCTGACGACTCCATTCGCTAGCGAACGGCTTGCGGCTTCGTACGGCCACGCGACATCGACCGTATCGGGAGCGCTGGCGTCTGTATCAGGGTGCGAGTCGTACGTGTAGGCATGCGACCCGTGCGACTCCGCTGCTGCGAAAGGCATTGGCACAAAAAACGCCGCAAACGCCAACGCAGCGCAGACGAGCAACCTCGTGGCAACCGAAGCCCAAACTGGCAATGTCGGAGCAACAGGCACAACTAGCCGCCTTGAAGCAGAGCTTGTGCTTCAATTCCCAACGCAGGGTCCCCGTCAAGTGAAGCAAGCAAATCTCTGCCGCGCTCACCCCCAAACCTCAGAATAGGACGAAGGAAAAAATGTGTTCCGGTCGTCGTTTCGTTTCAGTCACGATCCGAATCAAGTCATCGACCTGCTCAGCCGTTGCGCAAGCTGCGACAGCGACTGCGGACCCTTCCGCCTGGCCCTCGCTCGACGGGGAGAGCACCAACTCAACCAGACGATCCCAGAATTCAATCGCTGGCCCAACCGCCAGCGCCCTTCCCACTCCCTCAAGCACTCGGTCGGGCAGGTCCCCGGCTTCGAGATAGCGAATGAGAATCGGCAGCGCCGAGGGGTAAGGTGCGTCGGTGTTAACGAGATCCCACACCGAGTCGACATCGACCCCAACCGCTCGCAGGTCCCCAACAAGAGGTGCCTCCGCCTTGCGCCATCCAGCTGCCTGTGCTTCGAGTTGCTCCTCGAAATTCGCGCGTCCGCGCTCATATTCCTGGTCGGAAGCAAGCTTCGCCGCGAACTCCGCCGCGCTCATACCTTTTTGAGACTCTCGATCGTCCATCGTCACTGTGGGATAAACCTCAGCTGAATTGCGCCGTTGGATCCTGAGATGGCCTCGAGCAAGGGGCCACTGAGGTGAGTGTCAGGACGAACGGATCGAGATAGTGAGTCACCGGACTACCACGGTAGGTTCCCTCGATTGCCGTCGTCAGAGGCCTGTTGATGTGCTGGTTCAGCGCTTCGCTAAACCGGGCAGCGTTCGCACGGTTGTAGTTTCCGTCAACCCCAAAGTCACCAGCATGTTTGAATTTCGATTGAAGCTGCCGCGACGAGTTGAGCAATACATCACTGGTCTCCCCAGCCAACCGTGCGCCGCTTGGGGCAACCGAACAACACTCCTCGGCGGGCGCGACAACATCGGCCAGCACCGGCTGGCCAAGAGCGAACAGACTGACAAGCAGCGCCGCAACGAAGCGGATCAGCCGTCCGATTCCGACTCCTCCCCAGCAAGGGCCAAGAACTCCGGTGGGAGGAGCTTGTCGGCTCCGAGCACCTCGATTCCCAGGAGCACGCCACTCTTGCTGAAGTCGAGGTGGATCATCCCGCCGACCTCGGCGGGGTCGCACGGATAGGTGAACTCCACCTCGCCCGCACCAATCGTGTTCGCCAACTGGATGTACGCGGCGTTGATGGACTCGTCGTAGGTGAACTTCATGGAGTTGCCGCCTGGATGTTACGGATGTAGTTCGGCCCCGTCTTGATCGTCGTTGTGATCGTTTCACCGACAGTTCCAACGAACACGCGCGTGCCCGTGTCGTAATAGCCGACCTTCCAGATGCCGTCATGGAAGTAGTCAAACGGTTGTGTGGTCAGCGCATCCTGGACGTTGCCATTGGTGATTCCACGCTGAGCCATGCGGTTGGCCGCATGCGGCGGGACATCGAAGGTCCCCGCACCGGTGTCCAGCCGCGATGTAGGAAACCTAGTCGCGTCGTCAAGGAACTCGCTGCCGTGGTTGGCGAAGTCATCGGCTAGTCCGTTTGGGGCGACTTTATGGCCAGTAGAAGCATTGCGTCCAAATCTATCAGTCGATCGGCTAGGGCGCTTGAACACATTCTTCGCCGCATTAAACGCCCGCTTCCAAAGCGGCGCCGTGACCTTGGCCGCTGTCGTCGCTGCCGCCGCACCAAAACCCGCAGACGCAAGCTCAACCGTGACCGGATCCGGCGACCTACTCGACGCCAACCCATACGCCTGATTCGCCCAATTACGAGAATCACCAAACTGAGCCCGCGTCGACCAACCAATCTCCAACAAACCCCACTGATAACAACCACCCGAATCAGCAACCTCCTCAGCACACAACCCAGACGGATCAACGAGACTCAAAGGACTGTTACGCACATACGCATACCGATTCAACCCATCAACACTCAACGAATCAGGCTGCGTGAACTGACCAAGCACCGGATCATAAAACCGGGCCCCGAAATACATCAGGCCCGTACCAACATCATCACGCTGCCCCGTAAACGACAGATCCGACGGACCACCAGCCACCGACGACAAACCAGACCTCAACCCACCAAACGGCGTGTTCCGGCGAGTCTCAACATTCCCACTCCACGACACCGAAACCGACGGCGTACCCAAATGATCCGCAGCCTGCGACCACAACTCACGATCAGCCCCACGAGCCGCCACCAACATCCCAGCAACCGACATCGAAACGGTGCCACCACTACCGCTATCAAGCTCAAACCCATCGCGGTAATACCACGAACTCGAACCATTGACCATCCGCCGAGCACGCTCACCCGACGCCCGATACAAATTCTGCGACGTCGCCGCACCACTAGTGGAGATCAGGCGATTCTGAACGTCATAGCGAGAATCGGTCGCCTTGCCGCCAACCACTGCCTTGGTCCGGTTCCCGGCCGCATCGTAGGAATAGGTGCTACCACCAGCCGCCGACGCCGCATTCACATGACCCGACGAATACGAGTAGTTGCCGTTGACCGTGCCAGTTCCCGTGGCTCGGGTGATGTTCCCTAAACCGTTGTAGGAGTACGCAACCTCAAACGGCTCGAATCCTGAACCATCCGACGACGTGTTCCCACAGTTCCCATCAACCCGGGTCCACGCCTTCGTCAATCTCTTGGCCGAATCATGCGTAGAGCACGTCGTAGTCGTGCCCCCAGGCCCAGTCTCCTTAAGCGAGGACAATTCACCATTGCGGCGATACTTGTACTCAAAATCCTGCACCGGACCGGTTCGACCAGTGGTCGTCGCCTTGGCCAGCCGGCCATTGCGATGATCGTATTGGTACAAGGTCTTCAGATCGTTGTGCCACCCACTGACACCACGCTGAATCCCACCGACCTGGCCCCGCTCGTTGTACGACACCCACTCGGCCGCCGTGTGATCATCGATCCCAACCCACGACACCCTCCCCATACGATCGAAACGGTTCTTCACCGTCTTGCCATCAGGGTGCACGACATCTTCAACCGCGCCCGTTTCGAGGTAGGTGTAGCTGGTGCGCTTCCAATCCTGGCCCGTGATCTTCTGATCAACATGGGTAGCTCGATAACGGTCGTCGTAGGTGAACTTGTCTGAAACGAAGCCGTTCGACACCCCATCGGTGGTGCGATTCCAGTGCTCGCTCTGAGCCAACGTGCCATAGTTGCCGTAGCCGTTGTCGTAACGCCACCTCGACACATCTAGCGAGCCCGACGAATGACCAAACCAGATATTGGTTGGCCGATCTGCTGCGTCGTAGCCATAAATCAGGCGAGTGCCACGAGCATCTTTGGTTTCACGGACCCTGCCATGACGGTCATAGCCATACTCGGTGCTCCCCCGGTTCGGGTCGACCACTTTCCGAGGACCGTCGGCATTCCACGACCAATACTGGTACTCGGTTTGGTTGCCAGCGTTGTCGGTCGCCCTCGTCATGTCGCCACGCTCGTTGTACTGGAAGGAGACCGTCTCACCGGCGGAATTAACCGACTTGACCACGTCACCTCGAGCGTTGTGGAACGACGTGGTGCGGCGGTACTCGCGATCCCAGCTTCGAGACTCCAGCCCACATACCGCTGTCTGGGTTTTCGACCACCATGTGCGGTTCTTGTCGTAGGAGTGGACGACCGTATTCAGGCCGCGGTCGCAACCCGCGTTGGTGTTCACCGACGCCGGATAGGTATAGCGGTGGAAGCCTGCTCCGATACTGCCCCAGTTCTCACTGAGGAACGTGCCCGACGACACCGAAGCCCACCTTGGTTCGGTCACGTCATAGAGACGGCCAACGTTGTCATACCGAGTCGACACCACCACGGTCTTCGAGTTGTTGGATGGGTGGCGTTCCTGGGTTTGGATGGTGCGCCCGACCCCATCGGAGAACTCCCAGGTTGGAATGAACTTCTCCGACGAGAACCGGTTGCGCAAGACCTCGGTTTTCGTCCAGTCAATACCCCATTGTGAAACGCCATAGGAATACTTGGACGTAACCTCTGGTGCACCAGCTGCGCGAACCGACGTGAGCCGCCCGATCTTGTCGTAGGTCAGGTAGGTCTTGCGATGATTGGGATCGGTCTCCACCGTGACGGACCCGAACGTTGGGTCGACCTGATAGGAGTATTTGTCGACCGTGCCAGCCAGCGGGCCATCCTGCCACCACAAGTACCCGTAGGTGTCGTTGTAGCCAAAGTAGGAGACTTTGTCGCCGCCACCACGGCTGCCAGCAACCACGCGCTCCTCTGTCACTTGACCACGCGAGTTGTACTTGTAGCGGGTGTCTTCGTAAAGCGGCGATTTGTCGACCGAGTACTGCTGGTACTGGTCCCGACGTTTGGTCGTGCGACCGAAGGCATCGACATCGAACGCCGTGGCCGACATGTAGTCGGTTGCTGGTCTTGTGCTGGCCGAAGAGTCCCACGAGACCGCACCGGTAAACGTCGGCACCGAATACACCCAGGAATCCGAGGTGTTCTTGTAGTCGGTGAACCGGGTGTAATCGTCGTTCGGGGTGGAGGTAAGGCCCCGATCCCGAACCTTCGCAACCCGGCCAACCCAATCGAAATGAAGCTGCTGTTCGGTTGTCTGCCGAGACCCATTCTCGGGCCACTGATAGTGATCTTGGGAGTTGCGCTGCCATGTGACGCGGGTCGACCGAAGGAAACGTTCAGGAACATTGGCTCGCGTGGTCGAATAGTCGTTCGTTGTCGAGTTGTCGATCGTCTCGCGGTACTGGACTGGAGCCGACCCCGACACGGGGGCTGCGTAGCGAATGGTTCCGAGCGACCGGCCGCGCAGAGCCAACACGTTGTTCTTCAACTCACCCTTGGGGTTCTTAACCCGGGCCGGCTCGGTCGACCGATTGATGTTCTTGTCGTCGTACATGCCGGTGTAGAAGAAGTGAGAGGTTCGGACACCCGATGCATCGATGACGTCGACTTGCCGATGGCCTCGATAGTCATTCCAGAACCCAATAGCGGTACGCCCGGTCGCCTTGTGAGCGAAATCTGGGGGCGTCTTGTACTCAAAGGTGGTGGCCATCGTGGATGACCCACCCCAGCGAGCATTGACCTCCTGCTTGGTGACCTTCCACTTATGCCACCAAACAATGCCAGACTGATACGGGTTAACGTCCCACGCCGGATACATATCGCACTGCCTACGGGTGCCATCGGTACTCAGGCGATAGCAGTAGTCGCTCGAGTTGTTAGTGGGCGGGTGAGACTGTCCGTAAGTAAAGGTGACAAGACCACCGTTAGCGGTACGCATCTGCTTTACCCGGGCCGCCTGCTTCTTCGACCCCGAAGGGTTCACCCGGTTGTCGAGGAAGATCGGTTCGAACGACGTCTTCCCGTAGTAGAACCGGTCGAAGTTGCTCAGCCAGAGACGATCCGCTGACGCCGGATCGGGCGGTTGCGGATAGGAGTGATTCAAGGCCCAGCCGTACTTCCAGTTGCCCTGATTCCCGGTGTACACCGACACACCACGCATCCGCTTCTTGCTATAGAACGATGGCGTTTGCTCCGAACAGGTCGTCGACGACGTGCAATCAAGGTTGGTGGGCACGTCGGCCCACGCACCGTTGCTGAGCTTGCGATCCTCATAGGAGAAGTTGACGCGGAACGGGAAGCTGGCCGTCCAACCCAACGGGCTCTCACCGAACTTTCGTCCGTAGTCGATCCAATCGAGCGCAACATCGCGATCATAGGCCGTCGTCTGCGCATAGGTTTGGCCGTTCACGACCGTCCTGATGCGATTGGTCTCGGTCGTGTACTGGAACGTAGCCTGATTGCCCGAGGTGTCGACCACCTGATCGAGATACCAAGCCAGACCAGCCATGCAGTAGCCATCAACCTGGCCGCAGTCCACGCCGTTGCGAGTGCCATCATCGAAGTACAGCGGCACAGCCTGCAGCGACTTGAGGTTGCGAGACCAGTCCGTGCTGCGAGGGCGAGTGGTGGCAACGCCGGACCCACCGGTTGGCTTGAACGCGTACTCGCGGCCAAACGTGAAGAGCGTGCCGTCACCGGTGGTGATCTCCCACCACGTCGACCACGCATCGCCGTTGAAGGCTCCCGCCGATAGGGCCTCGACTCGACGAACCCGCCAATCGTTCTTCTCCTGGAGGCGATACTCCCAGAACTTCGCCCCCGAAACCTGAGGGTGTGTGCTGCCGGTATCGCTGGTAGTGACTCGAACCAGCGGGCCCGAAACACCGTTGAACGACAGACTGAAGCCATCATGGCGATTACCGGAGACCGGTGTCAGATTCTTCGATGTCGGGCTGTAGTTCATGATCGCCCGGCTGATCACTGCCGTCGACTCCGACCAGCCCACACCCACCTTTGAGACCTGATCATTGGTTGTGTTGTTCAACCCATCGACCGAACCCGATGAGTACGAGAAAGAAACGTTCGGCGTGTAGCCAAGCCCCTCGGGCACCGGCATGTTGTACGAAAGTTCAGCGTGACCAGTCTGCAAACCGACCTGCCAGGTTGCCAATGACTCGAACTTCGATGCGCTATAACGATCGCCTCCCTCTTGGGCGACGAAGAGAATCCCCGTGTCAGCAGTCTCTAGTTCCAATGCCGGGCGTAGCGACACTCCCCTTGAGAACGATGATCCAGCTGGAACTCCAGACACACCCAAGAGGCCGTCAACCGCAAGAGCGCTCTCATCCGAACCAGCAGCATCATCGTTGGACCCGTTAGTGGTAGACGTGGTTTCGGACGTCGTGGACGTCGTCGTTTCAGTTGTCGTCGTCTCGGATGTTGTCGACGGCGACGTGGTGGTGGTGGTGGTCGAGGTCTGCCCTGTAGTTGAGGTTTCGGTTGTAGTGGTTACATCGCCAACCGCATCATCAGCCGCGGTCGACGTCGTAGAAGGGGTATTCGGCTCGACCCTGGCATCTTGGCGATTCCCGTTTCCGGACCTCGCTAGCGAAGCCATCACATTCGCTGGGAGTTCAACAACGGCAAGGCCCGCTTCTTCATCGATACGAGTTGGGAGATCCTGAGCAGCTTTGCATTTACCTGATGGACTGCAGCCATAGCTGACCTCAAACTGAAGAGACGTCGGGTCGTGCATCGTCTCGACGAACAGATCAAGCTTTATGTGCAACTCCCAGCCACTGCGCGGCCCAATGTCAACACTCGGCCGACCGCCGTCGCCTTTGCGGGGCGCCGGGACTATCGGACGACCACGGCCGACAGACCGATCGGTTTCCATGCGAAAAGCTAGCCCAGCGTTCGACAGCTCCCTCGTCGTGCCATCATCGATGGTTTCGAGGGTCACGCCGATGCTGCTATCGCCATCAGGACGCACGAGACGGATCGCCGACAATGCGCCAACCTCGTCGGGTTCCTCAGTAGCATCGTCCACTAACCCAGCGGTCGCGGGCGCCGACTCGCCGCTTGTCCCCGGCTCAAACCTGACACGCCGCCCTGGTGCAACGGCCGACGGCATGACCGCCGCCTCTTCACTCAGGTTGTTTAGGCCACGCTTGGCCCATTCGGGCACATTCGACGACTCAGGATTCCGGCTGGCCATATCCGAGCCATCATCAGTGAGGTCTGTCGGTCCTGGCCCAGCAACCACGGCACCAGGATCGCTGGACGGCTCAACGTCGAGGCTCGTACCGTCAAAATCGAAACCCTGCTCGGCCGCGGCCGCTGCATCGGGATGCGTCTCGCCATCGGCCGGAGGCGGGGGGCTCTCCGCCGTGGCCGGATCGAACGCATCCACTTCCGGCGGAGGTTCGACCTCCGGCTGAGCTGATGCTGGTGCAACAACAGAAACACACAGAGCGAACACCAAAAACAGACAAAGAAAAAGACGAGAACGCATTGCTTCCACTCCTCACCCCGCACTGCCACGGGGAACCCATACCGAAGAGATCGATGCACAAAGAGCTTGAGATGGGTTAAACCCACACAAGGATGTTACCTACACCAGATCATCCGCATTGAACTGCCAGGGGCCCAAGTAACTCTCGCCCGATCGGAAACCTTTGTAGCACCTACGCACAGCATTGGCAACAACCGACTTCGCAAAATGGCTACAGGCAAACATCTGTCTAAAGATTCGATATCTTCTTTGAAGTCAAGCGAATGGCGTTCTGAGATGGCCCCTAACCATAGTTTTTTGGAGATTTGAGATCGACTACTCAGACGCAACCGGGTCGTTCTTCGAACCATGGCTTTACCGTTTCGATCTCGGCCGCCAGCCTCAGAAGAGTCTCCTCGTCCGAAGGTCGGCCAGCCAGCTGCACCGACACTGGTAGCCCGGTCTCGCTAAACCCGGCAGGCACAGATGCAGCCGGTTGCCCGATCACGTTCCAAGGGCTGTAGTGCGGAATAATCCTGCCCGATTGGTTGAGCCGCCTCAGCGCACCAGCCCCGTCGAGCTCACCAATCTTGAGCGGGTCCTGCAACGCACCCGGGGTGAGGACCACGTCGACGTGGGTGAAGAGTTCGTTGATCTGATCGGCACACGCAGCAACGGCGTCCATCGCAGAGCGGACGATCCGTTTGGGGATTCGGCCACCCAGAGACACCATCCGAGCTGTTTGGGGTGAGAGAAGTTCCGGCTTTTCCAGGACAGCCTGGCTTTCATGAACACCAGCTAGATAGCGGATCATGCCGTCATTCGCGGCCCGTCGCGGAAAGTCAATCTCCTGTTCGACAACGGTGTGGCCAAGATCCCGCAACACCCCAGCCGTCTCATCAACAGCTCGACGTTGAGCGTCTCCCAGGCGAGCCATGACCGGCCACTCGACCAGAGATTTCCAGGCGATCGCAATTCGAAGTCGTGGCCCTCCCGGTACCGCTGCCGCAAGAAAGCCGCTGGCCGGACCGGCGGTCGCGGCTGCGTCGAGGAACAGAGCGGCGTCAGCCACGGTTCGGGTTAAAGGACCATTCACCGACAACCCCTTCCAGTCTGCGCTCCCGTGCCACACCCGATCGCGTTGGGGCTTCAGACCGAACACGCCATTGAAACTGGCGGGGACTCGAATCGATCCGAGACCGTCGGAGCCGACAGCAAGCCCACAAAGGCCCGCGGCCACCGCCGCTCCGGAGCCACCGCTCGAACCACCAGGGCTGTGCTCGGTGTTCCAAGGGTTTCGCGTCGCTCCCCACGTGGGTGTCTCAGTGATCGGCCAGACCGCCAACTCCGAACAGGTCGTGATCCCGATGATCACCGCGCCTGCCTCTCGCAGACGGGCGACGAGCGGCGAGTCAACTGCGGCGGCGATGGCGTTGCAGCCGGTTCCAAACGTCGTCACCTCGCCTTCGACGGCGATCGTGTCTTTCACAGCGACCGGAACACCAAGCATGGGCAGCGCGTTCCCTAACGCCAGCTGCTCATCCGCCTGGGCTGCTTCGCTCAGAGCCCGCTCCCCCAAGACAGTCCGAAACGAGTTGATCCGAGGATCGACGTCAGCGATTCGATCGAGGGTTACCTGTACCAGCTCGACCGCAGTGACGGCCCTGCCCGCAACCAACTCGGCTTGGCGAGCCGCTCCAGCGAAACAGAGGTCATCAGTATCCATGAAGTCAGTATGGCTTCCCGACAGGAACGCACCGCCGAGCGTGAGTGAAGACCACGACGTCCGGCAACTCGTTCTCGGTGATCGCCGCCGCCGAGCAAACACGCAACGCTCGTATTGGCATAGTGGGTGCATGAGCGATGAGGTTCGAGATTCCTACGACGCGATGGCGAAACTGTACGCCGAACTCTTTCTCCACGATCTCCACCAGAATGCAAACGCCCGCGATTGGCTCGCAGCTTTCGCCAAGCTCGCGGCTACCAGAAAAGGCCCCGTCGCAGACCTAGGTTGCGGGCCTGGACACGTCGTCAATCACCTGACCGAACTCGGCCTCACAACGATCGGCTACGACCTCTCCTCCGGCCAGATCGCTGAAGCTCGAAGCGCCTTTCCGGCCCTACAGTTCGAGGTAGGCGACCTGACAGCGCTCGACATTACGGACTCCTCGCTCGGGGGAATCGTGTCCCGATACTCACTCATCCACATGCTTCCATCCCGTCTTGGCGACGCCTTCACGGAGTGGATGCGAGCGCTGGAGCCGGAGGCCCCAGTCCTCGTATCATTCTTCGGTGCGACCTCGCCCAATGCGCATGGCACACCCTTCGATCACGCCGTCGTTACCGCCTACGCTCTGTTCCCAGCGACGATCGCACAACAGCTACAAGACGCTGGATTCACCGACATCGAAATCGGCGTTAAAGACCCGCCCGAAGGCGGCCGGCCGTTCGACCAAGCAACAGTTCTCGCCCAGAAACCCGGCACCTGAATCGTCGCAGTGATTTGGGACAATGCGCGGACCTACGACAATGAGCGCTGGCCAAACAAGCCCATACCGCGAGGGTCGGATTCCGAACGATGCCGAATCCGACCCTCGCGATCTGTTGAGCGTGTTCGTGCAGCTAGTTTTTGCCGGTAACCGATATCTCTCGATCGTTCAACGGTTGGACTGGCCGACGGGTACCTTCGGGGAACTCCTCGCCCGAGAATATTTCCTCGAACCTACCGATCTGCTCCTCGCTCATCTCTTGGTCCTCATTGAGAACGAACCAGGAGACGCCCTCCGAACAGGGCGGCGTCGTGAGCGATCCCATGTACGACACGCTCGTTGGCTTCTTCGGCACCAACCTCGACAGGCGGAAGTCGGTCACTTCAACACGGCGCGTCTCGCCAACCTCGGGCAGATCGGCCCAAAGGGGCGCTAGCACTTTGTTGGCTCGGCCCTCGTCAACGAAGACACCGAGTACAGCCAGATCGCCGTCGCTGTTGGCATGAACGAAGTGCATCTCCATCGGATGCAAAGCACCATCGATGGCGTGCTCACTGGGAGCATGAAAGTGGAACTGGAGCAGGTCGTAAGTGTCGCCCCCGATCGAGAACGATCCGGCTCCAACCGGAATGTTGCCTTGGATCGTGTGGGTATTATTGAACACATCCACCGTGGTCGATTTAGCGTAGTCGACGGCAATCCCGGCAGACTTCTTGGCTCCCCGCTTCTCAAGCTTCAGCTGCTCGATAGCGGCGTCAACCTCACCGCTATCGATGTCGATTGGGCTCTGCTCGGTTCCCGCACATTCGGGAAAGCTCTCAGCCCACATGTGTCGGGCCCCTTGTCGTTGTAATTCCAATCTTCGACGGCGGCGACCATTGTGGCGAAAGCTCCAACAGCCATACAAGAAGCTGCGACCGCTGCGATGGCGCGTCTTGTCGGTAGAGGTGGTATTCGCACGAGGTATTCTCCTTTGGGCCCGCTCCGCAGACGTTAGCAGGATCGGCAGCTCGGAAAAAGTTCGGGGTCATCTGGCACTCCGAGCTGGCACTCCGAAGACGATCCGACGGGGCCGGTTGATGTCGTGGTGTGTCCGATTACCCAAAACAACGAAACCCCGCTACGGGAGCGGGGTTCGGTGTGAGTGGAGCTAAGGAGAATTGAACTCCTGACCTCTTCCATGCCATCAATCGGGAGAGGGTTCGAGTGTGTCTGAGAACGTTCATCTATCGATTCCAGCCAGCACCTGAACAGCATCGAACGGACCCGATGTGCGATGAATGTGCCATAACTCTGAAATGGCAACCAGTAATCTGACGGCGACTACGTTTGCGTCCATGCCGCACCAAATCAAAGATCTCGATCTATGGCGAGCCTGCCGACATCAGCCCCTACCTCTCATTGGCTGATGATGAACAGCATCACCTGGCTACAGTCCACAAGATTAGCACGCTGAACTAGCCTTAATAGCAAGATGTCTCAGAGGCTAAGAGCCTCCTGGGCGACGCAGGGCACGATATGAGTCGGCGGACCTCAACGTAGTTTTCGGGCCTCATCATCCGGCTCGACGTCCATATAGGCGGAATCAAAGAAGACGCTTACTTCATAGGAGGCCAGTCCAACAGCGATAATGACCACCAATCGGGACGCATTTGAGACGGTGGAAGAAAAGAATCCAAATGCTATGGCTGCCATTAGTCCAAATAGAATATAAAAGTAGCCAAGCTCGAAGAGACACTTTCGAATCAAGTCCCACCGAGTAATGGGTGATTTCCATTTGATATGATAAGTCTCGATGGCTTCAAATACATCATCTTTACTCACCTCTCCAGTCACTGCGCCAAGGATACGGCGTTGAATATGTGCCCACCGGATTACGTTAATATAACCCTTGGCCGCTCGGACACCAAAGTGTGTACCGAGAACGAAGATGGCGGACAAGCCAACCATGGATACGGAGTTCGGAAAGTCTTGTTGGAGTCCAACGACGACCGCCGCACCGGTAAGAATAGTAAGACTCCACGTAGTAGCGTTCTGGAGTTCCCCTAGAGAAGTAGATCGCTCGGTCGACAAGATTGCCATATAGTCAGCTCGCACCCAGTCAAAGTCATTGGCCTGCCAGCCCCGGTCCCGCCTCACAGCGGCGACTGGACGTCGAAGCCCGACATGATCTCCAGAGTCGTCGCGACGACATCGCAAGCTGGATCCAACGCCCAATCCCAGGCCTCGACTTGAAACTGTGACGCAAGCCTCCGCCGGAAAAACTGAGAAGGTATTTTCTGCCCACTTGTCCTGGCGACCCAAAGTGAGTCCGGTTCATCCGCCCACAGAAGATAGGGTTCGCCACCGACAACAGCCGGCAGTTGCGTCAAGGACGCAATCGAAGCGATCGGCTCCAATTCGTCTCTGAGCTCCGTCATGAGCGAATCTTCGAACGTCGAGACATGCAGATGGGCATGGTCGATACAAGCCCCCGAGTTCGCTCCTGACGAGGCTCCGTGCTCGAAACACATGACATTGACACCCATCGCACGCAGGTACTCCTCAACCGCTCGAACAATCAGTTGAGCCTCGGTCAGCTCAGCCTTAGTCAACATAGAAAATGACACCACATGTCGCCGAGATAGCAGAAGGAGATAGGGGGCCCTAAAGCCCCCGAGGCCCGCAACCAGCTCAAACGATGCCGATCGAGCGACGCATCGCCCTTCAAGATGCATGCATATGCTTGCAAAGTCTGAACTACCCACATCTTCCATTTCGGAACAGAAGGTGCATGGCGCATCGACATGCATCCGCATAGCGATGGACTTAGGCCTCTGAGCCATGAGCGAGATCACTAACCATCGCATTGACACGAGCCGATTGAACCAATAACTCCCGGGCAATTCGGTGTAGCAATTCAGTTGTCATTTCTAGGTCCATTACTTCAAGAGCCCCCCGTTCGATCTCATTCCGCACGATGTGATCTATACGTTCTAGTGTTGAATTCGCCTCTGCCCTCGCTGCCGCTTCTGCCCTGTCGGGTGGCAGGTCAGCCGCAATAGCGTAAATCTTGAAGGCCTTTGCATATAGGTCGGCCGCCATCTTAGGCAATTCCTCATATCCTGCTTCTTTCAAACCTCTCCTCCTAACTAGATTGATCGACGGGAAGACTCCTCAGGATTGATACGGTGAAGTCTACTCGTCGATGGGCGATCTCTAGCAAACGATGACATCTAGGGCTTGTGCAGTTCGCTCGTTTTTCCCACCAGAATTTCGACATCTTTGCCAACGAGTCGCTTCACCGAGACCGCGTAGGCTGGATGTGCCATTAGCGCATGGTTGACGCTTGGTTCAACGACAACGCTTGTTGGTAGACCGAGTACTTCGTTCAGCAATCCTAACGCCAAGTTGTCATTGATCCCGAGTGCCCATTTGTTGATGGTGTTGAACGTCGCCGGTGCCACGAGCACGGCGTCACCTCGGGGTCGGAATTCAGGGTCGGTGGGTTTGCGGAATTCGGTTCGAACTGGGTGGCCAGTGAGGCGTTCGACTTCGTCGGTGTCGAACCATTGGACGCCGTGGGGTGTAGCGATGACGACTACGTCCCAGCCTTCGTCTTGCTTTTCTTTGATGAGTAGCGGCGTGTCGGCGGCTGGTGGCGCTCCGCAAACAATGAGATAGAGAACGTTTCCGGTTTCGGATCCGAAGCTGGGCATCAGGCAGCGACTCCGGCTCGTTCTGCGAGTCCGTCGAGGCCTGGAATAGCGTTCTTTCTCGATCGGTGGAGTGCGGTTTGGATGAGGTCTCGTGCTTGTGGGTGAAACCTGACGGCTTCGGGTGCGAGGCGTTCGGCTTCCATGAGTGAGAGGACGGCGGCGGTGTCGTTTCGTTGTTGGCTGTGGGCCCAGGCCATGTCGATGTAGACCTGGCTGCGGCGGCCTTTGAGTTCGTCGGGCAGGTTGCCGGTTTCGACTTGTTCACCTTGGATGATCACATCGGCTGGGTCGCCGAGACTGACTGCTGCCGACGTCGCATGGATGCGGACGTTGGTTGGACCGAATGCTGTCCAGTGGTCGTTTCGATCGTCACCCAGTTGCTCGGCAATGTCTTGAGCCTGAGTGATGAGGCGGTTCGCTTCTCTACGGTCGTCCAGGCGTGCGGCCGCAATTGCAGCAGTCAGCAACAGAGCTCCGTGGAGTGATAGGGCTGATGGGCCGTCGACGCCTTCGATGGTTGGCAGGTTGTGTCGGCCAGTCGGTAGGCCTCGTCGTCTTGGCCCGCTCGGAGCATGATTTGGCCGAGTCTATAGATGCCAGCGGTTACGAGTTCGATGTCGTCGGCCTGGCGGGCGGCGTTGATCGACCGATCGGCGGCGACCCATCCGAGGTCGGTTTGCCCCGTTCGGCTGAACAGGGCTGCGGCGATTTGGTTGGTCAGTGCAGCGACGGCCAGCGCTTCTCGGTGTTCATCACCTTCGGTACTGGCAACAGCAGCGTCGACTGACTGCAGCGTGGTTGGCATAAGCGAGGCCGCCCTGTCGTATTCAGCAGCTTGGTAGAGGCTCATGATCTCGACGGCGACAGAGCGCATTGTGGCGAGGTCCAATGGCCGGCTGTCCTCGTCGGGCAGGTAGGACGTCATTGCCGATCGGATGCGGTCGATGGCGTTGAGGCTTGGTCCCGGCGCTGCGGTGAAGTCGACGGGTTCGCCGACGAGGGTGGCCAAGTCGATTCGGAGCGCTCGGGCCATTGGCAGTAGCACAGAGAGTTTGTCGGCGGTTCGTTCGCCTCGTTCGAGCTGAGAAAGCCAGCTGACAGAGCGGCCGACCATGCCAGCGAGAACGGCTTGGCTCAACCCTCGACGGTTTCGGTGGAATGCGATGCGTTCGCCTATATGGCGTTGTTGTTCCATCGTTGGCACTCCTGGTGGCGGTGTCTACGGCTAATTCTAGTTCTTTTGATGCTACGGCGCGAGTCAGACCTGAACCCGCACTTTTGTACTAGCACTCGTTGCTGCGATCTGTTGATGCTCATCCATGTTCGGATACGGACATGGCAACTCCAACTCGTACAGACAGATCCAGAAGCGGCCCGATCAGCGTGCGGATGGCCGATCGTGACCTAACCGCCCTCATCGATGCCATCGTGGCCGCCATCGACATCGACCGCTCATGGGAGATCGACAAACTCCGCACGGCGCTCGAACCCTTCGGCGGCTCAGCACTCCTCCAAGCCGAGATCCGATTGAACGGCTCACCGACCATTCCTGAATGGTGCATCTGTGGCGGGGAGGCGTGGTGACCATGAATCCCGTTTATCGCTTGTGGTGGCAGTTTTTGATGGAGTTGCGGCCTGGGGTCCGGTTCTTTGCTGAGCGTTTCCCTCGTGTAGCGCCGTGGGCTGTCCGGTTCCGTTCGTTGGCTCATTGGGTGGTTGGTAACCCGGTCCAGGCGCTCGCCGTCCTCGTCGGATTCCTCGTTTGGGTGAGGGCTGGTGTCCCGTTTCTGAACGCTGCCGGGTTTGTGGTTTGCATCAACATCTCGATGGGGATCTTTCATCGTGTTGGTGTTGATTCCGGTAGCCGTTGGGTTGGTTGGTGTGAGGCGTGGCGGTTGCGGCGTCAATGGCCATCTGTGTGGGCGGCTGTAGCGGCAAAGACTTCTCGGGTCCAGGCCGAGGTCGGCACCTCGAAAGAACCAATCGCCTCAGCGGTGCTACGCCCGGTCGCTGATCATCCGAAAATGTCGTGGCTCCCTCGTATCGACTGGCCAGTTGTTTCGTGGTGGGTTGGCCCACCCCCTGGCCGTTCGTTAGCGGCGTTGGATGAGTTGGCCGTGATCCTGGCGGCGAACCTTCCCCGAGTCGCTGACGTGTCGGTTGAGTATGAGCGGGAGAACGACTCCCACGGCCGCCTGATCGTGTCGTTCAACAACTCCTTCGCCAAGGCCTCTGCCCCGCCATGGCCTGAAGAAGCAACCGACGAACCAATCAATGATCTCGACGCTGCGATTGTCGCTTTCGAACGTAAACAGCCGTCACGCCCGAATCTGCGGGTTGTTGATGGGGACGTGTCCTGATGAGCATCGAGATAGGCCGCAGGTTCGATAACCGGCCGTTGGTGTTGCCGTGGCCGAACTGCCCCCACATCCAGATCGGCGGCGAAACCGGCTCCGGCAAATCCGGTTTATGCAACGTCCTCATCGGCTCGGTTGCCGCCGACCCCAACACCGCTATCTGCGGCATCGACCTCAAACTCGTCGAACTATCACCATGGGCCGACCGCCTAACCACGCTCGCCACAACGGCGGCTGAGGCTGATCATCTCCTTGTTGCGTTACGTGATTTGATTCGTGAGCGGGCCGAGTTCCTCCAAGCCAACGGACTCCGACGCTGGGACGCAAAGTTCGGGCCGTGGGTGCTGTTCATCATCGACGAACTCGCAGAACTCCAAGCCGTCGACGCCGACAAACTCGCTGAAGTGATCTCGACGGGTGAGGGCGGGCCTCAAGCAATGCGGGAAGCTAAGAACAACCAGCAGATCCGCACCGCCCTCCTCGGCTCCATCGCCCGCCTCGCAAGGTTCTGCGGCGTCACCATCGTCGGAGCTACCCAGTATCCGTCAGCGGAGGTCGTGGATCAGCAGATCCGAACCCAGTTGACGATCAAGGTCATGCTCCGAGTCGCCTCCGGTGAACAAGTCGCCGTGTGTCTCGGCCAGGGCTACGGCAACTCAATCTCACCCAAATCCATTAGCCCAACCGAACGTGGCGGCCTCTGGATCGTCGGACTACCCGACACCGGCAAACCCGTAAGGGGCCGTGCGCATTGGGTCAGTGACGGCCAGGTCGCCGCCCGCGTCGCCGCAACCTCACACCTCACCCCAAGCCCACAGACCCTGTTCAACGAGGAACCCTTCTAATGACCGACCACAATCACGACGGCGAGATCATCGAAACCACAAGCCGCCGGCTAACCCACAACAACGAACCTCGACGACCCGGCCTCGTCTTCCCACCGACACCCGGCCGAACGGTTCATGTCCCGATCGAATCGCTGCTGCTCGCTGGGCTTGGCATCACCGCCGTGGTCCTGGCCCTGGCCGTCGTCGACATCGGATCAACCCTCACCGGCCTAGTCGTCGCAGCTTCGATGTTGTGTGGAGCGCTGCTTGTGGTCGCCCAGACAATCCAGTTGGCAGAGGATCGACGTCGACACGCTCGGCCACGTTCGAGAGGCAGTCAAGGGGCACCGAAGGTGAGTGAGGACACGAGCGGAGCGAGTCCCACAACGACCCTTTACGGCCTCGCACCCAAACCAAATGAGGATCTGACACTTGACTCCGGGTCGGCCCCCTGGCCGACCCATGACCGCCACAACAAACCCGAAACGCAGTCAACCCCGTCAACCGCCAACGGGAGTGACCAGCTATGAACCCCAACATCCCTGACCCCACGAAGGCCGGAGCCGTAGCCGGAGCCGGGAGCGTCAGCGGAAGGCGAAGGCGGAAGGCAGGAGGCCTTCAGCGGCCCGAAGGGCCGCCCTTGGTAATATCGCAGTTAAGTCTTCCCGGCACGGATTCGGACGCTCGTGAACGGCGTCGAGGGTCTGCTGATATGGCCCGTCTGCTTATCGCCCAGACGTGTGCCGACCTGGAGGAAGCGGCCAGGATCGTCCAGTGCGGGCGTGCGGTGCGAAGTGCGTCGGGAGTCGTCCTGAAGCGGTCGTCCGACGGCTACGTGTACGCCTCAGGTTTGGTTACCTGCGGCAGCCCCTGGTCGTGCTTGAGCTGTAGCTACAAGATCAGAGCCAAGCGTGCCCGTCACATCGCCCAAGCGGTAGCGGCTCATCTCGCATCTGGCGGCGGCGTCCTGTTCGGCACCTTCACGATGAGCCACGATCGCTCCGAGCCGCTCGAAGGTCTGTGGCAGATCCTCAGCAGCGGATGGGCGCACATGACCGCTGGTCGACAGTGGATCGATTTCAAACAGGCCTTCGATCTGGTCGGCTCGATCAAGAGCGTCGAGGTCACGCATGGCGGCAACGGGTGGCATCCACACCTGCACGTCTTGTTCTTCGTTGGTGCCCCTATGAACGACTTCGACCGTGAAGACGACTACCGAGCGTTCCGCCGAGACTTGCGAGAGCGATGGATTCACTGGTTCCGCACCAAACAAGGCCGCAACGTATCGCAAGAGTTCGGCACCCGATTCGACCCAGTGAAGGCGGATGACTCGGCGAAGGTCGGTGTCTACTGCACCAAGGTCGGCTACGAGCTGGCCATGGCCGACACCAAAGTCGGAAGAGGCGAAGGCCAGCGCCACCCGTTCGCCATCGCCCACGATGCCGCCCACTACGGCGACAAAGCCGATGTGATGCTGCTCCGTGAGTGGATCGTGGGCAGCAAACGCAAGCGGTCGATCCAATGGTCGGGCGCTCAGATCAAGGCCTACGTGAGCGTCGAGGCCGACAAGTCCGACCACGAGCTCGCCCAGGAGGAGCAGGTCGGCGACGAATCGCTACTCGTGCTCGATCGGGATCTGTGGCGACAGATCATCAACCGCCCCGACGGGGCCAGAGCCGGATTCATTCGCATCTTCGAATCGGGCGGCGACTGCTTCGACGCCCTCTACTACTTGGCCGAGCACGGCATCACCGCCGAACTCACCGAGGACGGGCCGCTAGCCATGCTGCGGCTCAACGATCCAAACCCCAACAACCAATCCAGGAGGATTGATCATGTCCCTACAAACCATGCCAATTGACACCAGCGCTCTGGAGTTCCGCTACCACGGAGCCTCCGAGTACAGAGCCTTCAACCGCGACACTGAGAAGCGGGAGAAGGACCAGGCACGAGACGAGAACACCGGCCACCTGATCTACACGGTGCGGTGCCAGGTGATCTTTCGTCGCAACCGGGAATCCGGACTCATCACCGTCCGAGTCCCGCTGCCAACGCCGCCAGCCGACGACCTCGACTTCGAGCACCCGGTGGACTTCACCAGCGTCACCTCGAAGTCGTGGAACATGGACGGCCGAGACGGACAGACCTGGACCGCCGAGTCCATGGCCGTGCTCAGCAGCGGAGCTAGCGCCACCCCACCGGCATCGACCTCGACGAGCGCTACCAAGCGCAAAGCCGACGCTGAAGCCGCCTAGAGCAAGCAGGCCACGACAGCTGGTGTCACCGTCCTCGATTGGGCGGGCGAGGTTCGAACCCTCGGTGGCCACTATGAACTACACAACAACATCCCAGCACCGAACCAACGAACCAGCCATGCTGTTCGCCATCACCGAAGCCGCCACCATCCTCGGCATCGGCCGAACCAACGTCTACGCCCTACTCAAGAGAGGCGAACTCCGCTCAGTCAAGATCGGCGGCCGCCGGCTGATCCCAAGAGCAGCCCTCGAAGCCTTCGTAGACGAGCTGCAGAGGTCGTCGTGAGCATTCATCGCCGAGAGACCAAAAAGGGCGTCCGCTATGACGTTCGACTCCGCAAACCTGATGGAACGCCATATTCCACAACCTTTCGCACCAAGCGTGAGGCAGAGCGATTCCAGGCGAAGGAACTGACAGATCGCGATCAAGGAACCTGGATTGATCCGCAGGCTGGGAAGATCACGTTCCAGCAGTGGGCTGATGAATGGTATTCAACTATGACGCACTCTTGGCGACCATCTACGGCTGCACGCCACCGGGCCGCTCTAGACGAACACTGGATTCCCCGCCTCGGACCCGTTCGCCTCTCGTCTATCTCTTCTCGCATGATCCAGCAAGCGATAAACGAGCTATCAAAAGAGCTTCGCTCTTCGACAATTCGAAGTTACTACGGCACGCTTCGAGGACTTCTCGCCGATGCCGTCGAGGCCGACCTAATCGGGCGCTCGCCTTGCCGGGGCATTAAGTTGCCATCGGCGCAGGTCGCTGCCCGAAGGTTGGTGACTCCGATCGAGCTTCACGAACTAGCGGATGCAATCGGGCCTCGATGGCGGTGTCTGATCTATTTAGGAGGTGTGATGGGCCTGCGATTTGGCGAAGCGGTCGCACTCACCCGAAGTGGCGTCGACACAGACGCTGCGACCATTCAGATCAGCCACACGGTTAGCGAAGTCAAGGGCCATCTCAGAATAGGACCACCCAAGACAGCGGCGAGCTTCCGGACGCTCTCGCTCCCGAAGGCACTGGCCGTTGAGCTTGATCGTCATCTCGAGGTCTGCACACCCGGTGGCCCAGAGAGCCCAGTCTTCCAAGACGACGATGGTGGGTACGTTCGACGTTCCAACTTCCGGACGAGAGTCTGGCTGCCAGCCCTTGAAGCCGCTGGCTTACAAGGGTTGACGTTTCATGGCTTGCGCCACTCAGCAGCGACGGCATGGATCGCTCAGGGTGTCGACGCTCGGACGGTTCAACACCTTCTTGGCCATAGCGATCCCCGCCTAGTGCTGAGGCTCTACGCCCATGCACAAGACGAGGGGCTGCGGTTGGCTGCTCAAGCCGTAGGGGCTAGATATTGGCCCGAGTGAATTGACCTCTAGATCACCGTGTGGCTTCTCCTGTCAGTCCGATATAGAAGTCGTTCTCCAGACAAGTACATATAGGCCGATTGGAGCATTGGTGTAATGCTGTCGTTGAGGAAGGCCTCGGCAAGCCAGCGGTTCTGAGGCTCTTGCAATAATCCAGGGCTATAGCGGACCAAGGATGACAGCAGATGAAGGCACAGGTATCTAGCAAGGGGCGGTGCGATTGGAGTGCCGCTGGTGGGTAAGAATCCCAGTTCCGGTTGCCCGAATGGGGCGACCCCAAGGAATGGTTGAAGGATTGGAAGCAGTTGCTGATTCATTTGGTCGTAATCGACGGCTGACAATGCTCCGCTCCCTTCACGTGGCAAGGCATCTGTCTCAAGCCGATGGCTGTAGCCAGTAGCTGACTTCGCCCGATTTGATCGGTTCGCCGCACGAAGATGTAGGCCGTGTTGCTTGAGCAGCTCTTGTATGCGGGGCGACAAAAGTATCGATTGGTCATCCTGAAAATCCAGGCTGAGCCAAATCTCCGAGTCGTTGGCTGCCAAATACGCTACGAACATGCAACAGGCACTAGTGTGGCCGGCTTTGGCAAGCTCCCACCGAGAGTCGGGGAAAGCTGACATCAGCTGATGAAGAGTCCAGCGGTCATCCATTGACACCTTCTTGCCGGTCCGGGACTTCACCAATTCGACGAAGACTCCCGACCGGGCAGGCTTCTCACTAACTCCTTCAATCGTTTCTGCGTCCAGATCGATGGTGCTGATTCCATGCCGCATTTGGCGCCCTAGCACGACGTCTGGACAGTGGATCAGCAGTTCAGCCTTTGCTAGCTGCAAAACTGAGTAGTAAAGCAGCACGGCGTTCGTCGGAGTCGGCGTGTTCCTACTCGCCAACCAGAAGTCGTAGCCTTGGCGAATATAGCCACCGAAATCGGCAATGGCTTTGGAACTCCCACCACTCTGCAGTTGACTTGGGCGGGAAGACTCAAGCGCAACAAGCGATTGGATGCTTCGCCAATAGAGGGCCTGGATATCAGCTGACGGGTCGACCGACAGAGCGTGGCTCGAGAAGCCAACGTAAGGATTCACCAGGAGTGCCAATTCGGAATGAGTGCGTTCTGGTCTTAGGTTCACCGCCACCTTCGTCCTCTGCTTCCTGGCTGACAACTCGAAGGAGCCCGGTGGATGTCAACATCTGCAATAGATGTGAGATCACAACAGTCGACACCGGTTCGACTAGTCATCTTACAAACAACGAAACCCCGCTCTAGGAGCGGGGTTTGTGTGTCTGTGGAGCTAAGGAGAATTGAACTCCTGACCTCTTCCATGCCATGGAAGCGCTCTACCAACTGAGCTATAGCCCCTCGCGGGTACCGCAACATGATAGCGCCTCGGAGAGGGTTACAACGTCGATTTCAGCAATCCTCGCTAGGAGCCCACGTAGGGAAAGCGAGTTCCGGTCTTCGCCATGTACTCGGTCCCTTCGGAGATCCAAAGGGTGGCCTCTCCTCTGGTGATTCGACCGGCGTCGAGTTGATCGACCCAGTAGTTGCGTCCTGCGGTGTCAGGCGCTCGACAAAGCAGGTTCCGATAGATGAGGTCAACAAACTTGGCGTTGGTGAAGTCGCCGTAGCGGTTCTGGAATTCTTGGCTGCTGGCGAACGAATTGGCGATGTCTACATGCCTTGTTCCCGCCTGCCTCTGCCGAAGCCAGTAATTGAACCCGGCCTCATCTGGCTGGCGGAGGACGAAGGCCTGGTAGAGACGCCACACCTGGGCCGAGGCCGGGCTGGTGTCGACGGCGTTTCGGAACGCGTTGGCCGGTGCTCGGACCTTGCAGGAACCCGCGTTGATCGCGTCGAGGTTGGCAGACGGAGTAATTCTGAGCCGCACAGAAGTAGAGGGAGTGCCTTGGGCGTTCAATGCGAACACGTGATAGTTGCCGGGAGTGACCATGGTGCCCTGCGGCAGCGTTGCGACCATATCCCTGCCCACCCGACGAGCGTTCAGTGGGATGAACCGTTGCTCCATATTGTTGGAGTGCGTCACCATTCCGTACTTGACCATCGTCAGCCTCGTCGTATCGTCACTCACACTCACAGTCACCTCCTCCCCCGGCTTGGCACTCCTCTGAAGAATCGAGGCTGTAGGGCGAGGACGAAGGCTGCCATCGCCTCTCAAGAGATAGCCGGGCGTGTAGATCTCTACATTCGAGTTGATGATGGGTCCGGGCGTGCCCCCACCGCCTACCAACACCTTGCCGGTCGGCAGGAGTAGAGCCGTTGAGTGATAGAGGCGAGCCTTGTCGAGACCTCCGGCATAGGTCGTCCACGAGCGCGTCGCCGGATCCCAAACCTCCGCTGTTGTCGCCGTGCCGTACTGATCGATGTGGCCGTTACCCCAAACCGACCCTCCGGTATAGGAAGAGGAGTCGATCCGCGCACCGCCCGTTGCCAGCACCCGCCCGTCGGGCAAGATCGTTGCGTTGCCCCATTGCCTCGGCCCGCTCAGCTTTCCCGCAGGAGAAACGGTAGGCGTCGCCCCTGAGAAGTCGACCGTAACCGACGTGTTGGTCGGACCGAACACGAGAATCTGATCCTGACGGTAGTGAACCGCTGACAACCCGTTGGCTGGCCCGGCCGGCATCTTGCCTCCGAGCAAGGGACCCTGATTTGAATTGAAGTCAGACCCCAGATTGAGGTGGAGGGCTACGGCGTCCATCTCCTTGTTGATCGTGAAGACGAAGCCTCTGGTGTCGATCCCGCCGACGCGCCCATCGCTCAAGACGAACAGACGCGGGTAGTACCAATAGATGTCAGAGGTGTCGAGCTCGGTCATCAGCCGAGCGCCTTCACCGTTCTCCCACACCTCGGGATGAAACTGCGGACTGGCTGGGTTCGTTTCCTCTTCGAGCAGCGAACCGAAAACGGTGCGCTTAACCCGGCGAGCCCGCTGCGCTGCGTAGTCTTGGTCGACCCAGTCGAAGATGTCGCCGAAGATGGGCTGATAGGTGCCCCCATCGGCCGAGCCGCCCTGCACATAGATCTGCCCGTTGGGCAGAACCACCGAAGAGCCGTACCATCGAGCCCGGCTCATGCCTGGAAGCTGAACGAGCTTGCTCGGGTTCGAAGCGGAATAGGCCACGATGTCTCTGTTGCCTGCGTTGCTCGAAAAGCCCTTGGTCCCGGCGCCGCCCGGCCCGCCGTTCAGGGTCTGGTCGCCGCCGAAGGAGATCAGCCGGTCGCTATAGGGGTCTTGATTCTGGATGCCACAGAAGAAGTCTGTCGTGACCGACGAACGAGGTGTGCTGTGTCCGGACCTCTCACTCCACACGTCGTAGTGAAGCGCTCCTTGAGCGTTCCTGTTGCCGGGAACCGAACCGTAAGAAACGACCCGCCCACCGGCGTCGAGTGACATGTGAATCGGCACCAGCGGCCAGTCTTCCAACTCTTCCCAGCGACCATCCGCCGCCGGGTTTCCAACCGCCGCGTCTGCCTCACCGGCGATCGAAACGCATACGGAAAAGACGAGCACGACGCAGGCGATTGATCTCGCTCGAATCGTTAGAAGGCCAGCAAATCCCCGCAGCAGTGGCATTCACTGAACGATGTCAGGGCCTCCCCAGGAGGTATATGGGCGGTCGCCTGTCGAGCTAGTCCGCGCGCCCTAGGGCGCAACGCCAGACCACTATCGCCACTGGCTGATTGCCAGCCCGTTGTCGGCCGTTGGGAGATTTCACCCTTCGGTGAGCGGCTGAATGCCTATCCGTCGCCGTATCTCCACCGCAACCTCCGGCCCGACCACGGCCGCCAGCTCATCAGCCATCGACTCGGCGACGGGCGCCGACCCCACATACGCACTCGGCTCTGCTGCCCGATCGGTACAGCACCAGGCGACACCTTCGCCCCCGCGTTCACCACCGCTCCAATCTTCTGCTTCCCAGCGCCGTATCGAACGAGTCCCATCGTCGCCGGTCGCCACTCGGAACGGCACCTGCCAGCACACCGCTGGCTTCCAGTCCATCGGCCGTTCACCCTCGTCGACCGCCGACAGATGCAATGCACAGCCCGCTCCCCCATCAAACCCCGGGCGGTTGAAAAAGATGCAGGCGCCGTCAACGACTCGGGTGTGCGAATGGGACGAGTCTGCAAATACCCCACCATCCGCTGCTTGCTCCGCCATCTGGAACCGGGCCGGATCCAAACTCATCCCCAGCGCCCCAATGACTGCCGCTTCCTCCTCCAACACTTCGGCCCCCACCGAGCAGCATCCCTGCTGTAGAGCGGCTGCTGGGCGCTCCAGGATGCCTTCGCACCCCGCACCCCAGATGCAGCGCCAAGACGATGCCATGAACGCCATGTCGACATCCCATTCGGTTCCGTCGATGGGGTCGATAAACCGTTCAGAGCCGCTGACCATCCCGTTAGTCTAGGTACATGGAAGACACCGAGCCGCTGCGCTACCACCCGGCCGACATCGAACAACGCTGGCAGCAGCGCTGGCTCGACGATGGCACCTACGAGATCGACAACGACGATCCTCGCGAATCGCGCTTCGTGCTCTCTATGTATCCCTATCCTTCCGGCCCAGCCCACATCGGCCACGTTCGCAACTACACCTTTGGCGACCTCCTCGTGCGCTACAACACGATGCAAGGACGAGGCGTGCTCTCCCCCATCGGGTTCGACAGCTTCGGCCTGCCGGCCGAGAACGCCGCCATCAAGTCTGGCGAACACCCTCGACCCTTCACCGACGGCAAGATCGAAGAGCTGTCATCGTCACTGCGTCGCATCGGCGCCGTCTACGACACGCGCCGAACCATCAAGAGCCACGACCCCGCCTATATGAAATGGAACCAGGTCTTCTTCCAGAAGTTCTACGAAGCCGGCCTGATCTATCGCACCGAAGCCCCGGTCAACTGGTGCCCGGGCTGCCACACCGTGTTGGCCAACGAGCAGGTGGTCGACGGGCTGTGCGAACGCTCCGACGATCCCGTC
Source organism: uncultured Acidimicrobiales bacterium (assembly GCA_937922045.1). Lineage (GTDB taxonomy): Bacteria > Actinomycetota > Acidimicrobiia > Acidimicrobiales > SZUA-35 > JAHELU01. The sequence continues at coordinate 34,832 of CAKZXA010000054.1, read as the reverse complement.
GAGAAACGCAACCTGGAACAATGGTTCTGCCGCATCACCGCCTACGCCCAGGAACTGCTCGACGACCTGGACGACTTGGAATGGCCCGACCGGGTGAAACTGATGCAGCGCAACTGGATCGGGCGATCCGAGGGGGCCGAGTTCGGCCTGCCCATCGCCGCCGCCGACGGAACCGCTCGCAGCGACGTCGAGCCGCTGATGGTCTACACCACCCGGCCCGACACCAGCTTCGGCATGACCTTCGCCGTGATGTCGCCCGAGCATCCCCGGGTCGATGAGCTGACAACCGACGATCAGCGCCCCCTGGTCGAAGCCTTCCGACAAGAGGTCGCCAACCGCTCCGAAATCGACCGCCTCTCCACCTCCGGCGAGATCACCAAACGCGGCATCGCCACCGGCAGCCACGTGGTCAACCCCTTCACCGGTAAACCAATCCCCGTCTTCCTCGCCGACTACGTGCTCATCACCTACGGAACCGGCGCCATCATGGCCGTGCCCGGCCAAGACCAGCGCGACTGGGACTTCGCCGCCGCCTATGACCTGCCGATCGTCCGAACGGTGGCGCCGCCGGATGATTTCGACGGCGAGGCCTTCACCGGCGACGGCCCAGCCATCAACTCTGAATGGCTCGACGGCCTCGAGGTCACCGAGGCCAAGGCAAAGGCCATCGATTGGCTGGTCGATCAGGGCATTGGCGAACACAAGATCAATTTCCGTCTGCGCGATTGGCTGTTCGCCCGCCAACGTTTCTGGGGCTGCCCCATCCCCATGGTGTACTGCCAAAATGAGTGCGGCATCGTTGCGGTGCCGGAAGATCAGTTGCCGATCGTCGCCCCCGACGACGTCGAGTTCCGAGCTTCCGGCGAAAACCCTCTCCTGCATCACGAGAAGTTCCTCAACACCACCTGCCCCAACTGTGACGGCCCAGCCAAACGCGAAACCGACACGATGGACACCTTCGTCGACTCGTCCTGGTACTTCCTGCGGTTCTGCGATCCGTGGAACACCGACGAGCCCTTCGATCGGGCCGCGGCCGAAAAGTTCATGCCCGTCGATCAGTACATCGGTGGCATAGAGCACGCCATCTTGCACCTGATGTACGCCCGCTTCTTCACCAAGGCGCTGGCCGATCTGGGCTACACGCCCAAAGATCTACGCGAACCATTCGAACGCCTCTTCACCCAAGGCATGGTGCGCATGGGTGGCTCAAAGATGTCAAAGTCGAAGGGCAACACGGTTGCCCCTGAAGATTTCATCAACGACCACGGCGCCGATTCGCTCCGCCTGGCCATACTGCAAGCCAAGCCACCGGCCGAAGACGTCGACTTCGAAGACTTCCAGCTCGAAGGGTGCGAACGCTTCCTAAATCGGGTGTGGCGCCTGGCTGCCACCGATCCAGAGTTGATCAAGAACATACGGTCGGGCGCTACTACTGCAACCGACAATGAGATCGACGCCGCCGCCCATCGTCTGATCGATCGGGTCACCGGCGAATACGAGCGCTGGGCCTACAACACTGCGGTCGCCGGGTTCATGGAGTTCACCAACACTCTCTATAAATATGTGCAATCGGACGAAGGCGCCAACGACGAAACCCTGAGCTTCGCCGTCGATACGTTGTTGCGGCTGATGGCGCCCGCGGTGCCCCATATCAGCGCCGAGCTGTGGGCCATGCGCCACGATGACGAACACATCCACGAGTTGACCTGGCCTACAGCCGATCCAGCCAAACTTGTGGTGAGCGAGGTGACGATGATCGTGCAGATCAACGGCAAGCTTCGAGATCGCATCGACGTTGCAGCCGAAATCACCGAGTCCGATGCTGAGGCCATGGCTATGGCCTCGCCAAAAGTACAAGCGCAACTCGACGGTGCCACCCCCAAAAAGGTGATCGTCCGCGCACCGAACCTCGTCAACATCGTGGCCTAAGATTCGTGTCGTTGGCGTCGCTGTACCGGCTGGAGGGCCCGATGGAACAAGACAACGAGAACGACAACCTGCCCGAGGCGCAGGGTTCTCACCTGCGCATCAACCATCGTGACCAGGCCCACGCCTCAGGCCAGATCAAGTGGGCGGTAGCCGAGGGCTATCTCGACATCGACGAAGCTGAACAACGGCTCGAACGCATCTACCAGGCAACGACCCGCGGCGAGCTCCAACCCGCCACCGCCGATCTGCCTGTCGCTCAACCTCCACCACCCGAAAAGCCCCTACCCGTGGCTGCAGCTACATCAACCGCCGCTGGCAACCGTGTCCTCAGCCTCCTGAGTTCGTCATCCCGAACCGGCGGGTTCGACTTCGGCCAGCCGATACAGGCAACAGCGGTGCTAGGCGATGTCACAATTGATCTCTCGACCATCGACATCCCTGAACACGGCGTGGACGTCCAGGTTCAGAGCATCTTTGGCGACGTGAAACTCATCCTTCCCGATGGCGCTCAGGTCGAGCATGCGGGATTCGCCGTCCTCGGCGATCGGAGTGAAAAGCTCGTCGAGCCCGCTACCGGTGGTCCCCGAGTGCGGATCAACTCAACCGTCGTATTCGGCGACTTCAAAGTCTATTCGCTGTCACGCACACCAAAGAAGGTGCTGCGCAGGGCGTGGAAGCGCATCACCGGCCTCTAGCTTTTTCTCCTGCCGAGCATCGAACTACAGTGCCCTAAGGATCGCTGTCAGCGATAGACAGACAAAAGGGGAACCCAGTGAATTTCGATGCTGTGCTGATCGAGCCGCGCCGAGAGGCGATGGAAGCGAGCGGGCTGTGGTTGGGCAAGACATTGCTCGACTACCTCGACCAGGCAGTGAAGGCGTCGCCTGACAAGGTTGCGGTAGCTGCCCTTCGAGCCGAGACCGACGAGCTGACCACGCTGACCTACGCCGAGCTCGATCAACTCTCGAAGCGGGCCGCTGTCGGCCTGACCAAGCTCGGCATCGGCCGAGGAGACATCGTCGGGCTCCAGATGCCGAACTGGTGGGAGTTCACGGTCGTCTATATGGCCTGTATCCGCATCGGCGCCGTCCTCAACCCGATGATGCACATCTTCCGCCAACGCGAGCTGCGGTTCATGCTGAACCATGGTGAGACCAAGGTCGTCATCGTGCCCAAGCTGTTCCGCGGCTTCGACCACGAAGCCATGCTCGACGAGCTCAAGGATGAACTCCCCCATCTCGAACACATCGTGACCGCCGGTGATGACGGCACGAGCGATCGGTCTCTCCAACGCCTCCTCCTCGATCCCTCCTTCGATGCCGACACCACCAGCGATGAATTCCACCAGCTGCGGTCAGCACCCAACGAGGTGATGCAACTGATCTACACCTCGGGTACCACCGGCGAGCCCAAGGGCGCGATGCACACCGCCAATACGACGATCTCCAACATCGACAAGTACTCTGCCCAGCTCGGCCTCAGCGCCGACGACGTCATCATGATGGCGTCGCCCATGGCCCATCAGACCGGCTTCATGTACGGCCTGATGATGCCCATTTTTCTCGGCGCCACCGCCGTCCTCCTCGACGTCTGGGAACCGAACAAGGCCGAACAGCTCATCGCCGATCATGGCTGCACCTTCACGATGGCGTCCACGCCCTTCTTGATGGACCTCACCGCGGCAATAGAAACCAGCGACATCGACACCTCATCACTCAAGGTCTTCCTTTGTGCCGGGGCGCCGATCCCCGGACCGGTTGTTGAACGAGCCAATGAGGTCACCTCGTTCAAGGTCGTGTCCGCTTGGGGTATGAGCGAGAACGGAGTGGTCACCATGACCGACGTCGATGATCCGCCCGAACGGTCGATCAACAGCGACGGCAAAGCCATTCCCGGCATGGAGGTGCGCGTCGTCGATGAGGCAGGCAACGTTCAAGCTCTGGGTCAGGAAGGGCGTTTCCAGGTACGCGGCTGTTCCAACTTTGGTGGCTATCTCAAACGGCCCCAACTCAACGGCATGGACGACGACGGCTGGTTCGAGACCGGCGATCTGGCCCGCATGGACGAGGCCGGCTACATCCGCATCTCCGGCCGGTCCAAAGACATCATCATCCGCGGCGGTGAGAACGTGCCCGTGGTCGAAATCGAATCGCTCCTCTACCGCCACCCGGCAATAGCTACTGCAGCCATCGTCGGCTACCCCGACGACCGCCTCGGTGAGCGGGCCTGCGCCTACGTCACCCTCAACCCCGACTACGACAATGGCGGCGAGGGCTTCTCTTTCACCGACATGGTGGACTATCTCACCACCGAGCAGGTGGCGAAACAGTACCTACCAGAGCGTCTCGAAGTGGTCGCTGAGATGCCTACCACAGCATCGGGGAAGATTCAGAAGTTCAAACTACGCGACCAGCTCGTCGAACAACTCCAGACCTAGCGGGAACGGATCAGAGTCGGCCGGCGACATCGTTCATGAATCGGTCGAGCGCTTCGAGCCGTCCCGCTGGGCCTCCGGGAGCAGAGATATCCAGCAACACATGGTCGACCCCGATCGCGTGCCAGGCGGCCAATTGGTCGAGCATCTGATCTGAGTTCCCCGCGATCGAGACCTCGGGTTTCATCGACGATGCGGGGTCGAGAAAAAGGCGAGCCGAAAGCTGGAGCGCATCTGGGGCGCGACCGAAGTCGGTCGTCAGCTCTTGCACCCGCGCCCACTCAGCCTCGACGGTGGCCAGAGGCTCGAAGGCAGCATGGAAGCAATCACCGAAACGCGCCGCTCGCCTGAAGGCCGGCTCGGAGGCACCGCCGATCCAGATGGGGATATGGCCCTGCAGAGGTTTCGGCTCAAACTTGATAGCGGGGAACGAGTAGTACTCGCCGTCATAGATCGGATCGGCTTGAGTGAAGAGCTCCTCGAAGATCTCCAACTGTTCGTTGGCTCGAGCTCCGCGGTTGTCGTACGGCATCCCCAGCACCTCGAACTCTTCACGCATCCAGCCGACACCAGCGCCGATAATGGCTCGTCCTTCGCTAAGGACATCAAGGGTGGCCAGTAGCTTGGCGGTCTGAACCGGCGGCCGGTAGCCAAGGATGAGGACGGTCTGGCCGAGCTTCATTGTGCTTGTCACGCCAGCGGCATAGAGCAGCGTGCCAATGGGTTCGAGCCAGGCCATGTCGTTTGGCGCGGGAAAGGCCCCATCTTCGGAGTAGGGATAGTTTGGCTCGATCGCAGCAGGCCAGGCGATGTGATCGCTTACCCAACCCGAGTGCACGCCCAGCCGTTCAGCCTCGGCACAGAACTCGGTCAATACGGTGGCCGAAGCCCCACGCCCAAGCTGAGGCAGATGCACGCCAATGTCGATACCGGTGTCTCGTTGGTTTCGGTGTCCCATAGCGGGACGCTAGCGAAGGTCAGGCCACGGTGTCGAGACGAGGCACATCTCGCCAAAGACGTTCAAGTTCGTAGTAATCTCTTGCTTCCTCGGTGAAGACGTGAACCACGAAGAACCCGTAGTCCATCAGGACCCAACTCAGCGTGTCCCGTCCTTCGATCCGGATCGGCCTGGGGCCGCCCGAGCGAGCCACAGCCTCTTCCACAGCATCGACGATTGCTCGCACCTGCCGGCCGTTGCGCCCGGAGGTCACGATGAACCAATCGGTGATGCCGAGTATGGGGCCTACGTAGAAGGCGATGGTTCGTTGCCCAAGCTTCTCGGTTGCGGCTTCGGTCGCGGTCCGAACCCATGACACAAGTTCCTCATCGAGGTCGGCTAGGCCGAAATCGGGCGCGTCGATGCCAGCACCGGCCACTGCCGACTCGGAGGCCGCTGAAAAGGTTGGCTCATCGGACGGCCCGTCAGGACGAGAGGTTTGCGAGCTCAAAATTACTGCCGATCACTAGTCGTACCACCGCGTCTTCAGCGGACTCTGAAGACGCATCGTTGTCTAGTACGGTAGCCGTGCCAAGTGACGCTGACAGCTCGGTTAGCTGAGCGGCCAAACGTTGATCTATTCCCTGAGGGTTTGAGGCGGCATCGAGGGGGACGGGAATGATCAACTGTGTCGGCCCTTCGTCGAAGACCGAAGCATTCCCGATCGACGGTACCTCGATTCCCTGAGCCGCCACCGCCGCCGCAATCGCGTTCAGGTCAGCGCTTCCGGTCCGGTCGATAATCGTCACTCGCAACCGACTCCCTGACGGAGGGCTGGTCGGGTAGGCCACGGTCTCGCGCAGCAGCAGTTCGGCCTGTTCGTCATCGAGGGCAGCGGCCGCCTCCATCGGTACGTCGAGGACCTGGACATCATCTGCGAGCTGGGCGAGGAGTGTTCCAAGCGGCCCCGAGATCTCGCTGGGTCGAGCGAGCAGGGCATGCCAAAGAACCTCTCGTCGAGGTAGGGCCGACATCGCATCACCACCGGGAGCGGGCCGTCCGGCGAAAGCAGCGATCTGTGCAGCATCCAGATCGACCTCGCCAACCGGAATCAGTTCGTTCCCCGAGCCGTCTACCACAGGGTCTGGATTGTTCACGGTTAGCCGAAGGTCGGCCAGCGATGTCCGCCAGGCTTTCGTGTTCATGATGAGCGTGTCGTCGATGCCCAGCCTCAACGCCTCCGACAGCGCCTGAACGGCTGCTGTCGGTTCAGACTCTGCCAACGCGACACCGTCGACAACAAGACTCGACGGAGCGAGAAGAACAGCCGGCGGGTCGTGAACGACGAGTGCGATCCCGGTCACCCGCTGAGCGGGAGCCTCGTCTTGGCTCGCATCAGCATCGGGGTCGAGCCTGTCGACGTCGACCACCGCGGTGACCACGGTGTGATCGACGAGGGCACGCCACCCCGGTTCGTTCTCCGACGGTTCGTCGATGAAGGTCCCGGCTCGGGACTCGAGCAGTGTGTGATAGCCCTCGATGGCGAGAAACGGAATGGCCATCGCCAGCACGAGCTCGATGAGAGCAAAGGCGGAGAGCGATCCGTTGGCTCGGCGCGACGAAAGGCCACCGCGGCGGGAGCGGTGAGACGAGAAGCGAGGCTTCCTCTGGGCGGAAGACTCAGACGATGCGGCGGCGGTCGACGTCAAGCATCTTCACGATAGAGCCCCCAGCGCTCGATGTGTTCGACCACCGCAGCTGACGTAAGGAATCGGATCGAGTTACCGATCGCCACCCGTCGACGAAGGCTCGTTCCCGAGATCGAAATCGAAGGAATCTCAACCAGCTCCCACGTCCAACCCGTAGGTGGTTGAAAGTCTGAACCCGGCCGATTCACCACCACGATTGTGGCTTGCTGTCGAAGTTTGTCCGTGTTGTGCCATGTGTCTAAGCGCATGGCGGCATCTGCGCCAACGATGACCAACCATTCGGTGTTAGGAAATTCTTTTGAGAGCGCTTCGATGGTCACCGACGTATAACTCGGGCCTCCGAGCCGCAATTCAATGTCGGAGACTTCGAGGCCATCGGTGCCGCCAACGGCCACTCGCGTCATCTCCAAACGCCGCTCGGCCGACGTGATCTGACGAGAATCGACCTTCTGCCATGGCTGGTTTGCAGGCACCAAAAGGACCTTATCCAGGCCCAGAGCGTGGAGAACCTGGTCGGCGGCTACCAGATGTCCGAGGTGAGGAGGGTCGAAGGTGCCACCCAACAAACCGATGCGTTGTGGCGATTTTCGCGCTTCCGGAGCGGGGTTGGAATGCGGAGCGGGGGTCGTGACGTTGTTACTCATGTGTGGGGTATCAGGTATCGCCATTACATGACAATCCCACACCAAGTGACCCATGTCACTTTATCAAACTGTCTATTCGTACTAAAAAAGATATTTGGTCATCTAGCGCTCTTGCCATGCCGGACGCACGTGACATCGGAACATCCATTATCCCGAACGACGAACCGGAATCGACCAAGCTAGCTAGGACTTCCCCCCAAGACGGCAGGATCAACATGCCTGCCCGACCCGCACATTGAACTGATTGAAGAAGCACGCGCCATGAGTGATTCAGTAGGACAATATCTAAACGAGATCGGCCTTGTTCCCCTCCTAACGGCGGACGAAGAGCGTGAGCTGAGCCAAATTATCGAGAAGGGCCGAGAGGCCCAGGAATCCATCGATGCTGGTGAGAATTCGGCGGCAAACCGACGAGCAGTGCGAAACGCAGCACGGGCTAAGGATCGATTCATCCGCGCTAACCTCCGCTTGGTGGTCAGCGTTGCCCGTCGTTATCCACTCCCTCCTTCCATGGAGTTGCTCGACCTGATTCAAGAAGGGAACCTGGGCCTTGAGCACGCAGTCGACAAGTTCGACTGGCGCAAAGGATTCAAGTTCTCCACCTATGCAACGTTTTGGATTCGTCAGGCGATCGGTCGAGCTCTCGACCAGAAAGCCAGTCTCGTACGCCTCCCCGGCGACCGCTCAGCAAGCCTCCGAGCCGCACTTCGCCAGGTTTCCGGCGACGGCGACGAATTGGACGACGAGCACGCACGCCTCCATCGACTAACAACCCCAACCTCCCTCGACCGGACCATCGGTGACGATGATTCGAACGAGCTGGTAGACCTCCTCCCCGACTCAACACCGGGGCCGGAATACGAAGTAATGGCCAAGGCTGAGGAGACCATGGTCACCGGCCTCCTGGAGGTCCTCGACCCCCGGGCCAAGTACGCAGTAGAGCAGCGATTCGGCCTCAACGATGGCCGCAAGCGCAGCTACCGCGAGGTCGGCGAAGAACTCGGCGTTACCGCCGAGGCGGCCCGACGCCTGGTCAAGCGAGCGGTTAGCGCCGTACGCGATCAGGCTGGCGATGTCATAAGCGACTTCGACGCTGCCTAACGATCGGGAGTAGTCCTGAGCAGAGGCTGGAGCCGACAGGCTCCAGCCTCTGTTGTTTTTGCCGCAAATTCGATTGCGAAGACGCACTGAGCCAGCGAGACTTAGAACGTGACATGGAACCCTGGAACCTGGAGACAGCTCCCCGCAGCCCATCAGCCCGAGTGGCCTGATGCTGCCGAGCTCGAGCAAGTGGAGCAGGAGCTTGCCTCCTATCCCCCGCTCGTCTTCGCCGGCGAGGCACGAAACCTTACCGATAGGCTGGCCGAGGTCTGCGATGGCAAGGCCTTTCTCCTCCAAGCTGGCGACTGCGCCGAGTCTTTTGATGGGTTCGATGCCAACGCCATCAGGGAGAAACTTCGCGTCATCCTTCAGATGGCGGTTGTGCTCACCTACTCATCCGGCGTTCCCGCCGTCAAGGTTGGGCGTATTGCTGGCCAGTTTGCGAAGCCACGATCAAGTCCAACCGAGACCGTCGACGGCACCGAGCTTCCCTCGTTTCTCGGCCACATGGTCAACGACCTCCCCTTCTCCGAGGGCGACCGGCGGCCAAGACCAGAACGGCTGCTTCAGGCCTACAACCAGTCGGCCTCCACGCTCAACCTGCTACGGGCTTTCACCCGCGGCGGGTTTGCCGATCTGCATCGCGTCCAGGCATGGAACCAGGAGTTCGTCGCTGCTTCTCCGGAAGGAAAACGCTACGAACATCTTGCGACAGAGATCGATCGAGCATTGCGCTTCATGGAAGCAACCGGTCTCTCGTCGAATCACAGCGAGATCCATGAGGCAGACTTCTTCACCAGCCACGAGGCTCTCATCTTGCAATATGAAGAAGCGCTCACTCGACAGGATTCGCTGACCGACGATTGGTACGACTGTTCCGCCCACATGGTCTGGATCGGCGAACGCACTCGACAGCTCGACGGCGCTCACATCGAATTCATGCGTGGGGTCAAGAACCCGATCGGCTGCAAAATCGGCCCAACCGCCACCACCGACGAGGTGCTCGGCCTGTGCGAAGCCTTGAACCCTGACCGCACGCCGGGGCGTCTCACCTTCATCACTCGGATGGGTGCCACCACGGTCGAAGAGAAGCTGCCGCCTCTGCTCGAAGCGGTTAAAGACAGCGGTCACCCCGTCGTCTGGGCCTGCGATCCCATGCACGGCAACACCTTCACGTCCGAGTCGGGGCACAAGACGCGTCACTTCGACGATGTGATGACCGAGGTCGCTGGGTTCTTCGCTGCCCACCGCACCGCCGGCACATGGCCTGGCGGCATTCACATCGAGCTGACCGGGGATGACGTCACCGAATGTCTAGGCGGCGGCGAGGCGGTGCAGACGGCCGATCTCGGGAAACGCTACGAAACGATGTGCGATCCACGGCTCAATGGCCGTCAGGCGCTTGATTTGGCCTTCCAGGTCGCCGAGCTACTCGATCACTAGCACAGACACCACAAACGGGTCCCAGCGGCTCAGACGGGCTTGTTGGGCCTCAACAAGGTTCTAGAGAACCGCTGCGAGCACGATGCCCAGGATCACCGCTACAGCGACTAGGCCGATCAACAGCATTCGCTTACCGGGTGAACTGTTTGTCGAGTCTGGGAGGCGTGAACCCGTCGTGTCGTAGCCACCTGCGACGGGATCTGGGTCGGCAGCGGCCTGCTGAAGCGCGTCGATCCCTGTCATGTCGGTCTTATTCTCGACGACATCGGGAGCAAGGATCGTGGCGTCTTCGTGGCTGACCTCAACGAGCTGATCGTCTTCCAGGTCGGCGCGGGCAACCACATCGTCCCACACCTCCGAAGAGACGGGCTGTGCGGTGCTACCACTGCGACCGCCGGAAACGGCGTTCTGCAGGCGCTCCATAACATCAACGTCATCGGGGAGACTATCGCTCAGTTCATCACGAAGATTCTCTAGACCCACCCGCAGATGTCCTGCGACCGACCCGACGGGCACATCGAGCTGTGAGGCGATCGCTTCTTCGCCTTCCTCATCGAAAAGGCCGCGTTCGAGAATCTGCGATCGGCTATCCGGCATGGCGGCCATCACCGCTCCGATCAAGGACCGGTCGACGAGCTGATCATGATCTTCGTCTCCCCGTCCCAGCGCCGTCAACGACGATTGAAGACGCTCTCGGGTTATTGAAACGATCCACGCCAACACCGACCCCTTCGAGGGGTCGAAGTCGGTTCGCGTGTTCCAAGCCTCGGCGATGACATCCGCGGTCATGGCTCTGCTCGCGGACTCGTCGTCGGCGCCGAAGACGCCTCGCCCGATACCTGCGACCAGGGGTGCGTATTGGTCAAAGAGGTCGCGCAGAGCGGAACCGTCTCCAACTACCAATCGGTCTTCGAGCGTTACGACCACGCCTTGATCATAAGCTCGCTTGCATCACCCTGGCTAGTATTCGACCCAGATACCAAGCCGCAGATCCCAGCGATGCGCACGGTTCGAAGATTTGCCCAGGCCACAGCAGGCGCAGCGACAATCAACGCCAGGAACGAACTAGACCAGGTTGTCGACGAATCGTTCCAGCTGCCGCAGGTTTCGCACTTCGAAGACACCATCGCAGTGGTCGCCATACTCCCCGACGATCGAGTCGCCCGTATTCCAGTAGGCCTTCGGCTCTGGGTTGAGCCAGAACAGCTTACGAGCGCGATGCTGGATCTCCTTGGTGATCCATGCCTGCGAGGCGTGATAGTTATTGCGAGCGTCGCCGAGAATCAACACGGTGGTCTTGGGGCCGACCTCTTTGCCGTACTGGTCCCAGAACACCTCGAGCGCATGTCCGTAGTCGGAGTGGCCATCAACCCAGACAACATCAGCCTCGGTATTGACCCGGTGGATCGCTTCGGTGATGTCATCAACGCCTTCGAAAAAGGGGGTGACCTCGTCGAGGCCATCGATGAACACGAAGGCCCTGACCCGGCTGAATTGGCTTGAGATGGCGTACACCAGATGCAAGGTGAAGCGGGCGAAGGCGGCCACCGAGCCCGAGATGTCCGCGATCACGAAGATTTCTGGTTTCGCTGGCTTCGGGTGACGGAATTTCGGGTCGGCGGGCACGCCGCCATAGCTCAGCGAGTGCCGCACCGTGGAACGAAAATCCAGCTTCCCTTTGCGCTTGTGGCGACGTTTGCGGGCTAGACGCACCGCGAGTTTCCGAGTTAGCGGGTAGATGGCCCTCCGCAGCATGACCATCTCATCGCGGCTGGCGTGCATGAAGTCGACGTCTTCTGGCAGCGGCTTGCGCAAGGTCTTGGCCATGGCTTCAGCGCCTCGATCGGCCACGAGTCGACGCCGGATCTCGGCCTCGATCTCACGCCGAAGGCTCTCAACACGGGATTCATACTCATCGCGCTCGAGTCGTTCCTCAAACGGGGTGATCTGCTTGTCGCCCTGGCCTCGGGCCTGTTCCATCAAGCGCTCCATCACGCCATCGAGGTCCAGATTCCGAAGGGTGCGATAGAGGTAGTACGTTCCACCCACCGGCCGGCCAGGCTCCATACCAGCGAAACGCTTTACCGCCTGGCGAGCGATGGCGCGCATCAGCGTGTCATCGCCGCGGAGCAGAGCCTGATAGAGCAGCTCAGCCAGTTCTTCGGGAGAGAGCCCGTCTCCCCCGCCCTGGCCACCCTGGCCCGGAGGCTGGTCGCCCTCCTCAGGGTCAAAGTCCATGTCGCCGAAGGGGTCGTTGCCGTCGCCCTCGATCGCGTACTCACGACCTCGCAACGAGAAGTAGACCTCAAAGAGGGTCTCGAATGTCTTCCAGTGAGCGTCGTTCTTGACGAGCGTGGCGGCCAGAGCGTACTTGAAGGCAACGCGGTCTTCGATAGGGATGTGTTTGACCGCTTCGGCTGCGTCGATGTTCTCCGACAACGACACCGGCAACCCGGCGTTGCGAAGCTCGGTGACGAACCCCTCAAGCAAATGGAACAGAGGGCTCTGGTTTTCAAGCAGGCTCATAGCGCTAGTCCTCGCTAACCGGCAGCGGCGTCAAAGTGGGAAGACGAATTGGCCGTGAAGTCCTTGATGGCCTTTTCGATGTCGGAGCGATACTTCAACAGGATGTTGACCGTGTCGACCGCCTGCTTCTCTTCGACGTGGTCGATGCCGAGCAGGACCAAGGTACGGGCCCAGTCGAGCGTTTCGGAGACCGACGGATGCTTCTTCAGCTCAAGCTGGCGGACCGAACGCACGATCCGAGAAACCTGGTCAGCGAGCGATTCGCTGATCCCGGGCACCTTGGTGAGGACGATCTCCTTCTCACGCTCCATATCTGGATAGTCCAGGTGGAGAAACAGACAGCGTCGTTTGAGAGCCTCAGATAGCTCACGAGTGTTGTTCGACGTGAGAAAGACGAGTGGGATCTGTTTTGCTTCGATCGTGCCCAACTCGGGAATCGATACCTGATAGTCGGAGAGGATCTCCAACAGTAACGCTTCGGTTTCGAGCTCGACGCGGTCGACCTCATCGATGAGAAGCACAACCGGGTCGTCGGCCGTGATGGCTTCGAGGAGCGGCCGAGGCAGCAGGAACTCGTCGGAGAAGATGTCGTCCTGGATCTCTGTCCACGAAGTGTCTGCGTCTCCCGCTTCCACCTGGATGCGAAGAAGCTGCTTCTTGTAGTTCCACTCGTAGAGCGCTTTGGCCTCATCCAGGCCTTCGTAGCATTGCAGCCTGATCAGGCGGGCGCCGCTCATCTCGGCGATGGACTTGGCGAGCTGAGTCTTGCCGGTGCCGGCCGGGCCCTCGATGAGGACCGGCTTTTCAAGTCGGTCAGCGAGGAAGGCGACGCCGGCGATGGATTCGTCGGCTAGATAGTCGACGCTGCGCAGTCCGTCGCGGACCTGGTCGACCGAGTCAAAACGATGTGTCATGCAGACAAAGGTACAAGAGGACTTGACCGGATGGTCAATCCGAATTCCAAACGATTTCGACGAGACACAAGCTGGTGGAGCTGAAGATTCGGTAGAGGCGCTACGGAAAGACCCCATCAAGCCGACTACGATCGAAGGCGCCATGGACAAAGGACTAACCAAAGCGGTCGAGAAGTTCATCGGGGTGATCGGCCGGGCGGTCAAACAGGCCGCCGTCGGGACCTCGGTAGACGCGGCCAAACTCGATAGTGATGTGCTCGTCGAAGCCTTCAATCTGAGCGTGGCCTTCGTCGATGTCGACGGACGCCATACCGACGATGAGCTTTGGGCGCTCGTCGCCGCCTTCGCCCACCACAACCTCCTTCCCGGCATGGTCACGCCTGATGCCATGCGGCGAAACGACCTGCTTGAGGGCAAAAGGTCCTGGCTGTCCAAACCGTCCGACATGTTTGAAACCCTGCGTCAGGTCGACGAAGCTCGCGGCACGACGCTTGCACGGTCGTACTACGAAGAGGCCATGGCTCTAGCCCACACGGTGGCCTCCGTCGATCAGTACCCCTCAGACGACGAGTTGAAGGCCATCATCGAGTTCCAGCGACTCCTGATGGCGGCCCTACCTACCGGCGGCTCGAAGGTAGCGTCAACCAGCGAGAGCGGCGATACGTCCGCCGAAGGGATCGAGGCTCCGGCCGAAGCTGAGGCGCCGCTCGAACCACCGGAACCGCTCGAAGATCTGATGGCCGAACTCGACGGGCTCATCGGTCTCGAGCAGGTAAAGGAAGAAGTTCGGCTGCTGACCGCCCTGCTTCGCGTTCAGAAGCTACGCGAGGAACGCGATCTGCCCGTCGTCGACTCGACCAAGCACCTTATCTTTAGCGGCAACCCCGGCACCGGCAAGACGACGGTAGGGCGGCTACTGGCCCGAATCTATCGCTCGCTGGGCGTTGTCCAGAAGGGTCAGCTGATCGAGGTCGATCGAAGTGGGCTCGTCGCTGGCTTCGTCGGCCAGACCGCAACCAAGGTCAAGGAGGTCTTCGACAAGGCCGACGGCGGCGTACTGCTGATCGACGAGGCCTACTCACTGACCCGTGGCGGCGAGAAAGACTTTGGCCGTGAAGCGATCGACTCGGTGGTCAAGAACGTTGAAGATCGCCGCGACTCGATGGTTGTGATTCTTGCCGGCTACCCCAAAGAGATGGCCGAGCTGGTTGCCACCAACCCTGGCTTCGGCAGCCGTTTCCCCAAGACCATCTACTTCCCCGACTACGACAACGACGAACTGGTAGCGATTCTCAAGCTGATCTCGACCGGGGGCACCTACGAGCTGACCGATGAGGCCACGACGGCTGCTGTCGCCTGGTTCGGTGCTCACGACCGAGGTCACGGGTTCGGCAACGGCCGGTTGGCCCGCAACCTCTTCGAAGCAGCGGTGTCTCGCCACGCTCAACGCCTGACCGAAGTCGCGGCGCCCTCCGATGCGCAACTCACAACCCTCGAAGCTGAAGACATTGCCGCCGTACCAACCGAGTCAGAACGCGAGTCTGTGCTTACCGGCGACGATGAGGCGGCCGAAGACAGCGGCGAGATCGAGACCGAGAACGAGTGAGCGAGTCCCGGTTCAAGGGATCAAACCTGGTCGCAGCCGGGATTCTTCTTTCAAGAATCGCTGGCATCCTGCGCACCATCGTGCTCGGCGTGGTGCTTGGCGGGAACAAAGTCGCTAGTGATGCGTTCTTCTTCGCCATGCGCGTCCCCAACCTCTTGCAGAATCTTCTGGGTGAGGGCTCGCTGTCGGCATCGTTCATTCCTGTCTACGCCCGGCTGGTGGAAGAAGGTGACGAGGAACGTGCCAGCCGCCTCGCTGGCGCAACCTTGGCGCTGCTGACCTGCGTGACATCTCTTCTCGTCCTGGCTGGCGTCCTCCTAGCCCGGCCCCTGGTTTGGTTGTTCACCAATTGGGAGGGCAATCCAGAGATCTACGAGCTGGCCATCTCGCTCACCCGCGTGACCACGGTTGGCCTTGGCTTCATGGTCATCTCGGCCTGGTGCCTCGGCGTGCTGAACAGCCACCGAAGCTTCTTCCTGTCTTACGCATCGCCTGTCGTCTGGAACATAGCCCAGATCGCCGCTCTCGCGGTTGGTGCTCTGCTCGTCTGGCCTGAGCACGACATCGCCCTCGTCCTCGCCTGGTCTGTTGTGGCTGGCAGCATCCTTCAGGTGTTGATCCAGGTTCCCAAAGTCTCAGGCTTTGCTCCAAGTGTTCGACCTAATCTGCTCCGAACACCTGAGCTTGGCGACGTGATGCGCCGATTCGTCCCGGCCGTTAGCGGCAGAGGCATCGTGCAGGTCTCCAGCTTCGCCGATACCTTCCTCGCTGGAGCGATCACGCTTGGCGCCACCGGCTGGTACGGGTTCGCTCTGCCGCTCTACATAACACCGATCTCGCTGTTTGGATTCAGTGTTGCCGCCTCTGAGTTGGCTGAGATGTCGCGCCAAGGCCAAGGGGCCGAGGCCATTATTGGGCGTCTACGGCCTGCGCTTCGACGAGTCATCATTCCTGCCGGTTTCATCACCGTCGCCTATCTCGTGGCATCGCCTCTCATCGTCGATGCTTTGTATGGCTGGCTGTCGCGTTTGGCCAATCGAGGTCTCAGCGAACCAGGGCCCCTCCTGGCGGTCGCCTATCTCCTAACGGCATTCTCCTTGGGTCTCCCCGCGGCAATGACCTCCCGGGTCAGTCAGAACACCTTGTACAGCCTGGGCGATGTTCGTGGTCCGGCCCGAATCTCTGCTGTGCGCCTGGCCGTCAGCATCACCGTGGGGGCGATTGCGATGCTGCAGCTCGACTGGCTCACCATCGCCGACTCCACCATCGCAACCGTCGGAGACGTGCCGCACTTCCCGCCCTGGGAACGAGTGCCGGCAGCCCAACGGCTGGCCACCGACGGCCCGCCCCACCTCGGCGTCGTTGGACTCGGCCTCGGTGCCTCGGCAGGAGCTTGGGCAGAATGGCTGCTCCTCCGGCGTCGGGTGGCCGCCAAGCTCGGCCGCCCCGTTTCCTCTGGGCTCGCCCGGACGGTCCTCACCGCAGCAGCTGCCGCTGCCCTCGCGATGCTCGCCATCAGATGGCTGGCTGGCATCGCATCGATCCCAGCGCCGATCGACGCCCTCCTTGTGGTTGGCGCCGGGTTCGCCGCCTACCTCGCCGTACTGATCCAGCGCGGTGTTGAGCTCAGCGAGTTTCGGTAAAGTCACGCTTGACGGCGCTGCAAGCTACAACCGCGAGCTGGCTGCCTACATCAGAGCCAACGACGGGCTAGCATCGTCAGCATGATTAACGTATTTCGTCGTTGGTGGAAGTATCTGGCAGCGAAAGCAAACAGCGATCTTGAGGCGAAGGCGGATCCGAAGATTCAGCTCGAGCAAGCGATCCAGGAAGCTCAGCAGCAGCACCGCTCGCTGAAAGAGCAGGCGGCGAACGTCATCGCTCATCAGAAGCAGACGGAGATCAAGCTGAACCGAGTAATGGAGGACTACGAGAAGATCTCTGCCAACGCGCGGCAGGCCGTGATGATGGCCGATGACGCGAACAAGCGAGGCGACGCGGAGAAGACCCTCCAATACACCCAGACCGCCGAGTCGTTCGCCAACCGAATGATTGCCTTGGAGCGAGAGATCGAAGATCTCAAGAGCCTCCACCTCCAAGCATCACAGGCTTCGGATCAGGCCAAGAGTGCCGTCAACCAGAACTCAGCGCTGCTGCAGAAGAAGCTGGGCGAACGCCAGAAGCTGCTGTCGCAGCTGGATCAGGCCAAGATGCAGGAACAGCTCAACACGGCGATGACCTCGCTCAACGAGCAGGTCGGTCAGGATGTACCATCGTTCGAAGAGGTACGCGACAAGGTTGAGCAACGCTATGCGAAGGCCAAGGGCGCAGCCGAGCTGCAAGAGAGCTCGATCGAGGGGCGCATGATCGAGGTAGAGCAGGCGTCATTGAACGTCGAAGCCCAGGCTCGTCTCAGCGAGATTCGCTCTCAGCTCGGCTTGGAGACAGCTGGCGCCGCCGGCACTGCGCCGACCGATACGGTCCAGGCCGCCGAGTCGGTTGCCGACGCAGCTCCGGAGCCTGGCACTGCCTAGTCGGATAGAAATCTGATAGTTCGCGACGGCCAACCCCCCACGGGTTGGCCGTTGTGGCTTTTGGACGCCGAGGCTGACGCCTACGACAGGACGACGAGGTCGTCGCGATGCACGACCTCTGGTGGCAGGCCCTCATCGAGCCGATCGCTTCTGATCCCTGCGTTGGCGCTGATCAAGGCACTCGGCCAGCGAGTCAGACCCTTAGCGAAAACAACGCCGTTTGTATCTACAAGCTCAACGGCATCCTCGGCTACGAACTCGCCCTCAGCCTTTACCACGCCGGCCGAAAGCAGCGACTTCTGCCGATGTTCAAGAGCTTCTCGCGCCCCAGGGTCCACCACGATGCGGCCAGAGGACGGGGAGGCGAACGCAATCCAGAGCTTGCGGGCCGGAAGACGCTCGCTTCGGGAGCGAAAGACCGTACCGACCCCTTTGCCCTTGGCGACCGCTTCGACCAGAACATTCGGCCGCTCAGACTGCGCAATCGTTGTCTCCACCCCCGACCAGGACGCCATCTTCGCCGCCGCCAGTTTGGACGCCATCCCTCCGCTGCCGATGGTTGAGCCCGGTCCGCCAACGGCGGCTTCAAGCCGCTGATCGATCTCGGCGATCTCTTCTATTAGGGAGGCGTTGGCATCGCTGCGTGGATCGCCGGTGAAGACACCAGCGGTGTCGGTCAGTAGAACAAGACGGTCGGCATCGATCAGGTGGGCGACGAGAGCGGCGAGGCGATCGTTGTCACCGAAGCGGATCTCATCATCGGCGACAGCGTCGTTCTCATTGACGACCGGCACGATGCCGCGAGCCAACAGTGCCTCAAAGGTTCCCCGACTCTTCAGGTAGCGCTTGCGGTTCCACAGGTCTGTCGGTGCCAGCAAGACCTGTCCCGCGATCAAGCCGTTTGAGGCGAGGTGACCTCGGTAGGTCGCCATCAGCACGATCTGGCCGATTGCGGAGGCGGCACGAAGAAGCTCCGGTTCCTTCGGTCGGTCGTGGAGCCCGAAGCCTAATGGCCCTAGCCCGGCGCTGATGGCGGCGCTGGTAACGATTACGACCTGGTCGCCAGCTCGCATGAGTTCGGCAACCTCGGAGCAGAGTTTTGCCACGGCAGAATGATCGATCTCACCGTTCACTGTCGTGAGCGAAGAAGACCCGATCTTGGCTACAACTTTCACATATCCTCTTCGTACTCGAAAGCGAACGTTCCGATGTGAACCTCGTCGCCATCGCTTACGCCGGCTCGTCTCAGTGCCTTGTTGACACCAATCTTGTTCAACTTGTTTTGAGCGTAATCGAGAGCGCCGACGTCAGTCAGATCTGAAAGAGCAACCGCACGCTCGGCTTCGCGGCCGACGACACGCCACCCTCCCTCCGGATCACGAAACACCTGAACACCCTCCGGTTCGGGGCGATGCACCACGAAACCTGTTCGTTCCGGTTCGGCTTGTCTGGCTTCCTTTACGAGGTTGGCGAGCCGCCACTTCAGGTCGCTGATGCCCTCGGTTGTCGCCGAGGAGATCGTCATCTCCACCTCGGCCTCGTCGCCCCAGTCTTCGGGGCGGAGCATGTCGCCTTTGGAACCGATCACGAGGGTCGGACGGTCCAAAAGCGTTGGCTGGTAGCGACCGAGCTCCTGGCGGAGAACCTCCAGCTGACGGGCCGGGCTCTCACCGTCGATCGATGAGAGATCAAGCATGTAGACGAGGACGCGTGCGCGCTCGATGTGACGTAGAAACTGGTGGCCAAGCCCGTGTCCGTCAGCAGCACCTTCGATCAGCCCAGGTAGATCGGCGACGACGTATTCGATGTCGTCGTTCATCTTGACGACGCCAAGATTCGGCTCGAGAGTGGTGAAAGGATAGTCGGCAATCTTCGGCTTGGCCCGGGAGATCACCGAGATCAGCGTGCTCTTCCCAGCCGAGGGATAGCCGACGAGGGCCACATCGGCCATCAACTTCAGTTCGAGACGGAACCACAGGTCGTGCCCGACTTCGCCCTGCTCAGCGAACTTTGGCGCCCGACGCCGGTTCGAGAGGAATCGGGCGTTGCCTCGACCGCCCTGACCGCCAGGAGCAGCCAGCCAACGATCACCGTGGTTGGCAAGATCAACCACGATCTCGCCGGTCTCATGGTCGCGGACAACGGTCCCTTCTGGAACCTTTACCACCTGATCAACGCCGCGTTTGCCGTGCTTCTTCGCACCTTGGCCGTGAGTCCCGCTGTCGGCGATTCGATGGGGATAGTCGCGAAAGGCGAGTAGAGAAGCCACGTTGCTGTCGGCTACAAGCCAGACGTCGCCGCCAGATCCGCCATCGCCGCCATCCGGTCCGCCGTAGGGGACGTGGGCCTCTCGGCGAAACGACACACATCCGGCGCCACCGTCTCCGGGGCGGACACAGACATTGCACTCATCGACGAAGTTCGACACAGTCGTTCCATTCTAGTTGGCAAGTATCGAAGCCCTAACGCGCCAAACGGGGGCCAGAGGCACCCCGTTGGTTCAGACAAGGACCGGCACCTGAATCCAGGTGCCGCCCCTCTAGTTCTGGAAGTTAGTCTTGGACTACGTCGACCAAGCGCCGACCCTTGCGGAATCCGAACTTGACGCGGCCGGGGGATGTAGCGAACAAGGTGTCGTCGCCGCCCTTTGCCACGTTGCGGCCCGGGTGGAACTTGGTTCCACGCTGGCGGACAATGATCGATCCCGAGGTGAGAAGTTCGCCATCATAGGCCTTCACTCCGAGTCGCTGACTATTTGAATCTCGGCCGTTCCTTGTGGAACCGCCACCCTTAGTTTTTGACATATCAGCCTCGCGTGATACCCGTTATCTCGATCGTCGCATAGGTCTGACGGTGACCGTAGCGCCGACGATTGTTGGTCTTGGACTTGTAGGTGAAGCCATCGATTTTGCGACCCCTGGCCTCATCGACTATCCGAGCTGAAACCGAGGCGCCTTCCAGGGCAGCCGGAGTGGCCATCACCTGATCGCCGTCAACCACCATTATGGGGCGCAGTTCAACATCGGAGCCGACTTCACCAAGTCGCTCGACTTTGAGCTTCTGACCTTCTTCTACCCGGTACTGCTTGCCACCGGTGGCAACGATTGCATACATAGCGGCTTTATGTTACCTCGATCTAGGCTTCGTCCAGCACAGAAGATGAGATTTCAATCCCTCTGCCATCACAATGTGGGCACGTAATCGACAAGGATTCGAGCAAACCCTCGCCGATACGCTTGCGTGTCATCTCGGCGAGGCCGAGCGACGAGATGTCAAAGACCTGCGTACGGGTCTTATCGCGGGCCAGCGCATCCCGGAAGACACGCATAACCTCATCCCGGTTCTTCTTCGACTCCATGTCGACAAAGTCGATGACGATGATGCCACCGATGTCGCGTAGTCGAAGCTGGTGAGCGATGCCCTCGGCCGCCTCGAGGTTGTTCCGGAAAACCGTGTCCTCAAGGTTCGAGGAGCCAACGTTCTTGCCCGTGTTGACGTCGATCACCGTGAGCGCTTCGGTCGATTCGATCACCAGAGAACCGCCCGAGGGCAGCCAAACCTTGGGATCGAGAGCCTTGTGGAGCTGCTCATGGATGTGGTAGCGCTCGAACAGCGAGATTTCTTCTTTTGGCGTGTCGTAGAACTCGACACGATCGGCAAGCGCCGGTGTGATCGACGAGACATACTCGGCAACGTCATCGAAGAGCTCACGGTTGTCGAGGACGACGCCGCGGTACTCCTTGTTGAACTCCTCCCGGATCACCCGGGTGGACATCTGGGGCTCCTGGTAGAGCAAGGTCGGCGCTTTCGAGTTCGACGCCAGCTTCTGGATCTGTTCCCACTGGCTCATGAGGCCAGCGATGTCACGTTCGATCTCAGGGGCAGTGACGTTCTCAGCGGCGGTTCGCACGATGATCCCGTGACCCTTGGGTCGCGCCTTGTCGAGAATCTGGCGAAGCCGTTTGCGTTCCGTGTCGGGCAGGCGCTTTGAGATCCCGTAGGTGTCGCTGTTTGGCACCAACACAACGAAACGCCCGGGTAGCGAGACCTCCGTGGTGAGTCTGGCTCCCTTGTGAGCGATCGGATTCTTGGTCACCTGGCAGAGAATCTGCTGGCGAGCTTTGAGCATCTGCTCGATCTTCGGCTGGCCGGTGCTGCCGACGAAGTCGTCCTTGGCGTGCTGGACGTCGCCGCGGTAAATCACTGCGTTCTTGGGCGTGCCGATGTCGACAAAGGCGGCTTCCATCCCCGGCAGAACGTTTTGAACTCGCCCCAGGTAGATGTTGCCGTGAATCTGGAAGACGTTATCGGAGGGTCGGGATACGTAGTACTCGATGAGCGTACGACCCTCGAGGATCGCGATGTGGATGGCATCAGGCTGTTTGGAGACAACCATCAGGTAGCGACCGACAGGCCGCCCCTTGCGCGAGCGGCCGCGGCGACGCTTCAGCGTCTCCTCGTCCAGTTCAACGTCGGCTTCGGCGGTGACTTGGCTTACCGGCTCCGACTGCTTGCCTCGGCCCCGTCCACGACGACGACGACGGTTGCCACCCTTGTTGTTGCCTCCGTCATCTCCGGATGCCTGGGAAGCGTTGCTCCGCTCCGACGAACGACCCTTGCCACCCTGCTTCTGTCGACTGCCTTGGGCCTTGTTGCCGCCCTCGGAGTCAGTCTGCTTCTCACCTTGTGCCTGGTTGCCATCGCCCGCCGGCTTACGGCGGCGGCGGCGACGATTCTTTGACGCACCTTCTGGCGCGTCCGGGCCATTGTCAGATTTGCTCGACTCGCTGGAAGGCGAGTTCGGCGCGGGACGAGAGTCCCCAATCTTCGGTTTGGC
Organism: uncultured Acidimicrobiales bacterium; assembly: GCA_937922045.1. Lineage (GTDB taxonomy): Bacteria > Actinomycetota > Acidimicrobiia > Acidimicrobiales > SZUA-35 > JAHELU01. Next base: position 12,218 of record CAKZXA010000054.1, on the reverse strand, counting down.
CGCTAGTTCTCTACCAGACTCCTTTGGAGTTCGGTCGACGGGAGCTGAGACGCTCTCGTTCGGTTCGGACATGAATGTAAATCCCTTCTCGTGGGCTCAGGCGGGCGCAAAGGCTCGCGCCGGACCCCATCGACGATCAACCATTGGTGTGTTCGCCAGACCCTGCTCTCAACCAGTCCTTCGTGGCCGCTCCTCGCAGCCAGCGCGGCCACTAATTCGGCCGGACGTAGAGACGTTCCTTGGGTAGAGAGCTCGGCTTCTAGCAGTGTGTCACCTGCGGTCGGCGAATCAGACGGCTCGGAGCCGTCTGAACCCACCACTCGGAGTTCGAGTATGGCGGGGCGGACATTCGCGATGACAGGTTTGCCTTTTCGAACCCGTTCGATAACGAGTTCTTCGGCGGCCAGGGCTTCAGCTACTGCTGCTTCCACCGCGGCGGTTGGCGCACCTTGTAAGGAGATGCGCCAGTTGCAGCTCACTATCGCTTGCTGCAACGAGTCCGATCCGTGCTCACGATGAGCCACCTCGTGGACGACGAGTCCATCGGGTAGGGCTTCGGTGAGGCGATCGGCCAGGTCTTCGATCTCGATCTGCTCGGTGAGCTCGACATCGAGGTATTCAGCGTCCGACTCGTGGCCAACAGACAGAGCGAGACCAAAGCTGAGCTTAGGTCTCGGCGAAAAGCCTTCGCTGTAGGCGACCGGGAGACGGACTTTGCGTAGCGCCCGCTCAAACAGCCGGGCGACATCGCGATGGCTGACAAAACGGATCTTGCCAGCCTCGGCGAATCTGATACGAATATGGAATTTCGGCGGCGGATTCATGAACGAGCAGTCGATCCGGTCAACGGCTTCGTGCCAAGCGTGACCGGGACGATGCCTCCGGTGGTCAAATCCTGACCCGTTCCTTGGCTTCCCCCGGCTGGCGGTGTTGCCGACGCAACGACGTGTTCGATGCCGTAGCCGGTGCAAGCGCCGCAGTCGTAGCAGGGCGTCCAGCGACAATCCTCAAGGCCAACCTCGGCCAGAGCATCCTGCCAGTCTTGCCAGAGAAAATCCTTGTGGAGACCAGCGAACAGGTGATCCCAAGGTAGGTGCTCATCTTCGGTGCGGTGACGAAACACGAAATCTTCGAAGCGGTAGCCGTTGGCCTCCATGGCCTCATCCCACCGGTCGATTCCAAAGTGCTCTGACCACTCCTGAAAGATGCCACCCTCTCGCCATACCTGCTCGATGACAGGACCGATTCGACGGTCGCCTCGGGCCATGAGACCTTCGACCAACGTCGCCTTCGGATCATGCCATTTGAGCTGTACGCCTTTGGAAGACCTCGCTGCGTCCTTCAGCAAGTTGACCTTGCGTTGCAGCTCCTGATGGGTGTTTTGGCCAAACCATTGGAACGGGGTAAAGGGTTTCGGAACAAAACCGCCAACGGAAACGGTCACGCTTGCTCGGCTGTTGTGCTTCTTGCCGATAGCGACGCAAGCCTTGGCCAGCTCGATAATGCCGAGCGTGTCTTCATCGGTCTCGGACGGCAGGCCGATCAAGAAGTAGAGCTTGACTCGCTTCCACCCTTGAGAGAAGGCGGCCTCAACTGCTTCGTAGAGGTCTTCTTCTCGGATCAGCTTGTTGATGATCTGGCGCATCCGCCAGGTGCCCGCTTCAGGGGCGAACGTCAGCCCTGTGCGTTTGGCTCTCTGGAGCTGGGCTGCGATACCAACACCGAAGGCGTCGACTCGCAGGCTCGGCAGCGAGACACTGATCGGACCGCACCCCGCATCCTCGGAGTCATCCATGATGTCGGTAACAACAGATTCGATCCCGCTGAAATCGGCGGTACTGAGCGATGTCAGCGAGACCTCGTCGTAGCCGGTGCGCTCGAGGGCGTTGGAGACCATGGTGCGGACCTGATCAGCGGGCCTCTCGCGCACCGGTCGGGTGATCATGCCAGCCTGACAGAAACGACAACCGCGGGTACAGCCGCGGAACACTTCAACGTTGAGCCGGTCGTGGACGACCTCGGTCAACGGAACGAGCTGTTCCTTCGGGTAGGGCCATTCAGCCAGATCGGCCACGGTGCGCTTGGTGATCTCGCTCGGTGCGTCACCGATCGGCTCGATGCCGACAAGGCTCGCTGTCGTCAGATCTTCGCTGCTGTACAGCGGGCGGTACTCCGACGGCACATAGACCGACTCGACATGAGCGAGACGGGCCAGAATCTGGGCCCGCTCCGTCACACCTTCGCGTCGACAGTCAGCGAGAACATCGGTGATGTCGCCGACCACTTCCTCACCGTCGCCCAGCACGACCGCGTCGACGTAGTCGGCGATCGGCTCAGGGTTGTAGGTGCAGTGACCACCGACGATGACAAACGGATCGGTGTCGGACCGCTCATCCGAGCGGACGGGCACCCCCGAAAGATCAACGCAGTTCATGAGGTTGGTGTAGGTCAGCTCAGCCGAAAGGTTAAAGGCTAGAAAATCGAAGGCAGAGCACGGTGTGTGATGTTCGACCGAGAACAAGGGAATCTCGTGCTCACGCATCAGGGCGTCAAGATCAACCCACGGGGCGTAGCTTCGGTCGGCCCGGGCGTCCGGACGCTCATTGATAATCTCGTACAGGATCTGAAGACCCTGGTTCGGAAGACCCACTTCGTAGGTATCCGGATAAAGGAAACACCAGCTGATCAGCGAAGGGTCAGGAAGCTTGGCTTTCGCTCCGTCCTCGCATCCGATGTATCGGGCCGGCTTTTGTACCAGCGGCAAGAGCGGCTCTAGCTGAGACCAAACCGATTCCATTAGTGTGTGTACCTCATCCTTTACCGTATCGCGAATGCGACACTGCCCCGGCTAACCAAGGCCGGGAAAGAAGATTCCGATCTCGCGTTCGGCTGACTCGTTGGAGTCGGAGCCGTGCACCAAGTTCTCGGTCATCACCGTACCGTAATCGCCTCGAATGGTGCCGGGAGGGGCCTCAGCAGGGTTCGTGGGACCCATCAGGGTTCGCACGATGGCGAAGGTGTCGTCGGGGCCCTCGAAAACGGCGATGAATGCCGGGCTGCGGCTCATGAACGAGACCAGGTCACCATAAAACGGCTTCTCGACGTGTTCTGCGTAGTGCTGGGCGAGCGTCTCGGCGTCGAGGAGCCGAAGCTCTCCGGCGACGAGCTTGAGGCCCTTGCGCTCGAATCGATCGAGGATCTGTCCAACGTAGCCACGCTCAACAGCGTCAGGCTTACAAATTATGAAAGTTCGGCTCACGTGACGGAGGGTATCGCGGCCAGGTCCCTTAGGTACGACTTCCCCTAAACTTCTAGACCGACGACGCCGATCCTCGATCCATGACCAAAGATCTGGGTGTTGCCGAGCGCGAACAGCGATGTCAACGAGGGGCTACCCTCGTCGAGTACGCCTTGCTTGTGGCCCTCGTTCTCGGGTCCACGCTCGTAGCGATCGACACCCTGACGGCGGAATCCGCCGATTACCTCAGTGAAACCTCCGACAACGTTGGTTCCCCACGGCCGCACTACACGGATCTCACCCCGCACTATCCAGACCCCAACTTCAAACCATGAGTCAGTCCCGAACTCGAATGGCTACTAAACCGTGGACCTCAAACGCCGATGTAGTGGTCATGCCTGGCATAAGCGTTCCCAGCGGGTCAAAGGCCCGCTCCTCCGAACGCGGTGCGGCGCTTATTGAGGCTGCCATAATCACGCCGCTGTTCGTGATGCTCATCTTCGCTATCTTCGAGCTGGGGCTCGTGTTTCGCAACTCGCTCACCGTTCAGAACGCTGTTCAAGAAGGGGTTCGAGCCGCGTCTATCCAGGGCAACCGGTCCGACGCTGACTTTGCCATCCTGCGCAGCATCGAACATGGCATTCAGGCCGCAGGCACCAATGAGATCGAATACGTCATCGTGTTCAAGGCCGCAGGCCCTGGCGAGGCGATTCCCAACAGCTGCCACAACGCCTCACGACCCAAGGTCTGCAATCGCTACAGTGCGCGACATTTCACCGCCCTGCTGGATGACGCCGCAGGCAATGACACTGGAAACTTCCGATGCGGGAACCTGGACTCGGCCTGGTGCCCGACGGACCGTGTGGCCAGCCTCAGCGCCGGCGTCGACTACATCGGCGTCCACATTGTCTTCAATCACTACTACTTGACGGGCATGTTCGGAAACGCCACCAAGCTTACGTCGACAGCCATCCTGCCCGTCGAACCCGACTCGCCGTAGAAACAGCTCTCATGAACCTGCCCTCCAAACCAAAGCTCCGCTGCTGCCTTCTCCCCCGTCCCTTGCGGTCGACTCGACGTCGCCGAACCCGAAGCGAAGGCGATGAACGAGGTGCGGCGCTCATCGAGTTCGCCATCGTTGCAACGCTCTTATCCACCCTGGTCTTTGGCACCTTCGAGATCGGCATGGCCTGGCGCGACGCTCAGCTCGTGGCCCAAGCCAGTCGTAGCGGGGCCCGCTCGATTACACAGCTCGGCGTCGACTCGGCGGCCGACGAATTCGGCGTCGCCACAATAGAGGCCGGCCTCGGAAACCTGGCCGACAGCACGCAGCGAATCATCTTCTATCGAGCTTCGACGGCCGATGGAGCGGTACCGGCCGCCTGCTTTACCTCATCGCCGCCTGGCATTCCCGGGGTATGCAGCGTTTACACCAAGGCCGCCTTCCAAACGTTCAGCCAGGGTTCATGGAGCCCACAGAGCCGGAAGAACTCGCTGGAACAGGCTGACTACGTTGGCGTCTACGTCGAGGTCGAACGCAACCTTCTCACCGGCTTCCTCAGCAACGACCCCTTCACTATCAGTGACCGCAGTGTTATGCGCATCGAGCCCGGAGCTGGAGACTGACTTGACTGTTTCACAAACCACTCGCAACCCCGAGCCCCTCCAGGACCCTTCACCTGAGATCACCAGCACGACCAGCCGCCGGCACGAGGCTGGATACATTCTCGCCCAATCGGCGCTGCTGATGATCCCACTTATGCTCTTTGCCGCGCTCGCTACCGATCTCGGCTTCTGGTACGTGCAGGCCCGGCGATCCCAAGGAGCGGCCGACGCCGCAGCCCTGGCCGGCGCTCCGATGCTGCCCAACTTCGACGATGCGGAGGCCGAGGGGCGAGCTGCCGCCATTCGGAATGGGTTCGTTGACGCGACCCCAAACGACAACAGTGACTTCGAGACCGGACCACTCCCCCAAGTCGAGGTCAGCTCCCCACGGCCGGGATCATTGCAGGTACGGATCCGGCAGGCTGAGCGATCGTTCCTGGGTGGCCTGGTCTTAGGCGACGTCGTCATCGAACGTTTCGCCATCGCTGAGGCCGTTGCGCCGATCAATATGGGCAACCCGACGTCGGCCATCGGCTCCGGCACAATCCCCGAAGCCGAGCTAGGTGTACCTCCGGCCCAAAGCTGGATAGCGCTGAATGCCTACTGCACGGACGCTGAACGCGGTGATCATTTCGGCGCTGGCTATACCAACGGCACCCAATCCAATATCTACAACAACTGTGGGCCCACCGCCACCGACGTGATCCCCGAAGCCTTCCCCAACCCCAATTTCGATCCGGACGCCTATGTTTTCGTTGCCGAGATGCAGCCAGGTTCGGCCGCTATCGATCTGAGCATCTTCGAACCCGGGTACCGGTGTGATGCGGCCACGAACACGCTGACGACGTCAGATTCCGGCGGGCGGATCCACTACCGCGTGTACGGACCGAGCACGACCAAGAACCACCGAGCCTTTGTCGAGGCCAACGCTCCTTTCGCTACCGGGCTCCTTCCTGCGGATGCCTGTTACAACAATTCGCCCAAGGGAGACGGCTGGTTTCCCATCGCCCAGTCGCTGAGTCTGCCCTCGGCCGAAGGCGGCTTCTATTACATACAGCTCGCCAGCCGGAACCCTTCACTCTTCGACCCCGACCCGGCCGACTCGTTCTGGCTTGAGAGCGGCATCAATCAGTTCTCGGTGATGGCCTCGCCCGCCGGAACAACAAAAGCCTGTGTCTTCTCGGCGGCCAACACGACCTGTCCGAAGCTTTATGCCCTCGAATGGTTACCGCTCTATCGAAACCTTCCCGCCAACGAAGACGAGTTCTTCCTGGCCGAGATCGTGGAGGAGCATGCCGGTGCGACGTTAGTCGTTCGTGTGTTCGACGCCTCCGACGGTGCTGACAGCATGCAGTTCGAGAACCCAGACGGAAACTCGGTGCCATTCCAATACCGCTGGGCCGACCATTCCGTCCTCAATCTGAATGGTACGGGGTACCGGGAAACATCGATGACACAAGCCTTTGATACCTGCATGTGGGCTGGCGCCGGGGGTAATCCATGCCTCGTGACGTCGCCGTATTCGGACTTCAACGACCATCTGATCGAGATCCATCTCGAGATTCCGTCCGATTACACGTGTTCGACCAACTGCTGGTGGAAGGTCCGCTATAGCAGTACCGGCGCCATCGGCGACCGCACCAACTGGTCGATCGGCTACATCGGCGATCCGCTACGACTCGTCGAGTAGGTTCAACTCAGGAGGAGTTCACGGATTTCGCCGACGACGTAAAGGCTTCCGGTGACGAGCACTTGATCGCCTTCGGCGGTGACGGCGAGCGCACGGCGAATCGCTTCTGTCGGTTCTTTGATCACGTCGGCTTGAACCCCCATCTCAGCGGCGGCTGCCGCTATCTCGGACGCAGGAATGGCCCGCGACCAGTGGGGCTGTGTGAAGATAACGGCATCAAAGTCGGCAATGCCGATCGCGTCAAGCATCTCGGTCGGTTCCTTGCCATTGAGCATGCCCATCACGAGAACCCGTGAACCAAAGGAGGCGAACTCATCGTCGAGCGTCTCTCGTACCGCCCGGGCTCCATCCGGATTGTGGGCCCCGTCGAGTATGAGGGTGGGGGACGTGCCGACCACTTCAAAGCGGGCCGGCAGCTCGGTTAACTCAAGCGCCTCGTCCATCAGCTCGCGTTCAAAGGGACGGTCGAAGAACAGTTCGACCGCGGCCAGAGCCGTCGCTGTGTTTTCACATTGATGGCTGCCGTGAAACGGGATGTAGAGCTCTTCTTGGTGGCCAAACGGCGTGGTGATGTCGGCCATCCGGCCGCCGACGGCGACCCGGCACTCGTCGACGCCGAACTCGGTTCCGAACTCCCAGATGCCGTCATTGGTCTCGGCTTCAAAGTGGTGGCGCAGCTCCCCCATCGGGGAGCCGAGAACGACGCGACTCATCGGCTTGATGATGCCAGCCTTCTCGCCCGCAACGGCCTCCTGCCAGCCTTCGGCTCCATCGGTATGATCCTTGCCGACATTGGTTATGACAGCCACGTCGCCGTTGCTGACGTTGGTCGCATCGAAACGTCCGAGAAGGCCAACTTCGACGACAGCTACCTCGGCGCCCATCTCAGCAAACCAGACGTAGGCGGCGGCCGTCAGCAGCTCGAATCGGCTCGGTGTCGAGGTGAGCAGCGGCTCAACCGAGGCCAGCAACTCCATCACATCGGCGAACTCCTCGTCGGAGATGTCGCGGTTATCCCACCGGAGCCGCTCATTGACCGCGCTGAGGTTCGGACTGGTGTACAACCCAACCGACAAGCCGGTTGCGGCCAACATTGCGGCTGAGATTCGAGCCGTCGAGCCTTTGCCGTTGGTCCCGGTGATGTGAATCGTGCGGTAGGCGTGTTGGGGGTCGCCGACGGCAGCCATGAGTTCGGTCATCGGGTCGAGCGAAAGCCCGTCGGCCTGCCCGGCGGTAGGCAGCGCAGGGCTAAACCGAGTACCTCGGTTGCCCTCGAGATTCGTGTGCTTGTCGAGGTAGGCCAGCGCCTGATCGTAATTCACCGTCTCGCCTTCAGCTGCAGGTGACGTTCGCCCTGAGGTAGATCAGGAAGCAGCGCGACGGCGCTCTTCGCCCTCATCGCGGCCAATGATCGTGGGATTGACCCGCTCGAGCACAACGTTTTCGTCGATGACACAACGGCTCACATCATCTTGCGACGGAATGTCGTACATGATGTCGAGCAGAACTTCTTCCATGATCGCTCGCAAGCCGCGAGCACCTGTTCCTCGGAGGAGAGCCTGGTCGGCGATTGCGTCGAGGGCGGCTTCGGTGAATTCGAGTTCGACGTCTTCCATCTCGAAGAACTTCTGGTACTGCTTGGTAATCGCGTTCTTCGGCTCGATCAGAATCTGGACCAAGGCTTCCTTGCTCAGCTTGGTAACCGTGCCGATCACCGGTAGACGCCCGACGAACTCGGGGATCAGGCCAAACCTGAGGAGGTCTTCAGGCTTTACTTCGGTGTAGGCGTCTTCGACCTTTGGAGCCGCCTCGCTCGATCCGCCAGCGGCGAACCCAACCGAGCGGGTGCCGAGGCGACCTTCGATGATCTCTTCGATCCCGGCGAAGGCGCCGCCGCAGATGAACAAGACGTTGGCCGTGTCGATCTGGATGAAATCTTGATGCGGATGCTTGCGTCCGCCTTGAGGCGGTACGGAGGCCACGGTGCCTTCAAGGATCTTCAGCAAGGCTTGCTGCACACCCTCGCCCGACACATCACGAGTAATCGACGGGTTCTCGCTCTTGCGGGCGATCTTGTCGATTTCGTCGATGTAGATGATGCCGGTCTCGGCCCGCTTCACATCGAAGTCGGCGGCCTGGATCAGCTTCAGCAGAATGTTTTCGACATCTTCGCCCACGTAGCCAGCTTCGGTGAGCGCCGTTGCATCGGCGATGGCGAAGGGAACGTTCAGCATCCGGGCCAGGGTTTGGGCCAGCAGCGTCTTTCCCGAGCCGGTTGGGCCCATGAGCAGGATGTTCGACTTGGCCAGCTCGACGTCGCCGCCGGTAGCCGCTCCGTACTGGATTCGCTTGTAGTGGTTGTACACCGCTACCGACAGAATCTTCTTCGCCCCGCTCTGCCCCACGATGTAGTTGTCGAGGAAGGCGCATATCTCACGCGGCTTGAGCAATTCTTCGAATGACAGCTCGCTGCCATCAGCCAGTTCTTCTTCGATGATCTCGTTGCAAAGATCGATGCATTCGTCGCAGATGTAGACGCCGGGTCCGGCGATCAGCTTCTTAACTTGTTTCTGCGACTTCCCACAGAACGAGCATTTGAGGAGCTCGCTGCCTTCACCGAACTTTGCCACTGAATCTCCCTAAGACTCGACGGCCCGAATCGGGCCGCTTGAGTCGACAGCGTTCCGCTCCGCGATCACCTCATCTATGATGCCGTATTCTTTCGCCTCATGCGCATCGAGCACAAAGTCTCTGTCGGTGTCAGCAATGATTTTCTCCATCGGCTGACCGGTGTGACGGACCAGAAGCTCTTCAAGCGATGCCTTCATGCGCTCGATTTCTTTGGCCGCGATCTCCAGATCCGACACCTGACCCTGGGCTCCGGTGTATGGCTGATGGAGCAAGATGCGGGCGTTCGGAAGGGCGAGACGTTTGCCCGGCGCTCCCGCAGCCAACAAGATGGCAGAAGCCGAGGCGGCCTGCCCGAAGCAGATCGTTGCCACATCGGGCTTGATGTACTGCATGGTGTCGTAGATGGCGAACATACTGCTTACATCGCCACCGGGGCTATTGATGTACAGGCTTATGTCGCGGTCTGGGTGCTCGGACTCGAGGTGTAGCAGTTTGGCGCAAACAACGTTGGCCACCTCGTCGTTGATCGGCGTGCCGAGGAACAGGATGTTGTCCTTGAGCAAGCTCGAGAACAGGTCACGCGAGATACGCCCTTGCGGCGTGTCCTCGATGACGGTTGGAACGTAATAGCTGCTCGTCGCTGGTTGGTAAAGGCTCACTCTTCGTCCTCTTCGAGTTCTTCCTCAGGCAGTTCTAGCGCATCGGACGGCACATGTCGGCCATCCTCGTCAACAAGTCGGACGCGCTCGGTCAGCCAGTCGATCGTTTTGGCTTTTAGAAGGTCGGCACGAAGCACGGACAGCTGACCGGCCTCAACAAATTGCTCGCGCAGTTCTTCGACGGGACGCTCGTATTGCTCGGCCGCCTTGGCGATTTCCTCATCGATATCGCTATCCGCGACGACCAGATTTTCTTGCTCAGCTATGGAGCGGAGAGCCAGATCCATGCGGGCGGCCGATCCGGCCTGCACCTTGATGGTTTCCATGAACTCGTCAGGACCTTGACCGCTGAACTGCATGAACTGTTCGATCGTCATGCCTTGGGCCTGGAGCCGAAGGGCCATGTCTTGCACTCGGCCTTCGACCTCGTTGTTGACCATGGCTTCGGGGCAATCGTCTTCGCCGACCAGTTCGGCCACCTTGTTGGCGATGCCGTTGCGGCGGGCGGTGATGGCCTGCGAAATCCGGGACCGCTCCATCTTGTCTCGATAATCTTCTTCGAGATCCTCGAGCGTGGCGAACTCAGAGTTTTCCGAGACCCACTCGTCGGTGGGCTCCGGAAGAACGTTTTCCTGAACCTCGTTGACTTTGACCTCGAAGTTGATCGGCGCCTCTTCGTCTTCCTCGGGGTGGGGGGCGTCGAATGACAGCTCGTCGCCGGCCGATGCACCGAGCAAATTCTCGTCGATGGCGTCGATGCCGGTGGCCCCGCTACCTACCTCGTAGGTGTATCCCTCGGTCGTCATACCGGGGATCTCTGCCTCGGCGTGGGTGGCGGCGATATCGATAACGACGCTGTCGCCATTGATGGCAGCCCGGTCGACGGTGGTCAGCTCGCCGAAGCGGCCACGCATACGATCGACGGCCTCGGTGACGTCTTCGTCACTCACCTCGATGGCAGGAACCTCGATTTCGAGCGAGTCGTAATCGCTTACGGTCACCGAGGGGCGAACCTCAACGACGGCATCGAAGGTCACCGGACCGGCCTCTTGGCCTGCGGTGATATCGATCTCAGGCGGGGCGATCACATCGACGTCGTGTTCGATCACCGCCTTGGTGTAGTAGTTCGGAAGCGCCTCACGAAAAGCCTCGTCCCGAGCGTATCCCTGCCCGATTCGGGCCTCAAGAACCTTGCGCGGGGCACGGCCCGGACGGAATCCGGGGAGGTTGACCTGACTGGCCAGCCGGGTGAAGGCGGCATCGAGTTCCTTTTCGAACTCGGCCTCCTCAACTTCGACGACGACCTTGACCTTGTTGCCCTCGAGGGACTCAACGGTGGATCTCACACCAAGAAGTGTAGCTAGCGGCACCGACACCCGCGACGCCCATTGGTAGGACTTCAGCAACTGTTCTCACAAGGTTTCTCGGCGCGACTCAGCCCCGGGCCCTAGCGAGAGGTTCCCCAGCTTAAAACGACTCGCTGAATTGCATCGCGAACCTCGGTTGCACCAGTTAGAGTGGTCGCCTTACGGGATGTGGCGCAGCTTGGCTAGCGCACCTGCTTTGGGAGCAGGGGGCCGGGAGTTCAAATCTCCCCATCCCGACCACTAAACCAGCAGGTTCTCGACACCCGCTACCACCGCCGCAGAGCACCTGTAGCCAGGGGGCGCCGAGCTAAGGTCACAAAAGGCGGAGGATACCGACCTTCCGATTCTCGGAGATCCGTTGCAGCTCGAATCATTCCGGATCAGCGGACTTCGATGTCTTGCTGACGCGAGCGAAATACCTTTCAGCAAGCCCACCATTTTGACTGGGCCCAACGACGGCGGGAAGTCGACTGCTCTCCAGGCACTCGCATTCCTGCTCGGCCAAGGATCGTTCAAGACAACCGACCGGACACGTGCTCGACCAGGTGACATCAACGTCCCTGGAGGAGTCGACGCCGAGTCCAATCGATTCAACGAAATCAGCGTCATCGGCCGATTTCGACTTGAAATCTCTGTGTCTGGAACTTGGCCTCAAACCAGATGGACCAAAGACAACCAAAGCCTCCTGTTTGACTCCTTTGAGCGAGCATGCGGCGAGCGTCGGTACCGTCCCCGATTGGACGTAAGCAGCGGCATCTGTGACCGATCTTCTTCCCGACCTGGTCGGAGCAACTTGAGTCCCACGTCGTTCAGGCACTGCCTGACCTGACTGCTGTCGAGGTAAGCCCTGCTGTCGCATGAGCGGACTCAAAGACCCGAAACGATCAGCCAAGCGCGTGGCAACGTACAACCAGTCGCCTCTGGGCAAGGGCAGCAATCTCCTCATCGGCACGGCTGATCAGATCACCGAGAACCTCAAGCGCCTCAAGGAAGAGATCATGCCCAAGGTAGATGCCATGTAGCAGGTG
>CAKZXA010000053.1 GCA_937922045.1 uncultured Acidimicrobiales bacterium | reverse complement strand
GACATGGCCGAGCGACTCAATCGCTTCTTCCCCAATGCTGGCCCCCAGGCTGATGACGGACGAGGGGCAGCCTCGATCGGCAACCCTATTGGCTTTGGGGTCTACGAAGGCATCAACGCTTCGCTCGCCATCTCGATGCTCTTGGGGGGCGAACGACCTCGAGCCTTGCTCGCCTCGGCCGCTCTTTGTTGCGCAATAGGTGTTTTTGCCAGTGGCCAGATCGGGCCAGTGTTGGCCTTCGCCGCAGGACTTGCGGTGCTGGCTCTGATCACGCGCTCTGTCGGGCAGCTTCTCGTCTGGGCACTTCCGGTGATGTTTATGGGGTCGATTCTGTTGGCGCCGTTGGCGGTCCAACGGATCGAAGGTTTTGGCGGCTTTCCCGTGACGAGTGCCGACCGCCAATCGATCGCCGAAGCCGGTGGTCAGGAAGAGTCGCGGTTGTTGTTTGAAGCCAACCCTGGGTCTTCATGGGATGTACGGCTCTACAACCTCGAGACGTTTTTCATCCCACGATTCTCGGAACCAGTGAATGTCTACCTCGGGGTTACACCTCAGGCTCGCGTGGCCTCCCCTCGAGACGGTGAAGATTTCATCTGGATCGAATCCGGCTATCTGTGGTTGATCTGGAGTGGAGGTGTCCCCCTTTTCCTCGCCTTCTTCGCATTCGTCGGAATAGGGGCGGCGACGGGTCGCAAAATCATGAGGTCGACGCCGGGACCGGTTGGAATCGCGGGTGCAGCCTTTGTGTCTGCTTTGGCCATGTTGTTCGTGGCCCAGACGTTCGATCCTCATATCAGCCTTAGAGGCACGTCCGACATTCTCTATCCGCTTGCCGCCCTCACGGTAACTGGATGGAGCTCACCGTCGGTTTCAAAAGTTGAGTGGCAACACAGGAATGGATCTACATCATGAGTGACAGTAGCCGTGGCAAAGAACAACCTCTGGCCGACGAGCTGGATCAGATTATCAACCGGATAAAGACCGAGAGCGTGGCGTTGTCGGTGGCCCTTGTGGCTGAGAAGGAAGCCTCGGCTGCCCTGCGTGACCAGGTCGAGCGGCTGGCTGATGAGGCGGCTGCAGCCTTGCAACGAGAGACATACCACGTCGAACGGATGGAGCGGTTGCAGGAGGCTAACCGCAGCCAGGAGCGTGAGTATCTGGAGGTATTGGCAGAGCGTGATCTTGACGTTGAGAAACTGCGAGATCGACACGACGAAATGGCCAACGAGTGGGCGGTTCGATTCAGACGGCTTGCCGATTCCCACGCACGGGAAGTCGACAGAGTGTCGGCTGAACTCAGCATGGCCAAACAGGAGATCGAAACGCTCCACTCGGAGGTGGCCATCGTTCGGACACCATTGATCTCGGCATCGAATCACCTAGCCGGACCGTCGGGATCGATTTATGTGGTCGATGGAGACGCCGTAGCTTCCTGCGTCTGGCCCGACGTTGACAGTGGCACTTCTCGGCTCAAATTGGTGGCGGCCACCGAGGGTTTCGGGCGACGGTCTGGGAACCGAACCGAGCTCCTATTCTCCAGTTCGGAGGGAATGGAAGGGCTCACGAACCGGCACGCCTTTGTCCGGATCAGGGTTCCTCGGAGTGATGTGTCGGTAGCGACCGTGCTCCACCGGCTCGGCGAGGTGCATAGCGATGAGCATGCAACCGTTGTCGTTACGGATCGGGAGGGGTTCGCTGGGGCGCTTTCGGTGCTCCGGTTCGCCGAACGTCTGGGTCTTCGAGCGAGTGAACCGTCGGCGCTTGCCCTGGGTAGAACGACCGCTGAGATACCGAGCGCGGCCAACTCGGTTGGCGCGGAGAGGTCCTAAGGTGCGATCGATCGAGACCCTTGACGTTCTCTCTGCGCCCGAGTGGGACGAACTTGTCGCTGGTATCGAAGGCGAATTGTTTCTCACCCGGCGTTGGATGCGCTGCTTGGCGAGGGCGTTCGATCTTCATTTTGAGGCTGTCGTGGAACGAGAAACACACGGTCTGGTCGGCGGCATCCCCTATGTCCGCGTTCGAGACATGCGTGGCGACCGCATTGTCGTTCTCCCGTTTAGCGATATGGCGCCTCCGCCGATCGTTGGGCTCGATCAGTGGTTCCGCCTCGTAGAACCGCTCATGCGATATGGCGTACCGATCACCGTGTGTGCCCCATCCGGTGTCGCCATGGCTTCCGATGAGAGATTCAAGGTCGACACGACTGCTGTTCGGCAGGTCATAGACCTTGATGCGGAACTTCCTGAACTCATGCTGCGTATGTCTTCGCAGCCTCGACGTCACATCCGGCGGGCCGAACGGGAGGGCATCGTCTTTCGCCCAGCGGAGAGTCGAGACCACCTTCGAGACTTCTACGACCTTCACCTACAGGTCCGCAAGCATCGGTATCAGCTGCTTTGCCAGCCGTTCAGCTTATTCGAGGCGATCTGGGACGAGTTTCTCAGCACCGACAACGGATGCCTCCTTCTTGGATTCGATGGCGACACCGTCGTCGGCGGGTGCCTACTCCTCATCGCTGGCGACTCGCTTTGCTACAAGTACGCAGCATCTCATGCCGAGTACCGGTCTCGCGGCGCTAGCCATGGTGCAGTCGCTGGTGCGATGGCTGTCGGGCTCGAACGTGGCATGGCCAGGCTCGACCTCGGCCGATCGGATACCGCTCAACCGGGCCTTATCGACTTCAAACGTCGGTTCGGTGCCACCGCTTCGGACCTCTCGCGTTTCACCTGGGCTCCAGATCACTATCAGCCGGACGTGGCATCCACCGAGATCGTGACCAGCTTGAGCAAGCTCTTAACGTCGGCTGACGTTCCCGATTCCGTGACTGAGCAAGCAGGCAACCTGCTGTACAAAGTATTCGCCTAGGAGGCCAACGTCATGCTCGATAGTGGACAATTGCAGAAGGCCGTGACTCTCGCTCGGCGAGGCGATACCTCGATGATCGTCAGCGACGTTCGGCGCTGGGTCAGGTCTGACACTGAATCTGTTGGGTTTTGCCGAGACTTCACGATTCGCCATGAGGCGCCCGAAGCACGGTTGGATCTTCGAGCCGAACCGCTCACCGGCGAGCTAGCGCGGGCCGTGTTCGACGAGCCGCTCCTCGAAGGCCGGGATCGGCTTAATCTTGAGCGGCGCCACGCCATATGGGCACAAGGCTTCGAAGGTGGTTGGGCTGCAGTAGACCCATCGGGTAGACCCGCCTACCTCCAGTTCTACATCCCACATTCACAGCTGAGGATGGTGAAGAGCCGATGGGGACCACTGTTCCCCGATTACGGTCCGGATACGGTCCTGGTTGAGGGAGCGTGGACGACACCTGAGTTTCGAGGCCAGCGGCTCATGGCTCAGGCTATGAATGTGACATCGGAAGCGGCAGCCCAAGCTACCGGATTTCGCTACGCCGTGACCTATGTGGAGATGGCCAACAAGGGAGCGCAAAAGGGCTGTTTGGGTGCTGGCTACCAGGTCAGAGATTACCGAACCGAGTCGTGGCGTTTCGGGAAACAGACGGTTCGGTTTACAGCACCACAAGACCGAGAGCTGCTCTAGCTCCGGTTCGGTAGCCCGGCCCGTACGTATCGCTCCGGGCTCGGGCTACCTCGTTCTCGGAGTCCATCGGTTAGCATGATTAGCCAAACCTGAGTCCCTCGAACTCACCGTTGGAACGCCACTCGCTGATGTAGTCGAAGTAGGCGACTGGCCCTTCGGGGTAGCCGAGGCGGTTGCGGAGACTGCCGGGCTCGGCCTCGTGACCTTCATTGTTGTAGTAGCCCGGGGTGCATGACGGGTCGCCACCAAAGGTGCGACCACCCTCTTCCAACCTCTTGACCCAGGCGGCCTCGACGTCGGCCGATACATCCACCTCGGTGGCGCCTTTCGCCTCGGCGTGATCGATGATGGCGGTGATTGTTTTGGCTGCCTCGGTCAGGTTGTGGGGCACGTTGGAGATCAGGTTTGCGCCCTGGGTTGGTCCAACGACGAAGGCGTTGGGAAAACCGGCTACGTGGATGCCGTGCAGCGACAACATTCCCTCGGCCCAGTAATCGCTTAAGCGCAAGCCATCGCGGCCGGTCATATCGAAGCCTGAGCGACGGGTGTAGCTCGTTCCCACCTCGAAGCCTGAGGCATAGATGATGCAGTCGAGTTCGTACTCATCGCTGTTGGCAACCAGCCCGGCTTCGGTGATGCGTTCGACCCCCTTGCCCTCGGTGTCGACCAGGTGAACGTTTGGATTGTTGAAGGCCTGGAGGTAGTGGTCGTGGAAACACGGCCGCTTGCAGAGTTGGCGATACCAAGGTTTCAGAGCAGCGGCGGTTGCGTCGTCGGCGATGATGGTGTCTACGCGGCCCCGGATCTCCGCCATCTTCTCATTGTCTGAATCGTGGTAGGCCCGCTGAATCGCGGCGGGGCTGAAGTCGCCGTCGGTCTCGGCGTTGATCATGAGCTGGTCGCGGATGCGTTGGGAGATGTCGGTCCACCCGTCCATCACCAGATCTTCGTCGGTGAAGCCGCCGGTCTGGAGCGTGGTGAAGTTTAGGAGCCACTTCTCCTGCCATCCCGGTTCGAGGGCGTTGAACCAGTCAGCGTCGATCGGATGGTTGTTGCGCTCGTCGATCGAGGATGGTGTGCGCTGAAAGACAAAGAGCTCACCGCAGGACTGGGCGAGGTGGGGCACACATTGCACAGCCGTTGCGCCGGTACCGATGATGCCTACACGTTTGTCGGCCAGGCCGTCCATCACCGCTCCCGTCGGATCACCGCCGGTATAGGCATAGTCCCATCGGCTGGTGTGGAAACTATGACCCTTGAAGTCTTTGATGCCGTCGAGACCCGGAAGCTTCGGGCGGTGGAGTGGCCCGGTGCCAGCGCCGAGGTACTTCGCTCGCAGCCGATCGCCTCGGTTGGTCTCGATGATCCACTGTTTGGCGTCGTCGTCCCAGGTGAGGTCGGTGACTTCGGTGGAGAATACGGCGTTGTCGTAGAGCCCGAAATGGCGTCCGATGCGTTGGCAATGCTCGTAGATCTCGGGACCATGGGTGTACTTTTCGGTGGGCATATGCCCGGTCTCTTCGAGGAGGGGAAGATAGATGAGGGCCGCGGTGTCGCACTGTGCGCCCGGGTAGCGGTTCCAATACCATGTGCCGCCGAAGTCGCCGCCCTTCTCGATTATCCGAACCTGGTGTCCCGCTTCAGCCAAACGTGCACCGACGACGAGGCCGGCAAACCCGCCACCGATGAAGGCGAAGGTGACGCCGCCACCGACCGGGTCGATGATCGGTTCGCGGTTGGGCGCTTCGATGTGGGGGTCCTCGAGGTAGTCGGTGAAAACTCCGGCCGCCTCGATGTACTGGTCGTTGCCGTCCGGGCGCAGGCGTTTGTTGCGCTCGGCCTCATACCTGGCCAGCAGCTCCTCCGCCGTCAGCGGTTCGGTCGTCATGGCGCCAAGCATGACAGACCGCTACCGGAACTGGGGAATCAGCTCGGTGAATTACAGCTCGGTGAATTACATAGTGGACGGAGCGCCCTCGGCCAGAGCGACCTCGATGAAGTTCTCGAGCGGACCGGGGCGACCGAAGTACCAGCCCTGGCCGACATCGATACCAGCGTCCATGCAGAGGTCGGCTTCAGACCTGGTTTCAACACCCTCAGCTACAGCGAAGACTTCAAGATCGGCGGCAAGGGCGGAGAGGCTTCGGAGAATACGGCGAGCAACATCGTGGTCCACCATGGCTCTGACCAGAGACCGGTCGAACTTTATGGCATGGATCGGGAATCGAGTGAAGTATCGAAGGGCGTTGTGGCCGGTGCCGAAGTCATCGAGCGCGATCAAAAGGTCTGCCGCTCCGAGCCTCGCTAGGGACTGTTCCGAAGCGTCGCCAGGTGTGATGGCTGCCGACTCGACGACCTCCACGATGATGTCATGAGTTCGAAAGTCGGCCTCTGCCAGGCTGCTCACCAGGAAGTCGGCGAGCCCCGGCCACGCGAGTTGACGCGGCGTGAAGTTCATGGAGACGGCCTTGTTCCAGAACCAGGGGAGGTGAGCCCGAACCTCA
Source organism: uncultured Acidimicrobiales bacterium (assembly GCA_937922045.1). Taxonomy (GTDB): domain Bacteria; phylum Actinomycetota; class Acidimicrobiia; order Acidimicrobiales; family SZUA-35; genus JAHELU01. The sequence goes on along the minus strand of CAKZXA010000053.1, from coordinate 13,063 downwards.
GCCCACTCTCGGACTAATGTTTCGACCCCCCAGCGGGTGAAGGCATCGGTTCGCCCGGTCGCTTCGATCCGCTCGATCAGAACAGGTGCCGGAATCCAGCCGTGCTCGGGGTGGTCCCAACGGACCAGTGCCTCGGCTCCGAGTATCTCCAAGGTGCTGATGCTGCGAACCGGCTGGTAGTGGAATCCGATCTCGCCGTTTTCTAGGGCATTGTCGATATCGCGATCGGCGGCGGAGCGTATGGCCGACTGGCGACGAATCGTCTGACTCACGACAGCACTTGGGGCTCCACGTGTCTTGGCCGAGTACATCGTCTGGTCGGCGTCGTAAAGTAGGTCCGCGGCGGTGCTGGACTCTGACTCGATGGTGGCCACACCGATGCTCACAGCAGCGTTGATGAGCAGGGAGCCTACGGCGATCGGCTCATGAAGCGACTCGGTGATGCGTTGGGCCAGCCGGACAGCCGTCTCGCCGGAACGGTCGTGTTTGACGACGATGAGAAACTCGTCGCCTCCGAGGCGGCCCAACATGTCGGTGTCGCGCATCAGGCCTGTAATTCGCTGACCGATGGCTTGGAGGAACTGATCGCCAACGAGATGGCCGTGGCTGTCGTTGACGGCCTTGAAAGCGTTGACATCTACATAGAGGAGAGCAGGCCTCTCTTCGTCGGCCTCAAAGGCGGTGTCCAGTTGGTCAAGGATTGTTCCCCGGCTCATAAGGCCGGTAAGCGTGTCGATGCTCGCCCGTCGCCGCTGTTCCTCGGCGTGTTGGTTCACCGCGAGGAAGCCGGCGATCAGGTCGGCGATCGAACTGAGCGCGGTTTCATCTTCGGAGCTGAAGAAGCCAGCTTTCCTGTTGGCCAGGTTGATCGTTCCGAGCGCGGTGCCAGCACTTATCATCGGTGCAACCAGTGCAGACCGCAGGCCGGCCTTGACCAAGACCTCAACGTCGGTCCCATAGGAGGCGGTCAGATCGGGGATGTTCAGCACGTCGCCGGCGGCGAACGCTCGCCCGATCAACGAGTCTTGAATGGCAAAGTACCCGGAATACTCAAGAACCAACGAGCCACCGAAAGCACAGAGTTGGAGGTGGTCGGCGTCGGTTTGGAGGGAGACGCTTGTGCGGTCGGCGTCGATAACTTCTGGTAGCCACTTGGCGGTTACGGTCAAGACGTCTTGACCGGAGGCGGCGCGCGCGAGATCGGTGACGAAGCCGGAGGGCAGCGAGATGCCGACGGTACGTCCCATACAACCCAATCGGCCGCGAACCCGACGAGGTTAAGCTCGCCCAAAAGGCTAGGTATGCCGTTTTCGGTGGGTTTAGACCATGCCCGAGCGTTGCAACGTCCAAAGGTTGGCGAAAGCGCCGTTAGATGACAGCAGCTCGTCCTTGCTGCCTTCCTCTACGATCTGGCCGTTCTCCATCACGATGATGCGGTCGACGTTGTTGAGAGTGGCGAGTCGGTGGGCGATGATGATGGCTGCCTTGTCGGTCCAAAGGTGTTCGAGGGATTCCTGAATGAATGCCTCGGTTTCGGAGTCGAGTGCAGAGGTCGCCTCGTCGAGGATGAGGAGGGGGGCTGGTTTCAGAAAGGCTCGGGCGATAGCAATCCGCTGGCGCTGGCCGAGGCTGAGCTTGATCCCTCGTTCACCGACGAGGGTGTCGTAGCCGTCGGGCAACGATTCGACGAAGGCAGCGATGTTGGCCTTTTCAGCAGCGCTGCGAACGCTTGCCGCATCGGGGTCTGAGCCGTCGACTCGTCCGTCGGCATAGGCGATGTTGTACTCGACCGACTCCTGGAACAGTGACGTGTCTTGAGGAACGTACGACTGGAGCCGGTTCAATCGCTCGGCATCGGCCGGTTTCCCATCGATGAGGATCTCGCCACCGACCGGCTCGTAGAAGCCGAGCAGGATTTTGATCAAGGTCGACTTTCCTTCCCCACTCCGACCGACGATGCCCACCTTCTCGCCCTTGGCCACCGTGAAACTCACGTCGTTGAGAACGAGTCGGTCAGGCTCGTCGGGGTAGGCGAAGCTCAGGTTGCGAATCTCCAACCCACTGCCGATCTCAGCTTGCCCCGTATCGTCGCTTGTATCGTCGCTTGCTTTCAGGGTGCCCCGGTAGTGCTCCTCGACGATGTTTTGGTTGGGGAAGAGATAGTTGTAAGCCTCCCGGAAGGCCGCCGAGTTATCAACCCACACGCCGAAGTGGTGGACGACTTCCCAGTATTGGGTGGTGAAGTCGAGGACGACCGTAACCGAAATAACGAAGGCGGTGAACGAGATGCGCCCGGTGTCGTAGAGGTACCAGCTGTAACTCATGATGGCTGTCCACAGCACCACCCGCACCAGTAGGGCCGCCACCCCCCAATACGTACTTAGGGCGTAGTTGAAGCGGATGTCGTCTTGAATGAGTCCATCGATCTGCCGGTCGTTGCGGTTGATCTCCTTGCGTTGGGCGCGGAAGGAGAAGACGTTGACAAAATTGGAGTACGAGTCGAACACGCGGCCGTTGTTGGTCGCGGTGGTGTCGGTCAGATGTTGTTGTCGGGCGCTTACCGGCCGGGCCAAAAGCGTGAGGATTAGAGCGGCGACGGCGAGGAAGATAAGGTAGCCGATCGCGTTCGAGAGCGAGGCTCGGTACAGCAGGTACACATAGATGGGTAGTGAGGTCGCGAGCGGCAGAAAGTTGAAGTGGATGGCGTCCCACAAATGCTCGACGTGATTCCGTAGGTCGTTTACGTAGCTCGCCGTTTTGCCCGACGGGCGATCGACGAAGCTGCGATAATCCTTTGACCACACAGCGTCGTAGGCGATGCGCTTGAACTCGTAGGTGAGCGGCACCACCCGCTTCGACACGTAGAAATCGCACGCCGTCCAGGTGATGGTGTGGGCAATGCCCGACCCGACGAGCAGAAGAAGGTAGCGATAGGCCTCGTCGCGGTCGTCGAGCGAGGTTACAAGCTCGGCCAGAAAATAGGGGTGGACGGCGACGAACACGGTAGAGATGGTTCGCAACGCTGTGCTGACGACATTGGGCCACAGGTTGTGGACCACGAGCGACCAGAGGGCGGCGAAACTGCGATCGGTGTCGCTCCGGCCGCGAGATCCGTCCGGCTGCTGGGGCGTGACGAGCGACCTGTCCATCGCCCGAGCCTACTTGGACCCAGCGGCAGGGTGGATCGGATTTTCTCGCCGCTCGCCTTCCGCTCGCCTCGCTACTCGGTTTCGATGGTCAGGGTGGCGGCCTTGCTGCTGTCCGTCTCTTTGGCCACGAACCACGCTCCCCAGATTTCGGTACCCCGGAGCACGAAGGAGTAGGTTCCGTTCCCTTCAATGGCTCTCGTAACATCGACCGACTTCTCGGAGAGCCCGCGGAGATCACCGAGCCAGACGATTCCTTGCCCATCGTCGCCGGGAGCGTTCAAACCGTTGATGCCGATTTCGTCCCAGTCATTGCTGTTGGCCCGGTAGACGGCGCCCCCGTCGGCAGACCGGGTCTCGATCGTGAGATTGAGTGTGGCCTTGGTAATTGGAGCGTCGAGTCCGGCAAGCTCAAACCTGAGATAGGTGTGGTAGGTGAGGTCGTCGCTGGTGACGATCCGCAGCGACTTGCTGTAACCGGTGGCGGTGCCGACGATGACCGAGGCATCAGCGGCCACCCTGAAGACCCTAGGTTCTCGAGATGGACGGGCCGTCGAGGTTGCCGGTCGGGTGGTGGAGGTTGAGGTGGTGGAGGTTGACTGTGTCGTCGGCTGCGTTGTTGTTGAACGTGGCTGAGTGCTGGTGGTTGAAGGTCTCGCCGTTGTAGACGATGACGAAGCCGTGGTGCTGCCGGTGAGGCCCGGTGTCGCCGAGGTCGATGACGACGGGGTGCTGTTCGGTGTCGTCGTGGGAGGTTGCTGCGATGTTGAGGTGGATGCGACAGCCGCGTTCTCTGTGACGCTCGAGGTCTGCGTCTCATCGTCGGCTGTTGTGGTGGGTCCTGTTGGTTTGGTGGTTGGAGCGGCCGCGACATCGGTGGTTGACGCTGTCTTGGTAGGGGTTTCGTCTTCGTCTTGTTGCTCGACGATGGCCTGGATGCGAGTTGTCGGGCCGTCTCCAGTGGAGAGTAGCGATATGGCGACGCCAGCTCCCGCCGCGATGAGCCCGACGGAGAGCATGGCCAGGGCGGTTAAGGACCGTCGACGCCGGATGGGCTGTGGCGAAGCCGAGGCGCCGGTAACCCGATGCCAAGGCGCCGTTTGTTCGGGCGACACCTCGACAGGCCCAGCCTTGACGTCCCCAGCCTTGACATCCCCTGCCTCGACTGACGGTTTTTCGCCGGCCGCACCCTCCCCGGTGGTGCTACTGGCGAGGAGGAGACGGTTGAGGCTCGAGCGCACGTCGGCGGCGGAAGCGGGACGATCCTCAGGCCGTGCGGCCATCATCGAGGCGACGAGATCGGCGAATTCGGGGGGAGCGTCGACTAGAGCAGGAGGGGTCGCCGCTGACACGATCTGGTCGGCGAGGGCCAGCGTATTCTTGGCTCGATAGGCCGGCGCGCCATTGACCAAAGCGTAGAGAGTGGCGCCCAGCGAGTAGATGTCGGCGGCAGCGGTAACCCGCTCGCCCCGCACCACCTCAGGGGACGCGAACTGGAGCGTAAACGCCGGGTTCTCTGTGGCCGGTCTCTTGGGATCGGCATCCGACGAGATCCCAAAGTCGCCCAGGACAGCACCATTGTTGAAATGGCCGACGAAGATGTTGGCCGGTTTGATATCGCGATGCAGTACACCCTGTTCGTGGACGGTGGCGAGTGCATCAGCGACCTTCACCCCAACCGCCGCGATCTGGCGCCAGGGAAGAGCACCTTCTCGCGACGCTATGTCGGCGAACGAACCTTGGTCGAAGTAGGGCGTGACAACGTAGGGCTGGCCGCTTTCGGTGAAGCCGCTGTCGAGGATCGTGATGATGTTGGCGTGGTTTCCCAGCCGACCAAGGAGCTGAATCTCCGAGGAGAACTGTTGATGGGTGTCGTCGCGCCCCTTGTTGAGCACCTTTATCGCCACAACACGGTCGTGTCGCGTGTCGTGAGCGCGATAAACGACTGAGCTGCCGCCGACAGCTACTTGCTCACCTCTCTCGTAGCCGTCGAATTCCACGCCCGCCTCCGCCCTTACAATACAAACCCGCAGCCGCTCTACCCATAGCGGCTAGCCCACTACGACAGGGTAGCGTTGAGGACTCATTACCCTTCGTTGTCTGTCCGCACAAGGTGCTGCTGCCCGGGAGGATCTAGTAGTAGCCCTTTGCCCCGTCGAGTTGTTCTCGAATGATGTCGAGGTGGCCGACGTGTCGAGCTGTCTCCTCGATCATGTGGATGACCATCCACCGGAGCGACGCCTTGGCCGACTGGTAGTCGGGGTGGAGGCCCACCACATCAAACGACTGGGCTTCAATGATCTTGTTCGACTGCTCACACTGCTGTTTGTACTCGTCGATGAGCTGGGCCAGAGGTACGCCCGGCACCAGCATGTCGGCGTCCTCCGGATCGTCGGAGAACTGGGGGCCGTCGTTCGCTCCGCCGAGGAGGAGCACCTCGAACCAGGTTTGTTCGGCCCAGCGGAGATGAGACACGATCCCGGCCACGGTCATTAGGGGCGAGTCGGGCAGGAGCGAACGATGAGCATCGGCATCGCTCAACCCTTCACACTTCCATGGCACGAGCGATCGTTGCAGGTTGAACCAACCCATGAGCAGGGAGCGTTCGTCACCTTCGAATGGCGGGCGTTCGACTGACCAATCCATGCACGCCAGCGTAGTTGGCGCTCGCTCTGCCCGGCCGTCGGCACCTCTCTTGCCCGTTGATGTGCCGAGTGCGCTCGGTTCGTCGTCTAGGCTGCCAGAATGGCCGAGTCTGAGCGGGTGACGGCGACTGCCCCGTCACCAATGGATCTTGTGTTCGTTCCTCGACCTGAACGGTCGCCGTTCGCCGACATTCTCCGCAGAGTTGGATTTGCGGCATCGCTCGTGGTCTTCGTTGCAGCCGTCGTCCGGCTCGGTCGGGGCGGCTACATCGACGTGACCGACGATTCCATCGGCTGGCTCGATGCCTTCTATTATGCGTCGGTCACCGTGACCACGACCGGCTACGGGGATATCACCGCGGTAAGCGATGGCGCCAGACTCGCCACCATCCTGCTCATCACCCCGGCCCGCATCCTCTTCCTTATCCTGGTGGTGTCGACCACGGTTGAAGTACTCACCGACCAGACACGCGAACATCTACAGAAACGACATTGGAGGAAATCGGTGAACGATCACACCGTGATCTGCGGATTCGGAGCAACCGGCCAAGCCGCGGCTGCCGACCTGGTCAGTCGGGGTGTTGATCCGTCGACGATCGTTGTGGTTGACCGTTCCGCCGAGGTCATCGAGAAGGCTATTGCCCAAGGCCTTGTCGGTATTCGTGGTGACGCCACGCGAAGAGAGGTCCTCGTCCAGGCCGCAGTCGACCAGGCTCGCTCGGTTGTGGTGGCCCCCAACCGGGATGATACCGCTGTGCTCATCACGCTCACCGTTCGAGAGATGAACGCCGACGCCCACATCGTGGCCGGTGGACGAGAGCAGCAGAACTTGCATCTGTTGCGACAGGGTGGAGCCAACGAGGTTATCGATGCCACTGCAGCCGTTGGCCGCATGCTTGGCCTCGGCACCTACGCGCCGGGCGCTGTCCGTGTCCTCGACGATTTGCTGGACGCCGGTCAGGGCATCGAATTGGTTGAGGTCGCCCCTGAGCCATCGAACGGGGGAGCGTTGACGCCAGCAGGATCCACGCTGGTGGCTGTGGTGCGCGACGGTGTTCGTCTCTCACCGGCTGAGGTTAGTGAGGGAACCTTGCGCGCCGATGATCGTCTCGTCGTGCTTCGCGAGTCGCCGACCGGCTAGGGTCGCCCTGCGCCACGGCCGAACCTGGTCTAACGTTGATCAAAGCGGGTGAATGATATAGGTCCGAGGAGGGTCTTATGCGTTCGCTATTCTCGCGGAGAACGTTGCTCGCGTTAGCCAGTGGCTTGTTGCTCATCATGAGCGTTACCGCAGCTGCACCCGGTGGTGCCGGTGGCCTTTCTGTTTGGTTCCGACGTCCGGGCCAGCTTCGACATTGTCGGCTTCGACCCGCGGGGTGTAACCCGGGGCACGCCGGCCCGGTGCTTCGGGAATGAGAAGCAGCAGGAATCGGCCGCTGCACCGTTGGCCTTCCCCACCAACGAGGCTGAGGTCGGGATTTGGCTCGCCTCCGACCAGACACTCGCCGACCAGTGTGCCAAGCGCGGCAACCGCTTGATCGGTCACATGAGTACGGCCAACGTCGCCCGCGACCTCGATCGCCTTCGGGCCGCCGTAGGCGATGAAGCGCTCACCTACTACGGCATTTCGTATGGCACCCAGATCGGCCAGACCTACGTGAACCTCTTCCCGGAGAACGTACGAGCGGTGGTGGTCGACGGTGTTCTCGATCCCGAGGCGTGGACCGACGGAGCCCCAGGCGAGGAAGGCCTGCCCTTCAGCGCTCGATTGAGATCAGCCGACGGGGCCCAGGCTACGTTGGAAGAGTTCTTTCGGCTTTGTGACGAAGCGGGTCCAGACGGTTGTGCGTTCGCCCCGAACGCAGCTGATCGTTTCCGTGTACTCGCCGACACGGTGTTGGAGAACGACCCTGTGACCTTCCGGGTCGAGGTGGAGCCCGGTGTCGTCGAGGAGGCGTCCCTTACCTACGGCGACCTCATCGGGCGGACCCTTGGCGCCATGTATGGCTCGGGCGAGTGGCCGTTCTTGGCTCAAGACTTTGCGGCCTTGGAGGCTCAGGTTGTCAACGGCTCCACCGATCCTTATGTGGTCGGACCCGACGGTGAGCCGGGGCAGCCGCCCAAGAAGCTGTTCCCGAACTATGTCAACTGGCTTGAGGCCGGCCCAGCCGTTCTGTGTGCTGACAGTCAGAATCCCGACACCATCGATGCCTGGGTTGAAGCGGCCGGGCCTCTGCCTGCTGCCAACTACTTCGATGCACTCTGGACATGGATATCGAGCACCTGTCTGAGCTTCGAAGCCGCGGCCGACGAGGATCGCTACGCCGGTCCGTGGGATGCGTTTACCGAGAACCCTGTGCTGGTCATGAGCACACTGTTCGATCCGGCCACCCGGGTCGAGGGTGCCTACAAGGCTCATGAGACCCTGCCGAACTCGTCCCTTGTTCTGGTCGATGGATGGGGGCATGGAGCGCTGGGGATCTCAGCCTGTGCCGATTTCTATCGCAACCAGTACCTGTTGACCACCGAGGCCGATTTCGACACCGTCGTCTGTCCTCAGAACTTCGCCCCCTTCGATCGGCCCTTCGGTGCAGAAGCGGAAGGGTTGGCGGCCCGTGATCGGTTCCTACCCCTCAACTGATCGGTAACGAATAGGCGGTGCCTTTGAGCGGTGAGTCTCGGTTCGACTGGGGCTCACCGCTTGGTTTTTGGTCAACGCTGGTGTCCAGCTTGGTGTTGGGGCAAACTGGAGGCGACCTGAGGGGGCATTCGTTGAAGTCGGTAGGTCCATTGGTTGGCACAGGCCGTACGTCGGAGTTGTACGCCTACGGTGTCGACTCTGTGCTGAAGGTACTGCGACCCGGTATGCCCGATGGATGGGCTGAAACCGAACACCGCATCGCGCTTGCCGTGTATGAGACCGGAGCACCGATTCCGCAACCGCGGAACCTCCTGCGCTATCAACGCCGGCCAGCGATCGAGTATCGCTGGGTTGAAGCACCAACGTTGCGAGAAGCGATTGTCGCCGGGCGGGTCGCCCCGGCGGCGGGAGCCCAATTGCTGGCGGAGGTTCATCAGCGCCTGCTGGGGATTGAGATGCATGGCTCTTTGCCCGATGGCTTGGCCCCTCTCGGTGATCGCATGCGCCAGAAGCTTGCTGTTCTCGACGAGCTGTCAACCGAGGACCGGTGTCTCGCCCACCTGTTGATCGATGAGCTGGTCGCCGGAACCCACTTGCTTCACGGCGACCTTCACCCCGGCAACGTGCTCCTCGCTGATGAACCGATTGTGATCGATTGGTTTGATGGCGCGGTCGGGTCGGCGGCCGCTGATATCGCCCGATCGATGCTGCTCCTGCACCCTGATCTGCTTCGTGGGCCGAATCGCGGTGAACGAGGAACCTTCGCCCATCTCGTGGGCATGACGCCACAGTCGGTCCTAGCGGTGCAGACCGACTATCGAAAGGCCATGGGGTGGGGAGATATCAGCACCCATGACGAGGTTCGGTTGAACGGATTGGTCGCTCTTTGCCGGATGGCGGAAGCGGTCGAGGCTGAACACGACTTCCTGGCCAGCCTGTGGGCGGAATGTGTGCAGCGGCATCGGATGGCCGAGGACAGCGGCCGCTAGCTCAAGATCACCTGAGTGCCTGCAGCCTGGATGAGGGAGACGATCTCCGGCTCGAGTTCACGGTTTGTGACCAGGACGTCGATGTCTTCCCAGCTTGCGAAGCGAATGAATTTGTCAGCGCCGAACTTGGAGAAATCGATGAGAGCAATAACGCGGTCGGCAGCCTGAATCATGGCTTTCTTCAGCGCTGCTTCCGACCGGTAGGGCGTCGTCAGCCCGTTGGCGGCAGTGGCTGCGTCGGTGCTGATGAACAAGGTGCTTACCGCCATCGGCCGCACCGCGGCCACGGTGTCGGTGTCGACCATGGCCAGCGTGTTTTTTCGGAGCTTGCCCGGCAAGACGATCACTCGGATTGCGGCCCTGTCGGCCAGAACCTGGGCGGTCACCAGTGAATTGGTGATGATCCGAAGCTCCCTCTCCGGGATGAACTGAGCAAAGAGGCCGGTGGTGCTGCCCGAGTCGATGATGATGGTTCCCGACTCTGGGAGATAAGGAAGGGCGGCGCGGGCTAGGCGCTTCTTCTCAGCCAGTTGCTGATCGTTTCGGATCGACAGAAGGGGCTCAAAGTTCGACGATGTTTCCCATGGCACGGCACCACCGTGGACTCGCTTGGCCACCCGGTTGGCTTGGAGCGCTGAGAGATCACGACGGATCGTTTCGGTGGTGACGCCGAATTGGTCGGAAAGCTCGGAGACTTCAACCCTTCCGGTCGCAACCACGATGTCGGCGATCGCCTGTTGCCGTTCGGTCTGAAACAGTGCGGGGGAGTTGGTCACAGGGTTGTCAGACACGAGCGCGTCAGTTCTATCTACAGACGGGGTTTCCCGCCTAACAGAGGCTATCGATGGTTGCTTTGAGTCCATTGTCCCGAAGACCGGTAAGGGCTGCAGCGAATGCGTCTTGGAACACGGGGCTTTCGCCGATGGACGCAAAGACAGCATCAAAGTTGAGAAAGTCGTTGGGGTTTTGTTGTGACCGGGTTGCGTGACCGACGGCCTCGTCTAGACGAGGATCGGCCGACAGGTTGATCGGATTACCGTGGAGGTCGACACCAGTAAGGTACTGACACCAGCCGGCCAGAGCGAGAGCAGAGAGAGCCACCGGTCCTCCGGCCGACAACTGGGCCTCGATGGTAGGAATCAGAAACTTCGGAAACTTGGCCGAGCCGTCAAGGCAAAGTCGGCTTATCTGATCGCCAATCTTTGGGTTGGCGAACCGTTCAATGAGGGAATCGACGTAGTCGTTCAAGTCGATTCCGGACACAGCCGGAACAACGGTTTGGGCTTCTTGCTCCAGGAAGGCGCGCTCGTAGCGGCCGAGATGAGGGTCGGCCATGGCCTCGTCGACGAGCTCGATGCCGTCGAGGGCGGCCAGATAGCACAGACAGGAATGCCCCGCGTTGAGAAGCCGCAGCTTCATGTGCTCGTAAGGCTCGACGTCGTCGGTGACGATCACGTCCATCTCTTCAAGAGGGAGGCGGTCTCCGGCGAAGTTGTCTTCGACGACCCACTGGCGGAAGGGTTCGGCCATCACCGGCCAGCGATCATCGATCTGATGACTGTCGATGAGCCATTTCCGGTCGGCGTCGTTGGTCGCAGGGGTGATCCGGTCGACCATGCTGTTAGGGAAGGTCACGTTCTCGTCGATCCACTGGACCAGGTCGGCGCTGATGGCCGCGGCCTCACCCCTGGTGCTGGTCTGGGCGATCGTCCCATTAGACAGCACGTTGTCGCAGCTGAGAACGGTGACCGGTTGGCCGTGGGTCAGTCGCCGGCGATCGAGGCCGCGGGCGATGGTGCCAAAAGCGGAATCGGCTCCTGCGTTGGTTGAGTCGGGGTTGTACTCGCCGTTCGAATCGTGAATTGGATAGCCGCCCTCGGTCACCGTCATCGACACGATCTGGGTCCGTGGGTCGGCGATCCGATCGATCAGAGCGGTTCGGTCGGGATGGGCGTGGACGTAGTCGACGATGCTTCCCATCACCTGCACCGTTGCGGTGTCTTGGCCGCGAGTGACGAGAGTGTAGAGGTGATCTTGGAGACCAAGAGCTTCTGCCATCTTGGCATCGCCAGGGAGAATACCAGCGCCGACGATGCTCCAGTCTCGGTTGCCCGACCTGGCCAGTTCATCGACGTAGGTGGCGAGATGGGCTCGATGAAAGCCACCGACCCCGATGTGCACGATCGACGGCCGAAGTTCCGAGCGGTCGTAGTTGGGCACGGCCACGTCAGCGGACAGGTGGGCCAGTGAGTCTGTACGAAGGTCGGTCAAGGAAGGTATCCGTCCAATTCTCGGCTGCATCGACTAAAGCTTAGATCAATGGATTGCACGGGGATATAGAGTCTCCGATCTAGCGACCAATGTCAACACAAACCAACATTTCGCTTGCAAACCAACATAAAACCAAGTACATATGTGTGCAAGCGCATCGGACTGATGCGCTTGACAAACAACCCAATTAGTACAACAACACCCAATTTAGGGGAGGAACCCATGGACCGAGCGACCGCTCGACCTAAGCCGTGGCTGCTCATCGTGAGCATGCTCGCTGCGTTTTCACTACTTGCTGCCGCCTGCGGTGGCGACAGCAGCGACGACGCCTCTGATGACGCCGCAGCCGAAACCGACGCTGGAGCCGACGAGGCAGAAGCGGACGACTCGTCCGCCGACGCCGACAGCGACGATGATGCGATGGAAGACGACGATGCGATGGAAGACGAGGACGAGGCCATGGAGGCCGATCGTTCGATCACCGTTGCTCTCGTCGGTAACGACAACATCACCCGCATGGGCGAGCTGGCAGCGGAGTACTTCACGCCGGAGACCGGCATCGAAGTCAACCTGACCGTGCTCGACGAGCAGACCCTGCGTGAGGTCACCACTCGTGACGTCGGCGCCGGCGGCGAGCAGTTCGACGTCGTCCAGATTGGTATGTACGAGACGCCGCAGTTCGGCGCCAATGGCTGGCTCGTTGGTCTCAACGACCTCGCCGCTGCCTCCGACACCTACGAGATTGACGACCTGATCCCGGCCGTGCGCAATGGTCTCTCGGTCGACGGCGAGCTCTACTCGTCGCCGTTCTACGCCGAGTCGTCGTTCGTGATGTACCGCTCGGACATCATCGACAACATGCCGGAAGCTCCCACCTGGGAAGAAGTTGCTGCAATCGCTCGCGAGGTTGACTCCGACGAGATGGCCGGCATCTGCCTCCGCGGCAAGCCCGGCTGGGGCGACCTTGGCGCCGCCTTCACCACCGTGCTCAACACCTTCGGTGGCACCTGGTGGCTCGCCAACGACGACGGCTCCATCGGCGCCTCGCAGGTCGATCAGCCCGAGTTCGCCGAAGCGCTGAACTTCTACGTTGATCTCCTCAACGACGCCGGCGAAGATGACGCCGCCAACTCCAGCTTCAACGAGTGCAAGACGCTCTACGAAGAGGGCAAGGTCGCCATGTGGTACGACGCCACCGTGGCCGCCAGCCTGTTCCCGGACGACGTTGTGGCCAACACGGCCTTCGCGCTCGCTCCGACCAAGGAAACTGACGCCTCTGGTTGGCTCTGGGCCTGGACCCTCGCCATCCCGGTCAGCACCACGGACCAGGACGCCGCTTGGCAGTTCATCGACTGGGCAACCAACGCCGAG
>CAKZXA010000052.1 GCA_937922045.1 uncultured Acidimicrobiales bacterium | reverse complement strand
ATTACCAGCGAAGCCACGACGACCACCGCCGCCCCCACCACGACCGCATCGACTGCGGCTCCCTCCTCGACAACGGCTGAGCCGACCACGACGACGGAACAGGCCACCGCCTCCAGCGAGGCGATGACGTCGAGCACCGAGTCGACCCCACCGGCTGACGACTCCACCCCGTCGACGGAGAACTCCACCACCACGGTGACGACGACAGACCCAACCGTCCAGTCGACAACGACCACCGAGCTAACGACCACCACAAGAAGTGGCGACGATCGTGCCTTCGAGCAGCGAGTGATCGATCTGACCAATCAGGCGAGAACCCAAGCCGGCTGCCCTGCTCTTTCCCACAATGAAAAGTTGCGTCAAGCATCGTGGGAACACAGCAAAGACATGAAGCAGAACAACTACTTCGACCACGATGGTCTCGACGGCTCCTCGGCGGGAGACCGCATGGAACGTCAGGGCTACGAGTGGTGGTCATGGGCCGAGAACATCGCCTACGGCTATCGCACGCCCGAGGCCGTCGTGGAGGGCTGGCTGAACAGTCCGGGCCACCGAGCCAACATCATGAACTGCAACCTCAAAGACATCGGCGTCGGCCATTTCGAGACCTATTGGACCCAGAACTTCGGCGTCTCCCGCTAGTCCAGGCGGTCAAGAGGTTCGTCGCCGACCATCGCTTGCAGCCGAGCAAGCTCGGCCATGAGCTCATCTCGTAGAGAGTGATAGTTCGGGTCGTCGGCAACGTTGTTGATCTCATAAGGGTCAGCGACAAGATCGAACAACTCCCATTCCACCGGGTCGATAGGGCCGCTGGCTCCCGGTTGGTCGAGCGGGTCGTTGTAGTAGCAGATCAGCTTGTGGGTTTTGGTCCGCACACCGTAGTGGGCCGGGCAGTTGTGTGAGCCATCCCGGTGCATCCAGTACCGGTAGTACATCGATTCCGGCCAGTCGGACACGGCGTCGCCCCTCAAGAGCGGGGCGAAGGACCGGCCCTGTACCGATGAAGGTGTCTCCACGTTCATGAGTTCCAGCAAGGTGGGAGCAAAATCGACGTTGACCACGATCTCTTCACAACGTGAACCAGCCTCGATTTGCGGAGGGTACCGAACCAGCAACGGCATCGAGAGCGACTCTTCATACATCAGGCGCTTATCGAACCAGCCGTGCTCTCCAAGAAAGAAACCCTGGTCCGAGGTGTAGACGACAATCGTGTCGTCGGTGAGGCCGGCCTCGTCCAGATGATCGAGCAGCCGGCCCACGTTCTCGTCGATAGCGACGACGGTCTTGAGGTAGTCCTTGATGTAGCGCTGGTAGCGCCACGAGATCTCTTCGTCGAGACTGAGCCCCGCTGGAACGGTGGCCTTAAGATCGACCACGGGGTCGAGATCCATCATGCGCATCTTGACCGCCTGAATCACCTCCGCCCGACCGGCCAAATCATCGCCGAACGTTTCGGGTTCGGGGATCTGCACATCATCGAAGAGGTTGAAGTGGCGGGGCGCCGGCTCCCAGCTTCGATGTGGTGCCTTATGGTGGCAGAGCACGGCGAAGGGAGTGTCGGGGTTTGTCGCTTGATGACGATCGATGAAGTCGATCGTGTCGTCGGTGATGAGGTCGGTGACGTACCCACCCCGTTCCACCACCCGGCCATCGGCCTCCAACATGACCGGGTTGTGGTAGTGGCCCTGCCCAGGCAAGACTCGCCACTCATCGAAACCGGCAGGGTCGGCGGCCGGGCCATGCCCGAGGTGCCATTTGCCGATCATGGCCGTGGTGTAACCGGCTCGTTGCAGCTCTTGGGGAAACGTCCACTTCGTGTTATCGAGCGGCGTGTCTAGGGTGGTGACACCGTTGATGTGGTTGTAGGTACCGGTCAGAATCGCGGCTCGGCTCGGCGCGCAGATCGAATTCGTGCAGAAGGAAGCATCGAAGCGCATACCACCTGCCGCTATTCGATCGAGGTTCGGGGTGGAGACGATGGCACTGCCGTAGCACGAGATCGCATGAGCGGCGTGATCATCGGACATGACAAACACCAGGTTGGGCGAGGCTTTAGGAATAGACATAGCGGCCTTCTTGTTGATGACTGACAGCAAGGACGCCACCGGGATCGTCTCGGTAGCGGCTAGGGAGAGATACAAATGAATATTCTGGCGTGGATTACCGCTCTCGGGCTGGCTGGTATGACAGCGATGGCCGGTGCAGGCAAGGTGATGGGATCCAAGATGTCTACCGACATGATGGCCCATCTAGGCGTACCCACGAGTCAGACAAGGATGATCGGTGCGGCCGAGGTGGCCGGCGCGATAGGCGTGATCATCGGCGTACTCAACGATGCGAGCGATCTCGAATGGATCGGTCTGTTGGCCGGCCTCGGTCTGATCGCCCTTATGATCGGCGCCGTCGTCTACCACCAGAGGGCTGGCGACCCAATGAAGCAGAGCGCCCCTGCTTTCGTCGTTATGGCTCTCGCTGTGGTCTATCTGATTGCGATCATGGCTCGCTGACGAGCCTGTTCGTCGTCCCCTTTAAAGGTCCGGGTTGGGGTTTAGTCCTCGACCCAGGCCTTGATCTTTTCTATGGTCCCCAACGGGTCGGCGCCCATCGGCTGAATGTCGAGACAGGTCACGCCGATGCCCTTGTACACCGCGATGCGCTCCCTGACGGCCGCCTCGTCGCCACACAGCATCGAGAGATCGAGGTATTCGTCTGGCACCGCAGCGGTAGCTTCGGCTCGCTTTCCCGAGAGGAAGAGGTCTTGGATCTTCTCCGCCTCCTCCACCCAGCCGTAGCGCTTGAACAGATCGTTGTAGAAGTTCTTGCTCTTGGCCCCCATGCCACCCACGTAGAAGGCGATGTGACCGCGAGCCGCTTCACGAGCTTCAGCTACCTCTGGCCCGTCGCCAAGAGCGACCATGCCCCCAGCGATGATTTCAAGCGGACCAAGCTCCGGTGGACGTTTGGCCTTACCGGCGGCTAGGGCGTCGCCCCACACCTGCTCGAAACGGTCGGGCACGAAGTGAATGGGCTGCCAGCCGTCGGCCAGTTCGGCCGTAAGCTCGACGTTCTTCGGGCCGATAGAGGCGACCACAACCGGAATGTCTGGGCGGTGCATGCGATTCATGAACTTCAAGGGCTTACCTAAGCCCTTGCCCTGGCCTTCGGGGAGGGGCAGGCTGAAAGCCTTGCCCTCGTGCACAACCTTCTCGCCCGACCACACCTTGCGACAGATCTCTATCGTGTCTCGGGTTCGCCCGATCGGCTTGTCGAAGGGGTAGCCGTGCCAGCCCTCGATCACCTGAGGGCCAGAGGTTCCCAGGCCGAGAACGAACCGACCGCCCGAAAGAGCATCGATGGTGGCGGCGGTCTGAGCGATCAGGGCCGGGCTGCGGGAGTAGACCGGCAAGATCCCGGTCATCAGCTCGACTCGCTCGGTCTGCCCGGCTAGATAGCCGAGGGTCGACACCAGATCGAAGCCATAGATCTCGCCACCCCAGATCCGGTCGATGCCGGCTGCCTCCAGGTCACGGACACGAGACGCCAAGCGCTGAGGGTCTCCGTCGAATCCTACGCCGATGCTGGTTGAGAGCTTCATGGCGCCACGGTAGGCCAAGGTCGTTGCGAACGACCAACCGACCGATTAGGCAGCCTGGGCCTGGCGGGCCCCGGCCGTCACGACAAGATAGACACCGGTGACCACCAGCACGCCGCCAGTAAGCTCGCTCAAACCAAGAAGCTCACCTCGGATCAGCCACCCGAACAACACACCAAACACGGGGATGAGGTAGGCCGACGCTGCGGCCTGAGTCGGTGTGGCCCGGCGAACGACCGTCGCCAGCAAGGAGAAGGTGACGGCGTTGGCTGGGATCGCCGCGTACAGCAACGGCACAAACAGGCCTAGCGACCAATCCGTGCCGCTCGTGCCTTCCACGGCCAGAGCAAACGGCACGAGAACGACGGCCGACATAATGAGCTGAACGCCGACCAGCATTATCGGGCTAACCCGAGAGAAGTCTTTCCACTTCATAAAGACGGTGCCGAAGGCCCAGGCGATGGCCGACAGCACCAGGGAGGCGATACCGATCGCAGCCGCTTCGCCCCGAAGCGAAGGGGAGACCAAGACCAGGGTGCCGAAGAAGCCGACCAGGAGCCCGAGTCTGCCTCGGGTTGAGATTGCAGCGCTCAGCAGGATGACCGACAGCACAGCGGTGAACAGCGGCATCGTGCTGGCGATGAGGGAGGCAACACCCGCCGGCACTCGATTAACGCCGTAGACCAACAAGGCGCTCGAAATCGACGTGATCGACAACGACACGACGAAAATCCGCGCCAGGTCGTCGAGGCGTCGTGGCAGCCGCTCGCCACGGAACAAGGCGAAGGCCAGGAGCGCCGATCCACCCACGACGGTACGCAGCGATGCGAGCAGGAAAGGGGTCGTGTGATCGAGGGCAAACTTCAGCGCCGTGAAGTTCCCGCCAATGAGCACGGCGACCAGCACAACCGTGGCCAACACCACCCGCGAACTCATCGTCGACGAGGTATCTAGCTCCGGCCCATGCACCGCTCCAGCATCACCGGTTAGTCGGCCCACGTCAAACCACTTCATAGCCCCCAAAGAGCGGAGCCACGCGGTACCGTTCGTAGCCCATGAGCGACAATGAAACCACCACCTCAGACGCTTGGCGGAATCCTCAACTCGAGGCCCAACAAATCCTCAAAGACGGAACCGCAATCGTGCTTGAACCCTCGCCGCCGGCCGTGACGGTCGAGCCCTATTTCGCCGATGATCCGGTTGCGATAAAGCCGGGAGCCGTCGTCCCTTCCGGGCTCGAAGGAGGCGATCGCAGCTGGGATGATGTGGTCGCCAGCGACAATGTGTTGCAGGAGTGGGCGGCCGACCGCTGGTTGACGAGCGCCCGTCGGTTGCCAACGGTCCCGAGCGATCTCGTTCAGACCAGGATTGCCCTGCATCGGTTGGCTGTCTACGTCGTGGCTCCTCTCCGTCATCGGGCAAACACCAAATTCGGCTTGCGCTGGACACTCGACGGCTTCGGCACACCCTTTTTCGACCATGCGGGCCAGCCCCGACAGGTCCGGGTTGTTGCCAGCCGAGGCCATGTGCTGCTCGTCGATCAGCGAGGCGACGCCGTCAGCTCGGTCCCGGTGACCACGCTGGCCGATGCGGCCCGCCATCTCGACGCCGAGATCGATCCATCGACAGCGGCCGAGCACGATTCGCCACCCGTTGGAAATACCGATGAGCCCCTCACCATCGATCCGGACACAGCCCGCTTTCTGAGTTGCTGGCATGGCATGGCCTTCGCTGGGCTTGAAGCCTTTCGATCTCGCCTTGCGACAATCGATCCCAGCCGGCCCCAGCTCTGGCCCGGCCATTTCGACGCCGCTCTCGAAGCCGGCGACGAGGCTACACGAGGATCCTACGGCGCCTCACCAGGCGACGACGGGTTAAGCGAGCCCTATCTCTACGTCAGCCTCTGGTGGCCGGATCGGCTCACCATCGATTTCTCCCAACCAACGTGGAATGCCACCGCCTTCGTCGGACGGGTTCTGCCACTCAGCCACTTCCCGGTGGATGAAGATCCGGCGGCGGTAGCGACTCGCTTCTGGGCCGAGACAGCAGCAATGCTGCACTAACTCTCGGGGCCGTCCGTCCCGTGGGTCGCTGCCAGCCCTGTGAGGACAACATCGACCATGGCATCGGCTGCATCCTTCGGGCTCGACGCCAGCGTTGTCAACACGTGGGCCTGAGCGAAGTCTCGTCCGAGCCCAGCGATCATGCGGGCGACCGCGGTTGTGTCGACACCACGGATCTCCGGGCGGATTTCGCCGCGCTCGACGGCGAGATCGAGGAGCCGCCGAGTGACCGCCACAAGGTATTCGGAGTGGGCCTCGTTGAGGGCGCGACCCTCGGGTAGGCCCGCCATGTCATCAGCAAACTGTTGGGTGATGTCGGAGACCGCCACGTTGGCCGCCCGCAGATAGGCCCGAACCGCCTCAAGAGCGGTCGTGCCATCGTCGATGGCGGCGTGGGCGGCACGGCCGACCTTGCGGAGATTTCGGTCAGAGACGATCAGGACCAATTCATTGCGACT
The DNA here is from genome assembly GCA_937922045.1 of uncultured Acidimicrobiales bacterium. Classification (GTDB taxonomy): domain Bacteria; phylum Actinomycetota; class Acidimicrobiia; order Acidimicrobiales; family SZUA-35; genus JAHELU01. The sequence continues at coordinate 29,854 of CAKZXA010000052.1, read as the reverse complement.
GGGAGCCAGACCGTAGAGGGTTCTCAACGAACAGTTCAAACGAGCGGCGAGCTCAGCCATCGTTACATCGACGAAGCCCTTGTCGAAGATGGCCCCCAACTCGTCGAGGAGTTCGCGCTGGCGTCTGGTCAGCGCCTCCTCGTCGGAGCGCGAAAGGATCGGAGGGGGCGCAGGTACGGATCGCAGTTCGTCACGCATGAGGACCAATCAGGTATCGAGCAGGGAGACCGGAATGTCGAGATGACGCGCTCGCACCCACTCCCCCAGGCTCTTGGCCTGGCCGTCTTGGCGAGTCGATGAAGCCACGCCCTCCTGAAGGATGCCGTGGATGAGGAAGTTGATCGACCAGATGTTCGGTAGGGCGAAGCGCTCGATTTCGAGCTCCGCCGCCTCGGGCAGAAGCTCGCGGAGTCGCTCGGTGGTCAAGGCAGCGTCGAGCCATGCGTAGGCGTCGGCACTGCGGGTAAAGAGACCGAGGTTGGCGTCGCCCCCCTTGTCACCAGATCGGCTGCCGGCGATGAGGCCGAGAGGACAGCGACGGAACGGCCCGCCGGGCACGGCCGGCAGCTGATCAAAGGACGGGTCGACGACGACCGGGGTCTCCGGTGTTGGCGCCGTCGACTCCACGACGGTGCGTTGACCATCGAGGATCACCACGTGCTGGGGTACAAGGCCCGCTGGTATCAGCCCCGAGGTGTGCACACCAAAGGGGCGGGCGAATCCGGTTCCACCCAGGCCAAAGAAGCCGGGGATCGAGGCCAAGGCCATGGCGTTTGGTGCCGACGAGACCGATCTGGCTTTGGCTTCGTCTGGATCCTTGATCGTTACCCGCCAGGTGGCCACGGCCTGTTCGTTTGTCGCTGGATCTTCGTCGTCGGTTCGTACCGTCGCAACCGTCACAGACTCGAAATCGTCAGGGTCGTGCGGGGTTGATCGCCAAAGGATTTGTTCCAGAAGTTCGGCCTTGGCCTCGATGTCCAGACCGGTCAGGGCAACGTTGATATCGCTCCGATAGCCGCCCCAACGGTTCATCGAAACCTTCAATGTTTCCGGTGGTGGTTCGCCCTGGGTTCCTGTCACGAGGACCCGGTCCTGGCCATTGTCGTGAAGCTCGATGGTGTCGAATCGAGCGGTCACATCCGGCCCGAGGTAGCCGTGGCCACCGATCTCGTACAGCAGTTGGGAGGTGACGGTACCGACCGTGACCTCGCCACCGGTTCCGGGGTGCTTGGTGATCACGCTCGATCCGTCGGCCGCTACCTCAGCGATAGGAAACCCGGCGTAGTCCATGCCAGACACCTCGGTGAAGAAGGAGTAGTTGCCGCCGGTTGCCTGCGTGCCACACTCGATGACGTGGCCAGCCACCACGGCGCCAGCCAAGGCATCCCAGTCGTCGCGAGCCCAGCCGTGATGCCAGGCGGCGGGACCGCAAACGACGGCCGCATCGGTTGTGCGACCGGTCACCACAATGTCGGCGCCTCCGTTGAGAGCCTCGACGATCCCCCAACAGCCTAGGTAGGCGTTGGCCGAGATGTAGTCAGTCTCGGTCACCGGTTGGCCGGTCTCAACGTTGATGATCTCGATTCCCTCCTCGCGGAGCCGGTCGAGTCGTGGCAGAAGGTTGTCGCCGTTGACGTAGGCGATCGTGGGATTCAAACCAAGCTTGTCGGCGACCTCAGCCACGGCCTCGGCACAGTGGTCGGGATCGAGGCCACCTGCATTCGAAACCACCTTGATGCCGCGGTCCAGGCATTGTCCCATCACCTGCTCCATCTGGGTGACGAAGGTGCGGGCATAGCCACCGCCGGGCCGCTTGGCCTGGGTTCGGGCCAGGATCAGCATGGTGAGCTCGGCCAGCCAGTCGCCGGTCAACGCATCGATGGGTCCACCTTCGACCATTCGCTTGGCCGCATCGATCTGGTCGCCGTAGAAACCTGAGCAGTTGGCGATCCTGATGGGGTCTCGTTCGCTCATGTGTCCTGCTCCTGATCAATCTCGTCGATGGCCAGCAAGAGCTGCCCATTGTCGACATGGTCTCCAACCTTCACCGACAGTTTGCTTACCGTGCCATCGAAGGGGGCGGTGATGTGATGCTCCATCTTCATTGCTTCCAGAACGACCAGAATCGACCCGGCCGCTACCTGGTCGCCGAGGGCGCAACGCACATCGATGACGGCTCCCGGCATTGGCGCCACCAAGCCGCCGGTCGGGAGTTCCATGCCGGGCAGCGGGAAACGCGGGCGCTGTTGCAGGGTGATCGTGGTCCCAGGGATCTGGACGTGGAGGTCGGCCCCGGTTCGAGTGATCCGGCTTGTATGACGACGTCTATCGATCTCGATGGTCACCTCGCCGTCTTGCCAGTCGACCACCGTCACCGTCTCACCTGAGGTGAGGGTGAAAACGCCATCGCGAGCAGAGCGGTAAGCCACATCGATCGGTCCCTCAGACCCCGCGTCGAAGGAGATAAGCGTGGGCGGCAGGCCAGCGTTGCGCCAGTTGGAGGGGGCAAAGCCCCAACGCCGATCGACAGATCGATTGGCACCCTGGGTCCACATCGCAGCCGCGATCGCCGCCGTTTGGAGCGACCTGCTGCCGACGGCCGTGACCGGCGCTACCCGTGCGATGAAGTCGGTGGTCGTGTCACCGGCAATGAAGGCTTCGTGTCTGAGCGTTGCGGCGAGGAAGTCCCGATTGGTGGTGACGCCTCCAAGGTGGCATCGTTCCAGGGCTAGAGCGAGGCGAGATGCCGCCTCGCTCCGCGTCGGACCGTGAGCGATCACCTTGGCCAGCATCGGATCGAAGTCGGTACCGATCGTGGAACCGGCTTCCACGCCGCTGTCCCAACGAACCTCGGGCTCGGCGCGGGGAGCGAATGCGGTGAGGGTGCCGGTGGCTGGAAGGAAGCCAGCGGCCGGGTCCTCGGCGTAGAGCCTCGCCTCGATGGCGTGTCCGGAAAAAACAATGTCGTCCTGGCCGTAACCCAGGGCTTCGCCCGCGGCGATGCGCAACTGTTCACGCACCAGGTCGATGCCCGTCACGAGCTCGGTTACCGGATGCTCGACCTGGAGCCGGGTGTTCACTTCAAGAAAGAAGAACTCGCGAGAGTCGTCATCGACGAGGAACTCAACCGTGCCGGCCGAGCGATAGTTCATGGCCTTAGCCAGGGCGACCGCCGCCGACCCCATCGCCTCTCGCATCGCGTCGTCGACAATGGGCGATGGCGATTCCTCGATGATCTTCTGGTGGCGACGCTGGATCGAGCATTCACGCTCACCGAGGTGGACGATCTGCCCGTGGGCGTCACCCAAGATCTGGATCTCGACGTGGCGAGCCCTGGCCACATACCGTTCGAGGAAGACGGTCTCATCACCGAACCCGCCGAGCGCCTCGCGCTGGGCGGAGGCGACGGCCTCAGCCAGGCTAGCCGCCGAGTCGACCACGCGCATGCCCTTGCCCCCACCGCCAGCAGATGCCTTTACCAGCAGGGGGTAGCCAATGCCGCCGGCCTGTGAAACGTCCTCCGACGACGGCAAGACGGGAACCCCAGCTGCAACGGCTGATCGCTTGGCCGCGATCTTGTCGCCCATGGCGCCAATCGCCTCGGGCTCAGGACCGACCCAGATCATGCCGGCCTGGCCTACGGCTCGGGCAAAGTCGGCATTCTCCGATAAGAATCCGTAGCCAGGATGCACAGCACCGGCTCCGGTTCGCCGCGCCGCCTCGATAATGGCGTCCTGGTCGAGGTAACCGCCGGGCAGCCGGATGGCCTCGTCAGCTTCGGCTACGAATGGAGCGCTGGCATCGGCTGCGGCGAAGACCGCAACACAGCGGATACCCATCGAACGGGCCGTGCGGAAGATCCTTCTAGCGATCTCACCGCGATTGGCGACGAGGAGTGTGTCGATTGAGGTCACAGTCGGAACACCCCGTAGGACTCGGCACCCTCGATAGATCGGTTGCGAACGACGCTCAAACACATGCCGAGCACGGTTCGAGTGTCGCGTGGGTCGACGATGCCATCATCGCTGATCGCGCCGGTGGCTCGGAGGGCAAGCGACCCTTCCTCCTGGGCCGCCTCGGCGGCCGCTACCATCTCGGCGTCGGCCTCTTCGTCGAAGGGTATGCCTCTTCGTTTCGCCTGACCTCGACGGACCTCGGACATCACGCCCGCTATCTGCTTTGGTCCCATCACCGCCACCTTGGCCGTCGGCCACAGGAAGGTGAAGCGATTCCCAAAGGCTCGCCCCGACATGCCGTAAGTGCCAGCTCCATACGAGGAACCAATGATCACCGTCAGGTGGGGCACCGTCGAGTTGGTGACGGCATTGATCATCTGAGAGCCCTTCTTGATGATGCCGTCGGCTTCGTAATCGGTGCCCACCATGTAGCCGGTGATGTTCTGAAGGAACAGAAGTGGAATGTCGACCTGGTTGCAGAGCTGAATGAAGTGGGCGGCCTTCTGGGCCGAGTCGGGGTAGATCACACCATTGTTTCCGAGCACACCAATCGGGTAGCCGTGGATGGAGGCCCAACCACAGATCATGGTCGAGCCGTAGCGGGGCTTGAACTCTTCGAACCGGGAGCCATCGACGACTCGGGCGATCACGTCTCGCACGTCGACCGGTGTGCGCAGATCGCGGCTGACAATGCCGAGCAGTTCATCAGCGTCGTAGACGGGCGGTTCCGATTGCAGAGACGGTGCGTGATCCGGTTTGCGCCAGTTGAGGTGGGAGACAACCTCTCGACAGATTCGAAGGGCATCCAACTCGTCGTCTGCCAAATATTCGGCCTGGCCGGAGACCTCAGCGTGTTTGACCGCGCCTCCGATGGTCTCCGAGTCTGCGATTTCTCCGGTGGCCATCTTCACCAAGGGCGGACCGGCGAGGAAGGCGTAGGACTGCTCCCTAATAAAGATGTTGTAGTCGGAGAGGCCCGGTTGATAGGCCCCACCAGCAGTGGACGAGCCAAACACGATGCACACGGTGGGGATGCGCAGCTTCGACAGCTCGATCATCTCGTAGAAGAACCGGCCGGTCTCAGCAAAGTGCTCGGGTACGACGGCGCTACCGACCGCACTTTCTGCCACGTCTGGCTCGTCATCGCCGCCCGCTTGTTCGTTCTTTGGCTTCTTGCCAACCCGCAGATCGCCGCCTGCCGACTCGACGAAGCTGATGTACGGGATCCGATTGTCGCGCGCGATCTGCAGGGCGCGCATCCACTTCTTCGACGAGTAGGGGGTGAGGGCCCCAGCCATCACCGTTGGGTCGTTACCCATGATGACGCATTCGGTTCCAGCGATAATGCCGATACCACACACCATGCCGCCACCGAGGGCGTACTGGGAGCCATAACCGGCCAACGGCGATATTTCGAGGAACGGTGTGTCGGGATCGAGCACGGCTGCGATGCGTTCACGAATCGGCAACTTGCCGCGTTTGCGATGACGTTCTGTGGCCTCGGGGCCACCTCCGCCAAGCGCCACTTCTAGCAAATCGTCGTGGGCTTTGAGCAGTTCCATCATGTCGGAACGATTCTTCTCAAACCGTTCCGATGCGACGTCGAGCGAAGAAGGAAGGGGCGGGGCCAGCAACGTCGATCCCGGTGCGTGATTCATGACCGGTGAGCCTACGACAGGTAATATCAGCGTGTCAAAATTACCGGCTCTCGCCTTCGTCTCTCTATTCGAGGTAGGCCGCTAGCGTCGCATCCGGGCGAGGCCGTGCTCCCAGATGCTCAACGACCCAGGCCGCAACCGGTGTCGCAAAGCGAGCCGCTGCCACGTGATCGCCCGGGTGAGGGCGGGCTCGTAGCCAATGGGCCAAGTAGGCGCCAGCGAAGGAGTCGCCAGCGCCGGTCGCGTCGACCAACTTGTCGGTCGCAGGATCGATCTTCGTCAACTCGCCGTCGTGAAAGACGAGCGCTCCGTCGGCGTCGAGCTTGAGTACAACCGTTGCACCGACAAACAACTCTGCTAGCCGCCGAGCGATCGGTGCAGGCTCTGTGAGCCCGGTCAGCACCTTGCCTTCCTCGAAGTTGGGGAGGACCAGGTTCGGTTGCAAAGCCTGGGCCCACCCCAAGAAGAGGTCTACCCCGGACTCGGCGATCAGCTGAAACGATGAGGGGTCAAACGAAACCGTCGCCCCCGACCGATGAGCCAGCTCGGCGCACCGCAGGGCAGCGGCCCGGGGCGGGTCGGTGAACACGCTCCACCCATTGACGTGAACATGATCGGCTGCCGACACTACCGAGTCGGGCAACTCGGAGGCGAGCAGAAAGAAGTCGGCCCCTCGCCCGGAGACCATCGAGCGTTCTCCACTCGGATCCACAAAGACGGCGACACTTCCGGTGAGGTGAGCATCGCTGGCGACCAGATGAGCGGTTACACCTTCTCGGTCGAGATCCTCAACGGCGAGTTGTCCGAAGCGATCGCGTCCTATCTTGCCAACGAAGTCGACGGCGAATCCACAGCGCCTCGCCCACACGGCAACGTTGGCCGCGCTCCCGCCAGGAGCCAGAGCGACCTCGCCAAAGGAGTCGCCGCCTTGCAGCAGACTGCTGTTGGCCTGGATGAGCACATCCCACGCATAATCGCCGACGACACAGAGCCGATGGCTCGCCTGGCGCTGCGTTGATTTCAACTCCATGTCCGGACGAGATTCCGATATCCCCGAAGGCATGACGGCACACTAGCACCGCTATCGTTTACGAAATGGGTGGCGATGAGGGTCAAGACCGGGGACAGCGGTCTTTTAGCGACGAGAATGCGAAACCGCGCGTGGTGTGGTGCAATACATGCCAACAAGCGCTGCCGCTAGCCGAGCTAACAGACGACACGGCGTGTCCGGTGTGCGAAGAAACCTTTCCCGAACTCAGCGGCGAGACCAAGTCGTCGTTCCCGACATGGTTCATCCCTGCCCTGATCGCTCTCGTCGTCGTCTTCTATTGGGCTGACAAACTCGGCGGCTGGTTTAGCTGATCCGCACCGTCTAGCGGTGGCGCTAGGTTGTGGCGATGTCGATCGTCGTCAAACCACATGATCAGGCGGAAGAATGGTTTACAGCCCTTGAGGCACTGCTGCCTGAGGAACAACTCGTCCGGTGGCCCCACGTCGATGAGCCCACCGAAGTCGAGTTCGTCATCGCCTACACCATCGATGCTGAAGACCTCGCCTCGTACCAGAATGTTCAGGCCGTACTTTCGTTGGCGGCGGGAGCCGAGCAGTGGCAAACGACAGCCATGGCCGAAGCCCTCGGCGACACGCCAATCATTCGCCTTCACGACCCGGCGATGTCAGACGAGATGGCAGGGTATGCCCTTCATTGGGTTCTCCACTACCAGCGCTCTTTCAACCAAATGGCATCTCTACAACGACACCATCGATTCGAGCAGCCCAGCTACAACGAAGCCGCTGATTATCGGATTGGCATACTCGGCTACGGCACCATTGGCGAGCGCGTCGGACGAGCCTTTGCCGATCTCGGCTACCCGGTTAACGCCTGGTCCCGATCGGGTGGCGTGAGCTCCGATCGGCTCACCCACTACGCCGGACATGATGAGCTGAACGACTTCCTCGCCACGAGCGACGCCGTCATCAACATCTTGCCGAGTACGGCGGCCACGACCGGCCTACTAACCGCCGAACGAGTCACCGCGTTTCGTCCCGGGTCGTTGTTGATAAACATGGGCCGGGGAACGCTCATTGCGGAGGAGGTACTGCTCCAAGCGCTCGACGATGGCCTGCTAGCGGTAGCCGTTCTCGACGTAACCCATCCAGAACCCCCAGCCGACGACTCAATCCTCTTCGATCATCCAAAGGTAGTGCTAACCGGCCACGTGGCTGGCAATACGCTGGTCGGCTCGGCTTCCCAGGCGGTGGCCGCGAACATCCGACGATTACGCCGCGGGGAACGGGCCTTTCCCCAGCTCGACCGCGGGCGCGGCTACTAGCGACCTGGGACTGCATTTACCGACAACGTCACTATCTGAGGAGTCTCCACCAATGAAATGTTCTCTAGAGGGCAAGCGCGCCTTTGTCACCGCAGGAGGTGCAGGTATGGGACGCTCGACCGTCCTCGCATTGGAGGCCGCCGGCGCCACCGTGTTCACCTGCGACATCGACGAGACGGCGATGAACGATCTGCCTTCGTCGATAAGCCGATGGCGCTGTGATGTTTCGTCGTCGGCCGAACTCGACGCCATCTTCGATGAGATTCTTCCCGGCGGACTCGACATCATGATCAACAACGCTGGCATCGCCGGCCCAACCAAGTTGGTTGAGGACATCACCGACGAGGAGTGGGCCACGACCTTGTCGGTGACGCTCGATTCCCAGTTCTACTGCACGCGGCGGGTCGTGCCCGGTTTCAAGACACAAGGCTCGGGGGTAATCGTCAATCTGATCTCCTCGGCTGGGATCCTCGGCTACCCCACTCGTTCCCCCTACGCGGCGGCGAAATGGGCCTCGACCGGCTTGACGAAGACATGGGCCATGGAGCTCGGTCCAGACAACATTCGGGTCAACGGCGTTGTGCCCGGCAACGTCAATGGCGATCGGATGGACCGCGTGGTCGCCGCTCACGCGGCCACAACCGACCAGCCCGAGGATGAGGTTAGGCGGCAGTATGCGCTCGGTGTTTCGATGCAGTGCTTCGTCGACCCCGAGGAGATCGCCGATCTCATCGTCTTTCTCTGCTCCGATCAGGCCCGCCACATATCGGGCCAGATAATCGGCGTCGACGGCCACACCGAAACCCTGTGGCCTCGAACCTGACCTGACCTGACCTCACCGACCGGCTAGGTCCAGGCGTCGTCGCCAGCCTCTGCCGCGGTCGACGCTCCGGCGGCTCCCCAGTTGCGGTAGAGAGAGGCGAAGTCGGCCATGATGGCGTCCAACGGAAGATCGTCATAGCTGCCGCGCTGGTTGATGTACTCCATGTGGCGATTACCTGAGGCGTCGAAAGGATGCATCAGGGCATCGTGGGAACCGTCGAACTCGAGCACCTTCACGCCAAAGCGTTCACAGAGCTCGATGTTGAAGGCGGTGCTGAGCTTGAACCAGCGGCCTTCCAACAGCAGCTCGCTATAGCCGTGCCAGATGAAGAGGTCGGTTCCGAGCGACTCGAGCAGCTTCGGCGTCGACAGGTGGTTACGCACATCGGCGAATCCAAGCCGGGCCGGGATGCCCTGGTTTCGCGCCGCCGCGGTGAGCAGAACCGATTTCGAGACGCACCAGCCCCGATCGGCCGAGGTGATAGCGCTGGCCTTGTATTGTTCGGGCTCGTGCTCGATGTCGTAGGGGTCATAGCGAAAGCCATCGCGAACGGCGTGGAACAGCTGAACCGCCTTTGCTTCGGGATCGGTAGCGTCGCCAACCGCCTCGGCCGCAAAGGCTGCGACCGCCTCATGGTCGGCGTCGATGAACCAGGTGGGTTCGAGCCAGGCGGGGTTGAGATCCGTACCGTTCACCCTGACCACGTTAGTTTGCGCCGCTGGCAGTGCTCCAAAAATCGGTCAACATTGCGGCCGAGCGCGCTGGGTCCTCCACCATCCACCAGTGGCCGAGTGAATCCAGTCGATGAACGCTGGCTCCTGCCGCCTCTGCACAATGTCGGGCCATTTCTTCGCCACCGGTGTAGTGGTCTTCGGTTGCAACAACGGTCAGGCCGGGGACCGAAGCTAGTCGACCGAGCCGGTCGTACATCGCCGACAGCTCAGCCGGCTCGGCCCCGCGATACAAACCCAAGATGCTCTTGCCCATGTCGTCGTTGACGGCCGACCCCAGCGCGTCGAGATCGAGACCATCGAGGCCGAGCGCGCCAAACATCGCTTTGCGATCATCGAGGGAGGCTCCGACCATTGCCTCGACAGCGGCCTCGCCATCGCCGGGAGTTCGCCATGTCTGAGCCATGTCGTGCCATACATAGTCGGGGTGAAAGATACCGAGTACATCGCTCACCCAACTCCGCACCAGGTCAGGGCGCTCGACCAGAGCGTTGATCACGTGCCCTCCGCCCCAGTCATGGCCGACGAGGTCGATCGATTCCCCGATGCGTTCCAGCTCAGCGATTAACCAGGCGGCGTATGCCCCCGGGCTCGACTCCCAGCCCGGCGGGCAGGGAGCGCCGAAACCTGGAGGGGAAAGGCAGATCACATCATCGCGTTTGAGCTCGGCCAGAAGGGGCGACCAGATGGCGTCGGTCTCGGGAACACCGTGGACAAAGACAGCAGGCATGGCCCGACAGTAGTGGCACATGAGCTCCATCCACGAACGACAAAGCCCCGATACCACCCGGAGCCAGATTGGCCTTGCCTGATGCGTCGGGTTAGGCGAGACTTGACGTGGCCGGGCTTTACAACAGGAGGGCTTGATGAGAACCATCTCGCTTCGAAAGTTCGGCAAGGCGCTGCTCGCCGCAGCGCTCATCCTTGCCGTGGTACCAGCAAGCGCCGGGGCTCATGACCCGACCGGCGATCAGGCGGAGTCGTTGAAGGGGCGCCTCTACGACGGACACGTCGGCGAAGTAAGTCCAGGCGGCGTTCCGATGCAAGCACTTAAGGACGCCGACTGCGAAGACGGTATGGCAGCAGACCTTTTTCCCTGTATGAACGTTGATCTCGAATCGTTCACCCCACTAACCGATGTTGATGCATCCTTTGTCAACGATGTCTGGGGCTGGCAGGACCCGGCAACCAAGATGCAAGTTGCCATCGTTGGATCGTTTGAAGGAACGATCTTCATGGATGTCACAGACGGTTCAAACCCTGTCTACCTAGGCACCTTGGCCTCGGTGGTTCCCGGCGATTTTGGCAACATCTGGGGTGATATCCGAGTCTATGAAAACACTGCCTACATCGGATCGGAGGCGATCGACTTCGAGAACTTCGAGGGCTATGGCGTACAGGTGGTAGACCTCACCCAGTTCCGCGGTGCGACCGGGGCCATCGATGTCGTGGAAACGAATCGCATCACCGACATGACTAACTCACACAACCTGTCGCTCAACCCCGACAGCGGGCGCCTCTATGTTGCGGGAGCCGTCGTCGGCCTTCAGGTCTGCCAGACGGGGGCACCTCCTGGCGTAGCCCCGTATTTCAACGGTGAAGGCGGATCGATCGTCTACGACGTGTCGACCGATCCTCACAATCCGCAGTTCATAGGCTGCCTCAACCAGGACGGCTACAACCATGACATCCAGTGCGTCGACTATCGCGGGCCCGACCTCGACTACCGCCGACACGAGATCTGTGTTGGTTCAAACGAGGACAGCCTCACCGTCTACGACGCAACCGACATCAATGACGTCGAGGTTCTCGCCAGAGTCGAGTATCAAGACTTCCCCTACGAGGGTGACGGCATCCCGAACTACTACACCCACCAGGGCTGGCTGAGTGACGACCACTCGTTCTTCTTCCTTGGTGACGAACTCGACGAGTACGTGAGCGGTTTCAGCCGCACCACCTACATCTGGGATTTCTCCGATCTCGACAATATCAACGTCATCTCGGAGTACTCCGACGGGAACTCGTCGATCGACCACAACATGTTCGTCGACAACAACCGTCTCTATCAGTCGAACTACTCGTCTGGCTTGTGGATCTATGACACCTGGGAAGCGCGCAACGGTGAACTCGACCTACGCGGCTATTTCGACATCTTTCCGGTCGACGATCGCACCGATTTCTTCGGGACCTGGGGCAACTACCCTTACTTCGGTAAGGGCAAGGTAGTCGTGACCAGCTCCGATGAGGGGATCTTCGTGCTCGATGCCAAGGCCGCTCAGAATAGAGCTGGCGGCAAGGGCAAAGGCAAAGGCAACCGGAGCTAAACCCCACGTGAGCACGTACTGACCGAGGGCGCTCGGCGATGGTTTCGTAGCCGTCGCCTGGCGCTCTCGTCGTTTTCGATTCTCCCTCGGCTCTGAGACTTCTGTTCTGAAATTTCTGCTCTGATTTGAAGAAAGTGCTACCGGTACTGACAGTATGTGTGAATGATCGATGACACCTCGAAGGTCGAAGCTGCGCTTGATGCCCTCCTGGCCGAGCACGATCCGGCTGAGCAGTCCTACCAAGAGTTCCGCGGACACCAGTTTGATGCCGGTTTGGCTTGGGTCACGTTTCCCGAGGGTCACGGCGGCCTCGGGCTAGCACCACAGTTGCAGCGGTTGGTCAACAAGCGCCTCGCCGACGCTGGCGCTCCGGCCACCGACCCGTCTCAGTTCTTCATGGCGCTGGCGGGCCCAACCATCGTGACCCACGGCGACGACTCGGTGAAGCAGCGGTTCCTGCGTCCGATGTTCACCGGTGAAGAACGGTGGTGCCAGCTCTTCTCCGAGCCAGGAGCCGGGTCTGATTTCGCCGGCCTCGGCACTCGAGCCATCAAGGACGGCGACGAGTGGATTGTGAACGGGCAGAAGGTGTGGAACACCCTGGCCCATATCGCCGATTTTGGCATGCTGGTGACACGCACCGATCCCCAAGCCCGCAAACACCGCGGCATGACCTACTTCGCGCTCGACATGAAGGCCGAGGGTGTCGATGTCCGCCCTCTCCGCCAGATCACCGGCGAGGCGGAATTCAACGAGGTCTACATGACCGACGTTCGAGTCCCGGACGCACACCGCGTCGGCGCCGAGGGCGAGGGTTGGCGGGCAGCGCTCACCACCCTGATGAACGAGCGGACCGCCATCGGCGGAGGCGGCGGCGGTGGCGGTGGCCCCAAGCGCGGCTCCGGCGCAATATCGTTCCTGGTAAACACCTACAAAGCAAATGCGCAGCAGCATTCGTCCACATCCCGCGACGACGTGATGAAGCTCTGGATCCGAGCTGAGGTCCTACGCCTGACGAACATGCGGGCCGCCAACCAGGCGAAGGCTGGCAACCCCGGCCCCGAGGGCTCGGTGGGCAAGGCCGTCGGCGCCATTCTGAACCAGGACATCTTCGAGACGGCGGTAGACCTCCAAGGCATGGCCGGCCAGATCGACTATGACTACACCTACCGAAGCCCTGAAAGCAGTGACATGACCAGCGGTGGCATCGGCTACGCCTTCTTGCGCGCTCGCGCCAACACCATCGAGGGTGGCACCACCGAGGTCATGAAGAACATTCTCGGCGAACAGGTACTCGGCCTGCCGGGCGAGCCTCGCGTCGACAAAGACATCCCCTGGATCGACGTTCCCCGTGGTTGAGCAGCTCGACCCTCCCGTCGCCGAGGAAACGGGCGCACGGCCGGCGCATTAGAGCGCCTTGCCAGGATTGAACCGGCCATGAGGGTCGAGGAGGCCACGGATCCGCTGCTGCATGTCGAGCTGGATCGGGTCGAGTTCGTCGCCCACGAACTCCCGCTTCAACGTGCCTACGCCATGTTCGGCCGCGATTGTGCCGCCAAGGCCCAGCGCTAGGGCAATGATGTCGCCGAAGGCGGCCTTAACCCTGGTGACCTCGTCGGCGTCGTCGGCATCGAAGACCAGCAGCGGATGCATGTTTCCGTCGCCAGCGTGGCCGAGCGTTGGTAGCTGCACCTGATGACGATCGGCGATTTCGGTAATCCCGGCTAGCAGTTCGGGGAGGCGTTCACGCCGTACCGCCACGTCCTCTGGCAGGAGGGCCTTGCCTAGCTTCTCGAAGGCTGGCCAAACTTTGCGACGAACCTCGATCAGCATGTCCCCTTCGGCTGGATCGTCGACGTGATAGACGAAACTCGACCCATGGGCTCGACAGATTTCAGCGATGCGCTCGATGCTCTCCGACGAGCCATCGCCTTCGGTCTGGATCAGGAGGAGGCAGGCGGCGTCGATGTCGAGGTCCATCCGGTAGACGGCTTCGACCTGGCGTAAGCAGGCCTGGTCAATGATCTCCATGACCGAGGGCTCGAGGCCTTGGCGAAAGATGTCGACGATGGCCTCCCCCGCTGGTGTCAGCTCATCGAAGTAGGCGACGGCGGTGGCCGGTTCGGGTGGTGCTGGTACAAGTTTGAGCGTGATCTCGGTGGTGATTCCGAGGATGCCTTCGGAACCGACGAACAAGCCGGTGAGATCGAGCCCAGTCGTCGACTTGATCGTGCGGCGCCCGGTGTGCATGACGCGCCCATCGGCCATAACCACTTCCAACGCCATCACGTAATCTCGGGTGACGCCGTATTTGACGCAACACAATCCGCCAGCATTGGTAGCGACGTTGCCACCGATGCTCGACATATCGACCGATGCCGGGTCGGGCGGGTAGTAAAGGCCGTGTTCAGCCACCGCCGCCTTGAGGTCGGCATTGATAACACCGGGCTGCACCCGACACCAGCGGTTGGCCGTATCGATCTCCAGGATCTTGTTCATGCGGTGCAACGACAGGATAATGCAGCCATCGACGGCGTTGGCTGCCCCGGTCAGCCCGGTACCTGCGCCTCGGGGAACGATCGGCACTTCGGCGGCGTTTGCAGCCTCAACAGCGGCAACCACTTCGGCGGTGTTACGGGGCATGACGAGAACGCTGGCCGTGCCCCGTCCTTCGAAGATGGCTCGGTCTTGGCTGTAGGAATCGATGACGTCGCGATCCTGCTGGATGCACTCGGCCGGAAGTCGGGTGTTCAGAGCGTCGATCAGGTTGCTGGCCATCGGCCTTCTTTCTATCCGGCCGCGGCGATGACGTCGGCCGGTGCCTGAACCAGTTCGATCAACACACCCTGCCCACTGAGCGGGAACTCGTCGTTGCCCTTGGGATGGATAAAGACAACATCGTGCCCGGCCGCACCCTTGCGAATCCCGCCGGGCGTGAACCTCATTCCCTGGTCGGTGAGCCAAGCAACGGCGGTGGCCAGGTCGTCGACCCAAAGACCAAGATGGTTGAGAGCCGGTTCGTGAACCCGGGGGCGGCCATCGGGATCGATCGGTTCCATGAGGTCGATCTCCACCGCACCCGGCCCCGACCCGAGCTGGAGAATGTCTTCACGCACATTCTCAGACTCGGCCTCATAGTCGCCGACCTTCTCAACTCCCAACGTGTCCACCCAGAGGTGGCGGAGACCGGCGAGCTCGGGAGCGCCGATCGCTATCTGTTGGAGGCCAAGAATACGGAAAGGTCGCATTCGGGCAGAGTAACGGAAGCGGTACTAAACCAGCCAGCAGAACCGGTCAACCCAGGCCAATCCAGAAAGTCGGGAACTTTTGGGCCTCGCACGTCTACTCATCAATCACGTTCGGCCCGCACGGCGAACCGAGTGGGCTCCTATGGGCACGCTGCAGGAGACCGCGTGTTGGCTCGCGTGGGATCAGTGCTGCGAGCGTGTATACGGAAAGAAGACATCGTCGCTCGCTACGGTGGCGAGGAATTCGTCGTGATCCTTCCGAACGCCTCGCTGGAGGTTGGGTGCCAGCTCGGAGAACGGATCGGCGCTGAGCTGCGGAAGCTGGATTGGACCGATGTCGCCACCGACATGACGGTGACCGTTTCGGCCGGAGTAGCTGCCGGACCGTTCAGCGAGATGCGGGAACTCATCGAGGCGGCCGACCGATGCCTCTATGAAGCCAAGCGCGATGGGCGAGACCGCGTTGTCACGACTTCCTCAAGGACCTGAAGAGGACCAGCCCATTCGTTAGGCTCCTGGTCATGAGCGACATGTGGGACGAGACCGACGACGATGAGTCGCCCATCTGTGGCTTCTGTGGGGTGAGCGCGCTGCCGCCGGAGCATCCGGGTGGGCCGTCGTCGTGTGAGAACGCCGATTGCGAAGCCTTCGGACACCCGATCTAATCGAGCGTTACCGGTCGAGGGCTTGAGCCAGGTCGGCGACCAGATCGTCGACGTGCTCGATCCCAGCCGAGTAGCGGACCAGGCCTTCGGGAATACCGAGAGCGGCCCGCTCTTCGGGCGTGCACTCGACGTGGCTTGTCGTTGCCGGTGGACCCACCGTGGTTTCAACCGCGCCAAGGTTGGCGGCCCGGTGGGCCATTTGTAGGTCAGGGAGGAAGGCTTTGACCGCGTCGAGCCCGCCATCGATAGCGAAGCTCAACATCCCGCCGAAGCCCGACATCTGGGCGGCCGCAATCGCATGCTGGGGATGGGATTCGAGGCCCGGGTAGTTCACCTGCGTAACCCGTTCGTGGGCTTCGAGGAAGGTTGCGACCGCCATGGCGTTTTCGGCCTGTCGTTTCACCCGAAGGTCGAGCGTTTTCATACCTCGCAGCAGGAGGTAGGCGGCCATCGGGTCGAGAGTTGCTCCGTTGATCTCGCGGTACTGGAACACCTTCTTCACCAGATCGGCGTCGCCAACCACCACGCCGCCGAGCGCATCGGCGTGACCGCCGAGAAACTTCGTGGCTGAGTGGACGACGAGATCGGCGCCAAACGCAAGCGGCAGCTGGTTGATTGGCGTGGCAAACGTGTTGTCGACCACCACGACCGCTCCGGCTGTGTGGCCAGCGGCGATGAGGCGAGCGAGGTCGAGAACTTTGAGCGTGGGGTTGGTGGGGGTTTCGAGGTACAGCATGTCGCAGCCGGCGCCGATCGCCGCCTCGATTGCGTCGGTGTCGGTGGTGTCAACGAGTTCACAATCGATCCCGAACGCCGGGAGAAATTCGATGAACAGCAGGCTCGTGCCACCGTAGGTGTCCTTGACCGACACCACCCGGCTGCCAGGCCGCAACAAGGCGTGCAGCGTGTTGGAGATGGCGGCCATGCCGGTCGATGCGGAGGTTGCCGCTGCTGCTCCTTCGAGCAGTCGCACCTTCTCCTCGAAAACGGCCACCGTCGGGTTCGTGTTGCGTCCGTAGATGTGCCCCTCGGCCACACCGGTGGCGACGTCGTACCACTCGTCAAAATCGGGGTAGCCGAACGCCACACTGTGCACGACGGGGACCTGTGTCGCGCGATCGAGCAGGTACCGGTCCTCACCGCCCCAGACCGCCGTCGATGCTTGCGAACGCGAACCGATTTCCGACACGGCTTCCCCTTCGTTGAACACACGGCCGGTCGGCCGAGGCTGCCATATCGTACCCGTGGCGCAAAGAATCTTCGTCGATCTGCATACGGACGGATCGCTCGTGCGTCGAAAGAGCATGAACACACACGCCGCCAATCCTTCATCCCTGAGGCGCCCACCCCTATACTCCAGGGGGGTCGGGCTTTGGTTGAACAATTCGGTGATCGGATTGCCCCCACCGACGCCCGGTCGTTCGGCGAATACATCAAGGCCCATGACGAGCGGCTCAGAGGTGTGGCCTGGGCCGTCGTGCGCGACCCGAACCGCACCGACGACATCATGCAAGCGGCCTACGAGAAGGCTTTTCGAGCGCTATCTACCTTTGACGGCCGGTCGCAGTTCAGTACCTGGCTGCATTCGATCGTGTACCGCACCGCCATCGACCATTCCCGCTACGAGGGGCGTCGGCGACACGATGATTTGGATTCGCTCCGCAACCAAGGCAACGACACCGGCGATGCCGCCTCGGCCAGCATCGGTCGGATGGAGATGGAAAGCGTGATGGAACAGCTGGCTCCCGAGGAGCGGGTGGCGCTAATGCTGGTCGCCGGCTGGGGCTACAGCTACGACGAGGTAGCCGAGATCCTCGGCGAAGCTCGAGGTACGGTGGCATCACGCGTAAGCCGAGCCCGATCCCGGTTGGAGAGGTGGCAGGCATGAGTCAAGACGACGAACTGGGCGCCTTCCTGCGCTCGGAGATTCCCACGTCCGGTCCGGGCTATTGGGACGACATCGAAGCTCGGCTGCATCAGTTGGAAGCCGAGCAGGACGACATCGAATCTCGACCCCAGGCCGATCCGGAGCATGTCGATCCGGAACATGCCGTTGCAGACCATGCCGTTCCAGAGCCTGGCCTCCAGGCGGTCCCGGAGATTTCTGAACTTTCTCCGCTCGACGTGCAAACCGATGCCAACGTGATTCGTCTTAGGGACATGAGACACCCTGAACCCATCCCAAAGCACAACCGCACCCTGCTTCCCATGCTGGCCGCCGCAGCGGTGGTAGTGATCGCCGTCGCTGGCGGACTGTTCGCCCTGGCCCAGAACCAGCCGGACGTGCAGATCGATGCTGCGTCGCCAGAAGGGTCTGAGCAATCGAGAACCGACACCTCAGGAACCGACACGCCTGGCACCGACGCGCCTGGCACCGATACCCCAGAAACCGATACCCCTGGCACCGACACGCCAGAAACCGACACCCCCGACACGGATTCAGCGAGCGATCAGGAGGCAATCACCGACGAGTCCACGGTTCCCGACCGTACCGTTGAGGAGGGCTCGGTCTGGATCACTTCCAGCACCGAACTCATACAGGGCATGCTCAGCCCGGCCGGGGAGCCGATGGAAGGCCAGTTCAGCATTTTCCCTCTGATCGCCACCGGCCAACAGGCTGAAGCGAATGACCGGGTGTGGTTCGAGATGATTCCTTTCCGTCAGCAGCCAGCCACCTGGTATCCTGCCGATCTTCTGGAGAAGGTCGCCGATCCCTTGCCCAGTGTTGAACCGTCGATGGTTGTGGTTCTCGCCGAAAGCCCCGTTACCCGTGGCCTTGCCCCCGATGTCGCTGACATTGCGAAACCCGGCGATACGTTGTCGGCCACCGGGATACGGGCCTCGGCTGATGGCGTCGACTGGGTGCTGATTGATTCCGAGATCCCGTTCTGGGTAACCGACGAATCCGTGGCCTTCTTCGATGACGAGGGGATCGAAGGGTTCGATCGCCGCCAGTGTTTCGGTGACGACGACAGCCTGCTGGTCGTAGATTTCAGTGCGGATGCCGTCAGCTTCACCGCCCGGTTCAACTACCTGGATTCCACGCTCCTGGCCTCTGGCATTCGCACCAGCACTGCCGACCCCCTGTTTGTCGTCGACACCTCAGCGATCGGCTCGGCCGAAGAAAATGGCGAGCCGGTCATTGTGCGTGAACGCTGGGAAGCGACCGACGCTGGCATCGTCGCCGGCGACCGCGGTTCGGTGCCGCTCATCTCCTGCGACACGATGACCGAAGAAGTTGGCGGACTCGAAGCCTTCATTGCCGACGACATGTTGCTACCGATCCCGAGCTGAAAACCAGCTGATCCCATCATCAGCATGTGGGAGGCTTGTCTCGTGCCGACCGATCCGACAGATGCCCTCGTGGCCGAGCTATGTGATACCGCCGAGCAGAATCAGTTCTCGGGGGTGATCGTGGTCGACCACGAGGGCCGGTCGGTGCTCGAGCTCGCTGCCGGCATGGCGGACCGAGCCGAGGCCCGACCGATGACGGTTCGCACCCGGCTCGCGACGGCGAGCGGAACAAAAGGATTCACTGCCCTGGCCGTCGTGTCGCTGATCGAGGAGGGGCTGCTCGCTTTCGATACCAGCCTCAGGGGGCTGGTTGGCGACGATCTCCCCCACGTCGATTCGGCGGTAACAATCGAGCACCTGCTGGGGCACACCTCCGGTGTTGGCGACTACCTCAACGAGGATGAGATCGCCAGCAGCGACGACTACGTGCTCGATGTGCCTGTCCATGTTTTGGAAGGGCCAGAGGACTTCGTCCCGATCTTGAACCGCTACCGACAGACCGACCCACCTGGCACTCGGTTCACCTACAACAACAGCGGCTACATCATGCTGGCGTTGATCATCGAACGAGCCAGCGGGCAGCCCTATCACGATGAAGTGCGGCGGCGTGTGTTCGAACCGGCAGCCATGACCGAAACCGACTTCCTCCGCAGCGATCGGTTGCCAGCAGGAACCGCGCTCGGGTACCTCGGCGACGGACGAACCAATGTCTTCCATCTGCCTGTGATCGGTACTGGTGATGGCGGCGCCTACACAACCGGCGGCGACATGCTGCGCTTCTGGGACGCTCTGATAGCAGGCCGGATCGTTGATCGCCCCTTCGTCGAACGTATGACGACACCGAACCAGGGCTTCGCTAGCCAGGAACCGGGCGCGAGTTCCTACGGACTTGGCTTCTGGATCGGGGCCGATGGAACAACAGTGCAGCTCGTAGGCGAGGATGCCGGGGTCTCGCTTCACTCGGGAATCAACCCGATCTCAGGGCTGCGCTACTGCATGATTGCCAACAACGCCGACGATGTTTGGCCGCTGGCAAGGATCATCAACCGCCACATCCAGCAATCGGACGGCTAGAGGCTAGGACTCGAACTCCAATCGGGGTGCGAGAAAGGGTCGGCCACACGTTGCTTTGTTAGTGTGAGAATTCGTCGCATCTGGACGGCCTTCCTTGGGCCACTTCCTCCCGAACCATCTACAGGTTGGACCGACTATGACCAACGACATCGAAACCGGCGCCACCGAAATCGACGACATCGAACCCGAAGAAGACGCCACCCTCTTCAAGAGTGCGTCGAACAACTCGTACTACCCCGTGTACTTCAATGCTCTCCCAGAACCGGGAGTCGACGAACTCGAATGTGAGAAGCTGTCCGTCGATCTCCGCCCCGAACGCGACGTGACGGTTTATGTGGAGATCTACAACCCAAACGCCAGCATCCCTCTGATCGTGACACCGGGCGGAATGGGCGAGATCGACGGATTCGGAGGCTTCGCCCGGAATGTGGCGGCCGCGGCCCCCTACCTCAAGGTGATCATCTGGGATCGCCGGAACATGGGTCGATCCTCGATCAGCTTCGGCACCGAGCCCCTCTCGATCGAGGAAGCCGAGGATCTCCACGTGCTCATCGAGCGCCTCGGAGTAGCTCCGGCCGCCTTCTACGGGATGTCGTCAGGCTCGAGGTCGAACATGGCGCTGGCTGAGCGCTATCCCGACGACGTAGCGGCCCTCGTGATCGCTCCGTTGACCGGTGGCCCGATGGCAGCATCGCAGCTCTCCGAGGAGTACTACCTGAAGTACGTGAACGACGAGAGCCTCACCTCGATGGAGGATGTCGCCAAGACGCGGCTGTGGAATGCATACATCGAACGCAACGGCCCTGACGGACGTGAGCACCTGATGCAGCAAGACGTTTCCGACTTTCTCGCGGCGATGAAGCGGACGGGAGAACACCTGCAATCGTTCAGCCAGAAAACCACGCTCGGCATGACCGACGAACAACTCGCAGCGCTCACTGTGCCAGCGACACTCATCCTTCACCACGGTCAAGAAGTCGACTATCTCCACCCGATCGTGCACTCGAGAGCCGCCACCACCCTGCTCCAGAATTCGACGCTCGCGTTCGCCCCAACGCTCGAACCGATACTGGCGTTGCTCCTGCCCTTCGTTCGGGAACACACACCACCCTTGGCGTGAGTCCCGGCCGCGGAACGTTGAGGCGGCGGGCCTGTTGGGGCTTCGCCCTGACCGCACGCGGGCATGGCTGAATGGGTACGAGAGATCGGGGACGTCATCTTCGGCAAGGAGCTGGTGCTGGAGTCACAAGAGCGTCACGACATTCCAAATGCAATTGCGATCGTTGTCCGTTCAGGCCACCAGATCATGCTCACAGATAGTGCGGATCGGTTCTTCAAGAAGGTTGAGTTTGGTCCCTTCGATGATGGTACGGCGCAAAAGATTCACCCGGCGGGCAGAGCCTCGCCGGTAGTACTCGATCCATTGGTACGGTTCGGCAAACCGTCGGGTCGACGTATTCAAGGGCGAACGACATATTCAGTCGACGAGGCCGCCATCCTTTGGGGTCTACCGCGATCGACCGTGCACGAGTGCTTAAAGGCGCAGGAGACCAGAGCGTTGCGTTTTCGTTCACAAATCGTCATTCCTGTTTCGCTCATCAAAGCACTACTATCAGCCACCTGACAGCTCGGCTAGCCTTGAGGCAAGTCGATGTCACTGCAAACATATAGATTGGATGGAGACCGAAGGTGTTGCGTGTGACCGATGACGTGCGTTTCCAAACTCCCCTCTACACCGTCTCCGAAGCTGCGCGTATCGTCGGTGTTCCGTTGTCTACGTTCAGCAGCTGGGCCAAGGGTTACGTTAGGACCTGGTCTGACCGGTCTAACGTCACCGGCAGACCGATCGTCTCACACCTACCGGCGCAGCGGCGTGGCGATCCCACAATCCCATTTGTCGGCCTGGCTGAGGCACTGGTCCTTGCAGCAGTGCGAGAGAGCGGCGTCCCAATGCAGCGTATTAGGCCTGCACTAGATGCTTTGCAAATGGAGATCGGCCTCGATCACGCCTTAGCTTCGCAGAAGCTCTATACCCATGGCGCCGAACTGCTCTTTGACTACGGCACACGTGAGGTAGATTCAGACGGTAGCCGAGACATCGAGAGTCTTGTGGTTGTTCGCAACGGCCAGCACGTCTTCGTCGAGGTTGTCAGGTCCTACCTAGCGCGAATCACATACGCCGACGATGGCTACGCTTCTCGAATCGAAGTTCCGGCCTATCAAATAGCCAAAGTTGTAGTTGATCCATCACATTCGTTCGGCTCGCCCTTCTTCGTTCATGGTGGGGCCAAGATCGATTCGGTGTTACACCGATTCTGGGCGGGTGAGTCCCTTGAGGATCTCTCTGCCGAGTACCGTGTTCCAGCGGCCGAGCTAGAGGACGTGGTGCGTGTCGCATCCCGACAGGCTGCCTGAACTTTTCCGATCGAAGCCTGGGCGGGATCAAGGTTCCGAGGCTGCTCCGAGAAGCCGGCCTACAGCTCGTCACCCTGGCGGAGCACTACGGCGTTCCGCAGGATGAGACGATCGCCGACGAAGAGTGGCTAGAACTAGCTGGCTCCAGAGGCTGGGTCGTCTTAATGAAGGATGGCAATGTTCGCAAGAATCCGGCCGAACGTCAGGCTGTCATCGACCATAGCGTCCGTTGCTTTTCTTTGTCCAAGAAGAGCATGACTGGTGAAACGATGGCTGCGCTGTTCCTGAAACACCTTGATTCGATCGTCGAAGCGTGCGAGGAGAGCGGGCCGTTCTTCTACACCATCCAGCAACGGAAGCTCGAACGGCGGCTATAAATCAAGTAGCTGGTCAACCAGCGCTCCGATCGCCTCGGCAGCGCCGGTGTCCCCACGCCTGCCCTTATGAGCGTAGATCTTCGCAAACGTTTCGACGTTGTCACCAATCCTTGCCGCCACCGCTGAAAGCGATTCCCCAGCGTCCAACTGGGAGCTAGAGAACCAGTGGCGCAGGTCGTGCAGACGAACACCCTCGCCTCCCGGTACTCGGGCAGTCAACCGAACCTACGCCTGAGTTAAGCGATCCGGGCGGACGGGCAGCTGCTCGCTTGCTGCCCTTGAAGGTACGGGAACGTAGCGCTCTTTGCCGCTGACAGGCCCGATCGCAGCGATATCCGTCGTCGAGTTCATTGTGCGCTAGGACTGGCGCTGCTCGTCTCAGTGGCCTGCAATATCTTCGCTGCTGAGCCCTCTTGGGTTGGTCGTGGTGTTGCTGCTTGGCCTCCGGTGGCGTTGATGCTCGTGGTAGATGTGTTGGGTCGTGTCCCTCGCTCTGCTGGCTGGTTGGGTCGTGTCGCCTTGGAGAGTGCTCGGTCGCACGTCAAAGCTGCAGGCGCTACTAACCCGAACGCCTTGGCCAACTAGGCACCACGGCTCACGGCGATCGCCAACGGGACCGACCATTGTCGTAAGGCGTGCCGTCCTTCTTCGTGCTGGAGCAGACCATGCTCTTTCCTGTCGAGGTCTTGCCAGTTGCGCCCTCGGGTGAACAGAAAGCGCCCGGTGATACATAGTCTTCGAGAGTCGTGGGCGGCGCGGTTGCAGTCGTCGATGTCGTAGGCGGAGCGGTCGTTGATGCTGTGATGGGAGGGGCAGTTGTTGTTGAGAGTGCAGTTGTAGAGGCACCGGAGGTTGTTGGGGCCGTACTGGCTGTCGCCGTCGTGCTCGTGGATGTCGACTCCGCCGTGGTGTTCGCCGTTGACCCAGTCGAGAGAGTGGTCGAGATCGTCGGTTGATTTATGGTTGAGCTAGCCGGTTCTGCGTCCGATGCTCCAGCTGGCTCCAGATCGACCTCTTCTTGGATCTCATCGGCCTGGCCTATCGGCTTCGACTCAGGATCATCGCCGAGCGCTCCCACCATCCCAACTAGTGCTACAAGGCCTGCAGGGATCAGGACTCGCTTGCGCCTCCACCATTGAGGGCCACTCTCGGCGGTCAGCTCGGCGTAGTCCGAGACGCTATGTTCTGCGAGAGCAGTCGCTGGCTCTTGAGGTGGCGGCGTCGTCGGGACGGGCTGAACATCTTGTGTCCATTGACTCCCATCCCACCAGCGCATCTGATCCGCCGTGGTTGGATCGGCGTACCAGCCTGGCGGAGCTTGAGTGGTCATTGTCAGTCCTTTCGCCCGGCATTTAGCTTAGTCTCGTGAGAAAGGCAACGAAGCGACCGTCCATTTCCGACTTCTGAAGTTGCGACGGCCCCTTCAGCCCTCGAAGACACGGCAGGGCTGCAGGAATCTCGAGCCAGGGCCGCGTCACCGCCGGATCGACAGCGACGGGAGCTGACGTTGTCTCGGAGGCGGTCGATGTCGAACCCGTCGACGTGACGCCCTCACTGGTGGAGTCATCAGTTTGCGCTGAGGTGCACGCAGCGAGCATTCCAGCAAGGAAGAGTACGAGGAGCAGAACAGAACGTGGTGTGGGCATGGCAGGCCTCCATGTGCCTGGTTGTTTAGCGAGCATTATGAATGAATCCATCTACGGTGATGGGCGTGACATTGTTTCGACTCGACCCGTCGGTCCGCCGTTCGATGGATGGCCGGACGCTCATGGGTGGCTCACCGTTTCGCATCGTGGTCCTCACGTCGTCCGAGCGGGATGTTGTTGATGGGATTGTTGGGCAGGGCATCGATGACTCCGCGGCGAGTGCCGGTGAATTCAGCTTCGACGATCGGCTCTATCGCTGGGGTTTCGTTCAACCTGAGTCGCCTACGCTGCCTGGCGACGAGAGGGTGCTGAGCGCAATCGACGTTGTGATCCCGACGCGAAACCGGCCACGGTCGGTTCGCAGACTTCTGGCTCGTTTGCCCACCGAACATCTCGCTTCGGTGACAGTGGTGGACGATGGATCCGAACAGCCCACCGAACTGATCGCAAATGAACAGGTGCGGGTGATTCGGTGTTCGGCTTCGTTCGGTCCCGGTGGCGCTCGCCACATCGGCGCTGGGGAGGGCACGGCCCGCTACCTGTTGTTCATAGATGATGACATCAGCGTCGATGGTCATGGAGCCGAGGATGCGGTCAGCCGGCTTGCGACGTTCGCCGAGACGTGGGGGGTGCAGGTCATCGCTCCACGCATCAGGAGTCAGGCGGGCTCGACCATCGCGGAGCGCTTCGAGGCCGTTCGTGGTGCCTTCGATCGAGGCGCTGCTCCGGGAGCGGTGAGTCCTGGCACGCGCATCCCGTTCGTGCCCAGCGGGATGCTTTTGGTCCGGCGGGATGCCTACGAAGCCTCCGGCGGGTTTCGACCGGATATGAATCGGGGTGAAGACGTCGATCTGGTGTGGCGGATGCACAACGCCGGTGACACCGTTCGCTACGAGCCGAGCGTGACGGTGACTCATCCGGTCGGGAGATCGTGGCGGGAATGGTTGATGCGACGGCACGGATACGGAAGAAGCACCGTCGATCTCGGTATCGAGCATCCAGGATCGGTTGAAGCGATCTCGATCAGCCCTTGGAGTGTTGCGGTGTGGGCTCTCATGCTCGTCGGAGGTCCATTGCGTATCGCTGCTTTAGCCCTTTGGGCTGGCTCAGTCGTTCTGCTCGTTCCCGAGCTTCGGGGGCGAGTCGATGAGCCTGTGAAAGAGGCGTTGGTTCTGGCCGGCGGCGGCACGCTCTTCGCCGGCGATGCCCTCGCAGCAACGATGCGCCGCTCGTGGTGGCCGTTGATGCTCTTCGGGGTGGTCGGCGTTGGTTCCCTGCGCCGAGCCGGCCTCGGTGCTCTTGTCTCGCTTGTCCTGGAATGGCGGCGTAGCCGACCAGAAATCGACCCGTTCCGCTGGTGTGCGATTGCGCTAGCCGACGAGCTGGCGTACGGCTCGGGGCTTTGGTGCAACGCTCTGCAGCGCCGCTCCTTCGGGGCCTTGAGAGTTCGTTGGCAGTCGATCGAGGATCTGATCGTTCCTAAAACCGAGTCGCAATGGTGAACCTCGTCTCATGACTCAGGCCGCCGAACCGGCCTCAGGCCGGTGATACCTGAGCGGAGTCGACGGTGATGACTGAGCCCGAGGTGGGGTCGAAGACGTGGACATGACGTCGCTCGAATCTGATGTTAATTCGCTCGCCCTGACGCGGGATCGTCGCCTCGTGATGGAGCTTGCACAGCATTCGGCCACCCATGGCGACCGCCTCTTCAGTGGCATCGTTGTCGGTCATCCGATAGTCGAGTCCGTCGACATCGAGGTGGACGAGCGTTTCTGACCCGAGCATTTCAACGAGCTTGACGATGGCCGGCATCCCTGTCGAGGCTGCCACCAGTTCGACGTGCTCTGGTCGGACACCGATGACCACAGCCTCACCACTGACTCGTTGCAGTGCATCGGGCGCTTGCGAGTCGAAGCCGATCGATGCGGTCCCGCTGGTGATCGACACAGCGCTCTCATCGCCAGTCACCTGAGCGTCAAACAAATTCATCGGTGGCGACCCGATGAAGCCGGCGACGAACAGATTCGCAGGGGAGCGGTAAAGCTCGACCGGGGGCGCCACCTGTTGAAGGACGCCATGGTCCATGATTGCGACGCGGTGACCCATGGTCATCGCCTCAATCTGATCGTGTGTGACATAGAACATGGTCGTGTTGAGCTCGTGCTGTAGCTCCGCGACCTCGCTGCGCATCAACACCCGGAGCTTAGCGTCGAGGTTCGACAGTGGTTCATCCATCAGGAAGACCTGGGGTTCGCGGACCATGGCACGACCCATCGCGACTCGCTGGCGTTGACCACCCGACAACTGGCGAGGCTTGCGATCGAGGAGTTCTTCCAACCGCAGCTGTTTGGCGACCGTCATGACCCGTTCGGCCCGTTCGTGTTTGGGATACTTCGCCATTCGCAGCGGATAGGCCAGGTTGTCGGCAACGGAGAGGTGGGGATAGAGCGCATAGCTCTGAAACACCATCGCTATATCGCGCTCCTTCGCCGTGAGGTCGTTAACCACCTTGCCGCCGATCGACACCTCGCCGATGGTGATGTCTTCCAGCCCGGCCAGCATCCGGAGGGTGGTGGTCTTGCCGCAACCGGAGGGCCCGACGACCACGAGCAGCTCGCCATCGGAGACCTCGAGATCCAGATCGTGGACTGCGACGAAGCCGTTTTCGTAGACCTTCTGTACGGAACGAAACGAGACTTCAGCCATGATCTTGCTCCTCAAAGGTAACTTGGTTTGACTTGGCGACCGCCGAGAACCACTCGGCGCTCTTCTTTGGTGTACGAACTTGGGTCTCAAAGTCGACCTCAACGATTCCGAATCGCGGGCCGTAGCCCCAGGCCCATTCGAAGTTGTCGAACAGCGACCAAACGAGGTATCCCTCCATGGGGACTCCGTCCTCAATGGCGCTGTGGACTTGTTCGACGTGGGCGCGAATGAAGTCGAGGCGATCGTCATCAGCGATGCGTCCGTCCTCGCGAACTTCGTCGGGCATTGCAGCGCCATTCTCGGTGATCATGAAACTCGGGAACGAGTAGCGAGTGTGGAGGTCGCGCAGCAATCGTCCGAGGCTCGGCGGGTGGATCTCCCAGCCCATCGTGTTGCGCGGCGTGTCCGGCGGAGCGATGTAGCTGTCGTCCGCCGACACGATGTTGCGCGAGTAGAAATTGATGCCGAGCAGATCTATCGGAGCGCTGATGATATCAAGGTCACCCTCGAGGACTTCGGATTGGTCCCACTCATAGTGCTCAGCACTGTCCTGCGGGTAGCCGAAGCCGCCGATTGGATCGGAGTACCAACGATTCTCGAGGTTATTCCTGTGGTGGGTCTCGATTCGGTCGGCCTCGCTGTCGGTCGCTGGCTCCACCGGGGTGAAGTTGAGCACGATGGCCAGCCGCGACTCGGGTGCAATGGACCGGATCCGCTCTCCTGAGAGTCCGTGGGCCAGATTCAGGTGGTGAGATGCGGCCATCCCCTCAGCCATCGACGTGCGCCCGGGCGCATGCTCACCGGTGACGTAGCCATGGTTGGCTGAGACGAAGGGCTCGTTGAGGGTGGTCCACGTGGAGATCCGATCGCCGAGGCGGGTCACGGCGGCTTCGGTGTACTCGGCGAACGCGGCTGCGGTATCACGATTGACCCAGCCACCCTTGTCCTCCAACGCTTGAGGGAGGTCCCAATGGTAGAGAGTGGGCATTGGCGTGATGCCTTCCGCGAGCAGCGAATCGATGAGTCGATCGTAGAAATCGAGCCCTGCCGGGTTGACCTGACTGCCGCCATTTGGCATTACACGGGACCATGCCAACGAGAAGCGATACGCCCCCAGGCCAAGATCAGCCATCAGCGCAACGTCATCGGCGTATCGCTCGACATGTTCGCAGGCTCGGTCGCCGTTCGACCCGTCGGCGACGGCGCCTTCCTTGCGGGTGAAGACGTCCCAAATGCTCGGTGTCTTCCCGTCAACCGCCGTCGCTCCTTCGATCTGGTACGACGATGTTGCTGAGCCCCAGACAAACCCTGGCGGGAAGACAAGGGGGCTGCGAGTAGTTTCGGAAGCGCTTTCGGTAACAGGCACCTGGTGTTCCTTCAGTGATAGTCGATAGACGATCGATGTCAAGAGAACCTCTTGCTTTCTGGAATAGCGATGTCTCTGTTGACAAGTCGACTATGGCCATGGTTACATGGAAGCGCTTCCAACGCAACCATGACTTGGGAGGACCGGCTTCAAACCGAAGTGCGTGGATTACGCAGTCTCGCGGAGGAGGAAGCAGTGGCCGACGATGTGACGCTCGACGACGTGGCTCGCAAGAGTGGTGTGTCTCGGGCTACTGCTTCTCGGGCACTCAACGGACGCGATGGCGTGCGCGGCGATGTTCGCGAGCGGGTCGAGATGATCGCCAAGGCGCTCGGCTACCGACCGAATCGGACCGCCAAGAGACTTGCAGGTGGGACTACGTCAGTCATCGGGTTTGTCCTTGGCTCCAACGACATCTTGGGTGATTCGTACGCGATCTCGCTCATGCAGGGCATCGCCCGCGCCGCCGATCGGTTGGACGAGGGGCTCATGTTGCTCATGGACTCCGCAGAGCCGTCCGTTTCGGTCCGCAACCTCATCAGCGACGGGTTGGTCGATGGCGTGGTGATCAGCGCCGTGGCCGTCGGCGAACGTTGGGTCGAAGACCTCCTCGATGCCCGAGTTCCGACGGTTCTCGTCGGTGCTCACCCACGCCGGTCCGATGTGCATGTCATCGATGTCGAGAACCGCAACTCTTCAGCCGAACTCGTCGGCGCAATGCTCGACGCCGACTGTGAACGAGTCTGCACTGTTGCTGGGCCGTTGGAACGAGTCGACGCAACGCTCCGCTTGGAGGGCTTTCGGCTCGCTCACGAGATTCGCGGGCTGACCGTCGACGATGCATCCATCATCCACGGCGATTTCAGCCGTGCAAGCGGCTACGCCAACGTCGATGCAGTACTCAGGGCGAAGCCCGATGGGGTTTTCGCCGCTAACGATGAGATGGCACTCGGACTGCTCCGGGGATTCACCGAGCAAGGACGAGATGTTCCTCACGACATCATGCTCGCAGGATTCGACGGTACTGCTTGTGAAGGAGAGGGCATTTCACTTGCCACGGTCCGTCAGCCCTTCGATCAACTTGCCCTGACGGCGGTTGAGACTCTCACCGCCCTCATTCGAGGCGAGCCAGTCCCGCTCGAACAAGTGGTGAATCCGGAGGTGGTGCTCGGTGATTCCGTGCGCCGCCGAGAGGATCTGCCAGAGTGGTAACCCAGAGAGCCAGGTGGTGGGTGAGA
>CAKZXA010000051.1 GCA_937922045.1 uncultured Acidimicrobiales bacterium | reverse complement strand
CTAGGCCCATTGTCGCTGACGGCACACGCTGGTTTACTGATTTTGCGGGTAGAAGGATCCATTGACGGAACGTCGACTCTGGCGGGTCAGCTGTACGTCCTTATCGATGGGTTCTGTGACACGGAACGGCTCAGAGATGAGCCGTTCCTGTCGCGTCAGGAGCCGAAGTGATTGCGTACGGCCGGGATCACCACAGAGGAGTAGGCTTCGAGCGCCTCGGTGGAGAACGGAGCCCGAAGGGCGATGTTGACCAAGTCGGCCCCGGCGTCGACGTAGGCTGCGACCTGGTCGGCCACGGTCTCGGGCTTGCCCTGCAACGCACCGCCGCGAACACGGTCGACAAGTGGACCCCAGGTCGTGTCGAGGCTGCGATCGATCTCGGCTACCTCTTTGTCGTCGACACCGACCGCAAAAACGAGGTTGACCGATCGTTCAATATCGGATGGGTCGCGCCCCGCCTTTTCAGCGAGTTGGTCGACGAGGCCGTTGAGTCGACCAAACTCGGCAGCACTGACGTAGGCGGCGTTCCAGCCGTCAGCCCACCGAGCGACGAGGGGCAAGGTCTTCTTCTCCCCGACACCACCAATCCACAGCGGCATCGACCCGAGAACCGGCTCGGGAAGGCACGACGCTTCTTCCATACGGTAGTGGTTTCCTTCAAAACTCGTTCGATGCGGTCCGTCGCCGGTGTCTTCACCAGGGCGGATCATGCTGGCGATGAGCTCGGTCGCTTCGGCCAACATGTCGAGTCGTACGCCGACGGAGGGGAAGTCGTAGCCGTACGCTGCCGCCTCCCACTCGTGCCACCCGCCACCGAGGCCGAGCTCGAACCGTCCGCCCGACAGATGATCGATCGTGATCGCGGCCTTGGCCAAGAGCCCAGGGTTGCGGTAGCCCACGTAGAAAACAAGGCACCCGAGACGAGCGTTTGTCGTCTCGACGGCCATTGCGGCTAATGTCGCTACAGCTTCAAAATGGGGGAGTGTTCCACCAGCTGGCGGAGCCTCGTAGATGTGGTCCCAAGCAGAAATCCAGTCGAAGTCGTTGGCATCCAGCCAGCGCCACAACGCCCGCATCTCATCCATCTCAAAATTCTGTTGGCCCACGTGGGCCCCAAGTGAAACAGCCATAAGGACGAACGTAGCCAACCGTCGTCGATGACGACAGTCTCCGCTTATCAATTTGCCGCAGGCCCCTCAGTCG
The DNA here is from genome assembly GCA_937922045.1 of uncultured Acidimicrobiales bacterium. Taxonomy (GTDB): domain Bacteria; phylum Actinomycetota; class Acidimicrobiia; order Acidimicrobiales; family SZUA-35; genus JAHELU01. The sequence goes on along the minus strand of CAKZXA010000051.1, from coordinate 108,162 downwards.
ATCGAGGGTCTTCGGCGGATCTCGGCGGAAGGAGAGACACCGCAATGTTTGAGAATCTGACCGCAGCAATCACCGATAGAGACCTCGGTATCGGCACCCTCACCCTCAATCGGCCAACCACCTTGAACCCGCTGAGCGTCGACATGCTCAATGAGATCGCGGCGGCCGCCACCTGGTTCGACGAGCAGAAGGCAAAGATTGTCGTGGTCCAAGGGGCAGGCCGCGCCTTCACTGCGGGCGCAGACCTGAACTCCTTCGGCCCATCGGCCGCACAGCCCGACACGTGGGCCACGGCCGAGGCCGGCCGAGGCATGGCCGATGCCTTGGAGGCAATGTCGGCCCTGGCGATCGCCTCGATTCACGGCTGGTGTGTCGGTGGGGGCGTCGTTCTCGCTGCAGCCTGTGATCTTCGCCTTGCGACCGATACCGCCATGTTTTCCATTCCCGAGGTTGACCTTGGAATCCCGTTGGCCTGGGGCGGGATTCCACGCCTGGTTCGCGAGGTCGGCCCGGCGTTAGCCAAAGAACTCGTGTTGACCTGCCGACCTTTCGACGCTGCCGAAGCCAAAGCGAGTGGCTTCCTCAACCGGGTAGTGCCTGAGAACCAACTCGAAGAGGCAACCGCCGAACTGGCCCAACAGCTTGCCCGCAAACCGCGCTTCACCTTGACCGCTACTAAGCAGCACGTCAACGCGGTGACGAATCAGATGGTCGGCACCGAGCGAAGTTGGGCCGACGCTGGCTCTCTCGTCAACGCCTTTCGGGACCCTGAATGTGCTGACGCCAGGCAGCGATACCTGTCGGCGCGCAACAAGTAGGCGCAACATGTAGGTGCAACAAGCAGACAGAGCCCGGCACCACGTCACATCACCTCGTCACAGCACCTCAACGATTCGGCCCAACCTGAGGTCGGATAGGGTCGACACAATGCAGCCGTCCCTACGAAGCGAGATAGCGCCTTTCTACGTCATGGAGGTAATGCGAGCGGCCGAACAGCGCGAACGTGACGGCCACGAGGTGCTGCACCTCGAGGTTGGGCAACCATCGACATCAGCACCGCGCGTGGCCTTGGATGCCGCCCATAGCGCCCTCGAGGACGACAAGCTCGGCTACACCGGCGCCACCGGCATGGTCGAGCTACGCCAACGCCTCTCCGGCTGGTACCACGATCGCTATGGCCTCGCTATCGACGCCGACCGAATTGTTGTAACGACCGGTGCCTCAGGCAGCTGCGTGCTCGCCTTTCTTGCCCTGTTCGACCACGGCCAGCGGGTCGGCGTCCTCGAACCCGGTTACCCCTGTTATCGAAACGATCTACTCGCTTTCGGTGCTGAGGTCGTAGCCATCCCCGTCGGCCATGAGACCAAGTTCCGGCCAACGCTTGAGCAACTCTCCGAACAACTGCCGCTCGATGGCCTTGTCCTCGCTAGCCCCTCCAATCCGACGGGAACCGTTCTGCCTCGCGAAGATTTGGCCGCGATCACGGCGTGGGCTAGGCACAACGACGTGCGCCTTGTGGTCGACGAGATCTATCACGGCATCACCTTCAACGGCGAGGCGCCAAGCGCTCTCGAGTTCTCCTCTGAAACCGTCGTCTTCAACAGCTTTTCGAAGTACTTCTCGATGACCGGCTGGCGCCTGGGATGGGTCGTGGCTCCACCATCGATGGTGGGAGCGCTTGAACGACTGGCACAAAGCCTCACCATTTCGGCCCCTACCATCAGCCAACGTGCAGCGCTGGCAGCGTTCGACGCCACCGACGAGCTCGATGGTCACGTCGATCGGTACCGACGAAACCGTGAGGTGGTACTCGCTGGCCTTGTGAATGCTGGATTCGACCAGATGGCGCCCGCCGACGGGGGATTCTACGCCTGGGTCGATGTAGGCGAGATCGTCGAGCGGCTCTCGATAACCAGTCGAGAGCTCTGTGCTCTGTGGCTAACCGAGCTTGGTATCGCCGTGACCCCTGGGGTGGATTTCGACCAGCAAAGGGGAGATCGGTTCGTGCGATTCTCCTATGCCGGCGCTACCGAAGACATGACCGAGGCGATGCGGCGATTGGCTGCCTGGACGAAGCAACAGCTTCCGCGCACCGAGGCCTAGTGTCTCCGTACCCCGCACGCATTCCCTCGACACCTCGGATGCTGGGGCGTGGACTTCGCATCTGCTGCGCGGCCTGTGGCCAATCGGCCATCAGCTGGTCTCGATCTCTGACAAAAGAAGTGTGTGGACGATGCGGCCTTCGTTTCGAACGGATCGAGGGACACTTCATCGGTGCCGTGGGCATCAACACAATCCTCAGCTTCTCCATTCTCGTCTTCAGCCTTGGGTTGAGTCTGGTCCTGACCTTCCCAGACTTCCCGATCCCCTCACTCCTCGCCTGGAATGCCGCAGTAGCCGTCGTGGTTCCTCTTGTGTTGCTGCCGGTCAGCCGTACCTTGTGGACCGCAATCGACATCGCCATGAGACCATTGGAGCCTCACGAGGTTGATTGGAACGAGGTCTATGCTTCAGTCGGTCGCTCGTTGCTCGATGAAGCCGACGATGACCAAGGCGACCGCTGACCGACGAGGCGGCACCTATCAAACTCGAGACGCCAACAACAATGACGTCGACAAACCTTCGAAGGAAGATGCGCCACGTGGAACACTACGACCTCATTATCATCGGCAGCGGTTCAGGAAACGCCATCCCCGAGTACCTGGCTGATCGGCGGGTCGCCATCATCGAGCGAGGTGTTTTTGGCGGAACCTGTCTCAACGTCGGGTGTATCCCGTCGAAAATGTTCGTGCTGCCAGCAGACCTTGCCCTGGAGGCTCAACATGGTGAGCGGCTCGGCCTCAGCACCACCTTTGACGGTGCCGACTGGGCCGGCATTCGCGACCGAGTCTTTGGTCGCATCGATCCAATCGCTGCTGGCGGTGAGGAATACCGTGCCACCGGTAGTGAGAACGTCGACCTGATCCGCGGTACCGCTCGGTTCGTCGGGGAGCGCACCGTCGAGGTTGATGGTCGACAGCTGACAGCTGAGCAGATCCTCATTGCGGCTGGTGCTCGACCCTGGGCGCCAGCGATACCAGGCCTTGCCGATGTCGGCTACCACACCTCCGACACCGTGATGCGCCTCGACACGCTTCCTCGTCGACTCGGCATTCTCGGAGGCGGTTTCATCGCCACCGAGATGGGCCACGTCTTCAGCTCGCTCGGCAGTGAGGTGACCCTTTTCAGCCGATCAGGCCTGCTCGGCAACCATGATCCTGAGATCGCACAACGCTTTACCGATGTCTTCGCCCGGCGGGTCGCTCATCGTCCCTTCGAAGTGCCAACCAAGGTCACGAAGACAGCGACCGGGATCGAGCTTCATAGCGACAACGGCAACGTCGAGGTCGATGAGCTCCTCGTCGCCACCGGGCGAACCCCGAACATCGATCTACTCAACCTCGACGCTGCAGGCGTAGCGGTGGCCGACGGCATAATCGCTGTGGACGATCAGATGGCCACCTCAGCCCCTGGTATTTGGGCGATCGGAGACATCGCCAATCACCACCAGCTGAAACACCTCGCAAACCGCGAGGCGGCCACAGCCTTCTGGAACATGGCCCACCCGGAGGCACCGAAGGAGCTCGACGCCGAGGTCCTTCCTCACGCCGTGTTCAGCAACCCTCAAATCGGTTCGGTTGGCCACACCGTCGATACGGCGACAGCCGCGTCGCTCGATTTCGTTGTAGGCAGGCGAGATTATGGTGGAACCGCGTACGGTTGGGCTCTGGAGGACACCGACTCCTTCGCAAAGGTTCTGATCGAACGAGGAACCGAGCGAATCATTGGTGCCCATATCATCGGTCCTCAGGCGGCCACGCTGGTGCAGTTGCTGGCCCAGGCCATGCAGTTCGGCCAGAACGCCCGCGAGTTAGCCCACGATGTTTACTACATCCATCCGGCGCTCACCGAGGTCGTTGAGAATGCCCTTCTTGAAGGACTCGAACAGCTGTGACCAGCTTGTGGGGCCGAACCCGGTCCTAGATCATCAGCCCTACGGGGTGGGTGACCTCGCTCGTATCGACACCCGGCGATCGACGGTACAACTGGAAGCCGTATGAGGTGCCGCTATGTCCAGTAGTAGAGAACTGTTTGCCGAACTGCTCGACAAGTCCCCGAGCGGATGTTTGTTGCTCGAGGGGGGTGTCATAAAGCAGGTAAACACGGTCGCGATCGAGGTGATGGGAATTCCCCGTCAGCGTATGATTGGCGTTCCTCTGGCCGAACTATTAGTGCCAGAGTACGAAGAGGCCTGTGTCGATCTTTTGCAGCGGGTCGGAGATCGACCCGAGTCTGAGCCGGTGCGTTTAGCAGCCGGTTTAGCGCCAGTCGAGCTCACCGCCAAATCGTTGGACGACGGGGTCACGGTTGTCTCGGTAAGGTCGATGGCCAATGAGCACTACTATTCGGCCCAGGCCAGTGGTGCGCTAACCCACGATCTGACGACAGGTCTTCCGAGTCACTATCACGTGCTCTCCAACCTGAACGCCGAGCTCGCCTCCTCACGACGCAAGCCGCTGGCCTTATTGTGTCTATGGGTTGACGAACTGGCCGAGCTGGCCGACGTGAACGGCAAACGAGCCGTCCAACGCGTGGTCAAAGAAGTGGGTCAGCGTATCGATGGCAAACTTCGAGCGCCCGATACTCTCGGTCGCTTCGATGATGCTGGCTTTCTCATCGTGATGAGCTCGGATGCGGCGACAGAACAGCTGACCGAGATCGCCGAACGGCTCCGCGCCGAGGTCGCGTTCCCGGTTGAGTTCGACGGTGGCTTGGTCTCGTTCACAGCCAGCATTGTCGTCGGCACCGTGAACTATGATCGCCCTTCGATCGAACGAATCCTGGCGCTCCTCGAAGCTGCCGCTAACCGGGCAGCGAGTAGCGGCGGCAATAGAACCGAGGTTCTTACCCTCTAGGCGTGAGGGCTGATCGGGCAACGTCGTCGGATCAGCTGAGATGACCCGATCATTTCGGGGAACTAGGCTCAGGCTCGTGGCTACGCACGAATTTGCCAAGGGTCTTCACGAGATCGCTGACGGTGTCTTTGCCTATCTCCAACCCGATGGCGGTTGGGGATGGAGCAACGCTGGGCTGATCACCGCTGACAACGAGTCCCTCCTCGTCGACACCCTCTTCGACCTTCGTTTGACGAACGATATGTTGGACTCGATGAGCGGGCCGCTGAACGGCCGGCCGATCAAGACCTTGGTCAACACTCATGCCAACGGCGACCACTGTTTCGGAAACCAGCTTGTAGAGGGCGCAACCGTGATTGCGTCCGAGGCTTCCGCGGCCGAGATGGAAGATCTTCCTCCAGCCGCCCTGGCGGCCATGATGCGCCTCGACCTCGGGGCAACCACGAACCAGTACCTCCTCGACTCATTTGGGGCCTTCAGCTTCGACGATATAGAGCCACCGTCGATCGATCAGACGTTTACCGGCTCGCTCGACCTCCAGGTGGGGGAGCGGACGGTCCAGCTTCTCGAAGTCGGTCCAGCCCACACCGCAGGCGACGTGCTCGTCCACCTACCCGAGACGGCCACGATCTTCACCGGTGACATCCTGTTCATCGAAGGAACACCCATCGTCTGGAACGGCCCGGTACAGAACTGGCTTGATGCCTGCGATCGCATCATCGATCTTGGTGCTTCCACGATCGTCCCCGGTCACGGTCCGTTGACCGACGCCGCCGGGGTTCGGCAGGTCGCCGACTACCTTTGTTTCCTTCGCAGCGAAGCTACGACGCGATGGGCATCAGGCATGTCGGCCACCGAAGCAGCCCGAGATATCGATCTCGGCAGCTACTACGACTGGCTCGATTGGGAGCGGATCGCCATCAACGTGGATTCGATGTACCGAGAGCTCGACCCGAACCACGAGTCGGCGGATGTTTTAGCGCTCTTCACCACGATGGCAGAACTCAAAGCTTCTAGGAACGGCTAGCTCGCGAGTCGATCGCTCTCGCTACGTGAGGGTTGCCACCGAGGCCGGCCGCGAGTTGAACCGGAAGCTCATGGGCAAGAATGTCCCACATACGATCGAGCAGTTCAGCCTCGATTAGGAGCGCCGTCGTCGTCTCAAGCGATGCTGCTCGCCGAACGCCGTCGGCAACGGAACGAATCCCTACGAGGGTGGCAGCTACACCCAGATCGAGCGGGGCGGCGCCAGCGGCCCGAGCCGCTCGTACTCGCGGTTCAACATCGTCGGCAAGTTTACGAACGATCTCATCGACCACGACTTCGTAGTCCGAACGAGGGCCGCGAGGGTGGCGGATCAGCATCGTCTGGGTTGCGCTGCGCCCGGCGAGGCGAGATAGGCGGGCGATCTGGGCTCTGACCCCTGCGGCCCACGCCGCTCGCCGTTCGCCCGGCGTGGCCGGAGATGACGCTCCTCCACTTCGGCGGTGCCCGCCGCCAGGCGGTTGCGATGGGCTAAACGGGGCCCAGCCTGGTTGATAGACATCGACCCGCACAGACTCGTCGTAGCGCCGCCGGGTCTCTTCGTTGGACAGTACCTTCCACGCCTCGTTCAGCTCGGCCATCGTGCCAAGACCAGGCTTGGGTGCGGCCACATCGGGGTGACGTTCTCGGGCCAGCCGACGGTAGGCGGTCCGCAGATCATCGAAACTGCAGTCCGGTGGAACACCGAACAGTTCGTAGTATGTCCGAGAGCGAGCGGCAGCCATTGCTTCCATTGTGGCAAGCGAACGATCCAAAAGCGGTTCATTGATCGCATCGACCGAGGAGAACAGCACTTCATGAGCAAGCCGATAGCCGACCGTTGGATTTACCACATCACCACTCGTACGAACTGGCTGGCGGAACATCCCGCCGACTACACCGATTCCTCATTGGACAGTGAGGGCTTCATCCACTGTTCAACCGCCGATCAGCTACTTATTCCAGCCAACGAACGGTTTCGGGGCAGGCGCGACCTTGTCCTCTTGAAGATCGAAGCATCCGCCCTCTCCAGCGCCCTCGTGTACGAGGACTGTTACGCATCTGGCCTCTCCTTCCCCCACGTCTACGGCCCAATCGGCCGCCATGCCGTCGTTGGCATCATCGACTTTCCCGCCACCGTTGACGGAGGCTTCGAGCTGCCAGCCGAAATTCTCTAGCGATCGTCTCTAAGCAATCGCCTCTAAGCAATCGCGAGGTCAACCTTTGCTTGGACGGCGCTCCCGGAGCAGGATCTCCTGGGAGACGGTGGCCACGTGAACGCCGTCGGTTGAGAAGAGATTGCCTACAGTCATTCCCCGCCCGCCCCGGAGCCCATGGCAAGTCCACTCGAACAAGTGCCAATCATCAGCACGAATTGGACGATGGAACCACATAGCGTGGTCGAGGCTTGCGCCCATGAACCGTTCGTCGTATTCGGATTCGGGCACCTTCAACGGGTGAATACTTCGTGCCGAGTTGAATTGGATCGTGTCAGACGTGAAGGCGATGCCGCAAAGATGCAGGCGTGGATCATCGGGTAGGGGATCGGTGATCCTCACCCACCCCATCGACTTGCCGGCTCCGGGGTAGGACAGCATCGGCCGCCTATCCATAATCCAGCCCCAACCGCCCTCTGGGGCCCGGATGTCATCGGGGTGCGGGGCTAACGGCATCCGGGCCGTCTGTACATCGGCCTCGTCCTCGAGCACCTGGAACGATGCGGAAAGGTGCAGGATCGCACCTCCGCTTTGGCGGGCAACGACGGCGCGTGTGCAGAAGCTGCGCCCATCGCGAAGACGATCGACCTCGAACCGGACCGGTTCGGACAAATCGCCGGCTCGGATGAAATAGGCATGCATGGAGTGAGCATGAAAGTCAGGCGGCACGGTCTTCAGAGCGGCCCAAAGAGCCTGCGCTACCACCTGGCCGCCGTAGATTCGGCCCCAGCTATAGGGTGCGGAAGCACCTATCCAGGTGTCGGGTCCGTGATCCGACAGATCGATAAGTGAACGGAAGTCGGTTGGCGCCTCGTCAATAGCCTCAGATGCAGTACTCACAACCTCAGCCTAGGCGTCGCTGCCAGACCGTCTACGTGCAAAGCACCGGACAAATCTGTACGGGTGCAGTGAAGAAACGTGTCAATTGTGTATCATTAGCTGCGGCTGCTATGGAGAAAATGTCGAGTCTAGGCGATACCGGTGCCGGTCTACGTGTGGAGCCCGCACCGCGCGAGCGCTCTCTTGGGCTGCCCGAGAAGCAGACACAGACCGCTGGAGAAGATGGCGTACCCGTCGACTACGGTCCGTTTGAGCTGCCTGTCCGTTCTATCGCCCAAAGGCTTAGGCGAGCCTCGGCAATGCTTGTCGTGATCGCCTCAGCACCCCTTGTCGCCATCTCGATACCGGATGACCTCGCTCCCATCGAAACCACGATTCAGGCCACCGCAAGCGACTCGCAAGCCTTCGCCGCTGATGAGCCGGCGGGTGTCGGTCTCGATCTTCAGGCCTCGGGGACGAGGGAGAACTTGTCGGCCTCGGCCAATCGGCTTGATCTGGCCAACGCCGAAGCGATTCAGACGGTGCCGACAACCGAGCCGACGACGACAACGACGATCTGGGTCGAACCTGACGTGGAACCGGAATCGGAATGGATCGATGCAGGACACGGCGTGCGGGTGCCCGACCTTCTCCTTCGGATCCGTTTCTGTGAATCAACGAATTATTATCAGTCGACCCACGTGGCGTCCTCGGCGTCGGGAGCGTACCAGTTCCTGACGAAGAGCTGGGGCTGGTACGGGCATGCGGAGCGTTATGGCGTTGCCTCGGGGGCGGAAGCGACTCCCGCCCAGCAAGACGAGGCTGCGCTTCTGACGTGGCGTCAAGACGGTGCCCGGCCCTGGGCCGAGAGTCGACGTTGTTGGGACAATCCGGGGATCCCTGGCAACTACGCCACCGCGGTGCCACGAACCACGACCACGACGAGCACAGCTCCGCCGGAGGAAACAACCTCAACGTCCGCCGCAGGCGAAACAACGACAACGGCTGAAGGCGAGACGACGAGCACGGGTTCCTCAGCGTCAACAACCTCGCCAGAGACTACGACGACAACGACGGCCTCGACGTCATCGTCGAGCGATTCCACCTCGAGCACGACAGTCGCCGGGTAATGCCTGACGTTGCTTCAGGGCGAGGCCAACGAGATCTCAGCGGATTGGCGTCATCTTCACGACGCGAGTCTCATTGGTGGCGTCGCCGACCGGCTCGCCCGGCAGGGGAGACTCACCGTCGGATGGCGCGGCTTCAGCTACCTGAGCATCTTCAGATACCTGGGCAGCGCCGAGGGCTTCTTCGTCCCCGGAGTCTGAGGCTTCTGGTTGGGCGACGGTTTTTGCCGCCGCCAGCCCGCCTTTAGCGATCGTTTCAAGTCCAGCGATGAGAGAATCGCGCATCGAAGTCAAATCTTGGACTCTCGCCGCCGCTGACTTCTCCGCGAGTTGATAGTCTCGCATTCTTTCCTCGTGGTCGCGCATCGCCGTGGTTCGGGTTTTGTCCAAGTCGAGTTCTTGCTCCTTGCGGGCCTTTGAAAGGGAGCGATCGGTGTCGCGACGCTTCTCCGAGGCGTAGGTGTTTGCCTCGTCTCGTACCCGCTCGGCCTCTTGTCGTGCCGCATCCAGCATGCGCTCGACGTCTTGCTCAGTCGATTGTCGAAGACTGCTTGTTTCAGACTCTGCGATCGCACGGGCACGATGCAGCTCGCGTTCGGCGGAGGAGGATAGGGCGCTTGCCTCCTGCTCAGCGGTCTTGATCATCGCTGCGGCTTCAGCGGTGGTTTCGTCCATGAGCTGTTTGCGCTCGCGGCTTGCCTGGTCGAGCAGTTGAGCGAGAGCCACCTGTTGGCTTCGGGCTTGATCGACCTCGGCAGCAATCTCGGTGACGGCTGCCAGTTCCTGTTCGCGCCTGGCCAGCTCCGTCTCGACGCTCGCAAGGCGTTGCTCCCATCGGCGCTGGTGATTCTCAAGATAGTGGTTGACCTCATCGACGTCGTAGCCTCGTCGGACGACACCGAAATGTACCCCTTGTTGATCCGCCATAGACCTTACTCCTCCGTCGAGTCGTCCCATTTTGTCAAAAGCCGAGGCGGAACGCACCCTGGCTGGACAAGACGCCTCATGACGCTAGGCTGTTCGACTTACAGGTTGATCTATGACGCGACTGTTACAGTTGCCTCGGCGGGCTTGTGGCGCGTGCTAGATCCCAGCGACAACGATCTCTTCAGAACAAGGACCTAGGAATGGCGGAACCGTATTACTTCGAGCGTCGGTCGAGACGGCTGCGGCAAACGGCTGCGCTAATCTTCCTCGCGGTCCTTGCCCTGGGTTTCGCTGCGGCGCTGCGATCCGTCGGCGAGACACTACCGGTCGCTACTGTTACCGACCCAATCAACGAGATCTGGATCCTGGTCGCCGCTGCCATGGTGTTCTTCATGCAGGCTGGCTTCCTCTTGTTCGAGGTTGGTTTGGCTCGCGAGGTCCACGCTCCAGCGGTGGCCATGAAGAACCTGGTCGACTGGGTTGTCGGCAGTCTGTGCTTCTTCTTCGTCGGTTTCGCCTTGATGTTTGGCTCTGGATCCTCCTTCATCGGTATTCCCAATATCAGCCTGGGTGAGCTCTTCAGCACCCAGACCACCGTCTCGGGTCCCACCTTCTTCCTGTTCCAGTTGGCCTTTGCTGGTACTGCCATCACCCTGATCTCCGGTTCGCTTGTCGAGCGAATGACCTTCCTGGCCTACGCCTTGTTTTCTGCCTACGTTGGGCTGATCATTTACCCGATCTATGGCCGCTGGGTCTGGGGCGGCCACCTCACTGGCGAGAAGGGCTGGCTTGCGGCTCAAGGATTCCACGACTTCGCAGGAGGGACCGTTGTCCACGTGACCGGAGCCGTCGCCGCATTGGTCGGCATCATCATGGTCGGCCCTCGAATCGGCCGGTTCAGACCAAACGGCTCCATCCGAGTTTTCAAGCACTACAGCATCCCGCTGACGGCTGTCGGCACCTTGATTCTCTGGTTTGGCTGGTTCGGCTTTAACGGCGGTTCCGCTCTGGCCTTCACGCCGGACGTTCCTCGCATCATCATGGTTACCAACCTGTCGGGCGTGGCCGGACTCGCCGGTGCCTCGCTCTACGCCTACCTCGTTGAAGACCGGCTCGACATGATCACAAAGATGATCGGCGGCGGGCTCTCCGGCCTGGTCGCGATTACGCCGGGAGCTGATGTCGTTGGACCGTTCGGGTCCATCATCATTGGCCTCGTTGCTGGCGTGCTCTATAACCTGGGCTACGAGATGCTCCTACGCCTACGCATTGACGACGCGCTCGGTGTAGTGCCAGCACACGGACTTGCTGGCGCTTGGGGCACGATGGCGTTGGCCATTTTTGCACCGGCGTCGGCCCTCGGACGTCCCAATCTTGAACAGCTGACGATCCAAGTCTTTGGCCTCATCGTGAACATCGGCTGGGTGGCGATCATGTCGTTCATCGGCTTCGGATTCCTCAAGCGTGTTGTTGGCCTTCGGGTGTCACCGTTGCGAGAGCAGCGCGGTGTCGATATCGAGCAAGACGATCTTCCCAAAGGCTGGGAATCACAGGACCAGGTAAGCGACGATGAACTCGCAGCATTACTGGACTGACGAGCCAGAACCGCGGCCCTCGACTGGCGCTCAGCCAGTCGACCAGGTAGCGATTCGGAAGCTCGGCGGATTCAACTTCCTGTCGGTCGCCCAATGGGCTGCCCTTCCTCGCGACGAACAGGCGCGCCTGATCAAAAGCGACGCGGTGGCCTTTCTCTATGAGGGAGAGCCGGTACCATTGCGCGCCGCCTTGCTCTATATCCGAAGCCTCAATCAGGACGTAGATCCCGGGTTCGATCCAGGTGGCCAAACAGGCCCAGCGAGCCAACCAGATCCGGGTACCAGTAGACCAGATCCGGGCAGCAGCAGACCAGCCTGGTAGGTCGCGCTAGGAACCCATCCCGACAGTCGCGAGGGATGCTAGGGGAGTGGCTGAACTCCGATGTTACGAGTACGAATCTCAACTCGATCTGGTCATGGCCGAAGTCGGCGGATGATGACCCGGCTGGCAGTTGTCGCGTGGTGTGCACTACTAGTCGGCCTCTTCGTCTACGGAGGCTTACTCAAGCGATACAGGGATGAGTCGGGCGAACTTGCCCGTGAAGTCATCGCCACCGAGAAGGTAGAAGTTGCTCCTGACTCGTTTATTTGGGGCTGTGATGGATACCGCGGAGATTTCGACGCAGAAACGGTCGATGGCGCGCCAGCATCAGATTTCGTGGACCAACTGTTAGGAAGAGGGTTCTACGAGGTCAATGTCAACTCAGATCTGACGTTCCCAGACAACCCCCGTCAGCGCACCTTCCTTCGTGACCGAGCTGACTCGTTCGAGTACGATGCTGTCGAGCTGACTGAGGGACAATCTTCGATTGAGATTCGGATTACCCTCTGGCGAACCGACGTGATTGCTTGCGTGCCAGAATGGTTTGCTGCTGAGCTCGTAGATGAAACCGGGTGAATCTGGGCCTCAGCGGCCAGTTCGACAGCTTCCCAACGCAGGAGAGGTCTCAACGTAACTGCTGCATAATGACGCTTATGTCTAATTCGAGGGTTCTCGACGCCGCCAGGTCCGCCATGCCGCTGTAGCCCATAGCGCCCAGGCCACCAAGACCGGCTGAAAGAAAAGGCGAACAAGTCGCTTCGTGTCGCTGTCGAGACCGAAGGCATCGTTGCCTTCCACCAGCTGAGCGATGTTGCCAGGGAAGATCACGACGAAGAAGGCAGCGACCACCCAACCAACGAGCACCTGATGCCTAACCAGAACCAGAAGGGCTAGGCCAAGGACGATCTCGACCACTCCCGACGCCAACACCACCAGGTCGGCGTCGAGCGGAAACCAACCAGGAACCTGCGCTTGGAAATCGCTCCGCTGGAAACTTAGGTGGCCAATGCCGGCAACTATCAGAATTACACCGAGCAGCCAGCGACCAAAGGTCCGAAAAGAATCGCTCACGCCCTCACCCTACCTGCCACCGGGTACGCACATTGGCGGCCGGCGTGACACACTCACTCAATGGCAGATCCGATTCATGCATGTATCGCTCGCTGGCACGAGTACATCGAGGCTGGCAATGCAGCGCTTCTCGACGACCTCCTCCACGAAGACGTCACCTTCTACTCGCCTATTGTCTTCACCCCCCAGCAAGGGCGAGAGATAACGAAGCTTTACCTCGCGGCGGCTGGCGGCACCCTCGGCGGCGGCGACAAGTCCCAGACGGATAAACCGGTGGCGGACGCTGCGGGTAGCTTCAGCTACACCAAACAGATCCTGAGCGGAACCCACGCCGTGCTCGAGTTCGAAACCACGATGGACGGCAAATACGTCAACGGTGTCGACATCATCACCTGCGATAGCAATGGTGTGATCACTGAATTCAGGGTGATGATTCGACCGCTCCAAGCCGTCAACCTGGTTCACGAACAGATGAAAGCGATGCTCGAACGCCTCCAATCGTGACAGGCGGTTGGCTATCCAAGCTCGTCGACTGAGCCAGGACCGGCGTCGAGCCATCCATCGGTCTAGGAGCTCACCTCAGATGTTGGCCACGATCCCTTCGACCGCTCGCGCAATCGAAAACAGGTCACGGTCGCGGCCCGTCGTCGACATCAGCATCAGGCCGACCGGTTCATCGCCAGCGATCGGCAACGTGATAGCGCAGCCGTCAAGAAAATTGCCCACTGCCGTATTCCTCAACGACAGGTTGTTGAGCGCCCGATAGTTCGCCATGTAACCCGGGTCGCCTTCAAACCCGAAGCTGTCAATGGTGGGCGGCAAATTGGCCACCGTGGGCAACACGAAACAGTCGAACCCATCCATGGTGCGCTCGGCCGCTTCGATGTAACGGCGGCGAGTCGCGAGCAGCTCGATGTACTGGGCGGCCGACATTTCGGACCCAGTTTCGATGCGGGGACGAACGCGCGTGTCGAATCGATCACCATCGTGGGCGAGGAGCTCGCGGTGTATCGCATAGGCCTCCGGCGCAGCCAAGCCTCCTGCGCGGTTGACCTCGGGTAGAGAGTCGAGTTCGCCAAAGCGCACCGATTCGATGTGAGCTCCAGCCTTCGCAAGCGCGTTGACAGCTCGCTCATACCGCTCCCCTACTACCGAATCCAGATCCTCGGTCACGTAGTTGGCCAAGGCGGCCAAACGCAAGCGATGTAGGGGCCGCTGCGTCTCGTCAACCGCTCCAGCGCCGCCAGCAAAAATGTCATCGACGACCGCACAGCAATCAACGGTCGCCGCCAGCGGACCTACCGAGTCGAGCGATGACGACAAGGGAAAGATGCCATCGAGCGGAACGCGGGCCTGTGTCGGTTTGTAACCAACGATGCCGCAATAGGCGGCTGGGATGCGACATGATCCACCGGTATCGGTACCGAGGCCAGCGGCCACCATCCCGTCTGCGACCGCAACCGCAGTACCCGATGATGAACCGCCAGGGATGCGAGGTGTGTCACGACCCCAGGGGCTCGCAGGCGTTCCATAGTGGGCGTTCAGCCCAAGGCCTGAATAGGCGAACTCGGTCATATTGGTGCGGCCCATCGCTATGAAGCCTGCGGCCCGCAATCGAGCTACCGCCACAGCGTCGCCACCAGCTGGCGGCTGATCGGCGAGAACGACCGATCCAGCGGTCGTGACCTCTCCGGCCACATCGGCCAGATCCTTGATCCCAACCGGTATTCCGGCGAAAAGAGGAACCGGTCGACCCGCGGCGCGCTGTGCATCGTAAAAATCGGCCTCGGCCCTAGCCCGGTCAGCGCTTACCGCGATGAAGGCCGTACGCCCCTCCCCCGCTGGCTCTTCGATGAGCTGGAGGCTTTGCTCCACTTGTTCTCGGGCCGTCGTCAAGCCATTAGCGAGGTCGTGGGCGAGCTGACGAATCGGTTTCATCGCGTCCTAGCTTCCGGTCCACTCTGGTGGGCGTTTCTCGGCGAAAGCCTTCGGGCCCTCTTTCGCATCGCTCGATGTGAACACCGTGGCTTGCAGCGGCTCTTGCACCTTCCAGAATTCATCTTCACTCACGCCCTGAGTGGCGCGGATCAGCTGTTTGGAAGCAGCGACGGCGAGAGGCGCATTCTTCGCCACACGCTCGGCCAATGCCATAGCGACATCGACCGCTTCGCCCTTCGGCGCAACCCGTGCGATCAAACCGTACTCATGACCCTCTTCGGCGGTGATCGGGTCGGCGGTGATCGCCATTTCCATCGCCTTGCCAAAGCCGACACGGCTCGGCAGGCGAAGTAGACCACCACCGGCGGCAAACAGTCCGACGCCAGCCTCCGGGATCCCAAGCTTGGCTCCCTCAGCCGCCACCAACAGATCACAACTGAGGGCGAGTTCGAGACCGCCAGCCAGAGCGAAACCCTCGATCGCTCCGATGAGAGGTTTCTGGGCCCCGTTTCGGACGAACCGCATCATCGGCCCAATGTCCTCACCGCGTGCGAACGCCTTCAGATCCATGCCTGCGCAAAACCCGCGTCCGGTGCCGGTGAGCACACCGGCGGTCAACCCAGCGTCTCCGTCCAGCTCTTCGACCGCAGCAACAAGTCCTGCCGATAAGGCGCCGTTGATGGCGTTCATTGCCTCCGGGCGGTTAAGCGTGATCAGCAATACGCGCTCGCGTCGTTCGGTTAGGACGGCTGGTTCGTCAGACATTGGTTCTCCCTGTTGTCAATCATCATGGTGTCGGTCGTTATCTCACGTGATGCATCGATCATGCAATGATCATGCAATGGTTGCAGACTCGTTAGCGGGCGGCCATTCCAAGGTTGCCTGTCACAGGTCGTCGCCATAGTAGAACTATGAGGCCTTCAACCCTCGAATCCAACGGTTTCGATCGACGCGATGAGCATGACACCGCGGTCGCCATCGTTGTGCCGCTCAACGAGGCTGCTGTTCAGTTCGCCTCGCTCAACCACCAGATTCGGGGAACCGCCGTCGATTGGTCACCGGCGGCCCTGAAGAAGCTCCGCTCTGGTCTCGCTGCCAAGTTCGCCGAGGTCGTCGGCGCCAATCCTCAGGCAGCTCTCGATGAGCTGATCGCCTCAGCTACCACACCCTACGACCGCTAGCGATACAGCTTAGGGATCGCGTGATCACCTAATGCAACCGCCACGTTCTTCGTCTCCATGTAGAAGTCGAAGCTCCAATCGCCGCCGTCACGGCCGATCCCACTGCGCTTGACTCCCCCAAACGGCGTTGGCAGATGGCGAACATTCTGTGAATTGACCCACACCATGCCCACATCGAGCCCGGCCGCGATCCTATGGGCCCGGGTCACATCGGCCGTCCACAGATAACCAGCCAACCCATACTCGACGTCGTTTGCTATCCGCAGTGCCTCTTCATCGCCTGAGAAAGGCAAGGCTGTGAGCACCGGGCCAAAGATCTCTTCCTGGGCGATCGCCATCTCAGAACGAGCGCCGCTGAAAAGCATCGGCGCAACATAATTGGCGGCACCGCCGTCGTTGACGTTCGCAGGCAACGTTCCACGATGAACGGTTGCCCCGGCTGCGCTCGCCTTCGACTCGTAGGACCGGACCTTCTCACTATGACGCTCGTGCACCAGCGGACCTATGACGGTTTGAGGGTCGAGCGGGTGCCCAACGGGAATCCGCGTGATCCGCTCGGCGAGACGGCCGACGAACTCATCGTAGATCGTGTCCTCGATTAGTACCCGGCTCGACGACGTGCACCGCTCACCGTTGAGGCTGTAGATCATGAAGAGAACCGCGTCGAGGGCTCGATCCAGATCAGCGTCGGCGAACACCAGCACGGGATTCTTTCCGCCGAGTTCAAAATGCACTCGTTTGAGCGTCGGCGCCCCCTGAGCTTGAATCATCGATCCGGTGACAGACTCGCCCACGAACGCTATTGCCTTAATCAAAGGATGTTCAGTAAGCGCCTTTCCCGCCGTCTCGCCGAACCCATGCACGACGTTGAGCACACCTGGCGGGAGTCCAGCGTCCAGGGCAATCTCGGCCAGGAGCGTGGCCGTTAGCGGGCTCCATTCGGCCGGCTTGTGCACGACCGTACAACCGGCAGCCAGAGCTGGCGCTATCTTCCAGGTACTCAACATGAAGGGGGTGTTCCACGGAGTGATCACCCCGATGGGCCCAATCGGCGAGCGACTCGTGTAGTTCAGATGGGTTGGGGTTGGCAGGGCGTTTCCATCGGTGGCCGAAGGCGCCTGGTCGGCGAAAAACCGGAAATTGGCGGCGCCTCGATGGGCTGCGCTCGACATGAACCTGATCGCCTGCCCAGTATCGATTGACTCGACCAAGGCGATCTCCTCAGCTCGGTCCTCGATCCCGTCAGCCACCTTGTGCAGAATCGCCCGGCGATCTTCTCCCGGCGTCGATTTCCAGGCGACGAAAGCGTCATCGGCTGCCGTCGCCGCCTCATCGATGTCTACCGAAGTACCGCTCGCAACCGATGACAGCAAGGTGCCGTCGATCGGCGAATGATCATCGAAGAACTCGCTCTCTCTCGGCGAGCGACGCTCCCCCGCTATCAGGTGTGTGGTCGGCTCGGCTGCGAACCGAGCGAGATGCTCGGTTGCCCTCTCTAGATTGGATCGAAAGACGTCGTCTTGCCTGTCGGCCATCGCTTCTCCTCGGCTGGCGTAGGTGATGGTTCACGGCTACGATCACCAATATAGTTAACGTGTGTAGCAATTTGCCAGCTTCCCCTGCACACCCCTTCATCGACGTGCCGAAACACCAAGAACCATGACCGAGCTTGAAGCCTC
The DNA here is from genome assembly GCA_937922045.1 of uncultured Acidimicrobiales bacterium. GTDB lineage: Bacteria > Actinomycetota > Acidimicrobiia > Acidimicrobiales > SZUA-35 > JAHELU01. The sequence continues at coordinate 90,308 of CAKZXA010000051.1, read as the reverse complement.
AAACCGAAGCGACCTCCTACCCTTTACGCAGTCTCTCCCTATGGCGCTAATGCGGGCTCGCGAAAGCACGATGCGCTTCTTTCGACCGGTCCTCGCTGCCCACGAGCTGACCGAACAGCAGTGGCGAGTACTTCGGGCCCTCGACGCATCGCCCGAAGCACCAGAAGTCAATGAACTCGCTCAACACACGTTCTTGCTTGGGCCAAGCCTCACCCGCATTCTGTCCAACCTTTCCGAACGGGGCCTCATCGCTCGGGCACCGGCTTCGCACGACCAACGTCGCGCCCACATCTCGATCACCGAGGACGGTCGCTCGCTCGTCGCCACCATCGCTCCACTTTCGTCGCGTCAGTATGAGGCCATCACCGAGCGGCTCGGCGAGAACCGATATCGGCAGCTAACCAAGCTCCTCGAAGAGGTTGCCGACTTGCGGCCTGACACCGAAGAGGCAAGGCCATGATCCAACACGAGCCACAGCGAAACCTCTCTAAGGACCAGGCCGCAGCTGAGGCGCTTCGCCTCGACAACGCCGAACGCGGCCGCCTGCAGGTGACCCAATCAACCCTGCTTCACCCCACGATGACTCTTGACGACGCATACGCCGTTCAGGGTCACTGGTATCGGTTGAAGCAGGCGCGAGGCGAACGCTTGGTCGGCCACAAGATCGGGCTTACGTCGCGAGCGATGCAGCTGGCGATGAATATCAACACACCCGACTCTGGCTTCCTCACCGATCAGATGGTCTTTGAGGCTGGCTCCCAGCTCGAAACGGACCGCTTCACCGACCCGAAGTTGGAAGTCGAACTCGCCTTTGTTCTGGGTCATGATCTCGATGGGGCTGAACCGTCGGTGGAGTCGGTGCTCGAAGCGACCGACTATGTGACACCAGCCTTGGAACTGCTCGCCGCTCGCAGCCACCGCCGCGACCCCGAAACCAATCGCACCCGCACCGTTGTCGACACCATTAGCGACAACGCTGCCAACGCCGGCATCATCGTTGGCGGCAACAAGGTAGGCCCGAGAGAGGTTGATCTTGAGTGGGTCCACGCCATCTTGCGACGCAACGGCACAATCGAAGAAACGGGCGTCGCCGCTGCCGTTCTCGACCATCCGGCCAATGGCATTGTGTGGCTGGCTCGGCGCTATCACGACCAAGGACTCCAACTCAAGGCTGGCGAGATCATCCTTGCCGGGTCTTTCACCCGCCCTGTCGATGTCCACGCCGGTGATCAGTTCTCGGTCGACTTCAACCAGCTCGGTAGTTTCGAACTCGCATTCTCCCGATCAAGCCTGGAGGAAGCAAGCCAATGAGTCTCTACTACGTACAGAAGTTCCTCTACGAACTCAACCGAAGCCCCGAGGTACAGAGCCGGTATAGGTCGGGCGAGACCGGCCTCTTCGACAGCTACGACCTCACCGACGAGGAACGCTCAGCCTTGACCAGCGCTGATGTCGGGTTGCTTTATCACCTCGGCGTGAACGGCCAAATCCTGATGCACTTTGCCGCCTTTCATCAGATCGCCTGGGCCGACTACCTCCAGCTAATGCGCGACGGTATCCAACAGCACGGCCCCGTGCGCGAAGGCGTGTACGCCATGAGCGGTTACGAGGGCACCGAAGCTCACACCGAGGCGCTCCGCTCCGAGGACTCGACGGCTCCGGTCAATCCAACCGACGCTAAAGGAGATGTCTGATGCCCCTAGTTTTTGCCGGCGTCTGCAGCCACGCACCAGGAATAACCGGTCGAGCCGACCAGGCCGACCCAGACTCCCGCGAGGAGTTCTACCAAGCGTTTCACCAGATGGCCGACGATCTGAAGGCGAGTCGGCCCGATGTTCTGGTGATCATCGCAGCCGAACACTTCGCCAACTTCTTCATGAACAACATGCCGAGCTATGCCATTGGCATGGCCGACTTCTACGATGGCCCCATCGAGGATCCGGGATGGCTTGGGATCGACCCGGTGCGAGTGCCCGGCAACGCCGAACTCTCCGAACGCTTCATCGCTGAGGTCATGGAGCATGCCGACGTGTCCTATGCACAGGAGTGGAAGTTTGATCACGGCATCATGGTGCCACTGCACTTCTTAACCCCGGAATACGACGTGCCGGTAATTCCGGTGAACATCAACTGCCAAGGGCCGCCTCTGTCTCCCCTGAGCCGGGCGTGGAACTTCGGCGACGCTCTACGCCACGCAGCCGACCGGCTTGAAGAACGAGTGGCCGTCGTCGGCACCGGCGGTATCTCTCATTGGCCCGCCACACCCGATTCGGGCAAGATCAACGAACCTTGGGACCGAGACTTCCTCGACCGATGGTGCCGCAACGATCGCTCCGCCTTGCTCGACTACCACGACACCTCGATCTACGCCGAAGCAGGGCAGGGAGGCTTCGAGATCAGGACCTTTCTTGCGGTCAGTGCCGCCGCACGCGGCGCTCGTGGTACCGTGCATTGTTACGTGCCAATACCGATCTTTGCGGTCGGCTGCACGATCGCTACCTATCAGATGTAGCCAACAACGGGCGACCTAACCGGTGCGGGCACATCCCTGGGAGCACTCTGGCGGCGCCGGACTCTGCGGCGTCTGTATCAACGGGAAAGGGATTCGTACCTCATGACTATTGCACCGGTTGTCCTTCGGCCGAACAGCCTGCCAAATCTGGCCAAGGCATGCCTCGCTATCACACTATTTCTTGTCCTCCAGGCAATCCTCGTTGCCATCCTCGGGATGTGGCCCATGGTGATTCTCTCGATCGTCGCCGCCATCATCTTCGGCCTCGGCGCGATGTATTACATCGTCCAGGCTCGCGAAACCTCGGTGCGGATCACGGGCGGCGACCTGACGATCGCCACGAAGGCGGGAGAGGAGACCATCGCCCGCAGCGAGATCGCGTCTATCGATCTCTCCAGCCGCCGAGACCAGCTCACGATGAAGGACGGTACGACAGCCTTCCTCCCGCTTGAAGGCAAAGAGCTACTCGAAGCTGCAACCTTGCTCAGTCCCTCAAACCCGATTCTCGACTAGCAGCTGGGCGAGGCGGGTCGGACTGATATTGCCGCCGCTGAGGATCACCCCGACTCGTTTGCCAGCTAGTTTGTCTGCACCTTCGGAAAGCGCTCCGGCGATAGCAAGGGCCCCGGTCGGTTCAATGAGAAGCTTGGTGGTTTGGAGCATCCAGTCCATCGCCTCAACGAGTTGAGCATCATCCACGGTGATGATCTCGCTCACCAGACGCTGGATCACCTCGAATGTCTTACCGCCGAGGGTGGTGATCTGAGCGCCATCGGCGATTGTGTCGGGTACCGGAATCGACACCAGCTCGCCGGCCTGTAGCGAGAGCTGACCGTCGTTTCCAGCGGCGGGCTCAACCCCGATCACCTCGCAGTCCGGACTGAGGTGACGGGCTGCGGTCGCGCAGCCGGAGATCAACCCTCCGCCGCCCAGGCACACATAGAGATAGTCGAGAGGCCCTACGTCGGCAAACAACTCGGCACCAGCGGTACCTTGGCCCGCCATGACAGCCGCATGGTTGAACGGCGGGACGAGCGTATAGCCGAGATCGTTGGCGATGGCAGCCGCGATTTCAGCCCGGTCCTCGGTATAGCGGTCGTATAGCACGATCTGTGCCCCATACCCCTCGGTGGCCGTGCGTTTGCCCGGCGGCGCATCGTGTGGCATCACGATCGTGGCTGGCAGTCCGAGTAGGCGGGCCGCCAACGCGACCGCTTGGGCATGGTTCCCGGATGAGAAGGCCACGACACCCTCAGCGGCGTCAGCACCTTCTGCCACCTCGCTCAACGCGTTATAGGCGCCTCGAAATTTGAAGGCCCCAGTTCGCTGCAGATTCTCAGGCTTGAAGAACAGTTCGCAGCCGAGCAACGCATCCGTGCGTCGCGACGTTATCACCGGTGTTCGGTTGGCGACTCCCGCAAGCCGTTCGGCCGCTCGGGCGATGTCTTCATAGGAAATCGCCGACTCGCTGGTCATGGTGTCACGCCGACCCAGGTTGGGTTGGAGCTGTCGTGGCAACCGGGCGTTCCGCTGATTCTGACCACTCGGACCATGACCCGGTGTAGAGCTGGCCTGCACTGAGGCCCGCCACCCGCGCCGCCAACAGAATGTGACAGCCGGTCACGCCTGACCCACAGCTCGCGATCAGTCCTGTTCCATCGCTAACCCCAAGTCGCTGGAAGTCGTTGCGCAAGTCGTCGGCTTTGTGAAAACGGCCATCTTCATCGAGGTTCTCCTGCCATGGCCGGGAGATGGCTCCTGGTATGTGGCCTGGGCGAGAGTCGATCTTGTTGGCGAACCCGGCAAACCGCTCGCCACTGCGGGCGTCGAGCAGTGCGCCACCAGCCTTGATCGCAGCCAGAACGTCGTCGACCTGCACGAAGCGGTCGGAGGGCCATTGCCGGTGCTCAGCCCCGACAGCGACAGGCTGTTGCCATCCGGTCTCGATAGGCCCGCTCCACGACTGCATGCCACCATCGAGTACGGCAGCCTGCAAGCCGAGAGCATCCAGCATCCACCACAAGCGACCAGCCACCGCTCCGCCACGATCGTCGTAGGCGACGACAGGACGGCCCTCAAGGCCCAGGCGGGCGCGGGTGGCGGTAAAGTCCTCGGCACTCGGCAGGGGGTGGCGCCCCCTCCGTCCCGGCGGATCCGAGAGGTCTTCATCCAGATCCACGAAGATGGCGCCCGGTAAGTGTCCGGCCAGATACTCGTCGCGATGAGGGCCTTGCGGAATCGACCAGCGGACATCGGCCAGTACAACCCCGTCGAGGTTTTGTTCAAGCCATGCAGGGCCCACCAGTGGTGACGGGAAGGTATCCAAGGTTGTTCCTAATCTACAACGAAGGTCATGAGCGCCTGTTCGCCGCCAGCGTCAGCGCTTTGGTACAGGTGGAAGTGTTGCTCATCCCTCCCGAACTGCACCTTGATCATATGAACGCCGTAGGCGGCGTCTCGCTCGTTCAAATAGATGACGCCAGGCGTAAGCTCGCGCTCGGTCGGCCCGTCCGTGGTGCCGTCTGGTCGCACCTCGTGGGTTATGGTGCCGGTAACGCCTTCGCCGATCGCCAGCGCAAAGATTTCGTTGTGCCAAGGGCCCGCCCAGCCCCTTACCACGACGCGGCCCGAACCATCACAGTACACCTCTTCAGCCACGATCTCGTTTGCTCGCAGATCGAAATAGCAGGTGGCGGGGAGGCCCTCACCACCGACGCCGGTGGGCGGCGGCGCTTGGGTTGTTGCCGGCTTCTGCGTAACCGTCGTGGCTGGTGTAGCCGTCGTTGACGATTGCTGGGCCGAGGTTGGCGTCGTTGTGGATGAAACCGGTTCGGTCACCGGGGCTTGGGTGGTCGCCTGCTGGGTTATAGACGCAGATCCGCCGGTCACATCATCGATCGAAGGAGGGGACGGAATCGTGACGTAGGTTGTACCTGTACGGCTCGAATCGGCCTGCCGGCCTGCGAGGAGGTCGTCGTCGCCACCATCAACGGTTGCGGTCGCTCCACGTAGTTGTCCTGACGAACGGTCAGCAGACGTCGTCGGGCTGAGTGGATCGTCTATCGACGGCGCCAGCGCCGATCCGAGCGTCTGCATGGTTACCGTTTCACCGGTTGCGTCAGCAGCAGCAGCCGCCTCTTGCGACTCTCCGCTGACAAGCCTGCGGAAGAGGAGCAATCCAGCCAAGGCCGCCACCAGAACGACGAGGGAGACCAGCACCCACGGCACCTTGAGGTCGTCCGCCCTGAGCTGCTCAACGATCGGAACCTGTCGATGAAGATCTCGTTCTGTCCGGCCTGGTGGGACGGCCTCAAGATCCTCGGTGAGCGGCGTGCCGTCCAATCCGAAACGGGCCACAATGTCGGGCAGAACATGACGCAGGTTCCCGGCGGGGTAACGAATCTGGTCTAGCCCGGTATCGGACAGCCGCGGCGCCGACTCGTCAACGAGCAGCACGACCTGCTTGCGCCCCAATGAGCCTTCGATGAAGCCGGCTTCGCGGATAAGTCCCTGGACCCGCTGGCCGTCGGGTGTGTCGATCGTGTCACGCTTGGTGACAACGACCAACGCATGAGCTCGTTTCGGAAACGGTGGCTGAATCGGAAGGTCATCAAAAACTTTGACCACACATCCGTAGCCCTCAAGCCCCTCCACGAGATCGTCAAACTTCGGGTCAGTGCCCGATGGACCGATCAGTATGTGAGGCGCACTGCCGCTGCGTATCGCCAAACCCACGGCCTATACCTTAGCCACAGGACTGTCCAGGGTTGGGGACGCCTGGACCGGTGAACCCAAGGCAGCATGAGACATGGTGAACCACATTCGCTCTTGTTGATTGGTGGATGACGTTGGTGATGTACGTAATACTAGACCCGTGACCTTGAGTGCGCAGCACTTGCGGCTAGTGCTCATCGCCCTCGCGGTGGTCATCGGGTTCGCAATCATCTACCTCTTCTTTGCCTCGATCGCTGGTCGATCGAGCACCGGAGACGAAGCGACGACCGTCCGAACAAACCCTGATGTTGAATGGATCGCAGAACGCCCCGGGTCGGTTCACGTAGGCCTTCCCGACGCCGGCGTCGACCTGGCCTGTGATGCTCCGACATCGCTCGACGAACCGGTCCTCGTGGTCGGCCACAATGGTGGCACCGGTACGGTCGACTACGACGTCGAGGTTCGTTTACTCGATGACGACGGACAAGAGAAGCGGGCCGTCGCTGCCTTTCGAAGCCTGCGCCCCGGCGAAACCCGTTCAGTCGTACCCTCGTGGACCGGAGAGCTGATGAGCATCAACGAGTGTTCGATCATCGCTGTTCAGACCGACCGCAGCGTTCTCCTCAACAGCGCCGCCGATAGTTGATCGCATAGCCGCACCCACTCGCCGACAGGCCTGCGATCACAAACCATCGGAAAGGGCTCTACCATTTGGAATCATGGATTGGTTCTTAAACAACTGGCCGATGCTTCTGATCGGACTCGGCATCTTTGTTCTCGTGTCGGGCCTGATGCGCAAGTTGGCGAAGCTTGCATTCTTGGGCGTTGCTCTCGGCGTACTCGGCCTGATCATCTGGCCCCAGGTCAGTAGCTCGTTCTAGCTGGGCGCATTTGCGGCCAACGTGGTTGCGTCTAGCGACTGGTGAGGTTGCGGACGACGAACTCAACGCCAGTGGCGTTAACTTCGGCGGCATCTTCAGGTGAGGCGATCTCAACCGAGACTTTGTCGCGCTGGATGCCCAGCGGCTCCCAACGATCAATGATCGCGTCAGCACGGGCCTGAGCAAGCTCCTCGTCGGGGCTGCCATCGGCACCAGCCACGGCATAGCTGATGATGGTTAGCGTTGCGCTGGGAAAGAAGGAGACTACGGCGAACGGAGCGGCGTTGACGATGCGCTCGGAGGCTCGTTCGACGGTGGCTGATCCTTCTTCAAAGGTGACCGACTCGCGCAAAAACAGGGGCGGGTCGAGCGGAATCGGCGCGTCGGGGTTAATCGTATAGTTCTCGACCAGCCTGACGAGACCTGGTCCTAGTTCGGCCGTGTCTTCACGCATGGCATCGGCGAAGGCCTGCGATGGCACTTCACCTTCGAGGTAGATGACACCATCGCGGTAGAGGGCCCAGGCCTGTTCGCCGTCGGCGGCTGCCCGAGCGCCATAGGCGGCTTTCAGCTGAGGATCGAGTTGTTGAGGGTCTCCCGCGGCTGCTTCGGCATCGCCTTCGGCTGTGGTGCCGTCGTTCGAAGCGGCGGTGCCGAGAGCGGTCGCCTCCGAGGTCGATGGGTCCTCGTCGACATCCAGCGTGCTGGCTTCGGTCACGGGGGTTTCATCCTCCCCCGCACTGGTCGCCGTGGTTTCGGACTCCGCTGATCGATCGAACCAACCGAGGGCGTAGCCGACGCCGAGCAGGAGCCCAAGGGTAAAGACAAGCCCCAGCAATAGCGGCACAAGGCGCGACAAGCCGGTTGGACCGCTGTCCGCTGGCATGGCCGACGTTCCCTCGGTGCGAGTAGAAGGATCCGAGCTTCGAGGTGAGTTTCCGCCAACCGTCGTTTCAGGCTGGGCCTCCGACAGAGCATCTCGAGAAACGCCAAGCTCGTCGGTTGATACGGCACGCCCGACCCAGGTTGGAATCGGTTCATCTTTCTTCGTCATCTATTTCTCGACCTCGTCCAACGTCGATTCATCTCCGCTCTCGCCTTCGTGCCCCTACGGTATGGGGCGGCGAGAACCATTCGAAAAGCCAGCGCGGGCGCAGCAGACTGGACGTCGATGCAAGCATCGACGAGACCGATCCGAACGCTCGCTTTCCGGCAACGAGTGTCACGTAGATCATTCTGGCTTACTCTGTGCGCCATGCTAGCCGAATGTTGCTACAGGCAGAACCGAACCGACCATTGGTCAACTATCCCGTCTAGTAACAATGACCTACGGTCAGAGGGTCCCGTAGGCGACTATCACCATCGATCGACCAACCCACGCTCAAGGAGACGGGAAAGGCCGTCGAACATGGGCTATGGCCGAGCGGAGACAGGCGCCTCGAAGGCGTGACCAACTTCGACCGCTTATGCCGCTCGCAGCGCTCTGGCTTGGTGCCTGCTGCTTGCTCGTCGCCATGGTACTGCAGAACCAGGTGCCCTATGAAGACCTCCTGCTCGACCCCACCTATGCCTCAGGCCTCCCCTGGTACATGGGCATGGTCTCGAACCTGGGCGTTCTCGGCTGGACCGCCGCCGCCGTCAGCGGTGGACTCGGATCGTGGACGGCCCAGATGGCTAATCGGCGTGGTGCGGCGATGATGCTGGCTGGCGGGTCGCTCCTAACCGTGCTGCTGTTGTTCGATGATCTCTTCCAACTCCACGTGCTGGTTAAGCCACTTTTGGGATTGCCCAAGTGGTCGGCCTACCTGGTGTACGGTTCGGCCGCCATGTTCTGGGTTGGAACACAAGCCGTCGAGATTAGACGGACCCGCTACGGCCTTCTCGTCGCAGCCGCGACCGCCTTCGCTGTGTCGCTTCTTCTCGATCAGCTAGCTCCCGCCTTCGATCTCTCAGCGCGTGGAGCTCTCGTGGCCGAAGACAGCGCCAAGTTCTTTGGTATCCTGGCTTGGGCCCAGTACTTTGTTCTCACCTCGGTCGACATCGTGCGGTCGATACTCAACCAGCTTGCGAACCAATCTCAGAAAACGCCAGTGGATGAACCTCAGCGAGTCAAGGTGGGCCTAGGCCACCAGTAGCAGCACGATCGGAAGGCTGAGGATCGAAGCCAACGTCGTGAGCACCACACTTGACGTGACGGCCTCCGCTTCGAAGTCATGTTCGAGGGCGACAACCATACAGAAGACGGCCGGGGGCATTGCCGACTGAATGATGGCAACGGTCGCCAGATCGCCTTCCAGCCCGATGAGGGCAGAGGCAGAGGCGGCCACCAACGGTGCGATCGCCAGCTTGGCCACCATGGAGACCAAGGTCGGTAATGACAATGACAGACCACTGCTGCGTCGCAACTGGATGCCGAGGGTAAACAGCATTGTCGGGATGAGCGCTCCAGCGATGAGGGTGACACTTCGAGCCATCATCGTTGGCGGCTGGAGGTTGGCTACGTTGAAGACGAGGGCAACGAGGCTCGCCATCGTCATCGGGGCGCGAAGCGCCTGACCTAAAGCGGCCAGAGGCGAACCGCTTCTCCCGTGGGCCAGCCCAACACCTAACATCATGCCGGTGGTGTTGATCGCCAGCATGAAAATCCCTGCGGTCGGCAACGCATCCTCCCCCAAGGCGAAGACCGAGATGGCCAACCCGGCGTTACCAACGTTGCCATAGGCCGACGTCATGGCTGCGGCTGCTGTCGCCGCATACGGCGTACGCGCCATCCGCAAGATGGTGACCGTGAAGAGTAAGGCCACCGTCATACCGGCGATTGCGGCGAAGAGCAGGCCTGCTACTACGTCGGCGGCCAGGTCGGCGTCGTGAAGAATCTCAAACATGAAGGCCGGCCCAAGAATCCAATAGGCGAGCCGCGACAAGGACCCAGCGTCGATCGAGAAGCGCTGACCGAGCAAGGCGCCAAGAGCCACGATCAACGCCACAGGACCAAGAACGTCAACCAGGACCGAAGCCATCACGAAAGCCTAGGGACCTTCGCTGCAGGCTCTGGATGCCCCAGATCAAGACCACGGCTCTTGTCATCGAATCACAACCTCTGCGGAGTGAGAGGAACGCGCGCTGCACCAGCCTGCAGAAACATCCCAACCCTGCCTACAATCCAAGCGACGTCCGGAAGGAGACGGCAGATGAGCAGTCCGGTACGCACGGGTCAACACGCACCCTCGCCGCGTGTCCTAGAACTCTTTGATCGGGTTGAGCGGTTTCGCGTCGGCTCGCTTCGCGATCAAGCAGCCAAATGGGAGGTCACAAGGTCGCCCGACCAGATCGCTCTGCGCGAGGCTGCACGGTTGGGTTTGACCGGTATCGAAGTTCCCGAGGCTCTGGGTGGTCTCGGACTGGGCTTCCGCGAGAAGATCCGGGTGGTCGAGATCCTTAGTCGTACGTCGATGGCGTTCGCCTTTAGCTTGATCAACTCCCAAAATGTGGCGGCGCGGGTTGCGATCAGCGACTCTGAACGCCACCGTACCGAGCTACTTCCACGGCTCCTGAGCGGCTATCGGTTCGGCTCTACCGCCCTCACCGAGCCAGGTGTCGGAAGCGACTTCGCCTCGATCACCACCATGGCGACCAAAACATCCAGCGGCTGGCGTATCGATGGCGAGAAGGCGTGGATAACGAATGCGTCGATCTCCGATGTCATCATCTGCTACGTCCAGACCGAAGCCGATGCTGGCCGTCGAGGCATCGCCTCGTTTCTCATTGACGGCACCCGTCCTGGCTTTAGCCGGAACGAGCCTTACTCAATGCAGGCCAGCCACGTCGCCGGAACGGGCTCGTTCGTGCTCAATGGCTACGAAGCAGACGAAGACGATCTGCTCGCTCCGCCAGGAGAGGCCTTTGCCGCCGCCCTGTCGAGCGTCAACGGAGCCCGCATCTACATTGCGGCGATGTGCGACGCGATGGTCCGCTCAGCCCTGGCCACCGCGGTCGAGTACGGCCAGTGCCGCAAGGCTTTCGGCCGCTCCATTCTTGAACACCAAGGCCTCGCCTGGTCCCTTGCCGACATCGCCAACCGTCTCGAGGCTTCTGAGGCTCTGACGGCCAAGGCTATTGATCTCTATGCCGCCAGCGAAAACAACGGCGGCGCCCAAGGAACTATTCAAGACCAGCGAGACTTGAACGATGTTGTGTTGGCCGCGGCCCACGCCAAGCGTTTTGCTACCGAGTTGGTCGAACCCGGCATTGCCGGCTGCATGCAGGCGATGGGTGCCGCCGGGCTTTCGGACGAGTACCCGCTCTACCGCTCGTTGGCCGAAGCCCGGATCTGTTCTTTGGTCGATGGATCGACCGAGATGCAGAACAATCGGATCGCTCACTCCCTCGTGAATACCTATGGGCAGAGCGGGCTGGAGGGAGCGTCCACCGCCTATGGCACGATATCGTCCACGCGGGCTGCAGCTGTGGGAACTGGTTCGACACCAGACACTCCCCCCACCGGCCGGGAGCGGCCGGATCGACTGGCAACCGCCAAGGCCGCCGAGGTAGCGTCTGGTTCCGTTCGTGATGCTGAGCCTGAGGACGTCCTCACCGGCATGCCGCCGATGCCGCCTCCAACCACTCTGGCCTCGACGGCGAGCGCCCCTCCCCTCCCCCCTGCCTCACTTCGAAAGAGCGACGGCAGTGACAACGCCTAGGGTTCGGTTCATCGCACAGAATCTGCTGGAGAGACCACCTCGATGAACGACACTGGCGCGCCTCTGCCGCCAACCAATCTTGAGCCGGGGTGGTATGAAGACCCGTGGAGCGTGTCACCATGGCGTTGGTGGGATGGAGAGGTTTGGACAGCGAGGGTTCACGCTGGCGACCCGGGGTCGAAACCAAAACTCAACTCATGGTTGAGTGTGCCCGTCGTTCTCGGCCTGATCGTCACGGTGATCGGCCTCTTCTTCTTTGTCGTCTCACGGCCTGCGCAGGCCTTGCTGGCCATCGCTCTCGGCATGGTTCCCCTCCTGCTTGTAATGCCCGTCCTGGCCTGGCTCGATCGGGTCGAACCCGAGCCACGAGCGTCGCGCATCCACGCCTTGCTCTGGGGCGCAACGGTGGCGGGTTCGATCTCAGCACTGGTAAACACCGCCGTCGCCTTCCAAGTTGGCGAGGTGTGGGCAATAACGACATCAGCTCCTTTGATAGAGGAGCTGACCAAAGGCCTTGGCATCTACTGGGCTCTTCGCCGTCGCGAAATCGATGGTGTGATGGACGGTATCGTTTATGCCGGTTGGGTAGGCCTCGGATTTGCGGTGATCGAAGACTTCCAGTATTTCAGCCAACCTGAAGACATCGACCAGCTGGTCGGGGTCTTCATCATGCGCGCCTTGCTCACGCCGTTCGCCCACCCACTGTTCACCGCCTGGACCGGCCTCGCCATCGGACTGGCGGTGAACCGTCAGCAATCAGTGCCGATCAATGCGCTTTGGGGCTACGGATTGGCCGTGGCTTGTCACGCCTGCTGGAACGGCGTACTCACCTACTCGGCAGAGACGGCCAATGGCATCCTGCTCCTCGTTACCGTCTTGTTGTTCGTCGCCCTTTTCGTCGCCGCTGTTGTCACCGTTTCGCTGATACGCCGCCACGAAACCAGACGGTTTACCGAGCTCGCTCCCGCCCTCGCCCAACGCTACGGATTGGCACCGACCCAGGTCGCCTTGCTTACCGATTGGCGCAAGATGCTGGCGGCTCGCAAGTCTCTCCCCGACCAGCAGCGGCACAACTTCGACCAGGTCCACGCCGCTCTGGCCCGACTAGCGCTCTACCACCGTCGCACCGGTGAACCCGATCCAGCCACTGAACAGCGTCTCGCCGCCCAGCTCCATCATGCCGTTTCCGCCCAAGACCAGGTGTACGGCGACTGAAGGTCTACGGGTAGCTGCTATCGAATACTCAGAACTAGGCCGGATGCTCCGATAGCGAATATATGCCTACCGGAACAGAGGAGCTATCCGATCTGAGCGCACCGCAACGGGTCGCTGATCTCAACGTATCGCCCGGGCTCGCCGAAGACCTGTTCAGCCGACGGCTGTTGACCGAGCGGACGAGCACCATCGGAGACATCGCGACCCACCTCTGTGTCTCGCCTGCGGTCGCCAACGAGATCGCCGAATCGTTGCGCGAGAAGGCTGTCGTCGAGTACCAGGGTATGGACGGTCGCGACTACCGCATCGGTATGACCGACATGGGCCAGCGACAGACCTCGGACCGCATGCGAGCCGCCGCCCATTCAGCATCGATGCCGGTATCGATCGATCATTATCGGCGACTCGTCGAACTGCAACGAGCTGAGATAGAACTCGATCGCCAGACAGTGAAACAGGCGTTCTCTGACCTGGTGGTCGAGGACGCAACGCTCGACCAGGTCGGCCCTGCGTTCATCGGCGACGGAGCGATCTTCATCTACGGCCCGGCAGGCACCGGGAAGACCTCATTGGTCGAGCGGATGAGCAACTTCTATAAGGACGTTGTCCTCATTCCGCGCTTCATCGTCGTTGACGGACAGCTGATCGCTCTTTTCGACCCCTCAGTGCATCAGCCCGTCGACCAGCCGCCAGAGCTCGATTCGCGCTACGTCTTATGCAGGAGGCCGCTGATCATGGTCGGCGGTGAGCTGAGCCTCGACATGATGGACCTTCGTTTCGATGCTTCGTCTGGTATCTCGATCGCCCCTATCCAGATGCAGGCGAATAATGGCATTCTCGCTATCGACGACTTCGGCCGTCAAGCGGTCCAGCCAGACGAGATCCTGAACCGTTGGATCGTGCCCCTGTCGCGAGGTGTTGACTTTCTTCGTCCCGCTACAGGTTCGAAATTTACCGTACCGTTCGAACTCAAGCTGGTCGTGTCCACCAACCTGGCCCCGAGCAAGCTCGGCGATGAGGCCTTCCTGAGACGCCTCAGAAGCAAGATCTATGTGGGAGCTTGCTCCGAGTCCGCCTTCAACTGGATTCTGGTCCGCGCTGCCGATCGAAACGGCATGACGGTCTCGGCTGAGGCAGCCGCCTATCTGGCCTCGATAACCGTTGCAAACTTTGGCGAGCTACGACCCTACGTAGCCACCGACTTTTGCAGCCTCGCCCTGGACATCTGCAACTATGACGGGCTCCCCCGCAACCTCGATCAAATCTTGATCGAGCGCGTCGCCGATATCTGTTTCGTCCGCGACGAGGGACCGATGGGGGTCGTCGGGTTAGGCGGAGCCAGCGATCAAGACGTTTCGGCTCCACAGCGTCAACAACGACGCTAAACGCAGGCAGGGCTCGTAAAGCCCGCTGGTACTAGTCCTGATCGAGCGCCTGCGACACGAGTGCTGCGATCTCGCTTCTCTCGCTCTTAGCCAGGGTCACATGGCCGAAGAGTTCGTTGCCGCGCAGGCTGGCAATGACCGAGGCAATGCCATCATGGCGTCCGACCCGTAGATTGTCTCGCTGGGCCACGTCGTGGGTCAGTATGACTCGGCTTCCAGGGCCCAGACGGCTGAGAGCGGTCAGCAAAACGCTCCGCTCGAGATTCTGAGCCTCATCAATAATGACGTAAACATCGGTGAGCGTACGGCCCCTGATGTAGGTGAGGGGCAGAACCTCGATGAGGCCCTGACGCTTGATCTCTTCGATTGCGGTCTCGTTAGCGATGGCTTCAAGGGCGTCACCGACCGCGTCGGTCCAGGGACGCATCTTCTCGTCCTCAGAGCCAGGGAGGAACCCAAGCTCCTGTCCGCCGACGGCATACAGAGGGCGAAAGATCATGATCTTGCGGTGATACTGTCGTTCGACCACCGAGTCGAGACCAGCGGCGAGGGCCAACACCGACTTACCGGTGCCTGCTGGGCCGCCAATGCTCACGATGCCGACCGAATCGTCGGCGAGAAGGTCGAGCGCTATGCGTTGCTCAGCGTTGCGACCTCGAACCCCGAACAGGGGTCGATCCATCACCTTGCGGATCTTGCCGTCGGGCATGATGCGGGCAAGTGCCGACTGGCCGGCCCCTTCAACGATCAGACCGCAATTGACGGGTAGATCTTTCGCCGCTTCAAGATCGACGGGACCGTCTTCGTAGAGATGATCCACGTCTGACGCGGCCACCTGGAGTTCGGCGATTCCCCGCCATTCGAGGTCGGCTTTAACCTGGTGTTGGTATTCCTCTGCAGCGACACCGAGGACACCGGCCCGCAGCCGAAGCGGCAGATCCTGGGTGACGAGGACAACGTCATTGCCATCGTCTTTGAGGTTTACGGCAACGAGCAGTATCCGGTGATCGTTACCACCGTCATCACGCATCGAATCAGGTATGAGCTCGGTGGAGCGATGGTTGAGCTCAACCCGGACCGTCCCACCCTCGTCATTGATCGGATATGGCTCCGTCAGTCCTCCGTGGTCCTCCCGAACTTGCTCTAGCCGCCGCAACACTGTGCGGGCCGCCCACCCCAACTCGGGGTGACGGCGCTTGGCTTCAAGTTCGGTGAGAACGATGATTGGTAAAACAACATCGTTGTTGCCGAAGGCATCCAGGGCAGTGGGGGCCGAAAGCAAGACGGAGGTATCGAGGACGTATGTCGTTCTGTTGATATCACGCACCATATTTGCAATCGGCTGGGGCAAGCAAGACCTGAAGCAACATTCACCTCGCGGCGCCTTAACCCGTTAGACCTAGAGAGCGATAGGCCCCCAATGTCGAGCCGCTACTACTCCCAAGCCGCTATTGCTTAGTCGTACAGCAAGGATGCTGACGGTGTCGCCGTTACGTCATGACCATCGACGCCATAGGCGAAGTTCAACACCGTCCGTCGACAACCTTCATGGATTGGTTGCACACGGTGGGTGAAGAGGTCGGAACGGAGCAGGTAAGCATCGCCCGCCTGATGGGAACGGGTCGCCACCTCATAAGCCTGACCAACGGGACAGAACTCGAGACGCCCACACTGCGATTCACAATCGGGGCTCTCGGCAAAGAGGACGAGCGCTATCGGGTAGTCGTCGACGTGGTAGCCGTGGGTGTCGCCAGCCTCGTGCAGCATGTTGAGCACATGGCGTTCGACGGGATCATCCGCGGTGGTCAAAGAGAGCCCGAGGGCGCGGCCAAGAGCAGCGCGAAGCTGGTTGTTGTGGTACAAGCCAACAATGCCTGGTGCCCGCTCGGCCAAGACGACGCCACCGAGTGTCGACATGTGGCGGGGTGTCCCGTCCATGCACTCCATCTCGAAGTCCTTGCGGCGACCCGAAGGCACAAGACGATCTATGACTGAGCGCAGCTCGCGAAGCCCGAGCTCGGTGAGCAAGCCAGGCAATGGCACGTAACCGCAACGGGCAAAGTGTTCGGGCGTCTGGCCTGTCGTCACCGATTCCACGACATCTAAGTCGAAAAGATCTGCCGCAGAAAGCTCAGACAACCTGTCGTCTTGGGGCACGCTTTCAAAACTAGCAAGCGACCGCGTTGGAACCATGCAGCGAGGATGTGATCGATGTCTCTACGCGAAGAGCCGTGGCGCAAACCCAGCTCAACGGAAGGCGAGGGCGCGGATCCGGAGACGGGTGTCACCGGCGGCATCGAGCACAGCCTCGTTGCCGGTTATGTATCGAACCTCGTGCTCCACACCGAAGAGACCTGCCAGCACTTCGTCGGCGAAGGGATCGTCGACGTCGACCTCAAGTTCGAGGCGAGGCAGCGCCCAAGCGTTGCTTCCCGGTGTCTGAGCGAGCCGGCCACGAGCCGACTTGACCTCTTTGACCGGGAAGGGAATGTCGGAGCGGTCGACGAGAGCGCGCTCAACCTGGTCCTGATTCGAATAGATTTCGAGCCGCCAACGTTGGCTACCCTTGGGGGCGAAGAAACGGCTCGGTCGGCGCCGCTTGTTGCCAGCTAAGTTCCATTGAACGGCAACCAGCGGTAGCACCAAGAAGGCAAGGCCAAGAATCTGTACTAGGACGTCACGCATTCGGCCCCCGCTGCACTGGTCGTATCAACCCGTAGGACCCACGTACCATCGTCTTGATGGAGAACCTCGCTGCCCTCACGCTCGAGCAGCCAGGCGGCGGCATCATCCAGGTAGCTAGGCTCCAGGCTGAGTCCTTGGACGTTCCAAGCGGTTTGAGTATTGGTGAAGACCACGATCACCTGACCGAGGTCCGCTTCCTCTCGCACCTTCTCGATCCGACCCAGCCCACACTCGTCCCAGAAGCGGCGCCCGCCGGAGAATGGCTGCTCGATGAAGAGGTTGCGGCCAATCCCTTCGTCACGCCAGTTGATGAAGTTGTTGTCGGCCACGAAGAGGGTGTCGTCGTCGTTTGGTGAGAAATCGGCTGCTGCCTCGTAGGCCGTCTCGATGGCGACACGATCGGGTTCGATCGTCATCTCGAACTCTTCATTGCCAAACCGGCTAATCAGCAGCACCGGCACGAGTCCTATGGCCAGTATGGCCACCACGAAGGGCATCAGGCTCGTCTTCAGATTGGCGACGAGGCGGCCGAGCAAAATGGAGGCCATCGGCAAGGTGAAAAGCAGAACACGAATGACGATCTCGCCGCCATAGGTTTGCAGCGCAATCGCCATCGCCGGAATTCCTGCCAGGGGGGCGAGGGGCAGCGCAGGTCGCAAATGTTTGAAACGTTCGGTCGCCATTGCAATGCCGATTCCTAACACGCCAGCAAACGTCGACAAGCCGATGATGCTCCGTGTTTGGGTGACGAGTTGACGAGCTTCGCTCGACGTGTCGACCCGTTCGCTCGTATTGGCCGTGATCACATCTCCGGGCTTACCGAAGTTTCCGACCAGGTCGGCGATTCTCGACTGCCAGAATGGCTGAGCCGAGATCAGGAACCAGATGACGTACGCCGCGCCGACGATCAGCAACAACCTCCAAGCGATGGTGCGGCCATAGAGGCCGAGTATCATCAACCCCATGCAGATGAAGAACGGCGCCAACGGGTGAGAGACAATCGCCCCGAAGCTCAGGATGACGAGAGATACAAAGGCAGGCGTGGATCGTGCTGCAGGCCGGTCTCCTCCGGCCGCGGCAAACCGTCCGAGGATGGGCGCCGACGAGCTCCAAGCCGCGCTTGAACGGAGCGGGCCGCTCTCGATAATCACCAGGATCGCCATGTAGAACAGGTAGCCCACGCTCTGTGGCGAGAAGTAGTCCTGACCCGTCCATGCCAGCAGCACGTAGGCCAAGGCTGAGAGGGAGCCGATCAGAGGGATTGTCGGATAGGAACGACGGGCAAGAGCCGCTACGAGGATCGCCGTTCCGCCGGTGATGTAGGTCGGCCACAGTCGCATGGCGACATCCAGGACCGACTCCGGCAGCTCAGCGATCGGTGCAACGAAGGCGCCGAAGAACCCGGGCCAGGCGAAACGAGCATCGAGATCAAGCCGACCAGCTCCCGTTTCCTCGATGAGCCGGACAAAGCCGAGGTGCGTCCAGACGATGGCGAAACGAGCGTTGCTGTGCGACATCTGGGTGGCGGTATGCAAGATGACAAGCCACATCATCGGCACCGCCGTTGCGTAGCGGCTCTCCGCCTGCTGGGCGGCTCGGAAGAGCATGACCGTAGCAACAACACCCAGACCAATAGCGACCCAGTAGAGCGTCGGTAAGGCCGAGATCAGACCATACCCATCGACGTCTTGCCATCTGACCAGTCGACCCGCTATCAATGCGAGCAAGGAAGCGAGCACGGCAAGGCCGACGCCGACGCGGCCTCCGCCAACGCGGTCGACGCTGTGCGTGACCTCTGACTCGGTTACGAGATGCGTGGCCACCGCTATGCCTCTCTACCCTCGCCTCGGCCGAGATCGGCCGAAGAAAGCAGCCAGGCCAAGGCAACGCCGTAGGCCGTAGCTGTAGCAACGATCGACGCTGCGCTGGCCGCCCCAAACCAGATTAACGATTGAACGGCCAAGGCGGATAAGGAGATCGAGAGAGCGACAGCTACGACACCAACCGAAGGCCACGACTTCAACTCGTGATGAAGCACGATCGCCACCGGTGAACCGACGAGGCCACCCAGCTGCAAAAGGGCGAACATCGACGCCAAGCTTCTAGCCCCGACCAGCATCAGAAATAGCGTCAACAAACCGGTGCCTGCGACGAGCCAACCAGCCGTCCGTTCGGTCATACCATCGCCTCCAGGGCTCGGGTTTCGGGCTCACCGGAACCGAGACTCGATGGCTCCGCGTCCTTAAGCCAGTGTCGTCCTTCACTTGCCACAAGACCACACCCTACGACCGTCAAACCGAGAAGCCATGCCCATCCAACGCCAAGTAGACCGAACGGGCCGAGGAGGGCAACGGCGAGACCGAGCACCACAACCGCGAGTACGGTTTCGGCGACGATAACCAGCCGCATTCTCTCCTGTGCTCGGAGCCGACCGATACCGATCTGCACGAGGACGTTGGGCACCGCTGCGACCAGCAGCACACGCAGTAGCGGGGTTGCATGTTCAGCCGCTCCGGGCTGAAAGAGTTGGAGGATGAAGGGTGCAGCAACAAGACCGACAAGGGCGGCCGGCACGGCCAACGCCATGCTGAGTACCAGAGCTTGGCGAGTCGTACGGTTCAGTTGATCTTGCTCATAGGACGACTCGGCTAGCAGGGCGTCAGCCACATTGGTGGAGATCAGGAATGTGGTGAAGGCCATGAGCCAAGCGACGTTGAAATAGCCAGCGTGGGCCCGACCAAGGCTGCCAAGCACCAGCAGAGGTGGAACACCGTAGGTTGCGAGTCGAGCAAACGATGCGGTCCAATCCGCTAGGGAGTAGCGGAACATGTCGTTGCGGGTGCGCTGCACGCGACCATCGCTCGCATCGGGCCGAACCTGAACCTCACGACGGACGAGGATGTTGATCGCAACGATGCTGCTGAAGACAGGTAGCGCCCAAGCCAAGAACAGGCCGTAGGTTGGTGCGACGCGGGCCAGCGGGAGCAGCAAGGCGATCTTGGCTAGGCCGAAGAGAGCGTTTTCGATAGGTATCCACGGGGCGCGATGAAGCCCTACGAGCGCCGAGTCCTGAAGCATGAAAACCGCCCAGGCCGCGGCAGCCGTTACAAAGATGACGGCGAGGACAGCCGTGTCACGAAGACCCGAGAGCTCTGGCGCCCACAGCCCAAGCCCTCCGAGAAAGATCAACGCTGCTACCCCAGCCAGGCCAGCCGCTACGCCATAGGCGCTCGCGATCAGCGCTCCCGTGCGCGATCCGGCACCGGGCACGAATCGAACAAGGCCGGTACGGAGACCGAGCAAGGACACATCGGCCAGCATCATCATCGTTGTGACCGCCGTGCTCGCGACACCAAAGTCTTCTTTTGTGTACAGACGAGCTGCAAGCATCCAGAAAACGAGGCCAAGGCCCGCTGTTGTCCCCGTGCTCGCGACCAGAGACAAGCCGCTCTTGACCACTGGAATTTCCGCCAACCGTTGTAGCGGGCCTGATCGAAGTGTGATCATAACGGTCCCTGAACGCTGTCAATGGAGGCCGAACAGCCTCCATTGACTACAATTCTATCCAGTATGTCGTAGAGACGCCCGCTGAGCGTAGGCGCCTCGCGTGGGGAATTACCCCACCTGGCGATGGGTCCGAAGGTCGATGACCTGGCCCGCGACTTCGTGGGGGCGAACCCGCTCACGGATGATCGTCTTTAGCACACGCCAGCCGTCTTTGATGGTGTTCAGATTGCTCTGCCCATGGATCCGTTCGGCCTCAAAGCTCGGGACCTCGACGACGTTCAGGCCACAGGTCATGGCCCGAATGTTCATGAGTGTCTCGATCTCGAAACCATCAGCGTCAAGCGCCATTGGTTCAAGGGAAGACTTCCAGAAGGCGTTGTAGCCGTAGCAGAGGTCGCTGTAGCGACCGCCGAACCCGAGGCGCACCATCCAGGTCAGGGTGGCGTTGCCCGCTTTGCGGTACCACTCCATATCGGAGGTGCCGCCACCGTGACAGAAGCGTGATCCCTTGGCAAAGTCTGCGCCGCCGAGCAAGGCACCGACGAACGACTGCATCTCGGCCGGGTCCATCGAACCGTCGGCATCGATCATGACAATAATGTCGCCGGTCGCAGCATCGAAGCCACGGCGGAGGGCATGGCCCTTGCCTGGCGTCAGATCCTCGATAATGACGAGATCATCGCGAAGTTCTTTGGCCGCCTCGATCGTTCCATCTGTGGAACCACCGTCGACGAGAACTATCTCCTTAATCCATCGGGGGATATCGGGAAGTACGTGGGGCAGATTTGCAGCCTCGTTTAGAGTCGGAATAACCACCGACACAGTCGCCACTGGGTCCGTCATTTGGGGACGGACCGCCATCTGCTTCAACTCGGAAGCACCAATCATGTAATCATCGCCTTCTTGTACATGTCGCCCCGCTGCTGCTCTCGTACCCGCTGCCGGGTAACAGGATCAGGAGGGAAACTCCTCTTCTTTGCGAAGCGTAGGTCGAAGAACCGCCAAAGTCTCGCATTATTGGGGGTGTTGGGTACCTCGACCCAGGTCATATGGCCACCCCTGATCTGAGCAAAACGAATAGTGATGCCGGGCCATTCGGACCAGTGTCACGCGGCACAGCTGCCTTGGCCGGTTGAGCAACGTTGTTAGCGGCTACTGTCGGCCTCATGGGATCACTGGCTGACACCATCGACGAGTTCTTCCTCGCCCGTCGGCCGCGCAAACATTCGGCGCACACATTGGATGCCTACCGGCGAGACATTGATTCGATCGTGATCGAGCTTGAGGCACTTCTCGATCGCCGACACGATTCAATCTTGGTTTCGGATATCACCATCAAGGACCTACGACGAGCGTTCGCCTCGATCTCCGACAAGTCAGCGGCGACGATCTCACGAACCTGGTCGACGTGGAACCAGCTCTTCACCTTCATGGTCGCGGAGGGGCTGCTCCCAGGCAACCCAATGGCGGCGATCGAGAAACCTCGAGTGCCGAAGAGCAGACCAAAAGCCATCACGGGCGACGACAGCGTCGACCGTCTGCTCTCTGTCGCCGCTCGCGGCCGACAAGGCGCTCGCAATCCGTGGCCGGAACGCGACTTTGCCATCGTGGTGACACTTCTTACCTGCGGGCTTCGGCTGTCTGAGTTGCTCGACCTCGAGATGCGTTCCATCGACGGCCCACCCGAAGATCGTGTCATCGGCGTGCGCGGCAAGGGCAACAAGGAGCGAACCGTACCTCTCGAAGCGGAGGTGGAGTCGATCCTGTCAGCCTACGTGGAGAGCCGTCTTCGACGATTCCCCGGACGGATTCAATCAGCAGACCCCCTCTTCGTCGACAACAAGGGGGCGAAGCTCAAACGCGGCGCTCTCCAATACATGATCGACCAGCTTTACCGAGAGGCTGGAATCCGCACAAAGGTGCCAGCCGGAGCACTTGTCCATGCGCTGCGCCACACATTTGCCACCAGCCTGGCCCGCAATGGGGCCAGCGGAACCGAACTCCAGCTACTACTCGGTCACGAGTCGCTGGCGACCACCCAACGATATGTTGATGCCACGGCACGTGAGATACGTTCCGCGGCTCGCAGTAACGACGCCTACCGCTCACTGCGCCACCTGTCTAAGCAACATGACGCTGGGCCGTCAATCGAGTCGGAGCACGACATCGACCCCGCAGGTTGAGCACCCGGGGGACCCACAGAAGCCACCTCCGCTGCTGAATTCACCGCTGGGTTATGTGGTTATCACCCATCTGCAGCATCTCATGTCACCTAGATTTCACCTGGAAAAATAAGCCCCAAGCGGCCCGCAATACCAATAGGATTTGCCGGTCCGGCGTTCTTAGTCATGTCGGCACCGATGGTAGGTGAGGGTTTCGACCCTGAACCGATTTGAAATGGCTGAGGTGCTGCACAGCGCGGCCGAAGCCGAGGACGAGAACACGAAGGTAGGTCCCGATGGGCCGCAGGATCGAAATAGAACTGACCAGCCAGCGCGACGACGGCACATGGACCTGGCGCGCCGCTGGTGCCAAGAAGCCGAAGGGCGACGTTACCAGCGGTCTGCTCTACGACGGCGCCGAGGTTGGCGACGTCGTAAAGGCCGACGCCACCTTCCACCTCGACGGCATCGAGATCACCAACGTCATGGCTCCTAAGACGAAGAAGGAGCGAAGCGACCTTCTCGAGTTGAAGGTACGCCCCCTCCGAGACGATGAGCTCGTGACCACCCAGCGTGTTTCGCGGGAAAGCCGTGGCGGAGGCCGAGGAGATCGCCCTGGTCGATCACGCGACCGCAAAGGCGGACGTGGAGACCAGCGAGGCGATGGTGGCGAACGCCGCCGTCCATCGAACAGCACCCCCCAGCGGCCAAAGCCGAAACGGCTACGGCCACGGCGCGTTCACCGCGATGCTCTGCTCGCATCGATCGCTGAGGAGCATCGTCCCATCGTCGAGCAGGTCATTCGTGACGGCATGCCAGGCGTCCGAGCAGCGATTGACAAGCAGAACGAAGAAGCCAAAAGCGACGACAAGCCGGCGATCGAAGCGGCACCCGTCCTCGCCATCGCTGAGCAGAATCTTGCGAAGGCCCGTCTTGCCGAGTGGCGAGACCGCGCCGATGCGGCACTAAGTGACGCAGCCGAACTCGACCTACGAGACCTCCGGTCCGTGGTTGTCGTTGGCACCGACATCGCCCGCGACGACGAGAGTAAGGCAATCGCAGACCAACTCAAGACGGTCCTCGACGAACGCATGGAATCTGACCATGCCACCTGGCTAGCCGACCTTCGGAGCGCCATTGGCGACGGTCGAACCGTTCGGGGTCTCCGTTTGAGCTCCCGCCCGGTCAAAGCTGGTTCTCCGCTGCCGACCGATCTTGCCACCGAGCTTGCCAGCCAGGCCTCCAAGGCTCTCGCTCCGGATACGCCGGCCGATCGCTGGGCCATCGTCCTCGATGCTCTCGCCTTCTCGCCGGTTCGTGGAGCCGTGACTCCGGTCGGGGTTCCGGCCGAAACTTCGGACGAGCTCCTCGCCGAGGTACGGCGATTGTCGGATCGAATCCCGACGATTGCCGCCTTGTTCGGTGTCGACCCAGCGACAGTACCGAAGAGCGAACGCCGTCGTCGTTCGCCTCGTCATGACCGTAGTCGTCCAAAGGGTAAGCCAAAGGGCTCGGGTAAGCCACAGGGTGAAAAAGCCCCAGCGCCTTCCTCAGAAGCAAAGCCAGCTGAGAAGCCAGCATCAGATACGCCGGCGGAACAAGCGCCGTCCGTCGACGAAGCAGTGGCGGCGGAAACACCCGCACCCGAGGCATCAGCTCCTGAAGCTACCGAGACGGCCCCCGTCGAAGAAGCCCCCGTCCAAGAGGCACCGGCTGAGGCCGCTGCGGTTGCCGACGAGGCGCCTTCCGAGGACGCAGAGGCCTGATTCAAAATCCCGTGGGTGCTGAGAAACTCATGCAACCCCTTGACCAGGTCGACCTCATGGAGCGCGGCTAGCGGCACCCAGCGGGCGTCGCTGGCATCGTCGGCCGCGACCGGCTCCTTTTTTGGCGACGTCAGGTGGGCGATGAAGTCCATGATGACGTAGTGATACCCGTCGCCGACTCGTTCAACCCAGCCGACGAAGCGATCGCAGACGACACGTGTTGCTGTTTCTTCCCAGACTTCACGTTCGACCGCCTGGCTAAGCGTTTCGCCAAACTCGACGTGCCCGCCGGGCACCGACCATTGCCCTTGAGCCGCGCCTCGGCCTCGCTCTATGAGCAGTAGATCCTCGCCCGCGATCACGATCGCGCCGACGGCTACCGCGGGGCGAGCGTCGGTCACAACTCTGCGTTGACGGTGAGCAGGCGAGCCTTCATACCGAACGACTCGAAGAAGTTCTTCGTGTTGCGGTCTCCAGGCAAGGCATTGGCGTCGAGGCTAACGCAGCCCCGGGCACGCGCAAGCTCTCTCACATGACCCATCATCGCTGCTCCGATACCGACCCCGCGGGCGCCCTCCTCCACGACAAAGGTCGACAAGCGGGCAAGCTGACGATCGGAAGCGAGCGTCTCGTACACCACGACGGCAACGCCGAAGACACAGGAGGAGAACTCGCCAACAATGATGTCAAGATCGGCGGCGTCAGGCCCGACCCCTGGCGGCCCATCACGAAGATAAGCGAGGATCCTGTCGCCTTGGTCGCTCAGTTCTCGATCGAGGAGCAGCTCTCCCCCACGCTTGGTCGACGCATCGGTCGATGCCATCTTGAGGAGGCGATCAACGATCTCCAGATCCGCCGCTTCAGCCAGGCGAGAGCCCTCGTAAACCTCGTTCATCCGGCCAAACGCTCGAGCTTGCCCAACACCGTCTTACGAGCACGATGTGTCTGCTCGTAGGCAGCGACCTGATCTCGCTGAGGGGCTGTGAGATCAGGGAGCAAGCTCACGATCTCACGTGCCGTCAACGCATCGTAGTTGGCTATTGGGAGCGCTGTGGCGTCATCGGCCGCTGGAGCCGCATCATCATCGCTCTCGGCCTCAGGGGCCTCTGGGGCAGACGACGGCTTGCGAACGCCTGTGGTGGGCTCAACCTCGGCCTCTGAGGCGTCTTCTGGGCCACACGAGAGCGCTTCGGAGGCCATTTTGGCCACCATCGAAGCAAGACCGCTTACGGCCGCCTCGGCCCCCGAGCGGCCGTTGCCTTGCCGCTGCTGATTCGCTGCCATCTGTCCGAAGACTCGAGCCAGTTGAACCTGGCTCTTACCTCGACGGATTAGTTGCGGCAGGACGTCTTCGTACTCGTAGAGCAGTCCGACCGGTGCGTAGACCATCAGCTCAAGGAGCTGCTCGAGTGGGTTGTCCTGTGCGGGCTCGCTCATGGCGATCGCCTTCCTGGGTCGGTTTTGCTCGTCCGAGTCCCAGGTTAGCGACTACAGGGCGATCAGCTCGCCACAGTGAGGACACCGCGGTTCTTTCGCCGCCGCCACTTGGCTTCGGCTTACCGACAGGAAGCAAGACTCGCAAGGAAATTCGTCTGAGCGGGGGCCGCTCTTCGACCCATCGGACGTTGGCGGCGCATCTGGATCGTCGTCGTCATCATCGTCATCGGAAGCGGCGAGACGGTCTCGAAGAATGGCGTCGAGGTCAGCCTCGACATCGTCGGGGTCTTCCTCTTCGTCTTCTTCTTCGTCTTCGGTTACCTTGCGGGCCCGAGGACGCTTTGGTTCCTCTTCATCGTCATCTTCTTCTTCGACGATCTCGACTTCGGCATCGACTTCGACGTCGACGTCGACAAAGTCCTCCAGATCGCCCTCATCGAGGTCGATCTCCTCCTCTTCGAGATCCTCATCGAGAACGTCGGCATCGACATCCTCAGTCTCTTCAATTTCGTCGCTGTCTTCGTCAATCATCGACCAAGCCTCATCGTGGAACTTATGCCGGGACGGCCGGACTCTAGCCTGTACAAAGACAAGTCAGTCACTATTCCGCATTACATTTTCGAAACTCGCTCTTGGCTGCCTGAACGACGGGTGTCGGCAAGCTCCAAGAACGACCAAATCATCTCACATCTGGACGGAACCGCAAGCCCGATAATTGCGGCTCTCCGTGAGCGTTCGGCACCCTTGATTCCTAGGTCGATGCGGCGAAGCGACTGCGGATTTGGTTGATGTTATCGATGTAGGCCTTGGTGTCATCGTAAAGGCCCCGATTATTCACCGAGGTGGGACCCTGGTAGTACCCGGCGACGGCGGCATCGACACTGCCCATGTAGCCAACAAGCCACGCTAGGAACCGGGCGCTCATGCGGATGTTGTCATCAGCGACGTTGGGCGAAAGCTCCGGTATCTGGATCAGATCGTTGGCGAGCCATTCAGCCGTTCTCGGCAGAATCTGTCCCACACCAATCGCACCCTTCGGACTGATGACGTTCTGTTGCCAGCCCGATTCGCGATAGGCGACCGCCATCAGAAGATCGGTCGGTACGCCATAGTGCTGCGACCACTTCTCAAAGGACGGAATCAGGCTTAGACGGTCTGGATTAGCCATGAGGCGTCCCGGCAGCGAGGCGTATCGCGCCGCAGGGTCGGCCGGGGCGGCTGCTGTTGAGGTTCCGCCCGTCGCCGCGGATGCGCCGGCCGGTAGCTCGATCTGTTGTCCAACCCTGATGACGTTGGCGTTGTCTAGACCATTTAGTGCCATGACCTCACTGGTCGAGACCCCATAGGCAACAGCGATTTCGCTGAGCGTGTCACCGGACTGCACCTGATGGAATGACCGTGGTATCTCCAGCGACTGTCCGACCCTGAGGAGATGCAGGTTGGATATACCGTTGGCCTTTGCGAGATCAGCGGTAGAGACACCGTAATCTCGGGCGATCACAGAAAGCGTATCGCCAGGTTCGACGGTGTGAGTCTCGGCCAGGGCTAGAGATGGAACGGCCCCGATCGCCATCACGACCACAAGAGCGGCAGCTAGCTTTCTGGTCCAACGCCGATCGTTCGGCTGCGGATAAGGCGTGAATACGCCGCTGTCTTTCGTGGCCACGATGAGCCTCCTTCGAGCAAAAGCACTGACCAAGCCCGCCTGGACTGGCCTTCAGTTAGGGAGAGACAGCGCTACCTGTCCGTTTTGCTTCTGCCCGTCTTTCAGCTTCCAACCGCTCCAGATCCGCTTCTGAAGAATGGTTGACGAACGACATCATAGCCGCAATCGCTCGATGACCTGCGGTTTCGGCGATTTGTTTGTGCATCACCTGAGCCACACGTCGGTATGCAGGGTGCCCTTGTGGGGTTGAGCGCAGTTCGAGCGTATGCATCGCCGAGCGAGCGTTCAGATTCATGTTGAACCGCACACGGTAGGCCAGCGCCACCGAATAGGAGGCTTGGGCAACAAAGCCACGCTCATAGAGAGCCTCGTAGAGCTCACCCGAACGCTGCATTGCTTCGTCGAACACGGCGGCTTCACCACATTCATCCACCAACGGCGGCCGGGTGTAGCCATGAAGCGGACTCAGCGGTTGCCACTCGACCGTGAGCATCCGGTGTCGTTGGAGGTCTCGAAAGGCTCCGTAGTCGGCCAGGACGTCGAATCGGTAGAAGGGGCGCTCCATGGCCCGGCCAGGCCGATGTCTACGGTTTTGCCGATCACCGTTGTATGCCTTCAGCACCCGCAACCGATCGTCGACCGTCATCTTTTCGGCCTGTCGTTCGATCTGCGACTCCGAGAGATGCGAGTAGGGGTACAACATCGAGGCCACGAGCTTGATTTCGGCCTCTGGATCAAAATCGACAAGCTCGACGCTCTCCTGCTGGTCATAGGCAGCAGGCGGCGTCAGCAGCTCGCGGCTTAGCGCTGACATCGCGTCTCGGTTGGCCG
The DNA here is from genome assembly GCA_937922045.1 of uncultured Acidimicrobiales bacterium. GTDB lineage: Bacteria > Actinomycetota > Acidimicrobiia > Acidimicrobiales > SZUA-35 > JAHELU01. The sequence continues at coordinate 61,847 of CAKZXA010000051.1, read as the reverse complement.
ACTGGTAGTCGCTCGTTTGCTGACCACGATCAGCAATGTCGACGCGCTTCACGAACGAAGGGATGACCTTACGTAGCTCCTCGAGCATCAGATCGGCATAGAGTCGAGCCTCGGGCAGAGGATCGGCCCGCATTCGAATGAGCATCTGCTCGTAGCTTTGCCCCGTTGCGTAAATGCCAACATTTGACTGGGCGGCCGCCGGCAGGATGCCCCGGACGGCGTCGAGCGCCTTGGCCTTGACCGCCGATCGGTAGACGAAATCGCTGTCCTTCTCGTTCTTGGGCGTGACTCGTCGCACGTGGTCATGCACAGTGCTGAACAGGCCTCGGTAGGCATCGAACAATCGGTCGAGGTCGCCGACGTAGCGGGTGCCAAGGTCTGAGCCGAGTACCTCAGGATCGCGGTAGTACCGATAGCGTCCGTTGGTGCGGTTGTCGTAGGCGATATAGCGCGTCGACTGTTCGAGATAGGCGGCAACCCTCCCCCACTCGAGAATCTTGGTCAGCAGGTTGGATGCCTGTTCGCAAGCGAGATGAATGCCACCGAGCTGGGCGACCGAATCGTCGCCGTATTCGACAAATATTCGCTCATAGAGCGCCTCAGCTTGGCTGAGGCCAACCGTGGCGTCAATCGTTTCGTCGCCCTGAATATCGAGCTCGCCTACAAACTCGTCGAGGAACAATCGACGCAGGCTCTTGGGTGACCGAGAGTAACGGGCGAACAAAGCACCCTTGACGACCTCAGGCAGGTTGACCAGAGCAAATACAGGACGATCGAGGTTGGTAAAATACCGTCGGAGGACGTCTCGTTCCTCTGAAGTGAACTCCTCAGTTACATATGCGCTCACGGCGCCTGATCGTAGGGCCTATTCGCATCGAAAGGGCGGACCTGCCAAAACTGCCTGTCGAAACATGTCCATTTCGTCGCGATTGTGCAGCGATTGGGCTGCGCTTCAACTAGGCGATCAGCGTGAAGGCGTCTGGAATAACCGTCAGCCGCAGATGTTTCGCTCTTCCGACGAACGTACCGTCGACGAACAAGGGTGCTGGGCGAGCGAATGACACCGTCCACTCCTGTCTCCGCTCCGAGACGAGGTCAGGATGTGGCAGATGGGTGCCGGTCCGAGCCCGGCGCAACGCCTCGGGGAACTGACGGAGAGGAAGTCGGCCCGACGTGACATCGACGAGACCGTCGTTTGGGTGAGCCCGCGGACCGAGCCGGTAGCGACGCCACAAGGGTGTGTTCATCGCCGCGACGCAGGGGCGACGAAAACCGGGAGGCACGAGGAGGTGAGCAACGAACGGTACCGTCTCGGTTTCGTCGAGTTCGGCCGTCACGATGTCCATGTCGTAGGCCATGGCTTCACTCTCGCGGGGCCGCTCGAGGCCAAGCGAGGCCAACACATCACCCCTCATCACGCCGAGCGTCGGCCGATCCTCATCACCAACCAGCGAGCCATGAACCGTGGCAGCCAAGGCTCGGTCGTGCTCAACGATCTGTTGAGGCTTGGGTGCATCGGGTCGCCCCCAAACGCCACCCTTCTCGATCGTCACGTGGCGCTCTTGGGGGCCGTCGCCCCGTCGCCACCCTCATCATCGCCGTCGCCTTCACCTTCGTTGATCAATGATGAGGCCGCAACAAGGTCTCGGTGAACCCGATCAGCGGCCGATCGAGCTGCTGACGCGGTCGAGGGCTGTTCCGCTATTGTTCCGAACTGGCGAAGGAGGTCGATGAGCTGCTTCGCGGTCCGCACGAAATCTCCAGCCGTCAACTCCTCTCCATCGAGAACGTCACTGAGATCGCCGCCGCTGGCCCAACCGTAGGCGACGCCCATGAAGCCGGCATCAGGCGCCTTGGTCGCAGGCAGATGTTGGTCTGATTCATCGGACACGAGGTCGAGGTGGAGGGCTTGTATCTGGCGGAACCGGCGCCTCAGCTCGGTGGACGGGTACCACACATCGAGACGGCCGCCCTGTGATCGCCGCTCCTCGTAGACAAAGACGGAGGCGAGTGCCGCCACATCGGGTGGCCCGAGCTCATCGAACAGTCCCGCTTCCAAGGCCTCGACCAGCAGCAGGTCACTCTCGTGGTAGAGGCGGGCCAGCCGTTGACCAGAATCTGTGAGGTCCCATCCGTTGAGATGGCCACGATCGGAGAGCAAGTCGATGACTCGATCAAACTGGGCTCCCAGCGAATCTGCCCGTTGGCGAGAAGAACGCTGCAGCTTGCCGAGGTCGCGCTCAACCTTGTCGAGGCGTTTCAGACGCTTCACAGCCGCAACCGGCAGATCCTCGCGATTGGTCGGCGAACTTGTTCCTGCCAGTTTCCTACGCTTCTTCGCGCCGACCAGACGGGCGCGAGCTAACGATGCCCCAACCTGATGGAGGAAGGTCATCGAGTTCGGCAGATACGGCTGAGGTAGTTCGACCCCGCCGACGACGGTTGGGGCTTTCTCAAGCGAAGCGGCCGTGATCTCATAGCTTTCGCCGGCCTCGTCAACCGCCTTGACCCGAACTCGGCCCTTCTTGCGGAACGAGACGGAGATGACCACGACGTAGCGGGGAATCTCTGACCCCACGCATTCGATGATCTCTCCCGGCACGAGGTGGCCGAGGGCGAAGGCGATGGCCTCGGTGTCCTTGTCATCCTCGGGTTCGGTGGCGGCAGCAGCGCGAAGGTCGGCAATCGGGCCGTAGTCAGCCTCGAGCTCGCCGATGAGACGTTTCTTGCGTTCGACAAGACTCTCGATCCGTCGCTCAGCATTCACGACGTTGGCATCGGCCCGAAACTGGGCGAACGATTGATTGAGGAGCTGCCGGGCCCGCTCGCTCTCATATCGGCGGACCAGATTGGCCGCCATGTTGTAGGTCGGGCGAAACGCCGAGGTCAACACAAACTTCTTGCTTGAGACCAGACCAGCAATCTGTTCAAACTGAACAAACGGTGACCAGAGTACGAATGCATTGCCGTGTGTGTCAATGCCACGACGACCGGCTCGCCCCGTCAGCTGAGTGAACTGGGCAGGGCTGAGAAATTCATGGTGCTCCCCCGTGAACTTCGTCAACTTCTCGAGGACGACGCTTCGCGCTGGCATGTTGATGCCAAGCGCCAACGTCTCGGTAGCGAAGACGACCTTGACGAGTCCAGCGACAAAGCAGGCCTCAACCGCTTCCTTAAGCGGTGGGACCATGCCTGCATGGTGTGCGGCGACACCTGCTTCCAACCCGGCCAGAAAACTCTCATAGTCGAGCACCTCAAGATCGTCATCGCTGAGCGTATCGATGTGGTCATTCACGATGGTTCGGATGCGTTTGCGGTCTGCTTTGGTTGTGAACGAGACGCCGGCATCGACAACCGATCGTGCCGCTTCGTCGCACCCGGCACGACTGAAGATGAAGAAGATGACGGGCAGCTGATCGTGTTTATCCAATTGCCGCACGACTTCGGCTCGGCGAGGCGTTCGAAAGGAGGATTGCGGCCGCCGCTGCTTGCCAGCCCCTCCCTGCCTCGGCACTCGACGACGGGGATCATGATCAAACCGAAAGGCCTTGGGGTTTGGCTTTGTCCCTTGCAGCACCCGAAGCGTGTGCACATGCGAGCCGCGTCGCTCCGCCGTCATGTAGAAGGTGGTCAGATCGACGGGGCGACGTTGCTCAAGCACAAGCGATGTCGGTCCACGCACGGCTGAGATCCAGTCGGCGAGCTCATCGGCGTTTGACACCGTGGCCGAAAGGCAGAGCAGGCTGATCGACCGCGGGAGGTGGATGATGACCTCCTCCCAGACAGGGCCCCGGTAGGCGTCCTGTAGATAGTGCACCTCGTCCAAAACCACAGTCTGCAACCGGTCGAGGGTATTGCCGGCGTAGAGCATGTTGCGCAGGACCTCGGTGGTCATCACCACTACCGCTGCGTCGCCATTGACCGTGTTGTCACCGGTCAGGAGGCCCACATTCTCAGCACCGTACTCGTTCACAAAGTCGTGGTACTTCTGATTCGACAAGGCCTTGATCGGCGTCGTGTAGAAAAGCCGACGGCCGGAGCCCAGCGACTGGGCGACGGCGTAATCAGCGACAAGCGTTTTGCCGGCGCCGGTAGGAGCGGCGACGATCACGTTGTGGCCGTCATCCAGGGCGTCGAAGGCGTCGACTTGGAACTGGTCAGGGATGAACCCGAGTCGACCTAGAAACTCTGGGCGGACGGAGCCGAAGCCGTCTGCCTCACTCACCCGGTAAGACCAGCGCTGGTTGGCGTCGAGTCTCGTCGCCTAACGATCAATTTGCCGACCACGATCGAGATCTCGAAGAAGATATACATCGGAACGGCGACGATGGCGAGATTGACCGGATCCCCTGTCGGCGTGATGATCGCGCCAAGCAGTGTGATGGCTGCAATCGCGATTCGACGATTCTTGGCCAATGTCTCGGGCTTAACCACGCCGACCATCTGGAGGAAGATCAAGACGATCGGCAACTCGGCCGCTACCCCGAAGGCGAAGAGCATCTTCACGAAGAAACCGACGTACTGAACCGGCGAGAAGAAGGCGACAAATCCATCGAAACCAAAGTCGGCGAGAACAGCCAGCGCCCTTGGCATCACGGTGTAGGCGGCCAACATGCCACCGGCCAGCAACACGACCGAGCCAACGATGAAGGGAATCAGCGCCTTCTTCTCGTTGGGGTACAACCCAGGCAGAACGAACCGCGCCATCTGGTACAGCACGATCGGGGTGGCGAGCACCAGCCCGCCGTAGCCGACGAGTGTCAGGAGGAACGAGAAACTGTCGAGCGGTCCGGTGAGGAGAAACTCGCACTCGTTGGAAGCTTCGGTCTGATAGTCGCAGTAGGGGCGCTTCAGAATGTCAAAGATCTGTCCTCGGAAAAGGAAGATGATGGTGCAACCGAGGAAGATGCCGAGAACCGATCGGATGACTCGCTTGCGCAGCTCGATGAGATGCTCGAGTAGTGTCATCTCCCCTTCGCGCTCGGGTGCTTTGGTTCGCTTGAAGGGGACTTTCACAGCCGCTCGTCCTCGTCGAAGCGCTCTTCGGTCGTTTCAAACGCTTCGTCAGATGCACCATCGTCAACAACCTCATCGTCAACAACCTCATCGTCAACAACCTCATCGTCAACAATGACAGCTTCTTCGATAACGCCAGCGTCTTCGCCGTCGGCCTCAGCCTCGTGGTTTGGCGATACATCTGACTCGTCTAGGTCTGGGCGTGATTCACTAGCGGTCGAGATCCACGCAGGTTCGTCCTTGGCTGGCGCCAACTCTTCGGACGGTGGTGGCTTCTTCTGGGGCCCGGTGGAGCCGGCACTGGCCGCCCACTTCGTCGGGTCGGCTGCAGCCTCGATTTCGGCCATGCCGCTCATGAAGTCGCCGCGCAGGCCCTCACTCATCGATCTTGCTTGGCCGATAAGTTGGCCAGCGCGACGGATGACCGATGGCAGTTGTTCAGGCCCCACAAAAACCAACACGACGATGGCTAGGACTATCCACTCTCCAGCGCCGATGTTGAACACAACAGTTAGGTTACCTGCGCAAAGGGCACACGGGGTCTGCTAATTGGGGTGCTAGCCGCTCGTGAAGTCGGCTAGGGCTGCATTGAGCTTCGACTCGTCCTGAAGGAGGTGATGGAAGTCGAGGAGATCATCGTGGCTGATTGGTTCACCTACACGGGGTTCGTAGAGTTCAGCCGGCAGTCGCCAGGTCGTGAATGACACACCAGAGGCTACGAGAAGATCTATCGTCCTAGCCTCAGCTGGCTTGACGACGGTCATGCGGCAATGGGGGCACCTGAACGAATAGGTGCCCTGGTTGTTGTCGTCACAGATTCGTACGTGAACATCTGCCGTGGTCAGCTCCACGTCTCCACAATCTGAACAGCTCGCGCGTATTGTTGCCATCAGAGGTTGTCCTCCCACCGGATATGCGTACCGATCGATTCGGTCTTGTAGTCGACCGGGTCGATCTACTGTCCCTACTAGATTCGGCAGTGCCCCTCTGGCCCTTGAGGGGAATAGGAGAACAACCCAAACAACCGCGCCATTCCAACACCGAGAGTGCTGAAGGACCACTTCCCGTGCTGGTTCCGGGGCTCTCGAGGCGGCGCTAGGCGCTCCGGAAGTCATCGATTCCAGTATCCTTCGCTAGGTCATGAGTCCTATCGCTCCCCGGTTCCCAGCGCTCGGCGCGACCGTCATCGGCTTCGGCCACCGGGGCGCCAGAGCTGACGCACCCGAAAACACCGCAGCTGGGTTCGAGCTGGCCTGCAAGCTTGGCGCCACCGGTATCGAGACCGACGCCTGGCTAACCAGCGACGGCATAGCCGTGCTCGACCACGATGGAGTTATTGGCCCCCGGCTTCGGCGCCGCAAGATTAGCGACACCCTCAGTACTGAACTGCCCGAGCACATTCCGACTATCGACGACCTGTACCGAATCGCACCCAACCTACACCTGTCGATCGATGTCAAAGATCCTGGAGCGTTCGAACCGATCGTTGCAACGGCTCGCACGATCGATCCCGATGGCTCAGCGGAGAAACGGCTCTGGCTTTGTACCGACTCTCTCCAGCAGCTGCAGCAGTGGCGTTCGCTGACAACGGCAAACCTGGTCTTGTCCACCCGGATAAACGACCACCCGAATGCGCTCGAACGCCTCTTGTCCGATCTGGCTGCCAGCGAGAGTGACGCCCTGAATCTGCATCACACCGAGTGGACGGGCGGACAGATCATTATGGTCCACCGATTCGGCCTGCGAGCGTTCGGTTGGGGTGCGGTGCACGAGCGAGAGCTCGTCGCCATGCTCGACGCCGGCATCGACGCCGTCTACAGCGACCATGTCGAGCGAATGATGGCGACAATCGAGCGCTTCTATCCGAAACAACCCTAACAACCTCTCCGAGTTAAGAAGGTACGAGTGAGCGACGACGTATCCCAACCGATGACACCTGCCCTACTCAAGCGGCTAGCGATTGGCCTGGTGGCAGTTCTTGCCGGGGCATTTGGCGTCTATACAACCACCGATGATGGTGGCGGCGCTTCGACTGAGGTGGTCCAACAAGATTCTGTTGAAGAGAGATCGACCGATGCTGCCGAGTCCGAAATCTCAGACGACCAGACAAGATTCTCTGAGCTGCCGACCGCACGTGTCGAGGAGCTACCACCCGAGGCCTGGGACACGCTCGACCTGATCGACTCGGACGGCCCCTACCCCTTCGATCGAGACGACCTCGTCTTTCAGAACCGGGAAGCCATCTTGCCTGACCGGTCACGCGGTCACTACCGGGAGTACACGGTGATTACCCCAGGAGAGAACGACCGCGGGGCGCGACGAATCGTCGCCGGAGCCGACGGAGAGCTTTACTACACAGCCGATCACTACGAGTCGTTCCATGAGATCGTCGGGTGAGTGAGCTATGTCGTTATTGACACTGTTGTTGAGAAGAGCCGCACCGGGAGCATGGGCCATTGAGGACTTCGACGGCGCCGAACGCCGTCTAGCCGAAGGCCTTGGCTTTCGAGTCGTCCAGACCGACCTCGTGGCTGTCGCTACCAAAGAACAGCTTCTCACCACCATTGCGGCCGACCTCGGCTTCGCCGATTGGTTTGGCCACAACTGGGATGCTCTTGCCGACGCCTTGGGTGACTGGGCTTACGAAACGCGATCGCTGTGGGTCCTTCACCATGACGAAGGGCTAGCCACATCGTCACCAAACGAGCTTGAGACCTTCATCGAGATCGCGTCGGAGGCGTTCGGGGCAGCCCCTAGTGCCTCAAGCTGTCTGCTCGTCAATACCGCTGGTGAACTCGTACCTCGCCTGTCCGCTGTGCGGTAGAGCCAAAACGCTGGATTACAGCATCGAGGTTCGGCCCGGTGGCCAGAACAGCACGAACGCTCGGCCAACAATCCGATCGACCTCGATCGGGCCAGTCGCACTACGCGAATCCTGCGACTGGGCTCGGTTATCACCGAGCACAAAGACGTGACCTTCAGGGACGGTCGTAGGCTCGAAGTCAGCGTTGTAGGTGTCGTCGTCGAGGTAGGGCTCGACCAGCTTAAGCCCATCGATGTAGACGGCGTTCTCCTTGAGCTCAATCGTCTCGCCCGGGAGACCGATGACCCGCTTGATCACATCGGCTGGGAGCGATGGAGTAGCGGCGATCTCCTCGTCGGTTCGACGAAACACGACGACATCGCCTCGTTCAATATCGTTCAGCCGATAGCTGAGCTTGTTTACCAAGACCCGGTCGTCGACCAGCAAGGTCGATTCCATCGACGGCGATGGGATCCAGAAGGCCTGCACCAGGAACGCTCGGAGCACAAGGGCTAAGAGAACTGCAGCCACGAGAACCACGACCCACTCGATGGCGTTGCGCCTCGCCGCCGCGCCGCGGTCGAGAGATGATACTGCGTCAAAATCATCGTCGTCGTCAAACAGCTCGCGCTCGACGCGACCGCGTCGAACATCGTTGGTGAAGAACTCATGGTTTTCCTCAACCGATACCGGCTCATCGAGGGCAGACACCGACTGAGCGAAGCCCGAATCCGGAAAATGATCCGGTGTAACGTGCGGATCGAGGGTGGTGGCTCCGGCAATGTCGGGAGCGTCGAGCGGCATCTCGGAGCGACTGACCGTGCGGCTAAGCGTCGTCGTTTCCTCATGGCGAGGTTGGAGCTCCGCAGCTCGATCGCCTGAAACCCAACGTCCTGAACCATCCCTGGACGTATCGCCAACCCTTGACCTGACGACGCCTGATCCAGAAGGCCACAGAGCGTACTCCTCGACGTCTGGTCCACCTAGCCCAGTTCCGTTTGTGCCCGACTGGAGGTCGTACTCAGGTTGTCGCGTCATGCTGAACCTAGCCTAGCCCGCCGCCGTAAGAGATTTGACTCACCCCGCCGATGAGTCGGCTCGGCCTTTTGGCCGAAGTAGAAACACTATCTGATTCCTGCCTGACCTGCGAAACCACCGTGCTCAGCCATCACCAGCTATTGGTGGTATCGCTGCAGAATTCGCGAAGCGGCCTCATACGCCAGGTCACTCGCCTGTGGCAGGCCGTCCTCGGCGACCACCTCAACCTTGGACCCGAGGCGCACGAGCAACCGTTGAAGCCATGGGACCGCACTTATTACTAACGAGATATCGAAGGTGTCGCCCTCGTCGGCAACCACCTCACAAGGGAAGGCCTCGATAATCCATCGGTCTGAGGAAGCCAGCCGAAGAACAACGTTCGGATCGGTGTCACTCGCATTGAACACACCCTTCTCGGCCGCGCTCGGGTCGGGGAGAACAGTGGAGGGCGTCCCGGTGTCGGCCACAGCTTCGATCCGGTCGACGCGGAACAGTCGCTCGCCGTCGGCCAGGTGGCACCAGGCGTGCAGATACCAGAAGCCACTATCAGCGAAGACACGCCACGGCGCCACGCGACGACGAGACGTAGCGTCGCGACCGTAGGAGTAGTACTCCAAATCGATCTCGAGTCCAGAGGTGACGGCTGAGCGCAGTTGCTCCAGCACTGACGTTTCGGCCGAGCCGAGGAAGACGTCGACCGAATCCCCATCGGACATACCGAGAACGTTTCCGAGCTTTCTCAGCGCCTGAGCGAGCGACCCATCAGGATCGGTTCCCGGTACCGAGAGCAAAGCATCCGAAGCCGCCACCAGCCCTAGGCCTTGAGCCGGCGTAAGCCTGAGCGGTCGTGAAAAGTAATCGGCAAGTCCAATCGTCACCCTGCTCTCGTCATCGATCTCGACGTCGATCAGCGAGTCGGGTGAGTAGGGCGGCAAGCCAACCATGAAGACAACGCTGAGGTCTTCAAGCAGTGACTTCTCGCTAACGCCGAAACGGTCGGCCAGCGCAGCGACCTTCTGACCTGGATTGGCCACAATATAGGGAACGATGGCCAGCACCCGGCGGAGGCGGTCCGAAGCGGTTGTGCGGCTCATGCTGGTGACTCCGTCGACGCCTCGTGACGGACCACGATCGCCTCAAGCCAGGTGATGATGTCTTGTCGCCATTCGGCTGGTTCAAGGAGTTCGGCGAACTCCATGAATCCGAGCACAAAGTATCGGAAGGCGTCGTAGCGGGTCACAGGCACGGTGAAGACGGCCGAGCCGTCTGGGCGCTCATCGATCTGGACGTGGTCGCCGAGCTGGCGACGCGCCCCAGCCACTCGGGAAGCGTCGACGAGAAGAGACGCAACAGTCGGTTCGTCGGCGCCGACCTCCCATGGCCGTCTGGGCTCCTCAGAGGTCGCTGGCTTCGGGAGGTGCACGATCGGCTGACCACTCCGGCGCACCTCGCCCTCGATGCGATCGAGACGGAAATTGCGTTCATCCTCGCGAAGCCGGTCGTAGCCGGTCAGGTACCAACGGCCGCGGTGAAAGTCGAGACGCCACGGATCGAGCTCACGCTCGGTCCCGCCGTAGACAAAGACGATGCTGGCTCCCTCACTAATCGCTTGGAAAATCGGCACCAGTCCAGGATCGGTCGGGATCGAGGCCACCATCTGACCAACGCCGATGACCTCATCGCCTTGCAGACCCGGCGAGTCGGTGGCTCCCAACCCACCGAGCTTCCACAACGCTTCCTGATCATCCAACCCATCCAGCCGCACCGTGAGTGAAGCCAGATGCAAGGCCGCGAGTTCATCGCCTTCCAAATCCGGATCGGGGAGGTAGTACTCTTCAGGATCGATCCGGTAACCATCCACCGGCGGGTCGGTGGCCGGCACACGTTCAACCTTGAGCGGCACCCCGAGAACGCGTAGATCGTCTTTGTCACGCTCGAAAGCGCGGTGAAAGGCAGCGCCGGGAGGCGGATATCCCTCAACCTTCTGTCGAAGCTCGTCCGCGCTAAGGGGGCGGCTGGTGTTCAGCAGCACAGCGGTGAGGTTGAGAAGGCGTTCGAGCTTGTTTACAGACACGGCATGAGAGACGGAGTACCAAGGTTGTTTAGGGAGGTTCGATCGGTGAAACCAATCGCTTCCGAGGCTACCGGGCCTAGAGGCTGTCTATCAGCTTGGCCACACGCTCGTCTTCAGATTTGAACGGGTCTTTGCAGAGAACCGTACGCTGCGCTTGATCGTTCAGTTTTAGATGAACCCAATCAACGGTGTAGTCACGCTTCTTCTCTTTTGCCTTACGTATGAAGTCGCCACGGAGCTTGGCACGTGTTGTCTGAGGAGCCTCATCAATGGCCTGAAACATCTCAGCATCGGTCAGCGTCCGGTCGGCCATGCCGCGATCTTGGATGCGGTAGAACAAGCTCTTTGAGCGCCGGATCTCGTGGTATTGAAGATCGAGCAGAGCAACACGGGCATCGCCGAGGGGCAGATCGTGCTTGGCTCGGTATGCCTCGATCAGGTTGTGCTTGATCACCCAATCGAGCTTGGTGTCGAGGCTGAACGGATCGCGCTCGATCTCGGTCATCACGTGCTCCCACATCCTCAACGCTTGGCGCTCATCGTCGGGAAAGCCGTGGGTTTCGTCGTACTTAAGTGCTCGAGTTAGGTACTCGGACTGGATTTCCCACGCCGACATCTCCCTCCCGCTGGCCAAACGAACCTTGCGTTCGAAGGTCAGGTCGTGGCTGATCTCGCGAATGGCTCGGATTGAGTTTTCGAGCGTGAGATCCCGCAGGACACAGCCGGGGTCTTCCACCATGCGCAGGAGTACCGCCATCGCACCAACCTTCAGGAAGGTGGTGTACTCGCTCATATTCGAATCGCCAACAATGACGTGGAGACGCCGGAAATGCTCTGCGTCAGCGTGAGGTTCATCGCGGGTATTGATGATTGGACGCGAGCGCGTGGTGGCCGACGAGACACCTTCCCAGATGTGCTCAGCTCGCTGGCTGACGGCGAACATCGCGCCTCGAGCCGTCTGAAGCACCTTGCCAGCACCAGCATAGATTTGGCGGCTGACCAGGAATGGAATGAGCACTTCGTTGTAGTGGCTCAGGTCATCGGTTCGAGTCGTTAAATAGTTCTCGTGACAGCCATAGGAGTTTCCGGCGGAGTCGGTGTTGTTCTTGAAGAGGTGCACCGTACCCCTAATGCCCTCGTCTTGCAGGCGTTCCTCTGCCGAGTCGAGTAGCTGCTCAAGGATCCGTTCGCCAGCCTTGTCATGGACGACCACCTCATGCACCGAATCGCACTCTGCGGTTGCGTATTCGGGATGGGAGCCGACATCAAGATACAGGCGTGCGCCGTTGACCAGAAAGACGTTTGAAGACCGGCCCCATGAGACCACACGTCGGAAGAGATAGCGGGCGACTTCGTCGGGACTCAGCCGTCGTTGCCCCCGCAACGTACATGTGACTCCGTATTCGGTTTCGATGCCATAGATACGACGGGAATGCACGATGTCCAAACTGGTCTTCGAGCCGACATGCGGCTCGATTGGTGGATCAGGTCAGCCTACTCGATGGTCAGGAACCGAGCAGTTCGGTGATGTCACCGTTCTCCAGGCGGCGGAAACAACGCCCACCGTCGGCCCTGTCCAAGACAGCGACCTCAAGCTCGTCACTGCCCAGCGTGCGTTCGGTTCCGGCCAGTGCGCCAACCGCAGCCTTGAGCGCAGCTGAGGCATCCATCGAATCGGCGTAGGCCTCACCTAGGCGCCCGCGGATCGCTTCTGCTTCACCACCGAGAACGGCGAATCCGTCTTCGTCGGAGACCGATCCGTCGTAGCGGATGTGAAACATCCGGTCGCCGTCGCGCTCATAACCAACAGCGGCCACGAGGATCTCTACCTCGAGCGGTTTGGTTTCATGGGTGAAGATGCTTCCCAGCATCTGGGCGTACTGGTTGGCCAAGGCTTGGGCGTCTACATCGTCACGAGAGTAGGTGAAGCCCTTCATGTCAGCGTGGCGAATGCCGGCGATTCGGAGCTGGTCGTACTCGTTGTACCGACCGACCCCTGCGAATGCGATGCGGTCGTAGATCTCCGAGATCTTCCGCAGGTTCCGCGATGGATTCTCAGCGCACAACATGATGCCATCGGCAAACTCGACGGCCGCCATGCTGCGACCTCGGGCGATGCCCTTCTGGGCGAAATCTGCCCGATCCTTCATCAGCTGTTCGGGCGCTACATAGAACGGCATGTTCATTGGACGTTCTCCCTTGTGGTGAATTCGGCCAGAACCCGTTCGAAGCGTTCCGCTATCTCCTGCTCAGGGAGTTCTTCGTAGCCCTCTTCGGTGATGGTGGCGACGATTGGATAGATCCCCCGCATGCTGTCAGGGCCGCCGGTCGCCGAATCATCATCGGCGGCAGCGAACAGAGCCCGGATCATGAGATTGACCGCTGTGTCACGATCAGCTTCGTCGCGGTGGGCCATCTTGATCACGGTTCGAGCGAACAACGAGCCCGACCCTGAGGCAATGTAATCTTCCTCTTCGTAGCGCCCGCCGGTGACGTCGTAGGCATAGAGGCGTCCGTAACCTCGCCGACGATCGAATCCTGCGAACAGGGGGACGACGACCAAACCCTGCATGGCAGCGGGCAGATGGTTTCGAACCATCTGCGATAGCTGGTTGGCCTTGCCCTCGATCGAAAGAGGCCGACCCTCGACCTTCTCATAGTGTTCCAGTTGGAGCTGGAAGATCTTTACCATCTCCAGTGCCGGGCCTGCGGCTCCAGCGATTGCCACGCCGGACCAGCGGTCCGCAGGAAACACCTTCTGCATGTTGCGGTGACTGATCAGGTTGCCTGACGTAGCCCGACGGTCACCAGCGATTATCACGCCGTCTGCGTACTTGGCGGCGACGACCGTGGTTCCGTGGGTTATCTCCAGATTGGAGGTGTCGCCACCGTTGGAGGATGGTGCCGATCTTCCGGTGAGCCGGTCTGCTTCAAGCCGCTGCAAGAGAGCGGCGAAGCTCGGCCCTGGATCATCGGAGGGAGCAAAGTGTGGAAGGGTCATAACGGGAGCAATCCTACCGGTGGATGACTGAGCTGAGAACGGGTTTATGGCGCGCCGCTCCCGGCTAGTGCCACAACCTCGTACCAGCCTCGTCGTTCGGGCTGAACAGCGCTACAGGGCGCTGCTGGCGGACAGTTGGCTACTGGCCACCCTTCTGGATATAGCTTTTTACGAAGTCCTCGGCGTTGGTCTCGAGGACCTCATCGATCTCGTCGAGCAGATCATCGAGTTCGGCCTTCAATGCCTCACCCGACTCATTGGTCGCCTGGGACTCTTCGATCTTCTCTTGTGGTCGGGGTGCCGACCTCTTCTTTTGTTCTCGCTCAGCCACGATGCCTCCCGTTGGTTGTGGCGTGGACCGTAATCACGGCGTTCTGCTTGGGCCTGTCGGCCTAGGCACCTAACTTTTCAAGAAGTTCTGCTGCCGTTTCACTCGAATCCAGAATACTGCCAACATGGTCGACCGTGCCTCTCGCCGGTTCGAGCATGGGTACCCGTCGCAACGGCTCGTCGCCGACATCGAACACAATCGAGTCCCAATTGGCGGCCACGACGTTGTCGGGAAACTTCTCCAGACAGCGTCCTCGGAAGTAGGCGCGCGTGTCGAGCGGTGGTTCTGTGACCGCCTGCTGAGCCTCATGATCGGAGACTATCGTTTCGAGACCCGCTCGGCGAGCCAACGATTTCTCGGGCCTCAAATCGTGGTACTGAAGATCGAGGGCCCGCAGACGCGGGTCGTTCCAATCGCAGTCATGGCGGTCGACAAAGCCCCGGAGCAGGCGAAGCTTAGCCACCCAATCGATCGTCGAAGCCATCGAATCAGGATCCGACTCCAAGCCTTCGAGAGCCTGTTCCCAGCGCTCCATGACAAGCTTGCCGGCGTCCTCGCCCACCGCCTCAAGACCGTGCCGATCAGCCCAGGCCCTGGCTTGTTCGAGCAGTGACCACTGAATCTCGATCGGCGTCGCAGTACGCCCATCCTCCAAAGTCAGAGGCTTCTGTAGAGTCAAGTCGTGGCTGACCGCGTGCATGGCTTGCACCGGGCTATCGATGATCAGCGGGTGATCGTAGGCCCCGTCCTCAAGCATGGCGAAGATGATGGCCGACGTGCCAACCTTCAGCAGTGTCGCAACCTGCGACATATTGGCGTCGCCCGCTATGACGTGCAGACGTCGATACTTCTGACTATCGGCATGGGGCTCGTCACGAGTGTTAACGATCGGCCGCTTGAGTGTCGTCTCGAGGCCGACCTCTTCCTCGAAGTGTTCGGCCCGTTGCGTCAGCTGATAGGTGATCTCACCAACCCCGATGCCAGGTAGCTCGCTTCCGACCTTGCCCGAGCCGGTGAATATCTGACGAGTTACAAAGTGGGTGGTCGCGCCGTGCACGATTTGGCCAAAGGGAAGGTTTCGATCGAGCAGGTAATTCTCATGGCAGCCGTAAGAGTTGCCCTTGCGATCACTGTTGTCCTTGTAGATGATGATCTCCTGGCCTTCCGGCAGGAGCTTGCCAGCTGCTCGCATCGATTCGATGAGGATCAGCTCGGCGGCGCGGTCGTAGATAACAACGGAGCTAGCGTCGCGGCATTCAGGGGTTGAGAGTTCAGGATGGGCGTGATCGACGTAGTAGCGGGCGCCGTTCGTGAGCACAGCGTTCACGAGGTGTGTTTCTACCTCGGGAGGCATCGCGTAGTCGGGAGCCATGCCTTCGCGAGCATCAGCACCCGGCATCTCGTCGATAAAGTCCCAAGCCACCGGGGCGGACCGTTCGTCGAGTGAGCCGACGTCAGCCCCGACATAGGCATTGATAAGTAGGGACGACGCAGACACAGGGTTCCACTCGGCGGTCCCCCGAACCATAATTCCGAATTCGGTTTCTATTCCGACGATTTTTGGTGTGGCCATTGGGCCTCCGACAGTAACTATGAGATTGTTGGCTAGAGATATTGACCGGTTGCGACCTGTTCGATCGTTCGCCCGCCTGTCTTCTCTCCACCGGTCGGGCCAACCAGTGTGCGAACGTAGACTATCCGTTCGCCCTTCTTGCCCGAGATCTTGGCCCAATCATCGGGATTCGTTGTATTCGGCAGGTCTTCGTGTTCCTTGTATTCCTGGGTCACGGAGAGCAGTAGATCCTCAACCTTAATGCCCTTCTCGCCAACGTCGAGAAACCTCTTGATAGCAAGTTTCTTGGCCCGCCGCACGATGTTCTCGATCATTGCGCCCGAGGAGAAATCTTTGAAGTAGAGGATCTCCTTGTCACCGTTCTGGTAGGTGACCTCCAGGAATCGCGTATCGTCGTCGGTGCGATACATGAACTCGACGGTCTTGTCGATCATCCGAGCAAGCGCTGATGGAAGATCCCCATCGTCGAGCTCTTCGGCATGGATCGGAAGCTCACCGGTTAGATAGTTAGCAAAGATGGACGTTGCCGCTCGCTCGTCCGGGCGCTCGATCTTGATCTTGACATCGAGGCGTCCAGGCCTGAGGATCGCCGGATCGATCAAGTCCTCGCGGTTGGAGGCGCCGATGACGATTACATTCTTCAGCGTTTCTACACCATCGATTTCAGCCAGGAGCTGCGGCACGATCGTGCTTTCGATATCTGAGCTAATACCGCTCCCCCTCGTACGGAAAAGCGACTCCATCTCATCGAAGAAGATTATGACTGGCCAGCCCTCGTCTGACTTCTCGCGCGCTCGCTGAAAGATCAGGCGGATCTGGCGTTCGGTCTCACCGACATACTTATTGAGGAGTTCCGGGCCCTTGATGTTCAGGAAGTAGCTGCGACGCTCGTGGTCGCCCGTCATCTCGCCAACCTTGCCAGCCAGCGAGTTGGCCACCGCCTTCGCTATCAGCGTCTTGCCGCAACCGGGTGGGCCGTACAGCAGGATGCCCTTGGGGGCGGGAAGCTGATGTTCGGCAAACAGGTCGGCATGGAGGAAGGGCAGTTCGACCGCATCGACGATCGTCTCGATCTGGTCTTCGAGGCCACCGATGTCATCGTAGGAGACGTCGGGAACCTCCTCCAGGACAAGCTCTTCAACTTCTGCCTTCGGCAGTTTCTCGATCAGAACAGCCGAGCGTCCGTCGAGCAGCATCGAATCACCAGCGCGTACGCCGGTGCCGATCAGGTGCTCGGCTAGCTCCACGACGCGCTCCTCGTCGGCCCGGCCGACAATGAAGGCGCGAATACCGTCTTCGAACATTTCCTTGATTGTGACAACTTCACCGGAGCGTTCGGGGGTACGAACCTTGACGACGTTCAGCGATTCGTTGAGCACCACTTCAGCGCCTCGAACCAGCTGCTCGACATCGATCGCGGGATGAACCTCGACCCTCATCTTCCGTCCGCTCGCATACACATCAGCGGTGCCATCATCATTGTGGCCGAGGAAGGTGCCGTAGGCGCTCGGAGGCTGCGTGAGTTTGTCGACTTCCTCCCGCAGGGCGGCAATATGCTCGCGGGCCTCCCGCAGGGTGTAGGTCAGCTTCTCGTTTTGGCTCACCGCTTGGGCCAACTGACCCTTTGTGTCGAGAAGGCGTTCCTCCAAGGATCGCACCCTCTTGGGGGCGTCCTGGAGGCGGCGACGCAAGGTAACCACCTCCTCCTCCATGCCTTTCAGCTGTTTCTGTAAGTCAGCCATGCCGGTTTCGTATTCGGTCAGTCGTCGTTCATATTCTGGAGTTTTGATGACGACCACCTCCTCAAGGTGATTCTGTTCAGGACCCTACACCCTCAATCGGCAGCATGGTGGACGGTTCAAGCCACGTCAACTCGGAACAGGTAAACGTCAACGACGTAATCCCTGTCCCGGCCGAGGCGCGACCGGTCATTTGTGAACCCGTTCCAGGCTGTGTCTGGTGGTGTCGTGGTAACGCATGATCCATGCTCGGTTCCTGATGCGGCGGTTAAAGATAACAACCGGCCGCAGAGACAATGTATGCCAAATTTCTTGATTCTTCTGCCAGCTTGTCGTATCGGCCCGAGGGGCCACCGTGGCCGGAGGTCAGATCGGTCCATAGAAGAATCGTGCCATCACCCTGTGACATCATGCGCAAGGCCTGAACCCATTTGGCCGGCTCCCAATAGCTCACCCTGCTGTCGTTGAGCCCCGCTGTTGCCAGCACAGACGGGTAGCGAGCAACATCAATATTCTCGTACGGGCTATAGGCTCTCATCGCCTTGTAGATCTCCTCGTCAGCGATGGGATTGCCCCATTCCTCCCATTCGGTGACCGTTAGAGGAAGCGTTGGATCAAGAATCGTGTTGAGCGCATCGACGAAGGGCACGTCGGCTACAGCGGCTGCAAAGAGCTCAGGTGCCATGTTCAGGACTGCGCCCACCAGCAGTCCGCCTGCTGAGCCGCCGCGCAACACCAGTTGCTCGGCCGAGGTGACATCGACATCAATCAGATGATGAGCGGCAGCCACGACGTCATGGAAGGTGTTTGACTTCTTCTCCAGCTTCCCGTCCAGATACCAGCGCCGCCCCATTTCACCACCGCCACGAGCGTGCACGATGGCGAAGCCGAAACCCCGGTCGAGCAACGACAGCCGGGCTGAGGAAAACATCGGATCGATGGAAACCTCGTAAGCGCCGTAGCCGTACAGGACACACGGACCCCGACCTTCGGGGCGATCACGACGACACACATAGCTGATCGGAACCTGTTCCCCGTCGTGGCTGACCGCCCACAGCCTCCGTGTTTCGTAGTCGCCGGGGTCGTAGCCGCCGCCGACCTCCTGCTGCTTCAGCACCGACCGCTCTCCGGTGCGGTAGTCGTAGGTCATCACCGACGATGGCGTCACCATCGAGCTATAGCCGTAGCGCAGCAAGGGCGAATCGATGTCAACGTTCGCCCCACCCCAGGTCGTTGAAACTTCCTCGGGCTGGTCGAGTAAGCGAATCGATCCATCGTCCCAATCACGGAACCTAATTCGGGTTGCGCCAGCAGCCCGTTCGTAGAGAGCGAGGAAGGCATTGGACACCTCGATATCGCTTATGAAAACGTCGTCTTGGCCTCCGACCAGTTCGACCCAGGCGCCGCGGTCGAGATCATGCTCATCGGCGACAACCACGCGAAAGTTCTCGGCACCATCGTTGGTCAGAATGACAAACTGAGAACCATGGTGCGCAACGCTGTACTCAACACCCTGCTTGCGTTCAAGGAGCACTCGCGGCTCAACCGTTGGCTGATCCGCAGGGATGACGAAGACTTCATCGGTAATCTTCGATCCTGAAGCGACGTAGATGTAGCTGTCGTCCTTATCGCGGCCCACCGCAACGAAGAACCGTTCGTCTGGTTCTTCAAACACTAGGACATCATCACCGATCGGTGTGTTGACGCGATGTCTCCAGACTTGGAACGGTCGCTCCGTATCATCGGGGCGAACATAAAAGAACGTCTCGTTGTCCAGAGCCCAGGCTGATCCGTAGGTGACCTCGTCGATGCCCTCATCAAGGTCCTCGCCGGTATCGAGATTTCGAACGCACACTGCGTAGCGTTCGTTGCCCGTCCGATCACAGCCCCAAAGCAAGCGCTTGTGATCAGGTGAGATCTCAAAGACACCGAGATCGAAGAACGGACTATCGCCAGCCTCGACGTTCTCATCGAGCAGGAGTTGCTCATCGGCCGATGGTGCCTCCGGATCGATGGTCTCGGGCGAGGCAGGCCGACGATAGTGCCGTTGGTAGGAGTCGCCCTCGGTCGTTCGGCTGTAGTAGGTCCAGCGATCCTTCGTGATGGGAACCGACATATCGGTCTCCTTGATGCGGCCCTTCATCTCCTCATAGATCGTGTTCTGCAAGTCGCTGAACGGTTCAAGGACCATCGCCGTGTAGGCGTTCTCCGCGTCGAGGTGAGCCATCACCGCCGGATCTTCGCGGTCCTGGAGCCATCGGTAGTTGTCGACCACAGCCTCACCCCACGTCACCCGCTCAAACGGCACGATCTTCGCCACCGGCGCGTCGTCGGCTTCGAGCTTGGATGCGGCTTCTCGATGGGGAGGTTTGGACACCATCGTCCTGAGCCTAGATCATCCCAATCAACTTAGATACCGTGTGAGACAACCGGCTAGGTTGGTCCTCGCCATCCCGCGGCGACGTACCTCGCGGAAGCGGAACAACGCTTGGAGCCCCAGACGATGAGTAGTCAGACGAGCTATCCCCAGAGCTTCTACCAGCCACCAGATGGCTCGACCCAAGTGCTCCTTGTCCGCCACGGCCAGTCGGCGCCCTATGTTCCCGGCAGCCCTTTTCCTCTCGTCGACGGACACGGTGACCCTGAGCTAACCGAGCTCGGCCATCATCAAGCCGCACTCGTTGGCGACCGGCTCGCAGGCGAAGGAATCGGAGCCATCTACACATCAACGCTCACACGCACCCACCAGACAGCCGCCCCCTTAGTCGAGAGCCTTGGCCTCACACCTCATGTCGATCCCGGCCTGCGGGAGATCTTTCTGGGCGAGGCCGAGGGTGGATTGTTTCGCGAACTTCTGGCCAAGGGTGACCCCGCCGCCCAGGCTGTGGTGGAGACCGGCGAATGGGGTCACATTCCTGGTGCCGAAACCACCGCCGACTTTACCGCTCGGACCAAGGAGGCGCTCGACCGTATCGTGGCCGCCAATACCGGTGAACTCGTCGCCGTGTTCTGCCACGGTGGCGTTATCGCCGCCCTCCTGGGCTACGCCGGAGGATGTAGCCCGCGGGTCTTCGCCGGCGCCCGCCACACCTCGGTCAACCACCTCGTCATTAGCCCGCCAAACGAAACCAATCTCCACTGGCGCATTCGATCATTCAACGACGGTGCTCACTCGGGTCATATGACCCGAGACTTTGAGCCTCACGAACCTCCACCACCAAGGCGGATTTCCACCGCATAGTCGTGGCACTGCTCTCACGTAGGGTATTGTTATACACACAGCCGGTGGTCACGGGTGACCTGGCGTCGGGCCGATTAAGGGACAACGCACAACGTGATTTGGCGAGAACGATACAAAGCAGCTTCGGTTGCTCTGCTCAGCGTGGCCTCACTTTTGGCCATCTTCGACAACTTTGCGCGGTTTCCCGAGGAGCGTTCTGCGTCAATCCTCTACCTCGCTCTCGCTCTCGCTCTCGGAGCGGCCTACGTCTGGTTCGTCGAGTGGGAATCGGTACACACACTTTGGCGCCTCGCTCCGGCCATCGGCGTGCTGGCCGCCATGCTGGCGTCAATCTTCTGGGCCGACTCGGCCGGACAAACCCACTCCGACATCGGCTTCATCTCCTGCGCCGTTCTGATCCTGTGTTACGTGGGCCTCGTGATGCCTCCAGGCTCCACACTGACCTTCAGTCCTCTGGTCATCGGTGTGCTGCTGATCGCTCACCTCCAAGAAGCGATCCACGTCGGCCTCCAGTACCCATTGATCGGTGTGCCGATCGCGGCCGGTATCGGTGAGCTCATCTCTGGCCTCGTCGACCGCAGCCTTCGCACCGCTACCTGGTTCAGTTCGCGCAGTGAGCGTCTGGCCCTGCTCGAGGATGTACTGCGACGGTTCCGCCGGCCCTCATCGCTTCAAGAGGCAGCCAACGAGGTAGCCAGAGCAGCGATTCAAATATTCGAGACCGATCGTGCGACCGTGGTCCTACGAGACACCGTCGGTGGCCTGATCCCTGTGACGGTGGGTCCGTCCAGCACCGAAGACCCCGACGCTGCCACCGCCCAGCTTGTCGCCGATGCGATCGGTGGCGATGAACCCCGGCTCGTACCGAACGCCGACGAGACCCTGCTCGTACTTCCCCTACCGGCTGCCGACGTCCCCGCAGGAGCCGTGGTCGTTCACCCCATCCCAAAGGAAGACCCGGCCTTCACCCTCGACCTGGCCCGGCTCTTCGGCACCCAGGTTGGCATTGCTATCGAGCATCTCTTCGTTATCAACCAGCTGGAGCGGGCAACCACCCGCGACGAACTAACCGGCATCGGCAACCGCAAACACGCCGACACGCTGCTCAACTCACTCGAGCACGGCGATGCGCTGATCCTTCTCGATCTCGACGGCTTCAAGGCCGTCAACGACACCTTGGGCCACGCAGCCGGCGACCAGGTCCTTCAGGACCTAAGCAACCACTTGCAGGCCTGCCTTCGAGATTCCGACACCTCAGCCCGGCTTGGCGGTGACGAGTTCCTCGTCGTCGCTCGTCGGGCCTTCGCTGACCCCGTAGCGGTCGCACAGCGCATCCTTCGAGGTTGGGCTGCCGATGGACGATCGACGACGCTCAGCGCCGGCGTGGCCCTCCACGAGTCAACGGTCGATGTGACCGAGACCTTCGACCGGGCCGACCAGGCGCTTTACCAGGCTAAAGAAGCCGGGAAGAACCGGGCCAAGATGTGGCTCGTCAACCAGACCCGGGCCTGAGCGAGCGCCGCCCACCACCGAGGAACTAGCTCGGAAGGGCGGACTCCACATCGGACACGTCCGATGTGACCGCAGATGGTTCTGCCGTCTCGGCCGGGCGGGGCTGGAATTCGACGATCTTGGCATCGACCTCATCCTTGATCCCAGCGAGCGGCAGCACGTTGAGGACACCCTGGCCCTTGCGCACCAGGTCGATCAGTTCCTCACCACTACGGGTTAGCACCGAGGTTGTCCCATGGATCACTAGATTGGCGGAGGCGACGTCCTCGCCAAGCTGATCGCGCATGAAGGCAAATACCTGACGAACCGATTCCAGCTTGATGCCGGCGTCGAGCAAGGTCTTGATGACCTTTAGCTCGAGAAGGTCCTTGTAGGAGTAACGACGGCGCGAGCCGGATCCCTGGGCGTCGGTTACCGACGGCCGCAGCAGGTCGGTACGCGCCCAGTAGTCGAGCTGACGGTAGGTGATACCAACAATCTCCGCTGTGCGCTTGCCCGAAAAGCTCGCTTCTACCGTCATGCTGATTTCGCTCCCTAACGTCTGGCTCGCTGAACCAGACAGTTGTTTACCCGACGCGCCAGAGACTACGCAGTCCAAGGCCGCATCCTTCTCACCCAACGCCGAACGCTACCGCTAACGACTGGCTCGTAATTACTCGCTGAGTATTCGTACTGGCACTGATGGTAGTAACATGCGCGCGAAGAGTCAACGATTCGCGCGATGAGCGCTCACATGTGGGAGCTGCCTCCCCCTTGTCGGCTCAGAAACCTAGTCAAAACCTCATGACGAATCATCGTTTGACCATCGATTCCGACGCGGTGCGCAGCCTCGCAAGGCATGCACTCCCCCACGCCGAGGCAATCGACATAACCGACGCCAATCGAGGCAACGGCGTTTTCAGTCGAGTGCTCCGGGTGCATCTCTCACCAAAGGCGGGTTCGCCATCGCGATGGCTGCCGCCATCAGTCATCGTCAAGGTGCCGGCAGATTCGGAAAATCGGGCCGCAGCCGTGCGTTCCGGCGCCTACCACCGAGAAGCTCTGGCCTATGAGCACGTCTTGATCCATAGTCCTGTGCGAACACCTGGATGCTGGCTAATCGAAGATGACGGGCAAGGAGGTGTCAGCTTTGTTTTGGAAGATCTAGATGCCATGCGGTTCGTCGACCAGGACGATGGCATGAGCTCTACCGACGCTGTTGTCGTTGTCACTGAGCTGGCCCGGTTCCATACGAACTGGAGCGCTTCACCGGGTCTGGAATCACTCCCCGTTCGGCGAGCCGCGGTAAGCAGCTTTCGAACCGAGACACTCGAGGCCGGCCTGGCCGCCCTCGACTCGCGTTGGGGCGACACCCTCGATGCCTCAATCCGATCGGCTTTCGGTCGACTCGTCCAGAAGCGTGACGTGCTGGTTCGAGCGTTCGAGCAGGCTGGCCAGCCAACCTTGTGCCATGGTGATCCGCGAGCGGCCAACCTGGCCTTCGACCACGACGGCAGTCCGGTGCTGTTCGACTGGCAGCAGATGGCTGTTCAGTTCGGTGAGGCCGATGTGGCGTGGCTTGCCGGCACCAGCCTGGAGTCCACCGAGCGCCGCCAGCACGAAGCCGAGCTGATCGAGGCTTACGGCGGGTCGTTCGATCGCTACCGACTCGGTTTCGTGCTCCCAGGGCTCGCCGTACTGATGCTCGCTCTTCGAGAACACAACCAGCATTCGCGGGCAACGACAGCGCTCAGCCTCCAACGCATCGGCGCCGCTGTCGTCGATCTTCAGGTGTGGGATGCAGCCTCAGGCTGACATCGCCCGTCAGCGGGCTACTCGAGGTGGAAGTCTTCAGGGTTGACCTGATCGAGGAACTTACGTAGCTCCTCCACCATCTGTTCCTCGTTGCCGGCTTCGGATGGGTCGGCCTCTTCGATCCCGGCTTCCTCGATCAACGCCTCCTCGGCAAAGATCGGACTGCCTGAACGCACGGCCAGCGCGATCGCATCGGACGGGCGGGCAGAAATGACCTGAACACCGCCAGCGGCATCCCGAAGATGGAGCTCGGCGTAGAAGGTTCGTTCCCGCAGATCCGTTACCACCACCCGCTCTAGCGAGGCGCCAAGACCATCGATTACCTCGACGAAGAGGTCATGTGTCATCGGACGGGCGGTGAGAGTTCCAGAGAGCGCAAGGTCGATGGCGTGGGCCTCAGGCCCTCCGATGTAAATCGGCACAACCCGGCGCTGGCCGACTATCTCTCGCAACAGGAGAATGGGCGTGTTGGTAGGCACTTGAACCCGAACACCGACCAGCTCCATTTCGATAGTCATAGTCAAAACGTAGCCGACAACGGCGACCGTCGTCCTACTTCCAGGGACGAAATTTCAGGTCGCAGGCGACGGTAGCTAGCCCTGGCCCCCCAGAGCGAGATAGACGAGCTTGAACTTGCCGACCTGCACCTCGTCGCCATCGCCGAGAGCCGCTGTTTCCACTCGCGACTGGTTGACGTAGGTACCGTTCAAGGACCCGGCGTCAGAGACGTGATAGGCGGTTCCGACTTTACGCACGTAGGCATGGTGTCGGGAGACGGTCACATCGTCGAGAAAAATGTCGCTCTCGGGGTGACGGCCGATCGAGACCTCGTCGGCGTCGAGGGCGATACGGGTACCGCGCTTTGGGCCATGGCGAACAACGAACATCGCCAGCGTGCCTTCGGGCAGGTCGGTGGTCAGATCGACATCGACCGCTTCGTGATCGACGGTGGGATCGTAGGCGACCGTCACATCGCCTCCAACCTTGACACGCAGCGGGGCGCCACACGAGCTACAGAATCTGGCGGCTAGAGGATTCTCGTAGCCGCAGGACGTACATCCGGCATTCATAGTGGGTTCTATCCCTCGGTCAGTTCGCCGTAGGCTGCAGCGTCGAGCAAGGCGTCGACCTGCGCTTGATCCTGGACTTCGACCACGAAGATCCAACCGTCTCCGTACGGGTCGCTGTTCAACTTCTGAGGTTCATCGTTCAACTCGTCGTTGACCTCGACGACTTTGCCACTGACAGGTGCGTAGATGTCGGAAACCGATTTCGTCGACTCGACCTCGGCAATCGACGCTCCAGCCTCGATGGCGGCGTCTAGCTCTGGAAGCTCGACAAACACGATGTCCCCTAGGGCGTCTTGGGCGAAGTCGGTTATGCCAACTCGAACCCGTCCCCCCTCTTCGGACTTGATCCACTCATGATCTGACGAGTATCGGAGATTCTCAGGAGCAAGCATCTACCCACGCTAGCGAGAAATGGACCGTCTGGCGCCAGAATCGGCATTGGAAATTTCCGTCAGGCCCGATCCCGGGACGCTTGCAGAATCTTGGGCAAATACTGGAAGCAGAAGGCGTACCAGCTGTAGGCCAGCCCGGGAATCGCGAATATCCAAGCGAGCCAGCTCAGCACCGCGGCGTAGGACAAGGTGCTGGCAGCACCGAGAAACATCGGCACGGCGAACATCATCAGAAATGTGCCGGTTTTGCCCTCCCAGGTCACGTCGAGACGACGCATGCCTAAGGCGCTAACCAGTGGCACCAAGAGCACGAGTAAGGCTTCACGAAGCAGTGCCAGCACCGCCACGATCAGGGGGACCGACCCGTCAACAATCAAGGCAGGCAAGGCAACGACGAAAAGCAGACGGTCGACGATCGGATCAAAGGCAGCACCAAAGGCCGACGCCTGGTCGAACCTTCGAGCAATCCACCCATCCACCCAATCGGTGCTTCCCAGAATGGCCAGCAGCCAGGCTGCCGCCGCTCGATTTTCATCGATGAACAAGAGCCACAGAAACAGGGGTATGCAAGCGAGGCGAAGCAGCGTTACGAGGTTCGGCCAGGTCAGGAGCTGGTCGCGACTGAAGTAGCTTCGAAAACCATCGTGGTGGCCGTCACTAGTCTCGGACATAGAGCGCAACTCCCTCAACATCCAACATGATCCGGAACCCCTGAACCTCCATCCCGCGGTTGAAGGTCTCACGTTCCTGATCGGTTCGCTCAGGTATCTCGCGTTCGACGATGAGCACCGCTCTCGTAAACGCGGGGAAGCCCATGTTTGCCGCTGACGGGCTAGTGCTGCCGTCGAGGGCGTACAACCAAGGTCGTTCGGCCAAATGAGGCAGGGCCGAAGGTGACGCCCGCACCGGCACTGTTTCGTCCAGCAACCGCACGGCCCGGGCGACCGCCTGATCGGTCGGATCTCGATCGCCCCAGTTCCAAGGTCGTTCATAGGGCGAGGTGATCGAGGATGAAACGAAAAAGAGGACTGACGCCGCTACCAGCGTGGTCAGCAATCGCACGTCGAGGAAGACTCGATCCACGCCCATGTGTCCGAGCCGGTTGAGAGCATAGACAGCTGCGATCATGATGAAGGCGAGGAGGACCCCACCACGCTCGGCGAAGGGGGTCGGCTGCAACGTGTCGGACAACAGCAGAAGTCCGGCTAGAGGGAAAACCGGCAGCAGGTGTCTCAACGACAAGAGAGGCAGGAAAATTACCGGAGCGAGCAGCGAGACGACCAGCGTCAGATTGTCTTGCGTAACCAGGCCCTGTGTTGCCGCCAGCGGATCGCGCAAGGAGTTGAGCACCATGTCGCCGAGCGAGAACCCTCCATACCCTGACCGGCCGACAGCACCGCCGGGCTGGGCGATAATCGGTTGCCCGATCAGCAGCAGGGCCAGGGTCCATAGTGATCCAACGCCGAGACTCCACAAACCGGCACGCCGCTCGCCATCGCCAAGGAGCAGCAGGCCCCACAAGGCTAAAGCCAAGCCCAAATCGGCCCGGCAGGCGAGAGCACCGACAAAGCAGATCCAGTACCAAGCCCACCGTTTGGTCGCGCCGAAGTAGGCAACCCCGATGATGGCTGGCACGGCCAGCGCCTCGGGGTGGAAGTCTTCGATGCCGAGCCGATGCGTCGCTGGATGGAGAGCGTAGGCCGATACCACCGCCGCCGCCGCTCCGACGCGAAGCTTAGCCACCACTCGTGCTAACCCCCAGAGCGGGAAAACAGCAGCTCCCAGAGCTGCTGCCTGCAGCACGATCAGCGATTTGGCCAGCGGCAGGCCGAGGCCCAAGGCGCCGAAGGCGTACATGATGAACGACCAGCGCAGCTCGAGCAGGTGTACATCGGTGCCGAAAAGCGAGGCACGCGGCACATAGCCGTTAGCCAAGAGCCAGCTCGACTGAGTGTGGGCCGCCAGGTCGTTTCCCGCCAACAATCCGTCGTATCGATTCAGTCCCAGCTGGGCCAGGACGATGGCGAGCAACAGAGCAACCGACACGGGAATCCAGCGGTCGCCACTACCTCCCTCAAGGCGAGCCTGGTACCTCACGACGGCCCGCCCGAACCGCCGTTGCAGCGGCAGCTGTGTCATTTGGCTGCATCCTCGTCGTCGGGCGGAGCGGGGTCGATCAGGTGGGCGCCGTTGTTGCGGACGTTGTTGACAGCGGTCGTCACCGGGGTCGCCACGAGAAGATCGTCGGGAGCCGGCTGCATTAGCGTCGCTAGTTCGGCCAGCGCACTGTCGGGACTGAGCCAGAAGTCCCAGTGGCGGTTCGGAAGCAGCACCGGCATCCGATTGTGGATCGGGCTCATCGTCTTGTTTGGAGCGCAGGTCAGAATGGTGCAGGTCTCGACGACGTCTCCCTCGCCACCCTGACCAGCATCACCAGCATCACCCGTTTCATCGGTAGTTGGCCGCCATCGTTCCCAGAGGCCGGCGAAGGCCAAGGGTTCATCATCGTTGCGGGCGATGAAGTACGGCTGTTTCGACGTGCTGCCAGCCAGCTTGGCCCATTCGTAGAACCCGTCGGCTGGAATCAGGCACCGACGCTTGGCGTAAGCGCGCCGAAAGGCCGGCTTGTCGGCAACCGTTTCGCTACGCGCATTGATCATCTTGGAACCAATCTTCAGGTCCTTGGCCCAGAAAGGCACCAGGCCCCAGCGCGCCGAGCTGAGCTGACGGTGGCCATCGCTGGCTCGAACGAGGTAGACCTCGGTTGTCGGCGCAACATTGAAGTTCGCGTCGAGGTCTTTGTGATCGCCACCCTCAGCAAGCGCGCCAAAGTAGTTCGCAAGTTCATCTGGAGGCGTTGCTGAGACGAACCGACCGCACATAACCAACAAACGCTACTGCATCCTGAGCCAATGCCGCGCCCAAAGGCGTGTTGGCGGCCACGTTTGCGGCACGCACGGTGAGAACCGACGATACATCGGCTCCCACCACACGTGCTTTTTGTCGGGCTGGGGAGATTCGAACTCCCGACCTCTTGACCCCCAGTCAAGCGCGCTAACCAAGCTGCGCCACAGCCCGAAACATGGGGATACCGGTACTCGGTCCGCACATGCTAGCAGCAAAACGTTGTTCCGCTCGCAGGAACGACCGGGGGTTTCAGAGCTGTTGCCCCAGCCACATGAAGGCCTCGATCAACCGCCATCCGAGATAGCCAACAAGAGCGACAACGACGAGCCAGAAATGCCACGGAATACGTTCACCCGTGGTCGTCTTAGCGTCGCCTGAATCAACCACGGTGTCGCAACGAGGGCACTCGCCCTCGTCGCTCACGGTGTTCGGAGCCAGATACACATCACAGCTGTCACACCAGGGCACGATTGTTCCCCATCATCGTCGTCGGTCCGCTTGGTCAGACCCGCCGGAGGACGAGTACGGCGACATCGTCTGCGATAGGCCCACCCGCAAAGTCGCGGGCGGCCTCCACCATTGTCTTGGTCAGAACATCGGGGGAGGCTGTCGGGTCTCGACGGATCATACCGGCAATCCCATCCTCGCCGAAGAGGGCGTCGCCATTGCGAGCTTCGGCCAAGCCATCGGTGTACATCACGGCCACGTTCTCGACCGCCCAACCCATCTCGCGGGAATGGTAGGGAGCCCCAGGATCGAGCATCAACAGAGGACCCGTCGCCCCGAGCGGACGAACCTCCCGCCCATCCCAGACGAAGGCCGCCGGGTGGCCAGCCGACGAGTAGCGCAGCGTCTCGGCCTCGAGGTCAAAGACCAGAACACAGAGTGAAATGAACTCTTCGCCGCGCTCCAGGACCGACATCTGAGCGTTGAGCTCCTGCACGGCTTGGCCCGGGTCTCGGTACTGCAGCAGAAAGGCTCGAAGAAGGTACTTGGCTTGCAAAGCGGTGATCGACGGTTCGATGCCGTGCCCCGTCACATCGCCGATCACCGCAGCCACTCGATCACCGTCGACCTTGAAGACATCGTAGAAATCCCCGGCCATCGCTCCGCTGCCAGCCTGATAGGCCTGGCCGATCTCGAAGCCAGCCAAATCGGGCAGATCCGATGGAGCCAATCTCGCGGCCCACTGGAGCGGGGCCAACTCCTCCTGGGTGAGCACCTCACGAGCCTTCTTCTCAACCTCGGCCCGGTTGGCTGCGATTCTTGCGATCTCGGTTTGAGCATCGCGGTTGAGCAAGGCCACAGCCGAAGGCAGGGCGAGCAGCGAGACACCCAGCGCCGACCACGTTCCGATGCCGACCGCAGCAACGATGACGAGGGCCAACGCAGCCAGGGCAGAGAAGGCCGTCGTTTGCAGATCACGGCGATAATCGTTGTTTGCGAGTCGCCACAGGTCGGGGTCGCTTCGCTCGCTCGCCAACCGCTCAGCGACTCGGTGCCGACCGATCGTGGCTCGCGCCCATGCAACGGCGGCAGCTGCGCACACAAGCGCAGCGATGGCGGGCACAAGCCGTTCCATAACCGACCATCGTAGCCCGCGATGAAAGGCCGGTCCTCCTCATGAACACCCCAGCCTCAGACCCAACCGGTTGGGCTACTGGCTGCGGCGGCGTACCCGGAGCTTGATCGGTGTCGGGCCGAGGTTGAACTCTTCCCGTAAACGCCGTTCGAGGTAACGCAGATAGTGGTCTGGGAGGGCGCGGTTGGTAAACAGTGTGAACGTTGGCGGGTAGACCGCGCCCTGGGTGGCGTAGAGAATTCTGGCGCCACCAGGGGCTGGTTGCGACTGCTGAGCGAGCCGGATGATGTCGTTGACCTTGCGCGTCGGGATCCGGGTTTCATAGGCCGTAATCGCGATCTGAAGCGACGGCAGGAGCTTCTCGACGCCTCGTCCGGTTAGAGCTGAGATGCGATGCACCCCAACATCGTGCAAGAAGCTCAACTTGCGTTCGATCTGCAAGCTGAGGTCATTGCGCTGCTCGGTGTTGAGGAGGTCGGTCTTGTTGAGGACGACAACGATCGGGCAACCAGCGCCGTCGACCCGTTCGGCAAGGCGTTGATCCTGTTGCGTTATTCCCTCGGTGGCATCGATCACCAGCAGAGCAACATCGGCGCCGTCGACCGCCTTCAGAGACCGCACCACCGAGTAATACTCGGTGTCTTCACTGATTCGTGAGCTACGACGCATACCAGCGGTGTCCAAGAACCGAACGTCGCCAAGCGAGGTCGTGACCACGGTATCGATGGTGTCTCTCGTCGTCCCAGGCATGTCGTGTACAACGGAGCGTTCCTCGCCGATCAAGCGATTGAACAGCGTCGACTTTCCGACATTGGGCCGACCGACGAGGGCGATACCAAAAAGACGTTGATCATCGTCGGCGTCAGACGTTCCGTCCTCGTCCTCGGGGGGCAGAACGGCTATGACATCGTCGAGTAGATCGCCGAGGCCAAGGCCATGGATTGAGCTGACCGGACGAGGTTCGCCGAGCCCAAGGCGGACCAGGTCCCAGATCAAGCCAGCCTGGGTCTCAGAATCGACCTTGTTGGCCACGAGGAATAGGGGTACATCGCTCGAACGGAACCGACGGGCCGCTTCGGTATCTTCATCGGTGATGCCAACCGTGGCATCGACAACAAAGAGGATGGCGTCGGCGTGGGCGAGCGCCGTTTCGGCCTGCTTGGACACCTTCTTGTCGAGCTCGTTGCCACGGGCAAGCCAGCCGCCCGTATCGACGAGGCGGAAAGGTCGGCCCTGCCATTCGGCCTCGACGACCTTTCGATCTCGAGTGACGCCTGGCCGTTCCTCGACGATGGCTTCACGCCGTCCGAGGATCCGGTTCAGCAAGGTTGACTTACCGACGTTCGGCCGACCGACGATCACTACCTCCGGCAGGCCAGGGGTTACCTCTTGGTCGTCATAGTCGTCGAGCACGCCATCGGTGCCGTTTGTCGTCGTCATGGGGATCCAACCGTCGATCGTTGTGTTAGGGCTTGGCGAAGCGCTATGCCATCGGTGGCGACCACTTCGACTGGTCGAGGCAGGTCGGCGGGTGTGCTTCCGTCGAGAAAGCGACCCTCCGACAAGCAAACATCGGGAAGTAGATAGCGGTGTCCAACCGGCTCGGCGTCTAGGACTCGGGCGAGATCCTCGCCGACAAGAAGGCCGGTGACGCCAATGTTGCCACCGAAGAACGTGTTGACGACCGGGAGGACGCGAACATCGTCGCGACCCAGATCTTCGAGCAAGGGCTCCAAACATTGGGCCCCGTAGGTACCCGTCAGAATGGCGATCGGCGCGTCTTTCCGCGGTCGGGAGCCGAGCAACTGAACCGGTTGGCCCTCGCCTGCCCCCTGGGGGCTGGCCTGGGTTCGGGGAGCGCGATAGCCAGCGGCTGGTGCCCCATCAACCGAGGCGAAGAAGCCACCGGCGCGGCCATCTCGCTCGATATTGCCGACCAGCTCGCCCTCACTGAACTCAACCTGAAAGTGGCGAGCCATCCCGATCCCGTCTTCATACATAGCGAAATCGCCGTACGTTTCGGACCCGGGAAAACTCCGGCCAGCGAGCAGGTAGTACTCGTCGGCGGCATAGACGAGGCGTCGACCGAGAACGCTGGCGAAGATCTCCTGCCATTCGGTCACCAGATCGACGACGGCAACCGCCTCGTCAACGGTGTGAGGTCGCATCGTCGGTTCGTTGGAATGATCGCTAACACCCAGCGGAACTACGGCCACCGAATGAAGCTCCGGATACTCGTTCAACACATCGGTGAGGGTTTGCTCGAGCACGGCGCCGTCGTTCAGATCAGGGCAAACGACCACTTGGCCGTGCACTTCGATACCTGCATCCAACAACAACCGCAGCCAACGCAGACTTGGGCCGCCACGCCGGTTCCGCAGCATCTCGTTACGCCGCGCCCGATCGGTGGCGTGGATGCTGACATAGAGCGGGGAAAGACCCTCGGTAATGACCCGTTCCAGGTCGGCCTCGGTAAAGCGGGTCAGTGTGGTGAAGTTTCCGTAGAGAAAGGACAGGCGATAGTCGTCGTCCTTGAGGTAGAGGCTCTTTCGCATGCCCTTCGGCAGCTGGTAGATGAAACAGAAACTGCAGTGGTTGTCGCAGGTACGTACCTGGTCGAAGATGGCCGACTGCACCTCAAGCCCCAGCGGTTCGCCATCACCCTTTGCAACCGTGATCGATCGCACCAGACCGCCTCGATCTATCTCCAACATCGGCTCGGCCTCATCGACCAGCAACTGATAGTGGATTACGTCTCGCGGCTGCTCACCGTTGATGGACACCAGGAGGTCGCCAACGGCCACGCCGGCAGCTTGCGCCGCCGACCCTGGCTTGATGGCGATTACTCGAGGGAAGTCCACTTCTCTAGGATAACGGGCCACTCCCCCGGCTTGTCCGCCAGCGCATCAACCGACACGCCCCTGAAGCGACGGCGCTGCGTCGAACCTGCTCCAGCTAGGCTGAGACCAATGGTAGAACGTGTCCTCTTATGCGCTCCTCGCGGCTTTTGTGCTGGCGTCGAGATGGCGATCAAGGCTCTGGCCTGGATGGTTAGAGCTTTCGACGCCCCCGTGTACTGCTATCACGAAATCGTGCACAACAAGCTCGTTGTCGACCGCTTTCGGGCTCATGGCGTGATCTTCGTCGATGACATCGACGAAGTTCCCAGCGGGCGCCCGATCATGCTGAGCGCCCATGGATCGGCGCCCGAGGTCGTTACCGCGGCAAAAGCCCGAGGGAGCTATGTCGTCGACGCCGTCTGCCCGCTCGTTACCAAGGTCCACCACGAGGTCAAGGTTCGAGCCGGCAAGGGCTACCAGATCATCTACATCGGTCACGAAGGCCACGAGGAAGCGGTCGGCACCATGGCCGTTGCACCCGATGCTATTCACCGGGTAGAAGAAGTGGCCGATGTTGCTGCGCTCCCCGAGTTCGACCAACCAACCGCCCTCCTGGCTCAAACAACGCTCAGCCATCGCGATTGGGCGGATGTGGCCGATGCCGCCCGCGACCGATTCCCTGACCTCTTCACTCCGGGGCGTTCCGATCTCTGTTTTGCCACCACCAATCGGCAGTCGGCATTGATGGCGATAGCCGATCGCTGCGATGCCTTCGTCGTCATTGGGTCCTCGAATAGTTCCAACACGAACGCTCTGGCCAAGTTGGCGACCGAAGCAGGCTGCGATCGAGTGTTCCGCGTGAACGGCCCCGATGAGCTCCCGACCGATCTGAGCGGAACCGTCGGCGTAACCGCCGGAGCTTCCGCTCCCGAAGATGTCGTCCAGGCGGTGATCGACTTCCTAAGCCCAGCCAGTGGCGTCGAAGAGGTCCAGATCACCGAGGAAGACGAGTACTTTCCGCCACCCCGCAATCTACGCGAGTTGCTTGGAGCGGTCGACGTCGTCGCCACCCTGGCAGCCGGAGGTTCAATCCCGGCTCGGCCCAGCGTGCAGGACCGCACAATCGACGCCTCCGACGTCCTAGCCGCTCTCTGAGCGAGGCCGAGCGCCTCGAAACCGGCTTAGGAGAAACCGGCTTAGAGGAGTCGTCGTCCTAGGCTCCGGCCTGAATCTGGGCCTTGTCATAGAGACGCTGGAGCTCGTTGCGGAGATCGTCGGAAAGGGCAACGATCGACGACCGTTTCACTCGGTCATCGACGCGATCGGGTGGATAGAGCGGTTCGCCTATGACCACCGCCATTCGACGGGGCCGTGGTACGCGAGCACCCTTTGGCAACGCTCGCTCTGCGCCGCCGATACCGATCGGCAAAATCGGCACCTGTTGACGACAAGCCAGGAAGGCAGCGCCCTGCTTGAGTTCGGTTACGACCGGACCGGTTTGACGAGTCCCTTCGGGGAAGATGACCAACGGCTCACCGCGCTGGAGAACGAGTTCGGCGAGGCGCATCGCCGCTCTGTCGGTCGCAGCTCGCTGAACGGGGAAACCACCCATAGCGCGTAGAAACGTTCCAAGGCCTGCCTTGTTGAAGTACGTATCGGCGCCCATATATCGCAACACTCTGGACGGCGTCGCCAATGAAACCGCAGGTGTGTCGAGAATAGAACGATGACCGCCTGCGGCCAGAATGAATGCTCCCTTGGAAGGAACGTTCTCCATCCCGACCACACGGAACCGAAACCATGCGCCGAACACGCCGCTAAGAAGTTTGCGCAAGATCCGGTAGGCGTTTCTCTGGCGGTTGCCCATGTCGAGAACAGTCGCCTCGGGTCGGCCGGAAACCTCGGCGTTCATTGCTCCGCCCCGAGCTGCGAACCCTCTTCCACCATGACGACCAATGAGGCTACCACCTGCTCGATGGTCAGATCCGATGTGTCCACAGTGACCGCGTCGCTCGCTTGACGAAGAGGATCGTGGACGCGGCTGGAGTCGTAGGCATCGCGACGAGCCAGGTCGGCGGCGACCGTTGCATAATCAAGGCTTGATTCCTCTCCCGCCCGACGGGCCGCTCTCACCTCAGGTGAGGCCGTGAGGTAGACCTTAAGGTCGGCATCGGGAAACACGGCAGTCCCGATATCGCGCCCTTCAAGGACACCACCGCCGCGGATACGGGTCCAGCGACGTTGGCGTTCCACCAGTTCGGCTCGTACCCGCTGGTTGGCGGCTACCGCTGAAACTGAACGCGATACCGCAGCGCTTCGAATCTCGGCGGTGGCATCGGCGCCGTCGACGATGACCGACCCATCGGCCCTCAGCTCGATGTCGAGCGTCTCGGCTACCACCGCGACCTTGTCCTCATCTTCAGGATCGATGCCAGCCGACAGCACGGCGAACGCCACGGCTCGATACATGGCTCCGGTGTCGAGGTAGCCGAGCGCCAAGGCGTCGGCCAGCAGGCGGGCAACCGTCGACTTTCCAGAGCCAGCGGGACCGTCGATTGCGACGACGATAATTTGTCCGTCATCGGCCATTAGTCGTCTCCCGGATCCAGCTCTCGCATCGTCGGATGATACTGACGAGCGATGAGTCCGCCGATCAGACGCTCTGTCTTGGCTTCATCAACGATCAGGGTCATCACGCCTCGGCGTCCCTCTCCAGAGTGGCTGATCTCAAGATCCAGAATGTTTACGTCGAGCTCCGCTGCCAGGGTTGCGATCGCCGCGATCTCGCCCGGGCGATCCGGGATTGGGACCAGAACCTCGGCGATCGTGCCCACCTTGCCGTAGCCCACCGGCAGGTTAAGCCTCGCTCTGCGTGCATTCTCCAACAGTTCCGTCAAGCCGGCCTTATCTCGGCGTTCGACGAGGTCGCGCACAGAGCTGAGGGCGCCGATCAGGCGATCGAGCGACTCGACGATTGCGTGGTCGTTGTCTGCGCATATGTCGGGCCAGATCGTCGTCCGGCCTGCCGAGATACGTGTCATGTCTCTGAAGCCACCAGCCGCCAGCCGTAGTAAGGCGCGATGCTCGACCGAAGAGCTGTCGGCGAGATTCATCAGCGCCGCGGCTGTGAGGTGGGGAACATGGCTGACCTGGGCCACCAGCCGATCGTGAACGTCGGGCTGGAGGGCGATCGTCTCGGCGCCGACAAGTCGGATCATCGAGCGAACAACCGAGAAGCAATGCTCGTCGGTCTGTTCGGTTGGGGTGAGCACCCACATCGCACCCTTGAACAAGTCGGGCCGGGCGCCGGCAATCCCGTCGAGCTCAGAACCCGCCATCGGGTGACCGCCGACGAAACGTTCATGGTCGATTGCTGCGCAGATCGCCTGCTTCGTTGAGCCAACGTCGGTCACGACGCCATCGGTCTTGCTCAACGCTTCCCTGGCCAATGCGGGAATCGAACCTACCGGAGCGGCAACGATCGACAGCTCCGCCGACGGGTCGAGGCCAGCCTCGTCGGCCGCTCCCTCGGCGATGGCAGCCGATTGTGTCTCGAGATCGAGATCGGTAGCCGAAACATGCCACCCATGCTCTCGTAACGCCATGCCCAGCGATCCGCCGATGAGTCCACACCCGAGCAAATTCGCCCGGCGCTGTCCGCTCCCGGCGGTGACGCTCTCGGACGGTGCTGTCAGACGATCGTCGCTCATGGGGAAACTTCTTCGTTGGGATCTTCCATCTCTGTGACCAGATCTGGACGTAGAACGGCGGCTCCGTGCAGATAGGTATGGCGCATAGAGGAGCGGTCCTTGTCAGTCTCGATGTGAACGAGCATACGAATGCAGAGGTTCGGCGAATCCTCCAGCTCCATCTCACGAACGCAAAGCAGGGGCACATCGACGATGCCAAGAGACCTCACCGCCGCAGCAGGGGCCAGAGCCGTTATGTCTGACGTGACCGAGAAGAGGATACTGATCAGATCATCAGCGGACAGCTGATTGCGGTCCATGAGAGCCTTGACCATCTCGACGGTGCGCGACTCAATGTCCTTGCTTGTGTCGCCATCAACCGTCGTCGCTGCACGAAGCGCACGTAAAGCCATCAGGCGGAGGTTAGCGGGCCACTTTCACCGCACGTTGCAACGACAACACTTCGTCAGGAAGAAGTTTTCGCCACTGGCCCGGCTTGAGCCGATGATCGCTGATCGGACCGATCCGGGTGCGTACCAGCCGACGGACTGGGTGCCCGACCGCATCGCACATGCGCCGAATCTGACGGTTGCGTCCTTCGTGGAGGATGATTTTGACCGTGCCCGGATTGACGACGGAGACTTTCGCCGGGGCCGTCATGCCATCGTCGAGCTCCACACCTTCTCGCAGGGTGCGCACCGCGAGGCGCGAGGGTTGTCCCTCGACGGCAACAAGATATTCCTTGTCGATACCGAAGCTGGGGTGTGTAAGCCGATGGGTCAACTGCCCATCGTTGGTCAACAAGAGGAGCCCCTCCGAGTCGAGATCGAGCCGACCGACGGGGAAGATTCGTGTCGAGGTCTCGATCAGATCGACGACGGTCTCTCTGCCCTGAGGGTCCGCAGCGGTGGTTACAACGCCTGCTGGCTTGTTGAGCAGGTAGATCTCCATTTCGGGCATTGCCGAATAGACATGGCCGTCGACCTTCAGCTCATCGTCGCCGGAAAGACGATCACCGATCTCAGCGACGGTGCCGTTGATACGGACCCGGCCCTGGATGATCATCTCCTCACTGGCCCGACGGCTAGCCAAGCCCAGGCGGGCCATGACTTTGTGGACGCGTTCTGACGAAGACGACGTGGTAGGGGCTTCTTCAGAGGCCTCGCCAGCTTCCGACGAGCAGTTCATCGATTCACGCTTCGTCGTCTACCGGCGACGAGGTCGGATCCGCCTCAGCCCGCGCCGCACCCGCTCGGGGACCATCGAGACCAGACGTCGACGGATCCTGGTCCGCAATGTGAAACCGAGGACCGTCTCCGGCATCGGCTTCGGTTGGAGCCGCATCCACCTCCCCCGCCGACTCGAGCTGCTCCGCATTCATATCGTCCAGTCGGTCGTCTAACCGATCATCGATCGACGGATCAGCCTCGACGGGATCCTCAGACTCGGGCTCGATATCGTCAGCCTCGGCCAGATCCTTAGACTCGGCAATCTCATCGGCTGCGATGGGAACAGCATCGCTTCGTTGCTCAACCTCGAGCGGATCCGGAGCAGACTCGCCATGCTCGACCGCTTGGACTACTTCGGCAGACCGCTCATCCGATCGGCGGGCAACCATGGATCCGCCACGGTCGCCGTCGTCGACGACCAGAACCTCGTCAGCATCGAAGGCCATGGCGACATCGCCGCTGCCGGTATCCGCACCGACCGGGGCTTCATCGGCCTGGCCATTATCATCGGCATCGAGTTGATCGATTGAGCCCCTAGGTTCTGGCTCGGTCGCGCCAGACAACGACTCGCTTCCCGCCTCTGATCGCTCGGCGTCCTCTGATCGCCCCATCGGGAGAAACGAAGAAAGTGACACACCCAGGACCGAGTTAGAAGGCGCGTCGGAGAGGCCGTTCTCGTCAACCGAAGGAACCGCGGGCGAGGCAAGTACCGGCGCCGATTCCAGGATGATAGGTTCGTCAACTCGCAGGTCGAGCACAACGTCATCACCGTCCGGTGCGTCGCCTTTATCACCCGCCGTAGCTTCGCCTCCGTCTGGATCGCCGCTGTCTGGTTCGCCGCCGTCTGGATCGCCGCTGTCTGGTTCGTCGACATCACCGACAGGGTCGGCGGTGAACCCTGACGCGGCTGCCACGACGTCGTCGAGCGAAACTGCCACGTCGTCGAGCTCGGACGCAGGTGCGTCTTGAGCGAGATCAGAATCGGCAACGATCGAGTCGCCGTCGACATCGAGATCGAGGTCTTCGCTTGGCGCCTCGGCTTCGACTCTTTCACGTTCGTCGGCGGGCTCTGACTGCTCGGTGGTAGACCCTTCGACGGAGCCATCAATCTCAGGGTCTGATGAATCCCCAGATGGACTATCGGACGCATCCTGGCCGGACCCCTCGTCATCGGACGCAACGCCATTGGACGCAACGCCATTGGACGCAACGCCATTGGACGCAACGTCATCGGACGTCGCTTCGTCGATCACAAGCTCTTCGTCCACCGGCTCTTCGTCGGGCTGATGCGGATTTACTCGCAAGGTCTGTTCCAACGCCTCAACCACATGGGCGGCCGGAACGAAATCACCGAGCGCAGGCAGATGCTTGAGCGAAGGCAGCCCTAGCTTTTCCAAAAACATCGGCGTGGTGCCGAAGA
The DNA here is from genome assembly GCA_937922045.1 of uncultured Acidimicrobiales bacterium. GTDB lineage: Bacteria > Actinomycetota > Acidimicrobiia > Acidimicrobiales > SZUA-35 > JAHELU01. The sequence goes on along the minus strand of CAKZXA010000051.1, from coordinate 22,596 downwards.
GTGCGGCCTGGCCTGGGCCATCGTCGCGGCCAACTTCCTCGACATAGCCTCGCTGCTCCAGGGTGCGGAGGACGCCATCGATGTTCACACCACGGATGGCGCCAATTTGTGACCGCGAAATAGGCTGCTTGTAGGCCACGATGGCCAGCGTCTCAAGCGCTGCGCTCGACAGCCGGTTTGGGATGCCTTCCATCGCGTAGCGCTCTACGTAGGCATAGAGATCGGGATGGGTCTGATAGATCCACCCACCTGCGACCTCGACAAACTGAAAGCCTCGCTTCTGCTGTTCGTACTCGGCCGCCAGATCGCGACACAAGACTTCGACAACCTCGGGCGCAAGCTCTACTACCTGAGCGAGGAGGTGCACGGGAGTGGGCTCCGAGGCGACGAGCACCATTGCTTCGATAGCGCGCTTTGATTCGGCGACCGCGTCAAGCGAGGGAAGTTCCTGTTTCACGTACGGTCCTTCGCTAGCCCTCGTAGTCGTCGACGCCGCTCAGCGCCAACTCACGGCTGGTCATGCTGCCACGCCAGGTGACGGTGAGATCGCCGAAGCACTCCGCCTGGTCCAACTCGATCATGCCTTGCTTGAACAACTCGAGCACGGCCAGAAAGCGAACCACGATCTCGACCCGTTCGGTGAGTCCGTCGGTCAGAGAACGAAATGTTCGGGGACCGCTCTGAGGCAGCACGTCGAGGAATTCTTCCAGCGCTTCGGCCACCGTAGCTTGCGAAACCGACACGTGATGAAGTGTGAGTTCGGGCGGCTTTGGACGCTCGGATACGACACGAAGAAAGGCACGACGGAGCTTCGGTGCGGTCATGCCCGCCAACGGATCGGGGGCGAGGTCGAGGAAAGCTTCCTCCAGGCCAAACCGGCGATGCACCGATTCCGCTGCCGCCTCCATCAGGCTGCGCAGCATCGTGGCCGCGTCCTTGAAGGTCTTGCACTCAAGGAGCCGCGCCAAGAGGAGATCTCGCTCCTCCCACAGCCCAAACTCTTCATCGAGATCAATATCGTCATCGACGGGAAGTAGGCGACGACACTTCAACTCCACCAGGGTCGCCGCGATAAGCAGGAACTCGGTGGAAAGCTCAAGATCGCAGGCTTCCATCGTGGACATCTCATCGAGGTAGGCGTCGACGATTGACGAGAGGCGCACCTCATAGAGGTCCACATCTTCCTTGAGAATCAGATGGAGAAGAAGATCGAATGGACCTTCGAACGTCTCAGTCTGGACCGTGAATGACATCGATGTGATTCTACCCGAAAAATTTCCGCCGCAAGTTCTTCGTACCTGATCTAGCCTAGGGCGTGCTATGAACGACCCACTTCGACCCCGCGCCTTTTCAGGCATTCAGCCAACCGGAACCATCCATCTGGGCAACTATCTGGGAGCGTGTCGCAACTGGGTGACAATGCAGGACACAACCGACGGCATCTATTGCATCGTCGACCTGCACGCATTGTCGGTTCCCCGCGAACCGGGCGAGATTCGACAGGCAACCCTCGAGGCCGCCAAGGACCTGATCGCCATCGGCATCGACCCAGAACGCTCAACGCTCTTTGTTCAGTCCAGGATTCGGGAGCACAGCGAGCTTGCCTGGCACCTGCAGTGTGTGACCGCTTTCGGCGAGCTACGTCGGATGACGCAGTTCAAAGACAAGAGCGAATCCAATGACTTCGTCTCGGCCGCTCTGTTCACCTATCCGGCGCTCCAGGCGGCCGACATCGTGCTCTACGACACCGACGTCGTGCCGGTAGGCGACGACCAACGCCAACACCTCGAACTCACGCGAGACATCGCCAACCGCTTCAACAGTCGTTTCGGTGAAGTCCTCGTCGTCCCCGAGCACCGGATTCCAGCCGCCGGAGCCCGGATAATGGACCTCCAGAACCCGACAAACAAGATGTCGAAGTCGGCCGACGCCGTGAACGGCACCGTGATGCTCACCGACACAGCGGCTGAGATTACAAAGAAGCTCAAGCGTGCCGTCACCGATAACGACGGCGAGGTCCGCTTCGACCCCGAGAACAAGCCAGGCGTATCAAACCTCCTGACCTTGCTCGCGGTAGCAACCGGAGAGGCTCCTGAAACCGTCGCCGAACGCTACGAGCAGTACGGGCCGCTGAAAGCCGATGCAGCTGAAGCGATCATCAGCCTTATCGAGCCGATCCAGGCCCGTCGAGCCGAGCTCGATGATGGAACCGTCGATGCCATGCTCAAGATGGGAGAAGACAAGGCCCGGGAAGTAGCCACGACGGTGATGGACCGAGTACGTCAAGCCGTCGACCTTCACTAGACCGGGCAGAGACGCCGTCGACCTTCATTAGGCCGGGCAGAGACGAGGGCTTCACAGGTCGCCACCCCAGCCAATCCCGCTCCATCCGCCATGAGTAGATCATCCGTCCAGGTCTAGGTCGGACGCAACAAAACGCGAACGATCATTACTTAACAGGATGTGTGTTGGGGCAAGGACCATATACTCTGCCGATCGTGGAACGAACCAGGTTACAGATGATGATTGGGGCGGTTTTAGCCATCTCGGTTGCCCTACTCGTGTTCCTTTCGCCTACCGCAGGCGCTCAAGATGATGGTCAATCCATCAACGGAACACTGCAATACAAGGACGATTCAGGGGAACGTATCCCCGTCGAAGGCGTGGAAATCGTGCTCCGGGATGCCGGGGGTGGCGACCTCGGATCAGTCGTGTCCGGTGCCGACGGCACGTTCTCCCTCGAACTCCCCGGCGCTGGCGACTACGCGGCGAGCATCGATGTCGAGAGCATCCCCGCTGGGGTCAGCCTCCGAAATCCTGACAAGACCGAGCTTACCTTCAACGTGGTCGACGGCCAATCGAAAGCGCTTGCCTTTCCAATGGCGGCTGGAGAGGCTGGAACACAGGAAGCGGTTAGCCAGTCGGCGATCGACAGCCTGCTACGGCTAGGCATGGTGGGCATCATCTTCGGCCTCATCATCGCCATGTGTTCAATCGGGCTCTCGCTCATCTTCGGCACGACCGGCCTTGTCAACTTCGCCCACGGCGAGTTGGTCACCCTCGGTGCCCTTCTGACCTACGCCTTCAACGTCGGGCTGAGCTGGCCGTTCCTCCTCGCCGCCCCGCTAGCAATCGTACTGACCGCTGGTCTCGGCGGGCTCAACGATCGTCTGCTCTGGCGGCCGCTGCGGGCCAGAAGCACAGGCCTCATCGCCATGCTCGTCATCTCTATCGGCTTGAGCATTCTGGTTCGCTACTTCTTCCTTTGGCAGTTCGGTGGACGGCGCAATCCCTTCCGTCAGTACAGCCTGCAGGAGCCATTAGTCGAACTCGGCCCAATCAGCCTGGTTCCACGGCAGGTCGTTACGATCTTCCTCTCGATCGCCGTGCTGGTCGCCGTAGCCCTGGTCCTTCAGCGAACCCGCTTCGGCAAGGCCATGCGAGCCGTCGCCGACAACCGAGACCTCGCCTCCTCATCGGGCATCGATGTTGAACAGGTGATCTCCTATGTCTGGATCAGCGGAGGCGCCTTGGCTGGACTCGGAGGCATTCTCTACGGCCTTGATCGTGGCATCAACTGGGACATGGGCTTCGATTTGCTCCTTCTCATCTTCGCTGCCGTCACCTTGGGCGGCTTGGGCACGGCCTACGGCGCTCTGGTCGGCAGCCTCATCATCGGCATCATGGTGCAAGTGTCTACCTACTGGATACCTGCTGAGCTCAAGAGCGTCAGTGCCTTGCTCGTGCTCGCTCTCATTCTTCTCATTCGACCCCAGGGCATCCTCGGACAAAAAGAACGGATCGGGTAGACCTATGGACTTTCAAAGCATCATCGTCAACGCCCTTCAAGCTGCTGTCTCCCCCGAGGCCGCCATCTTTGCCCTGGCAGCCATCGGCCTGAACATCCACTTCGGGTACACGGGCCTGCTCAACTTCGGCCAAGCCGGCTTCATGACCATGGGCGCTTACGGCCTCGCCGTGCCGGTCTTTGCCTTCGGTTGGCCGCTATGGACCGGCGTTATCTTCGGCATCTTGGCCGCTGTGGTCTTCGCCTTGGCCCTCGGCGCTCCAACGCTGCGTCTGAGAGCCGACTATCTGGCCATCGTGACCATCGCCGCAGCCGAGATCGTTCGGTTTCTGGTTCGAGCCACAAGCTTGAGCGACATCACCGGAGGCTCGAACGGCATCAACGGTTTCAGTTCCGACTTCTATGACCTCAACCCGTTCACCGAGTCGATCAAATTCGGACCGTTCAGCTTCTTGCCTCGAACTATGTGGGCCATCATCTTGGGATGGGTTCTGGTTCTCCTCGGAATCGGATTCTGCTATCTCGTCGTGAACAGTCCGTGGGGCCGAGTGTTGAAGGCGATTCGCGAGGATGAGGACGCAGCCCGCGCTCTCGGCAAGAACGCCTACAGCATCAAGATGCAGAGCCTTATTATCGGTGGCATATTCGGCGCTTTGGCTGGCATGATGCTCGCCATTTCCACCGGTTCGGTCCAGCCGAGTCCTCAAGATCTTGGTCCACCTAAAACCTTCTTCGCCTATGCGGCTCTGATCCTCGGTGGGACCGCGCGGCTCTGGGGACCCGTTGTCGGTTCGATCATCTTCATCGCTCTTCTCCAGTTCACCGATGGCCTCATCCGTGGCGCCCAATCCGCCGGGTGGATTCCCGAGTGGTTCATCAGCGGTACCGAAGTTGGTGTTATGCGGTTTATTCTCCTCGGAGTCGGTCTGATGCTGCTCATGCTCTACCGCCCCCAGGGCATATTCGGCGACAAGAGGGAGATGGCGTTCGATGTCTAGCGCAAGTGAAGTTGAAACAGCCTGGGGCGCCGACCGGCCCGAGAGCACACCGGGCTCGAAGAAGAGCGACCCGATTCTCGTCGTCGACGGTATTCGCCGTACCTTTGGTGGCCTGACCGCGGTCGACGTCGACCATCTTGAGATTCAGCGCAACAAGATAACCGCCCTCATCGGGCCCAATGGCGCTGGCAAGACGACGTTCTTCAACCTGATCACTGGTTTCGATGCCCCCGACGCTGGAAGCTGGTCCTACAACGGTGAGCCGATGTCTTCGCTGGCGCCGCACAAGGTTGCCCTCAAAGGCATGGTTCGCACCTTCCAGCTGACCAAGGCTCTGGCCCGACTGTCGGTCATTGAGAACATGAAGCTAGGTGCCCAGAACCAGAAGGGCGAGAACCTCTTCCGGGCCATGATGCGAGGCTGGAAAGACGAAGAGCGGGCCAACGAGGAGCGTGCCGACGCTCTGCTCAAGCGGTTCAAGATGGATCACATGCGTGAGGAGTTCGCAGGCGGCCTCTCCGGCGGCCAGAGAAAGCTTCTAGAAATGGCTCGAGCTCTGATGACCGAGCCCGACCTCATCATGCTGGATGAGCCGATGGCCGGTGTTAACCCGGCCCTCACCCAATCCCTGCTCGGCCATGTCAAGGAGCTCCGAGACGAGGGACGCACCGTCGTCTTCGTCGAGCATGATATGGACGTTGTTCGAGATATCAGCGACTGGGTGGTGGTGATGGCCGAGGGCAAGATCATCGCCGAGGGCACCCACGAAGAAATTGGCAAGAATCGGCAAGTGATCGATGCCTATCTCGGATCGCATCACGACGAAGATCTGACCTTTGATGACGAGGAGGAGTAACGACATGGCATCCGAGCACTTCATCCACGTCGACGGTGTGACCGCTGGCTACGTACCCGAGGTCAACATTCTCAATGGCTGCAGCCTCGAGGTCGCCGAAGGCGAACTCATCGGTATCGTCGGGCCAAACGGTGCAGGGAAGTCAACCCTGCTGAAGACACTCTTCGGCCTCATCCCGGTTCGTGAAGGCAGCGTTACGCTCGACGGCCAAGACATCACCGGCATGAAAGCCCACGAACTCGTCTCCCGAGGCGTCGGTTTCGTTCCTCAGAACGAGAACATCTTCCCCAGCTTGACGATCGAGGAAAATCTCGAGATGGGCATGTATTTGGACCCATCCCGATTCGACGAACGTTTCGCCGTTGTTGCCGACATGTTCCCTCGACTCGCCGAGCGTCGCAAGCAACGCGCTGGCTCGCTCTCAGGTGGCGAGCGCCAAATGTTGGCGATGGGGCGGGCCCTTATGATGGATCCCCAGATTCTTCTGCTCGACGAGCCGTCGGCTGGCCTCTCCCCCGCCCTCCAAGACCAGGTCTTCGTCAACACCAAGCGAATCAACAGCGCTGGCATCTCGATCGTGATGGTCGAGCAGAACGCTCGACGCTGTCTGCAGATCTGTGACCGGGGCTATGTGCTCGACCAGGGCACCAACGCCTACACCGATACCGGACGCAACCTGCTCAACGATCCGAAGGTCATAGAGCTCTATCTCGGGACACTGGCCCAGGCCTAACCACGGCGCTCTCACCCATTGCCGGTTAGACGCTCACCCCATGTCGCTCCTAGAGCGGCTAGGCCAGCAGCGATAGCGCCGGCGAGGAGAAGCGACGAACCTCGGTAGCCCATGTAGCGGAAGGGCACGAAGACGGACAGGATCGCTATCAGAACGATGGTGGCGAAGCCCGCCATGGCAGGCTCAGCGACACGGCGCCCTGGTGAGATCACTCCGACAACGAATCCACCAACGACGAAGCCGGCCAGGTTCAACAGACCCTGAAGTAGGAAGCTGGTGTTGATCGACAACATGCGGCCTGCGATAAGCTCGCCAAGCACCCCTCCAATCAGCACTTCAGCGGCCACAAAAACGATCATTGAGAGCCCTACCCATCGGCGCGAGAAGCCACGGTTCGCCAGATCGCTGTTTTGTCGCCTACTCATGTCATGGCTCATCTACAGACCACTTCTGTCATGGCTCATCTACAGACCACGTCGGCTGTCGTCTCCGGCTTCTGGTCCCGTGAGGTCCTCACGAGGTGTAGCTATGTCCTCGGCCAGTTGACGAGCTTGTCGGGTTTGACGCATGTTGCGTATTCCCACCTTGTGCCCCCAAAACCCACGCGGAGCCTGTAGCTCGTCAATCAGATATTCCATCTGGGCATCGTAGCGGCGGCGCAGCTGGCGAGTTTCTTGCCGTCCCTCTTCGAGCGACACCAGCTCAAAGCCGTGGTTCTCCAGCTGCTGATAGAGCGTGCGAAACAGCACCTGACCGGCCTCATCACGGTCCTCCTCGTAGAAGGCGTCCAGCCGTCGGCGATAGTCGCTCAGGTCAACGCCTTCGGTCAATTCGTCGAAGAGGTGGATCGAACGCCTCAACAGCCAATAGGGTGCCCGATCCCGAGCACCATGGATGAGCTGGCATTGCAGGGCGGCGTCGGTGACAACACCTAGGGCGGTAACCCAGTTCTGACCCGAGTGCTTCGACCGGAAGAGCTTCAGCATGGGAAAGGTCGTGTGGGTCTCAATGACATTAGCCACCCACTCCTCCCACCCTTCGAAAAAGCGCAGAACGTCGTCAACCTCAGCGGTGGGGGCTCGGCTCATGAGAAGGTTGGTCGGCGATATTCGCTCTTCCCTTCCATCGTCGAGAGTCATCAACTTCTGCTCTCGCTGGCTGTAAGCGCCGTAGAGCGAGGGCAAGTAACCGATCACCATCGCCGTGGTCAGAACGCCAGAGAAGGCCTCTACCAGGGCTCCTAGGCGAGGTACGATGCTCGATGGCACCAGTTCGCCGAACCCCAGGGTGAGATAAACAACCCCGGAATAGTAGATCGAGTCGATCAAGGTTGCGTCTTGGCCAACCGCGCCGATCCCCCACCAGATCAACCCGAACCCGACCACCTGCTGCACTACCCAGGCAATGAGCAGCAAGAGCACCGACACCGGGGCAAAGAAGCCGAGAACGGCCTCTCGTGCCGCCACTGTTGGAAGCCAGTTCCCGACCGCCCTCAGGAAACGCCACGTCCGGCGGTACAAGACCTCGGTCAGCCACCACCGCCCACGGTGCGTGTTGGTGGTTACAAGCGTATTGACCATGTCGGCGCTCACCGAGACGACGAGCAACAACCCAATCGTGATGACCAGACCCTTCACCGACACCAATCGTAGAGCCAAAACGGCAAAGTGGGCCGGACCAACAGGTCCGACCCACTCAGCGCATTACGTACTACTGCTCAAAGAGCGTGAGTTACTTAGCCGCCAATCTTGGCGAAACGGAACTCAGTCAACGAATCATCGATGGTGTTGGCATCGTCAGCGTAGGAAAGGATGGCGAAGCTGGCCTCGGTCGGCTCGCCGGCCTGGCTGAAGTCCTGGGGACCAGACGGGCCGTCGTAGTCGATCTCGGTTCCAGCTGCGATCAGTTCCTTGCACTCAGCGAAGCTGGTGCACTTTTCGCCGCCACCGGTTACACCGTTGATGCGCTTGGCAACCTCGGCCGGATCATCGGTACCGGCGGCCTCAGCAGCCAGGGCCATGATGATGAAGGCGTCGTAGGTCTCAGGACCGTAGGAGAAGTCGATGAGCTCGGGATCAACCTCGAGCATGCGGTTCTTGAAGTCGTCACCGAGCTGGGCCGTAGGCAAGGTGCCCTTGATCCCGCTCAGAATGCCGGCCTCGGAGAACTTCTCACCCAGGGCGTTACCGATGTTGCCATCGACGAGGTACATGCTCGTGGTGTCCGGCGTGACGCCAGCTTCGAACATGCCGGTAAGGATGGAAGAGGTCTCATCGAAACCAATGACGACGACAGCGTCGGCAGCGGCAGCAACCATCTTCTCGACCTCAGCATCAAAGCTGGGGGCCTTTGGATCGTAAACGAAGCTCTCAACTACCTCGACGCCAGCGTCAGCCAGCGGCTCTTGAGTGTACTTGAGAAGGCCTTCACCGTAAGGATCCTGCAGCGCCATGATGGCGACGGTGCCGGCACCTTCGGCCACGATCAGGTCGGCGAGCACTCGGCCCTGAAGCACGTCGGACGGAGCGGTACGAAAGTACAGCTCGTTGGGGTCCTTGGTGGTGAAATCAGGAGAGGTATTGGCTGGCGAGAAGTGAATCTTGCAGGCACCGGTGATCTTGTCGATCACGGTGAAAGAAACGCCGGAAGAAGCGGCGCCCAGGAAGGCATCGACGTCGCCGATGAGGCGATCGACGGTCTGGTTAGCAACGTCACCGTTGTCGCCAGAGTCACCTTCGAGCCAGAGAACATCCTGGCCGAGCACGCCACCAGCGGCATTGACCTCGGCAGCAGCGAGTTCAGCGCCGGCGAATTCGGCCGGGCCGAGGAAGGCAAGGTTGCCCGTCTCAGGCAGGATGCCACCGATGGCCAGCTGGCCATCGCTCTCGCCGGAACAGCTAGGAGCTGCCTCTTCGGAACCGGTGTCGGCCATTGCAGCGCCGTCATCCTCTTCCATCGAGTCGTCTTCTTCTTCCATGGAGTCGTCGTCAGAGTGATCTTCATCCTCATCAGACATGGCGTCATCGGCAGCATCAGCTACGTCATCAGCCGCTTCGTCGACAGCATCAACTGCATCGTCGACAGCCTCATCAGCGCCGCAAGCGGCACCGATCAAAGCAAAGGCGAACAGCAGCGCTAGCAGCCGCCAGAGTTTCTTCGTGGACATAAACCCTCCCCAGGGTTGAACAGGGGCACGCGACGGAAATTCGGTGCCGTCGCCGTAGCGTAGTTCAACTCGGACCGCCCGCAACCCCATGGCGGAAATATCGGCCGTTTTGTGATGATCGTCGCATCAGCAAGCAACGCCGATCAGATCAAATCGCCTAGATTCAGGGGAAATGGATCCTGAAGATCATCAATCCGACACCTGAAATGAGCGACGCTGCGCTTCGATGAGGATTCCAAGGCGATTCGGTGACGAGACCTACCCCTTAGGACTCAGTCGTCGTCGCAACGTTTGAGGATCGACCCAAGCGCTGCATCAGTCGTCCAGCTCGACGGAGCGAGGTGGTGCTCACGAGCCCAGGCCACGACAAAGGCGTCGGAGTTCCCGGCCGCCAACCGGTCGGCGCCCAGCTCTGGGTGGAGGCGGTAGTCGGCTAACCGTCGCCGGAGCCCCGAACCGCTCGACCATCGCCGGGCTACATCATCGTCGAGGGTCGCCCACACAAGCGTCGCTCCAACCCTGGCATAGGTACCAAAGTCTGATAGCACCTTGCCGCTGTCGTGGAGGAGCGCAGCGGCCAACACGGTTCGGCGCTCCACGCCTGCACTCGTCGAGGTGCTGGTGGCCAACGCCGTATCGACAAGGCGCGCCACCTCGATTGCGTGGCGGCGATCGGGATTCGACATCTGCGACCAAACACCGACCTCAGCTTCGATCAGCTGATCGAGCGCCCAACGCTCATCCTCAGCCTCGGGAGGACGTTGCGACAAAGCCCCAAAAAACCGTTTTGCCAGATGGAGAACGTCAGCCACCGACAGAACGCCTCCGCCTAGACCTGAAACTTGCGGGCCGCGGCCAGAATCCCGGCCAGAGACTTGCCGTCGGTGATCCGTCCGTCGAGACACATCTGCGCCGCCTCGGCCAGATCTATCCGATGGACAGACATCAGCTGCTCTTCGGGTCCCTGTCGCTGCAAGGGCACGTCGCTGAGTTCGGAGGCCAAATAGATGTAGCCGTACTCATCGCAGAATCCCGGCGAGTGATGGATGTTGCACAAAAGTTCGAGGCGTCCAGCTTTAAGGCCGACCTCTTCCTCAAGCTCCCGAGCAGCCGTGATGTGAGGGGGCTCACCAGCGACGTCACGCTTACCTGCCGGCAGTTCGAGCAGATCCGCGTCGACAGCCGTGCGGTACTGCTGGACCAGAACGATACGACCGGCATCGTCGATTGCCGCAACAGAAACCGCGCCGGGGTGACGGATAATGTCTCGATCGTGCAGTGCTCCGGCGGCGTCGGCGATCTTGCCTTCATAAAACGAGACGACCGCTCCTCGGTGAACGAGCGCCTGCTCCGCCATCGTGAACCCCTCGGTTGGGATCCGACCGTTCTGTTCGGCTAGACGCTCGTCGAGGCCAGCCAGGAGATCAAAGCCCATCAGCCCTGCTCGCTTCCGACGGTCGAAGCCGTTTCTTGCGGGCTCGACAAGGAAATCGTCGTCGGCTCATCAGGCGAGGCCGCGTTGGATGACTCGGCTGGACGAGCAGACACAAAGCGGTCAGGGTCGGCTTGTTCAGCCCGTTTCAGGGCTGCGCTGACCAGGCCGTGGAAGAGAGGCGCCGGCCGGTTCGGGCGGCTCTTTAACTCGGGGTGGGCCTGGGTTCCGATCCAGAAGGGATGGTCAGGCAGCTCGACGAACTCGACGAGCAGACCGTCAGGAGACGTGCCCGAGCAGTGGAAGCCGGCTTCCTCAAAACGGGTCCGGAATCTCGGGTTGAATTCGTAGCGATGACGATGACGCTCGCTCACGACGGTTTCACCGTAGATTTCGGCCACCTGTGAGTCTTCTGCCAACACCGCGACGTAGGCACCAAGGCGCATCGTGCCCCCCATATCCGTCACATCTCGCTGGGTCTCCATCAGATCGATCACCGGATACGGCGTGGTGGAGTCCTGGGTATCGAACTCGCTTGAGTTCGCACCGACGAGCCCGAGAACATTGCGTGCGTACTCAATGGTCATCACCTGCATGCCGAGGCAGAGCCCCAGGCAAGGCACATCGTTTTCCCGGGCGTAGCTGGCCGCCTGAATCTTGCCCTCAACTCCTCGTTCGCCAAAGCCACCGGGCAGGACGATCGCATCGAGATGGCCGAGCATCTCAGCCACCAGCAAGCCTTCGACGTGATCTGATGGGATCCATTCGATCTCAAGATCGACATCGTGGTGGAAGGCGGCGTGACGCAACGACTCGGCGACGGACAGGTAAGCGTCGTGGAGGCTGACGTATTTGCCGACAATGCCGATCGTTAATGGCTTCCACGCCCGGTCAACTCGGTCGACCAACGCTCGCCACTCAACCAGGTCTGGTTCTCCAGCATCGACACCGATCAGATCACAAACGATCGAATCCAGCCCAGCGTCGTGCATCGACAGCGGAATCTCGTAGAGACTCTCGGCATCTGGCGCATTGATGACCGCTTCCTCTGGTACGTCACAAAGGTTCGATATCTTGCGTCCAAGCTCATCGGAGATGCGGCGATCGGAACGGCAAACGATCACATCTGGCTGGATGCCCCGGCTTCGAAGTTCGGTGACCGAGTGCTGGGTCGGTTTGGTCTTCAGTTCACCTGCAGGACCGATGTACGGAACCAGGGTGACGTGTACATAGCAGACATTGTCGCGGCCGACATCGAGGCGAAACTGGCGGATGGCCTCAAGGAAGGGCAGAATCTCGATATCGCCGACGGTGCCGCCAACCTCGGTGATCACCACGTCGACATCTTCAGCCGCGAGCATCGAGATCCGTCGCTTGATCTCGTCGGTGATGTGGGGAATTACCTGGACGGTCTTGCCCAGGTAGTCGCCTCGGCGCTCAGCGGCAATCACCGATGAGTAGATCGAACCGGTCGTCGCATTACTGGCCCGCGACAGGTTCTCATCGACGAAACGTTCATAGTGGCCGAGGTCGAGATCGGCCTCTCCCCCGTCGTCGGTCACGTAGACCTCACCGTGCTCAAACGGATTCATCGTGCCCGGATCGACGTTCAAATACGGATCGAGCTTCTGCATCGTCACCCGCAAGCCTCTAGCTTTAAGAAGCCTTCCCAGAGACGAGGCCGTTAAGCCCTTGCCCAGCGAGCTGACAACACCGCCGGTCACGAAGATGTGCTTGGTCATGGACGACTCCCTAGCGAACGCGTCGGTTACAACCTCTTCCAACCTAGCGGGTCGAGCCAGCCTCTTCGCGCCTCACCATTGTGACCTCGCCCTATCCCAGTCCTGTCGTCATCGCCGATGCGTCGAACAAAACCCAGAACCAGCCGCCGTGGCTTGGCAACCGGCCCTCATTGGTCCTAGCGTCAAGCACTATGGCTTTTACCGCTCTCGTATTGGAACAGAACGATTCAGGGGTCTCCTCGTCGCTAACAACCCTCGACGATGCTCAGCTCCCCGAAGGAAACGTGACCATCGAGGTCGAATGGTCGTCACTCAACTACAAGGATGGCATGGTCCTGCAAGGCATCGGGCGCCTTGTACGTGACTACCCGCATGTTCCCGGCGTCGATCTTGCCGGAACCGTGATCGAATCGAGCGACGGGCGGTACAACGCAGGCGACCGCGTGGCGCTCACCGGCTGGCGAGTTGGCGAGATGCACTGGGGTGGCTACGCCCAGCGCGCCCGTGTGAATGCTGACTGGCTGGTGCCTCTCCCCGACGCAATCAGCACCCGACAAGCCATGGCTATCGGAACGGCTGGCTTCACCGCCATGCAAGCGCTGGTGGCGCTGGAACAGCATGGCCTCGTGCCTGGGCCCGATGCGCCCCTTCTCGTCACCGGCGCCTCGGGAGGCCTCGGCAGCTCCGCCATCATGTGGGCAGCATCAGCTGGGCATCATGTCGTTGCATCCACTGGGCGGCTAGACAATACAGACGATCTCGTCGCTCTGGGCGCCGCCGAAGTACTAGACCGCAACGAGATTGCGGAGAATCCGAGCCGTCCACTCCTCGCTGAGCGCTGGGCTGGCTGCATCGACGCGGTTGGCGGCGACACGTTGGCCCATATCTTGGCCGAGATGCGCTACAAAGGCTCGGTTGCCGCCTGTGGCCTTGCTGGCGGTAATGGTCTCGCGACCACTGTGATCCCCTTCCTGTTGCGAGGCGTCAACCTGCTCGGCATCGATTCGGTCATGTGCCCCTACGACGAACGGGTTACCGTCTGGTCCCGAATTGCCGACGTGATCGACAACGATCGCCTCGACGCGATGACGACCGAGGTTGGCCTCGCTGGCGTCGCCGACCTGGCCGGCGACATCTTGGCCGGCGCGGTCAAGGGACGCACCGTCGTGAACTGTCAGAACGCTGCATGATGGGCGCCGATCTCAACATCGTCGATCCGTCCGAACTCGGCTTTAGCCCAGAACGCCTGGCCCGAATCGACACCTTCATCGACGAGCGGTATATCAAGAGTGGCCGGTTCCCCGGTTTCTCCCTGCTCGTCAGCCGTGGCGGCAAGGTGGCCCACCTCTCTTACCAGGGCTACGCAAATACCGCAGAACAACGACCGATGGACGCCGACACCATCGTTCGGATCTACTCGATGTCGAAACCCATCACCTCGATGGCGCTCCTCTCACTTTACGAGGAGGGTCGGTTCCGACTGGACGATCCCGTGAGCGACTTCATCCCATCATGGGCTGACCTCCGAGTATTCGCCGACGGGACCGCCACGAACTACACCACCCGCTTTCCCGAGCGCGCAATGACCGTCCGCGACCTCCTGACCCATACCTCTGGTCTGACCTATTCGTGGATGGGGCGCCACCCCGTCGACCGTCTTTACCGTCACAGCAAGCTCGACGCTGGGCATCGCCTCGAAGACTACGTCGAGATTCTCGCCGGCTTGCCCCTGTTGTTCTCCCCTGGCTCGGAATGGGCGTACAGCATCGCGACCGATGTCTGCGGCCGCCTCGTCGAGATACTCAGCGGGCAGCCGTTTGACACCTTTCTCCAGCAACGCATCTTCGATCCCCTAGGTATGCACAGCACCGGGTTCTACGTGAGCGATGAAGACGAGCACCGTTTCGCCGCCAACTATGCAGTGCCCTCGCTCTCACCCTTTCCGCTTCCGGACGGGGCGAGCGGCTCCGACATGGCAATGATCGACGACAGCACGGCAAAGAGCCCGTTCCGTCGGCCACCCACATTCCTTTCGGGCGGCGGTGGGTTGGTCTCAACTATCGGGGACTACCATCGCTTCACCCAGATGTTGTTGCAGGGTGGCGCGCTCGATGGCGCCCGAGTCGTCGGCCGCAAGACGATCGACTACGCCACGATGAACCATCTACCCGGCGGTCGGGATCTGGCCGAGATGGGGCAACCTGTTTTCTCTGAAGCTCGCTATGACGGCGTCGGTTTCGGACTCGGTTTCTCTGTCATCACGGACCCAGCTGCGGCCCAGGTGCTCACCTCAGCCGGCGAGTACGCCTGGGGCGGCGCAGCATCCACACTGTTCTGGATCGACCCCGCCGAAGAACTGAGCGTCATCGGCCTGACCCAGCTCATGCCATCATCGGCCTACCCGATCCGTGAGGAACTCAAGGCCTTGGTCTATAGCGCCTTGACCTGATCGAAGCGCCAGCTTGCCGATACGATCTCATCGGTGAACTTCGTCGGCCATATTCGAATAGCGCGCCAACTGCTCCCCGACGCCTCGATGGTTCACCTTGGTTCAGCCTTGCCCGATATCGCTGCCATCGGGCGTTTTCGGCTTGCCACCGATTCCTCGAACCCGCTCATCCGACAAGGTGTTCGTTTACATCACGCCACCGATGACGCCTTCCACGGCCATCACGCCTTTCTGGGCTGGAGCCGGGAGATCAATGAAAGCCTTCGGGCTGCTGATATCAATCGGGGGGCGGCTCGCGCCTGCGGTCATGTCGGGGCTGAGTTGCTACTCGACGGCCACCTCATGCTGGCTGATGCATCGCTCCGACCCGATGCGCAGCGAGCCCTCGCCTTGGCCGGTGAAACGGATGCAGATGTGAGGGCCGTCGTCCCAGAGCCCGAGCGCCTCGAATGGCTCCGCCACCTGGAGCGGGTAGCAACCTGGGATCTCCCCCACGACTACCACGAACCTCTGGCCGTCGCCCGTCGGCTCTGGCGAATTCTCTCACCTCGGGCACGTCTCGCCTTCTCAGAGGTAGACATTTCGACGGTGGCGACGATGCTCCGACAGGTTCAGCCGAAAATCGTCACGGGCGCCAACGAACTGATCGCCGACGTTGCCCAGACGGTCGAAGACTTCCAAGACTGAGCATCGATCACGACGTCAAGTCTTCAGGTTTGCCCATGATGTAGCCGAAAGGCGACTATGCCAGGCAACGCCGTCTATCGAACCGTTGTGGGGGTCTCAAACCCAGCGACCGCCCAACTCATCGACCTCGATCTCGAATCCAGTGAGCGTTTTACCCGCGTCGGCGTGGCGTCCAACGCTGTTCTCGCCCTAGAACTCGTCCAACGGTTACAGCCGGACGTGCTCATACTAACCGACAGCGGTCCTGGCATTCGTGGCCGTGAGCTGGTGCCAGAAATGCTTGAGGCGGTGCCTGAACTCGTGATCATCCTGCTCGTCGACGGAGCTCATGATCTCTACGCCCCGGTCGAAGGTGTCAACTTCCTTGCTCCCGACGGCGACCTCGATGAGATAGACGAGGCGCTTACCCATGCTCTTCACCTCCTAGACAGCCCACGCTCCCGCGGATCGCAAGCTTCCGATAGACCTAACCGTCGCACCGGCCTTGAACGAAGACTTCGTCAGGACTGGGCCAAGGTCTTCGCCGAGCGCCGCACGAACGAGCGACGAAAGACCTCGGACAGATCACCGCAGACGGAACCGTCCGAGCCGTCGGACGCAGCTGGCACCATCGACGAGCCAACGCAACGCGATTTGTTGGCCGCCATGGCGCTGGCGCAAAGCGATGCTACCGCCGGCGGGCGCTAGCAGCCTCGACGACCAGCTCCTTGGCGTGCTGGCGCGCCGTCGGCGAATCTGGTTGTCCTGACAACATGCGAGCAATTTCCGTGAGGCGTTCCTCGTCGTCGAGTTCCCGTACGCTCGAAACCGTTTCGTCGACACCTTGCTCTTTTTGAACGGCCAGGTGGGCGTCGGCGAAAGCAGCGACCTGGGGCAGGTGGGTTACCACCAGCACCTGATGCCGATCACCAAGATTGCTCAGTGAACGACCGACCGCAAACCCAGCCTCGCCGCCGATACCGGCGTCGACTTCGTCAAACACCAGGATCGGAGGGGCCTCAGATAGGACGCTGCGCAAAGCCAGCATCGCCCGGGCCAACTCGCCGCCCGAGGCGACCTTGGCCAAGGCTTGCAAGGGCGAGCCAGGATTGGCGGCGAGCTGAAACGAAACCTCAGCACCATCCGAACCCTCGACGCTGACGCCGATCTTTGCGTTTGGCATCGCGAGCTCTGGAAGCATCGACTCGATGGCCTTTGCCAGAAGCGGCGCAGCCTTCTTTCGCTGTGCCAACACCCGAGCCTCTTCCTCGACCAGGTCGGCCACGATTTTGCTGCGGCGCTCATCCAGCTCGGCCGCTACGACGTCGTGCTGCTCAAGCTCGGTGAGGCGAGCGGCGAGACGGTTGCGCTCCTCCATAACCTCTGCCACCGTGTCGCCGTACTTGCGCTGGAGTTCTCTGAGGAGCCGACGACGAGCCTGCACCTGGTCTAGGGCCTCAGGATCGGGTTCGATCTCCTCGGTCAGCGAGCGCAAGGCATCGGTCGCATCGTCGAGATCGGCGACGATAGACCGCAAACGGTCGGCGAGCTGGGTGAACGGGCCGCCAGCTGCTACCGATTGCAAGGCTTGGGCCATCACATCGCGCGCCCCTTCGTCACCGGCGAGGAGAGCGAGGGCATTCTGAGCTGTTTCCTGGTGCGCCACCGCGTTGGCCAGGAACTCTTCGCGATCGTGAAGCGCCGCATCTTCGTCAGGATCCTCGAGCGCGGCCTGATCCAACTCGTCGACCTGATAACGGACGAGGTCGAGTTCCCGGGCTCGCGAGCGTTCATCGCCGCCGAGTTCGGCTAGCGCATTATCTACCTCGTTAGCTTCCGTCCGCAGCTGGTCGAGCGCGGCGAGATCGACCTTGCCGAACGTGTCGAGAGCTCCCCGCTGAGCTTCTACGCCGAGCAGTGACTGGTGAGCGTGCTGGCCGTGTAGATCGACCAGCGTGGTAGCCATCTCGGCCAGGACCGTCGCCGTCACCGGCCGACCGTCGACATAGGCTCGTGACCGACCTTCGGCTGGCACGACCCGACTGATCACCGTTTCCTGGCCGTCGAAGACGAACCGGCCATCGACTCTCGCCTCGCTGGCGCCGGGGCGAACGAGGCCGGGATCGGCCCGAGCGCCCACGAGTAGCGAGATGGCGTCGACCAGGAGGGTCTTGCCCGCCCCGGTCTCACCGGTAAGGGCGATCATGCCGCTCGGGATCGGTAGAGCGAGCGAATCGATTACGCCCAGATTTGAGACTGAAAGTTCAAGAATCATCGCGTCGATCTATCAAGTGAAACTTCTCTTTAAGGACAGTGTGAAAGTCCCTATCTTGCGTGGTAAAAAAGCGGGCGTTTGTCGCCGAGGCGCGGCATACGACGGTGATACCCGGTTGTAGATCTACAACTGTACGCCCATCGAGTGACAGCCTGCCGCCGCGGTGGCCTTGAACGGTCAGCTGCACTTCGGTAGTCGGAGCCAGAACCATCGAGCGATCGAACACCATATGGGCGGCCACAGGGGTCACTAAGAGAGCTTGGAAATCGGGCTCAACAATCGGGCCCCCGGCCGACAACGAGTAGGCGGTCGACCCGGTCGGGGTTGCGACGATCACTCCATCGGCCAAATAGTTCGTGAACGGCTTACCCCCAATCGTGGCCAGAACCTCAAGCGTTCGGCCACTGTCAGAGCGGTACACGACGGCCTCATTCAAGGCCCGACCAGCCACGACCTCTTTGCCGCTAGCGCCCACGGTCGAGACCTCGAGCATCATGCGTTCTTCGATCTGAAGATCACCGTTCCGCCATCCATCCAACGACTCGAGCATATGCGCTGGCTCAATCTCGGCCAGGTAGCCGAGCCGCCCACCATTGATACCAAGGATGGGAACACCATCAGCAGACACGAGGCGCGCCGAGCGCAGCATTGTCCCGTCGCCGCCGAGACTCAGACAGCAATCGAGTTCGCTGGCGAACTCGTCCTCCGAGACACCGAGATCGCCATGGCCAATCAGTTCAGCGTCCACCTTGGGCAGCCGAACCTCCACCGAGGTTCCGGCCCAATCGATCGCTTGCCGAGCAAGCTCACGCACGTCGTCGCGGTAGTGGTGCAATACCAAGCCGAGCTGTCTAGTCATACCACGACCCTGGCAACGACATCATCAATGATGCTCTCACGCTCACAAAGCGTAGGCCGAGAGGGGTCGAGCAGGGCGACAAACTCCACGTTTCCACCGGATCCTCTAAGAGTCGACGGCTCTATCGCAGTAGTTGCAAGACCTAGTTCAGTGGCTGTATCTACTACATCGAGGATGACGCGCCGCCATATTGCCGGATCAGAGATGATGCCCTTCCCCTTGGACACTTCGACGCGTCCAGCCTCAAACTGCGGCTTAACCAGCATGACCATGCGGCCATCTTCGGCAAGAAGCTGACGCAACCCGGGTAGCACGAGTCGCAGCGAAATGAACGATAGGTCGCCGACGATGAGGTCGAAGGCCGCATCGAACATCGCTGGTTCAAGTGTGCGGATATCGGTGCGTTCGTGCGCCGTCACCCGGTCATCGGTTCTAATCTTTTCGTGCAACTGGTTGGTTCCGACGTCGACTGCGACCACGTGACGGGCGCCGCTCTGAAGGAGACAGTCGGTGAAGCCACCCGTCGACGAACCAGCGTCGAGACATAATAGGCCGGTCGGGTCCAGCCCAAAGGCGTCAAGCGCACCGGCCAACTTCTGACCGGCGCGGCTGACATAGGGAGGAGCGTCGCCGACGAGCTCGACACTCTGGCCGGCTTCGACCATATGCGCAGGCTTCGCTGCGAACGAACCATCGACCAACACCTTGTTGTCGAGGATGAGACGACGAGCCGTCTCACGGCTTGCCACGAGTTGGCGTCGAACCAGTTCGGCATCGAGACGGCGACGAGCCATGCTGTACTCCTTGCTGTCCGCGAGCCCTACTAGCTCCGAACCGGGCTGCTCGACACGTCTTCGGTCGTTCTCAAGAGCCTTGTAGCGGCGTTGAGGTCAACTAGGTCCTCGATGCTTCGAAAATACTGTCGATGCTCTCGCCGATTGTCTTGTTGAAGTCGTCGTCGCTCTGCTGAGCTGAGAGTCCTTCGCTTAGAGCGCGCGAGAAGCTAGCGATCATGCCGTGATTGCGCGAAAGCCGAGCATTGGCTTCGTCGCGGCTGTAGCCGCCGGACAGCGCCACGACTCGCAGGACCTTGTGGTGGCTGATGAGATCAGCGTAGAAGTTGTCGGCCTCGGGCAACGTCAGCTTCAGCATGACGCTCTGGCCTTCCGGGAGAGCGTCTAGCTCGGCCATGATTGCGTCTCGGAGCAAGGCTTCGGCGCCAGCCTTCTCTGGACTGTGGATATCGATCTCAGGCTCGATAATTGGCATCAGGCCTGCTTCAAGAATCTGGTGACCGACCTCAAACTGCTGAGCCACAACCGCTTTGACCCCATCGGGGTTGGCCATCTTGACGACCGACCGCATCTTGGTGCCAAAGACACCCTTGCCAACAGCCCGTTCGAGGAGCTCGGACAATGCTGGTATCGGCTTCATTACCTGGGCCGAGTTTTCCTCGTCGGCCAGACCCTTGTCCACCTTCAGGAACGGCACGACGCGCTTGGCAGTCCAGAGGTATTCCGCAGTAGGCGTTCCCTCGATCGAACGATCCATCGTTTGTTCGAAGAGAATCGCCCCAAGGACCTTGTCGCCAGTAAACGACGGGCTCATGATAATGCGAGACCGCATCTCGTGAATCATGTCGAACATTTGCTCTTCGCCCGAATAGGCCGACTCTTCGACACCGTACAGCTTCAGTGCCTTTGGCGTGCTGCCGCCACTCTGATCGAGAGCGGCGATGAAGCCATCGGCACCCTTGATCTTGTCAAACTGTTCTTGGTCTTTCACGTACGTGCCTCCGAGGTGATTTGTCGCTCTGATGATAGCAATGGCCTGTCATCGAATCGGCCCTACACAGGCAAGATTGAGCAGGTGGTAGTGGCCTAGGCCAGGTTGGCGGCCCGTTCAGCCGCATCGCCAAAAGCGGGTTCTACATGGGTTATGTCGGCGAAAAGCCGACGAGCTCGCGAGTTGTCGCCTGCGCGCTCATAGAGATCAGCTATCACATACCACCGACGCAGGTGGTAGATCGCTGGCTTTCCCCTTGGCTTCGGGGCCTTTTCGAGGAAACGGATGGCATCAGCCAACTTGCCTCGATCAGCAAGAATGCCAGCCTGGACTATGCGCCCTTCTTCGACCAACTCAGGGGTCGGTGAGGCGTCACCGAGCTCGAACCACAGTTGTTCGGCCGCATCCCAGCGCGAGAGCGCACGATTGCAGTCTGCCATTACCGGGTTCTGTTCGACCGAGCCCGTGGCCTCTCTGAAACGCTCAAGCTCGCGTAGGGCCGCAGTCCACTTTCCTTGTCGGTAGTGGGTCAGGCCAAGCAATTCGTGAACCTCAGGGACACCCGGGGTCAACGTGGTCAACGACGTCAACAAACGCTCGGCATCGCGGAAGCGTTCGGCTTCGAAGGCTTGCGCCGCTTCGGACAGACGGCGGTGCGCCTTAGCGGCAGTGGCCGGCGCCACCCCACCCATCTCGACGTCGGAAACATCGACCGACCGGCGCGAGCGCTTCTTGCGCGGCTTCGGAGCGTCTTCTCCCCCATCGTGCACTCGCTCGATCGTAACCTCGTCGCGGATGACAGGCGGAGGCGGGATTCTTCCTCCGGAGGGCACAGTCCGCCGGCGGGGGCGCCTTTGTTCGTCATCGTCCTTACGGCCTCGGGAGCGGTCGGTTCTCGCCGGGCCGCCTTTACCGCCCCTGCGTTCAGGTCGCCCCGAACCAGAACGACCAGGTCTTCCGTCAGACCCGGATCGGCCACGAGACGACCCACCGCCGCCGCCTCGTCCCCGTTCATCGCCAGCGCTACCGCGGCCTTCGCCGCGGCTCGACGATGCTCCTGAACCATCTCTTCGGTTTCTAGGGGAACGAGACATACTAAATCCAACCTACCGTTCAGGGCCTGAGAAGTTGTCAGGCAAGGTCAACAAGACGCGTCGTGGATGATCTATCCCGAACCTCGACAGTGGCTGTTCCGAGACGCGCAAAGGCCCCACCTATAAGGCGGGGCCTTTGACAAGAAATCCGGCGGCGTCCTACTCTCCCAGGCCGTCTCCGACCAAGTACCATCGGCGCTGAGGGGCTTAACTTCCGTGTTCGGGATGGGAACGGGTGTGACCCCCTCGCAAACGCCACCGAAACTATGTCATCGATGCGGTATAGACGGCATCGAATCACGATCTTTGTTCCTTAAGAACTGAACAGCGAGCACGAACCAAGGCATACGCCTTGATGTATTTCAACCTCGAAGCCGAAGCCTCGAGAGCAAGATCTTGTGCAATGAATAACAATGATAAAACACAAGCCCTCGGCCTATTAGTACCGGTCAGCTAAACACATTGCTGTGCGTACACATCCGGCCTATCAACCTAGTCACATACTAGGGGCCTTACCCACTTACGTGGTGAGAGATCTCATCTTGGAACGGGTTTCCCACTTAGATGCTTTCAGCGGTTATCCCTTCCGCAGGTAGCTAACCAGCCATGCTCCTGGCGGAACAACTGGCACACCAGAGCTGCGTCCATCCCGGTCCTCTCGTACTAGGGACAGACTTCCTCAAATCTCTTTCGGCTGCAGAGGATAGGGACCGAACTGTCTCACGACGTTCTA
>CAKZXA010000050.1 GCA_937922045.1 uncultured Acidimicrobiales bacterium | reverse complement strand
CGAAACCCGCTACGCCCTCATGATCCGAGAAAACAGTGATGCGGAACGGGCCTGGTGGATCTTCCACATCGTCAACACCAACAACTTCCAAAGCGCCTTCGACCAAATGCTCGACAACCACCCCACGCCTCAGATCCTGATTGGCGACAACACCATCCACCACAAAGTCCGGCCTCAAACCGATTTCACCCCAACCCATCAACAACAAGAAACACCCGACCCGAACAATCCCTAATCTGAGATAACGTTCTTCAACAACCACACACACAGGGCTGATCACCTTGACCCAACGGCGAAACCCAAACACATGAAACGAAAGTCATCTCTCACGCGCTTCTGTCTCCTGGCAGTGCTTCTCAACGGGCTCATTGCCTGCAGTCCCGAAACCGACTCCGGCAATGCAACCGAACTAGCCTCCGACACCGTCACCACCGCTAGCCCACCAACGACCTCAACAACAAAACCAACCACCACCTCAACAACCGAACCAGAGCCAACCACCACCACAATCAACGACGAAACCGCCGTACTCAAGCTCCACGCCATCTATATGACCGAGCTGTCGAAGATTGACGAGCGGGTAGATGATCCTGACAAACTCAACCAGCGCTTCGCCGAGGTCACTGTTGATCCAATTCTGTCTCGTGCCACGGAGAGTCGGCAGAAGCGGCTCCTCCGCAACGAGTTCATCGTCGGACCTGGCTATGAGTCGAATGTGGTTGACGTTGAGCTAGGCGAAGGGTCGGCAACGGTTACCGATTGCTCCCTCGGTCGCTCTCAACTTGTCGATTCGAATGACAACGTGCTCGTTGACGTCGATGAGTCGTATCAGATTCGTCAGACCATCTTCACCAAAATCTCTGACGGAACGTGGAAGCTGCAGGATGTCTACGGAGCAGGGGATATTCCATGCGACCCGTAGCAATCGCTCTAGCAGCTGCTGTCCTCACAGTCATGCTTGCATCACCCACCGGGGCGGACGTCTTTGGCGACGAGACGCAGAATCCGTACCTAACGCCGTCGTTGCGTGACGATAGTTACCGGGTCGATATCGCTGTGGGCCAGGCCCGGCAATCGATCACCGGGCCCGGGACTCCGGCCTGGCTACGAGAATGCCGCTGGGATGCCTACACCGTCCACTACGTCACCTCCTTCCTCTGGGAACCAGCATCAAACGGAGGCAATCAAACACCACCCTCCGAAGACGAACTCCGCGCCCAAGGCATCGACCCCACCGAACCCTGGACCCTCGTCACCTGCCCATCCACACCCGAATCGATCGCAGCCGCACCCCAAATCCAATTCCGCAACGTCCTCGCCACCTGGCGCATCGGCGACCGCCCACCCCAACTCATGCTCGACTACCTCATCGCCCGCGCCTACGCATCGGTCGAACTCCCCGCCACCACCGGCGCTTCAAGCCCACCCGGCGACACCACGATCCCTATGATCACCCAACTCCCCACCTGGCTCTGGGTTAGCGACACCACCTGGAACGCTGACTACACCGCCACCACCCCACCCCTCTACGGCACAACCGCAACCGTCACCGCCACCCCTGTCAATGTCGCCTTCGAAGCCGACGGCCAAACCATCGACTGCGGCCCTAACACCGGCGCCGTCTATGACCTCACCAAAGACGAAGACGACCAAACCACCAACTGCTCACTCACCTACAACCACGCATCGGTCCCTGCCGATCACTACCTCCAAGCCACCATCACCTGGACCGCCACCTACACATGCAACCAATACTGCGGCACCGGCACCCTCCCCAACTACACCATCACCACCCGCCGCCCCGTCACCGTCGAACAATGGCAAGTCATCAACAGCTGACATCGCCAGCGCTCCGAACCGACCCACGTTCGAGCAAATCGCGGCTCCCATAGCGAGATCACGACCAACGTTGCTGATGGAACGTTCGTTCGATACACTGATCTAACTCGGAGTGAGAACTCCCCCTGCATCGGCCTCACACTTCCGGTGGTCTTGGTGAGCTATACCTCTCCTCTCGATCTGCTCGACGATGCTCTCGATGCATTGCTTTCCGAGCCCCTTTCACCGCTTGGTGCCGCTGAGCTGGCGGAACGAGCCTGCCATCTGGAGCAGGCCGCAGCTCGGCTCGACGCAGCCCGTTGTGCGGCATTGGCAAGGGCATCGACCGCCCCCGAATCACCAGGCGTGATGAGCGAGCTCGGCTACCGCAACACCGAACAGTTCGTCGCCCACCGGTCGAAGGCGGAACCTCGCAGTATCCGATCAGCCTCTCGGCTCGGCCGATGGCTGGCGGATTTCTCGGCGCTGGCAGCTGCGTTCAACAACGGAAACCTTTCGCGCAGCCATCTGGAGGAGCTTCGCAAGCTTGATTCGGAGCGCTCTCGCCACGCACTCGTGCGCGATCAGCAACTACTCATCGACACGGCCGCCAGCTGCGATTTCACCGACTTTAAGAGCGCCGTTGCCTACTGGTCCAATGCCGCCGACCCCGACGGAAAGCTACCAAGAGAACAGGTCGCCGCCACCGGACTGTGGTATAGACGCCATGGAGACGGCGCCGTATCCGGTCGCTTCTCTTTCGACCCTCTCACCGCACAAGCCTTCGCCGGCGCGGTCGAAGCCGAATCCCAAAGTTTGTTCAGGGCCGACGCTGAAATCGGCAAGCTTCGCTATCCGGCCAAACGCGATGCCGAAGCGCTCCACAGTCTCGTGCTACGAGGCGCCAACTCAACCAGTGCCGCTCAGGTCACGCCGCTCATCAACATCGTGATGTCCGAGGCTGTCGCCGAGAATCTGCTCCAACGCATCGACGATCCTTCCATGCCTCCAATCGAGGTTCGCTACGGCGACCACGATCGTCGATGCGAGTTCATCGATGGCACGCCGATCCACCCCAATCTGGCGCTCGCTGCTCTCGCCGTCGCCAGGCTGCGACGGGTCGTCCTTGGCGCTGACGGCAAGCCGATCGAGGCCTCAGTCACGTCCAGAGGTTTCCCACCCTGGATGAAACATCTACTACTGATCGAAGCCAGGGGACGGTGCCGAGCCCCTGGCTGCGACGCTCCATTCCCCTGGCTCCAGGCCGACCATGTCCGACCATACGTTTCGGGTGGCCCCACAAAACTGTCGAACGGACAGATTCTCTGCGACCCCCACAACAAGTGGAAGGGAGCTCGCGTCTACTAATCACTCGTGGGTGAATATGAACTCGCCAGCCGAATCGTCGATACCTGGGGTTGCACTGATCAACACTTTGCCGCCATCGTCAATCTCACCGTCAAGGATCATGACCGCCAACCGATCAGCGATCTCCTTCTGGACGGTGCGCTTGAGCGGACGGGCGCCGAAGGACGGGTCGTAGCCAATCTTGGCCAAAAGCTTGCGAGCCTCGCCGTCTATGTCCAACGTGATACGGCGATCGACAACTCGACCGGCCAGCAGATCGAGCTGGATGTCGACGATCGCCACCAAGTCCTCCATGCTGAGTTCACTAAATCGAACGATGTCATCCACACGATTGATGAACTCAGGACGGAAGAAGTCTTTCGGGTCTCCCGGCAGGTTCGACGTCATGATGAGCACCACGTTGGTGAAGTCGACCGTCCGGCCTTGGCCGTCGGTGAGGCGACCGTCGTCCATCAGCTGAAGCAGAACGTTGAAGACGTCTGGGTGAGCCTTCTCCACCTCATCGAGCAACACCACTGCATAGGGGCGGCGGCGAACGGCCTCGGTCAGCTGGCCACCCTGGTCATAGCCCACGTAGCCCGGAGGCGCACCGATCAGGCGACTGACCGTGTGCTTCTCCATGTACTCCGTCATATCGAGGCGGATCATCGCACGCTCATCATCGAACAGAAAGTCGGCCAGCGTACGAGCCAGCTCGGTCTTGCCGACGCCGGTGGGGCCAAGAAACAAGAAGGTGCCGATCGGGCGGTTGGCGTCCGACAAGCCAGCACGGCTACGACGGATAGCAGCCGACACGGCACTCACCGCCTCGTCCTGGCCAATCACGCGCTTGTGTAACTCATCTTCGAGCCGCAGCAGTTTTCGCGCCTCGCCTTCTATAAGGCGGCTAACAGGAACACCGGTCCACCGGGAGACAACTTCGGCGATGTCCTCCTCGTCGACCTCTTCTTTCAACATCGTCTTGTCGGCCTGCAGCTCAGCCAAAGCCGCAGATGCAGCCTCGATCTCGCTCTCCACCGAGGGCAACTCGCCGTAGACGATCTGAGAACGCTTTTCCAGATCGGCCTCTCGCTCCGCCTGCCGGTGCAGATTGTCGGCTTGTTCCTTCAGACCACGGATGCGCTCGATGGCATCCTTCTCGTTCTGCCAATGGGCCTTCATCCCCGCCGACTGCTCGTTTAGATCGGCAAGCTCTGCCTCGATCTCTCCCAACCGCTCCTTCGACTGATTGTCGGTCTCCTTGCCCAGCGCCACTCGCTCCATTTCGAGCTGGGCAACGCGACGCTCGACGACATCGATCTCCGTGGGGAGAGAATCAATCTCGATACGAAGCTTCGAAGCCGCCTCGTCCATCAGATCGATCGCCTTGTCGGGCAGGAACCGCCCCGTCACATACCGGGCCGACATGGTGGCCGCAGCCACCAAGGCTGAATCCTGGATACGCACACCATGGTGCACCTCGTAGCGCTCTTTCAAACCGCGCAAGATGGCGATCGAATCCTCAACCGAGGGCTCCCCCACAAACACCTGCTGAAAGCGGCGCTCCAAGGCAGCATCCTTCTCCACATACTGGCGGAACTCATCGAGAGTGGTTGCGCCAACCATGCGCAGCTCACCACGGGCCAACATGGGCTTGATCATGTTCGACGCATCCATGGCCGAGTCGCCACCGGCACCGGTGCCAACGATCGTGTGCATCTCATCGATAAAGGTGATGACCTCACCCTCGGCATCGGTGATTTCCTTCATCACCGCCTTGAGTCGCTCTTCGAACTCACCACGGAACTTTGCGCCGGCCAACATGGCCGAGATGTCGAGCGAGATCACTCGTCGGTTGCGCAACGACTCAGGCACATCGCCTTCAACCACACGCTGGGCGAGACCTTCGACAATGGCGGTCTTGCCAACACCGGGCTCACCGATGAGCACGGGATTGTTCTTCGTGCGTCGGCTCAGCACCTGTACGACGCGGCGGATCTCCTCGTCGCGGCCGATGACGGGATCGAGCCTGCCAGCACGAGCATCCTCGGTGAGATCTCGCCCATACTTCTCCAGCGCCCGGAACTGATCTTCGGGGTTCTGCGACGTCACGCGATGGCTCCCTCTTACTTCCTTGAGAGCCTCCAGCAGTTCCTCGCGACGGAGGTCGAGGCGCTTGGCGGTGGCGCCCCCGGGATCTGGATTGGCCAGGCCGAGGAGCAGATGTTCGGTTGAAAGATACTCATCGCCGAGTTCGGCGCGAACCGAGTCGGCATCCGCAAGTACGCGATTCGACTGACGGCTCAACAGCGACTCAGCGCCGCCATAGGCCTTGGGGAGAGAGGCCAAGGCTTCTTCGGTCTCCGTTCGCAGCTTGGCGGCAGGCCGTTCGACCTTGGTCAGAAGGGGCAGAACAACGCCTTCGGGCTGCGAAAGCAAGGCGGCGAGAAGGTGATCCGGGGTGACTTCGGGATGCGATTCGGCCCGGGCGCGATCGATGGCGCTCGCAACCGCTTCCTGTGTCTTCAAGGTCCACTGATTAGGATTCATTGCCATAGTGCCATCTATTGTAAGCGTTCCTGTCAAAGTTGACAATGATAGTATCAAGTTTTCTAAAACAGCTGATACACCTTCGATATCGCCTAGGGTCGAGCCATGAAGATTGCAGCCCATCTCCATCCCCAACACGCCTCATACAACCAGATCCGCGAGGCCGCCATCGCGGCCGAGGAGATGGGGGCCGACATCATCTACAACTGGGACCATTTCTACCCCCTCTACGGCGAGCCCGACGGCGCCCACTTCGAGGCCTGGACCATGCTCGCCTCATGGGCCGAAGTGACCAGCAGGGTCGAGATCGGCTGTCTGGTTACCTGTAACTCATACCGGAACCCGAACCTGCTGGCCGACATGGCCCGCACCGTCGACCACATCTCCGACGGCCGCCTCGTGCTCGGCCTTGGAGCTGGCTGGTTCGAACGCGACTACGACGAGTACGGCTACGACTTCGGCTCCCCGGGCTCCCGCCTCAGCGCTCTAGCGGAGGCGCTGCCCATGATCGAAACTCGTATGGCCGCCCTCAACCCGGCCCCGGTGCGGCACATACCGGTCCTCATCGGAGGCGGCGGAGAACGCAAAACATTGCAGTACACGGCTCGTCACGCCGACCGCTGGCATTTCTGGTGGAACGACGAGTGGGCTCACAAGAACGCTGTCCTCAACCAGTGGTGCACCGATGTCGGTCGAGATCCTGCGGAGATTCAGCGTTCCGTCGGCGTCGATGTGGACAAGGTCGAAGACTTCGACTCCCTGTTCGCCGCTCTCGAAGCAGCACCGATCGCCGAAGTCACGCTCGGCACCGGCGGGCCGGACTACACAATGGACCACATGCAGCGTTTCATCGACTGGCGCAACAGCCTGGCCTAGGCGAGCACTCTCGTCTAGCGACCTTAGAGCGACAGGCTGGGCGAAACTAAACGTTTAGCCAAGATTCGGTGGGGCTGGGCGTCAGTATCGATGGCCGAGCTACTCTAGATTGACATATGGCGGAACATCAGCGAGCAGTTCTCGATTGGCGACGGGTGATCTCCCTCATCGCCGCCCTCGGCCTTGCCGCCTCGGCCTGTTCTACCGGTAACGAAACCGCCACCGACAGCCTGGCCTCCAGCGTGTCCGCTGGCGACGATGACTCGGCCGATTCGACCGATTCGAGTCTCGGCTCGGTCGACGCTGCCTCAACAACGTCGCCGAGCATCGAGACGACCCAAACCACGGTTCAAGCCTTGCTCGTGGTGGAAGCCAACCCTGGCGACGCCGGCTCAACAACCTCGTCGACGGCGGCCTCATCGACGGTCTCAAGTATCACCGAGGCGCCAACTACCACGCTGGGCTCGTCCACAACAGCGTCGACCACCACATCCAAGCCAACGCAAACCAGCGCGGTAGCGACAACGGCGAAGGCGACGACATCAACCTCCAAGCCGACGACAACGCAAAAGAAGACAACGACCACCAAGGCAACGACAACGACACGCAAGACCACGACCACGACCCGCAAGACAACGACCACTCGGGCAACAACGACGACAAAGCCTCCGGCCAACTCCTCGTTCCCGGCCGATGACGTCGTGCTCGTCTCCTCGGGCTCGGGTTCCACCTTCTCCGCCCAAGTCGCCGGATCGAAACCAGTTGTCGTCTGGTACTGGCTACCCGGTTGAGGCATTTGTGTGCGTGAAGCACCCTTCGTTGAGCAGTTTGCTCAGCAAAACAGCGGTAAGGCAGTAACGGTTTCCATCGGATTTCGCGCCGACCGATCAACAGCCCAATCGTTCGCGAGCGACTATGGCGTCGGCACACCCTTGGGCATCATCGATGACGACAATGGTGTTGCCTTCCACTACGGCCTCTACAACTTCCCGGCCTGGTTACTTCTCGACTCCTCAGGCAACCTGGTGAAGCGTGGAACTCGCTTCAATGGCGACGTTCAAGCCGCCCTCGATGCGCTGAACGGCTAGCAGCCAGCACGCTGGCTTGCCTCGTTCCGAAGAGACTGCAAGGCTCAGGGCATGATCGAACGTTTCGACAACATCACCACCGACGATGGCGACATGGCAGTCTTCGTGGTGCACCCTGAAACCGGAAGCTTCGATGGCGGCCAGTTTCCCACCGTTGTTTTTCAGATGGACGCCCCCGGCATGCGCGAAGAGCTACGCAACATGTGCCGACGTCTGGCTTCAGCCGGCTACTACGTAATCGCACCCATGCTGTACTACCGGTGGGTCACCGAGTACAACCTCTTCGAGACCGGCGACCGCGACCGCATGTTCGAACTTATGAACGGCCTCTCAAACAGCATGGCGTCTAGCGATATCGGCGCCTGCCTCGCTTACGCCGAGGCCGATCCGGTTGCCGACACCACTCGATGCGGCACCGTTGGG
Source organism: uncultured Acidimicrobiales bacterium (assembly GCA_937922045.1). Classification (GTDB taxonomy): domain Bacteria; phylum Actinomycetota; class Acidimicrobiia; order Acidimicrobiales; family SZUA-35; genus JAHELU01. Next base: position 69,184 of record CAKZXA010000050.1, on the reverse strand, counting down.
TACTGCATGAGCGGTCCCTTCGCCGTGGTCGCTGCCGCCGACTACCCCGAGCAAATCAAGGCCGCAGCCTCAATCCATGGCGTGCGCCTCGTGACCGATACCGACGATTCGCCCCATGCCCGCCTGCCGGACGTTGCTGGCGAGCTCTACATCGGTTGCGCCGAGGTCGACGAGTGGGCGCCGCCCGAGACGGTGGAGCAATTCGACAAGGCGATGAGTGAAGCGGGAACCAAAGGCCGCGTCGAATGGTACGCCGGCACCGAACACGGCTTTTCCTTCGCCGAACGACCCCAGTACGTACAGGCTTCTTCTGAGCGTCACTGGGAACGGCTCCACGACCTCTTCTGGCGGCGACTGCGCCAGAGCTAATTCGTCGGCCAGCTCCGCGACAAGCCGGTCACGGGTCTGCAATGTAAAGCTGCGGTCAGCAGCCGCACTAGTTACCATTACGCCTACGAACAACCGAAGGTTTGGATCGCGCAAGCTTGAATCACCGTCCGGGTCTTCAAGGTTTGCCAGCCGGGGTCTGAGCTGCGACTTTCTTGAGGAATCAAACTGTGCCTGGCACATCAGAGCAGCCCCCCTCGTCCGGGGGTAAACCCAACTACGCGCCCCGTACGCAAGCCCTACCGCAGTGGAGTGCTGTTCCGATCGGTGACGAGACCGTGGTCGATCCTGGGTCACCATCGGGCCGAGCCAGAGATGGCGACAACTACCAACGTCCTCGCCATAGTGACGATGATCGCGGATCGCGCGGTGGCTTGTTCGCTCTTGGGGTCGGCGCGCTCGCCGTGCTCCTCGGGCTCGCTGTCGGGGCTTTTGCCCTCTTTGGCGACGGCAACGACGCCACCGACGACGAGGCGGTGGCGGCACCAGGTGTTTTGCAGGCAAGTGGAGTCGAAGACCCCGTCGTCGAGATCAAACTGCTCTTGCAAGGCATCGGCTATCAAGACATCGAGATCGTCGAAGACGACGGAACAATCTTTGTCTCGGGAGAAGTCGCTAGCCAGGCCGACCGAGCCGCCGTCGTGACCGCGGCCGTGTCCCAAGCCGACGATTTCGCTCTCAACACCGACGGCCTCTCGGTCAGTGCAACTGCGGCCGACGCCGAAACTGCGGCGCAGCCGCTAGCGGTGGCGGGGCAGGTCGATCCGCTCCAGCAACTCCAGGTCCTACTCGACCGAACCGTGGCAATCGCGCCGGTGATCTTCCCCCCGGCACAGACCGATCTTGACTCCTGGCATCTACGAACCCTCGACCAGGTTGCCCAAGTTCTCCTGAACAACCCGGGGATCGCTATAAACATTGTCGGCTACACCGATGACAGCGGATCGGCAGCTTCCAACGCCGCCATCAGTCTCTCCCGAGCTAGCGCGGTCCGCCAGTACCTTATTTCCCGCAGCGTGGTCGAGGGGCTCTTGGGCGTCGAGGCTCGGGGAGAAAGTCAAGCCAGTGGAGTCCGCGACATCGGCTATCTCGAAAGGCGGGTGGAGTTCGAGGTGGTTGCCGCGGCCGACGCCGAACCGGTGCCGCCTCGGCCGCTCGACATCGGCGTCGTCATCCCTAGCGCCAGCGATGACTTCGCCTTTTCCCAATCCATGGTCGACGCGCTCGACGTGCTCAGCGCTGAGCGGGGCGGTCTGTCCCTGACGATCAATGATGGGATTTTCGATCCCGACGAGGCTGGCGTCTTGGCCAGAGGCTATGTCGACCAGGGTGCGGAGGTCGTCATCCTGCACGGTGACGAATTTATACCGCTCATCCAAGATTTGGCCACCGCGAACCCAGACGTCATCTTCGTCGTGGGTCCAGGTGAGTTCGAAACCGATCTGCCCAACGTGTTCCTCTATACCGTTGCGGCCGAACAAGGCGCCTACGTACTCGGCGACCTAGCGGCCAAGCTGTCCGAATCGAAGACTCTCGGCATCGTCGGCCCACTCGAAGTTCCGGAGCCGCGGCGCTACGTCGAGGGATTCCGGCTCGGTGCCGAAGCCCAGGGGGCCGAGGTGCTTGTGGAATACGCCGGTTCGTTCAATGACGTGGAGACCGCAACGCAGATCGCCGAGGCCCACCATGCGGCTGGCGCCGATGTCCTCACCGGAACGGCCGAACTGGTCGTCGGGCCGATCGCCGTTGCTAAAGAGAAGGACACCTACTGGTTCGCCAATCAGAGCAACCAGAACACCCTCGCTCCAGAACGGGTTGTCGCCTCGCAGGTCTACCACTTTGAGGTGGCGATTCGACAAATACTGGCCGAGATCGACTCTGGCGCCACCACCGGTGGCACCTTCCCCTTGACCTTGGGCAACGGCGGCGTTCTCCTCGAGTTCAACCCCGAGGTCCCCATCGACCAGGAACTACGCCAAGAGGCCGATGACCTACTGTTTGCGGTGACCTCAGGCCAGCTCGACGTCGGCTACGTGAACTAAAACCATCTAACTACCCCGCCGAGGTCGTCGATACAGCGTGAGGCTTTGATTGACCGGTACGATCTCTCGTCGATACTGACGATGAGTTGCGGCGACAGCTTCATCAGCTTCGCTTCGCAGGCGGGCGATCCTGGCCTCCAGGGCCGCAACCTCAACCTCCAACGCCAGCACCCTCTTCACACCGGCGAGGTTCAGACCCTCATCGGTGAGCTGCTGAATACGTTGGAGCTGGGCAATGTCGGAGTCGCTATAGCGGCGAGAACCACCGCCGGTGCGGGCTGGCTGCACCAAGCCCTTGCGCTCATAGATGCGCAAGGTCTGCGGGTGACAGCCAGCAAGCTCGGCCGCAACCGAAATTACATACACCGCCTCGACCATCGGTCTCTCTCGGCGTTCCACGAGTCGAGCCCTTCCTAGATCGCTTCGCTCAGATAGTCACGGGGCGAATCGGGGGTCACGTCGGCCAACGTTTCCAGTGCGGCCTGCTGCTCGATGCTCAACTCGGTAGGCACGTCAACCCTGACCGTGACCAACAGGTCGCCTTTGGCCTTCTTTGTTTCGACGCCTCGGCCCTTCACCCTGAAGGTCTTGCCGGTCGGTGTGCCGGAGGCGACCTTCAACGTGACCGACTTGCCGTCCATCGTTGGCACGGTCACGTTGGCCCCGAGCGCAGCCTCAGCAAACGTGATCGGCACTTCGATAGTGAGATGGTTGCCCTTGCGGCCAAAGAGGGCGTGCTGGCCTACCTGCACCTTGACGAACAAGTCGCCGGCCGGACCCCCATAGGGGCCGGGCGCTCCCCGACCCTTGAGACGAATCTTCTGTCCATTCTTCACCCCAGCCGGTACTCGCACCTTCACATTGCGCGGCTTGCGCTCGATACCACTGCCGCGACAGTTCGAGCAAGGGTTGGTCACAACCCGGCCTCGGCCCGAACAGGTAGGGCATGGCTGGCTCAGCGAGAAGAACCCCTGATCATCATCGAGCACACCCCGGCCATGGCAGTGAGGACAAACCTCAGGCTCGGTGCCAACCGCTGCTCCCGACCCACTGCATGTATCGCACGCGGCATCCGAAGTGAGATTGACCGAGGTGGTCACACCGGAAACCGCTTCGTCGAAGCTCAGGTTGAGATCAGCTTCAAGATCCGCTCCCTTGCGGGGACGGGCACCGGGGGCACTGCGGCGTCCGCCGCCGAACAGGCCACCGAGAATGTCGCCGAGATCGCCCATACCGGATGGATCAAAATTGACCCCGCCGAACGGGTCTGCTCCGCCAGCACCACCTCGGCCGCCACCGCCGAACATGCCACCAGCAGGGCCGAACTTGCGTAGCTGGTCATACTCCTTGCGGCGTTCGGCATTGCCCAAGATGTCGTAGGCCTCAGACACCTGCTTGAAGCGTTCTTCAGCAGCCTTGTCCGCGGGATTCGCGTCGGGGTGGTACTTGCGAGCGAGCTTGCGGTAGGCCTTGGTCAGCTCTTTTTCCTCGACGTCTTCTGAGACGCCGAGCACCTTGTAGAAGTCTTTGTCCAACCAATCGTGCTGCATGCAGACGTTCCTCTCGAACTAGCCGCGAACCCTGACCATGGCCGGGCGGATGACCCGACCACGCCAGGCATAGCCGACACGCAAAACCTCGATCACGACAGGACCATCGGTGTCGTCTGCTGGCTCGTGCATCACGGCTTCATGGTGGTTCGGGTCAAACGATGCTTCGACACCGTCCTCATCGGCCACCGGATTAAGCCGCTCCAACCCTTGCTTGGTCAAGGCATCGAGCAGGGTCAGCTGCATCGGAGCGAGATCCTCCAAACCGGAGGTCAACGCACCGTCGAACGCATCGAGCACCGGCAACATCTCGTTGACCATCGCCTCGTTGGCCCGGTCGCGAGCGTCGGCCTCACGCTTGGCCACCTGCTTGCGATAGTTTTCGAACTCGGCCTGCACCCGCCGTGATGTATCGAGATACTGATCGCGCTCGACGGTTACCCGCTCGAGATCTCCGATCAGCTCCTCAACATTCAGGTCGGTGGGAGCGCCGGCAGGGGGTTCATTCCCCGCCGGTGCGGCAACACCCTCAGCAATGCCATCGACCATGCCATCGTCGGCGCTGTCGACACCATCTTCGGGGCCAAGAGCCGGCTCGGTATCGTCTACCGTTTCCGGATTGCTCACGCTTCGTCACCATCGTTGTCGCCAGCGTCTTCTTCGTCTTCGTCGACGATCTCAGCATCGACGACTTCATCATCGTCAGGAGCTTCCGCACCATCGGCCGCGCCAGCGGTGGCACCGTCGGCTGAGGCCTGCTCGTAGAGCTTGGTGGAAACCGTCTGGCTGGCCTTGATCAGGTTTTCAGTCTTGTCCTTGATCGCTTCGACATCATCGCCCTCGAGCGCGTCCTTGGCCTCGGCCAGAGCCTCCTCGACGGCTTGCTTCTCGTCGTCAGGGATCTTGTCGCCCTGATCGGCCAGCAGCTTCTCCGTCTGATAGACGAGAGAGTCAGCACCGTTGCGAGTCTCGGCTTCTTCCTTGCGCTTGCGATCGTCCTCGGCGTGAGCCTCGGCATCCTTGACCATCTGGCTGATCTCGTCATCGGTCAGCGTTGACTGGCCGGTGATCGTGATCGACTGCTCCTTGTTGGTGGCCCGGTCCTTAGCCGATACGTGCACGATGCCGTTGGCATCGATATCGAAGGTGACCTCAATCTGCGGGATTCCCCGAGGGGCGGGAGGCAGATCGACCAGCTCGAACTTGCCGAGTGTCTTGTTGTACATCGCCATGTCACGCTCGCCCTGGAGCACATGGATCTGAACCGAAGGCTGGTTGTCCTCGGCAGTCGAGAACACCTCGCTCTTGCGGGTCGGGATCGTGGTATTTCGCTCGATCAGCTTGTGCATGACCTGGCCCTTGGTCTCGATACCAAGCGACAGTGGGGTCACGTCGAGGAGCAGAACATCCTTGACTTCACCCTTGAGCACACCAGCCTGGATTGCAGCACCGACGGCGACAACCTCATCGGGGTTGACGGTCTTGTTGGCTTCCTTACCCGTCATCGATTCGACGAGCTCGGTGACCGCAGGCATACGGGTCGAGCCGCCGACGAGGATCACGTGATCAATGTCGGCCTGCTTCAGGCCAGCATCGGAGAGAGCTTGTTCTACCGGGCCCTTAACCCGCTTGAGCAGGTCGGCGGTGAGGTCTTGAAACTTGGCTCGGGAGAGGTCGAGATCCATATGAAGCGGACCGTCGGCCGTGGCCGTCACGAAGGGAAGGTTGATATTGGTCGAGGTAACCTGCGACAGCTCAATCTTGGCCTTCTCGGCCGCTTCCTTGAGCCGCTGAGCAGCCATCTTGTCGGCGCCGAGATCAACGCCGTGGGCGTTCTTGAACTCCGACACCATCCAGTCGATAACGGCCTGATCCCAGTCGTCGCCACCAAGCTCGGTGTCGCCAGCCGTGGACTTTACCTCGAAGACTCCATCGCCGATCTCCAGCACCGACACGTCAAAGGTGCCGCCACCGAGGTCGAACACGAGAATGGTTTGGTCGGCTTCGCCGCCCTTGTCGAGGCCGTAGGCCAGAGCGGCCGCGGTCGGCTCGTTGATGATCCGCAACACGTTGAGCCCAGCGATGGCGCCGGCTTCTTTGGTAGCGGTGCGCTGAGCGTCATCGAAGTAGGCGGGCACGGTGATGACGGCATCGGTCACGGTGTCGCCGAGGTAAGCCTCAGCGTCACGTTTGAGCTTCATCAGCGTGCGGGCACTGATCTCCTGAGAGGTATAGGCCTTACCGTCGATGTCGGTAGTCCACTTGGTGCCCATGTGGCGCTTGACCGAACGGATGGTGCGATCGGGGTTGGTGATGGCCTGACGTTTGGCCACCTCACCAACCATGATTTCGCCGCCGTCCTTGGCGAAGGCGACGACCGAGGGAGTGGTCCGGCCGCCTTCAGCGTTGGGGATAACGGTGGGGTCGCCAGCTTCGAGCACGGCGACAACTGAGTTTGTGGTTCCTAGGTCGATGCCAACGGCTTTTGCCATGGTTGATCTTTGCTCCTAAATAACGAGGTAGATCCCTGATTTCAAGGATCTCTATGAGGGGGACACTGCTGTTGTACCAGATCAGCGTCTCCCATGCTACATAGTTGAGTACCCCATTATCAACTTTCCTCACCACAATTTGTTAAGTACAGCTCTCGCCGAGGGCGATGCTAAGGACCAAACAGGTCGAGCACCACAACCTCGATCTCGCCGGCAGGGTTGAGGAACAGGCTCAGGCCGTACCAAGGGATGCAGCTATCGATCCCAATCGGTTCGATGTTTACCTGGGTCAGGCGATCCCAATCGCTCGGCCAGTCCCGAGGCGGTCCGGCGCAGTGGTTGATCTCACCTCGGCTCACCCTGATTCGACCATCGCTCGGCGGGGCCAGGAGATCAAAGGGACCGGCAAACTCGGCGAAGCCGTCAACATCGACGACCCACGCATCTCGATCGGCGAGGTTGCTGGCGGTCAGGGTCTTGTGCTGTTCAGGCCCAAGCGCCAAGATCACCTCGTCGGCGAATGGGACACCGTCGGTGGATCCACCTTGGGCGAAGCGAACAAACGCCGACGCCGTCTTCTGCTCGTCGTCTGACGGCACCAAAGGGGCAGCATCTGCCGCTTCGGCGATGCTGAACGGCACACGAACAGGGTCCGGATCGTCCTGACCGCCCTCCTCATCGAGCAACATTACATAGTCGCCAGGGTCTAGTCCCTTGGCCTCGACCGCAAAGCTTCCCCAAGCCGTTGTCCAGTCGGTGGTGCCAACCGCGTAGGTATCGGTGGTCATCGTTCCCAGGAACGTGCTGCCGCTATAGGTCGCTTCCACCGACTGACCAGAAGCATCTTCGATCGAAATACCGAGGAGGGCCTCGAACGGTCGGGCGAGGCCAAGCACCGTGACCGAACCGGCGCTCGCTCTCGGCTCCTCGGTGAGAACGATGCCGTCATCGGCGAGAGGAGCGGAGCCGGCGACGGCAAGATCGATGACCACCACGCCGATCTCCGGCAGCGCCGTAACCGTGGCCGACCTGACCGGAAGCGGCGATACAAGGTCGAGGTTGCCATCGGCAGCACGAACGACATACACGCCGCCGCCTGTCTCCGTGGCCTGTGGCCAGGCTGACGTCACCGAACCGAGGTCGACGACAACACCCAACCCACCGCTCGACATGATCTGAATCGCAGGCAACGACGCAGCCGGCGCGGTGCCAGCGGTGACCGAGTCCCATGCGTAGGCGGCCTGCCCTTCACCGATGGTGAGGACGACCCGCACACAATCATCCGCCAATCTGGCGCTCTCCAGCCCAAAGACGTAGCCGCTGCCAGCGAGCTGAGAACCCGATGACGGCGAGGAGGCGGGAGCGGTGCAACCGGGCACCTCGTCAAGACCAACACCAATGCCGTCGACCAAGGGCTCGGTCAAACCAGCATTTAGCCAGCCGACGGGATTGGCGTCGAAGCTAACCGAACCGGAGTAGGCAACGGGGTGCAGCATCTCGACCTCGATCCACGTGGCCCCGTCAGCGGTCACCTCCTGTTCACCGGTGGCTCGAAGGCCCCGATAGGTAGGAGGCAATTTGGCCACGAGGTCGGCACTCGATCCGGCGTCGGATCGAACGTTGAGGAACGGATCATTGGCATCTGCCCGTACCGCTTCGGTCGCCACCCGCAGACGACCTTCGGTCGCGAGCTCGTCCGAATCGGAATCACCAGTATCCACCGGCCCGACGGCATCGGAGGCCTCTAGCTCGTCGCCTGATCTCGACGCGATGCTGCCACCGTCGCTGGCGGTGCCATCACCATTGCTCGCTGTGCCCTCAGTAGTGGTGGCCGAGGATGTGGTGTCGATACCGGTATCGCTCGAAGGGGCGAGTTGCCAGGCGGTCACGCCGGCGACCGCGGTAGCGGCAACAAAGGCCAAGGCCGGCAGGAGCGGACGGCGAGGCCGGGGCGACGGTTGGAGTTTGGCGGCCGCGTAGCCAGATCTTCGGCTCAGGTCGTCGAACGCCTTCTTGACGTACTCTTCGGTTTCGGGTGAGAGGGCTTGGGCTTCAGGGGATAGCTCGTTCATGATCCGACTCCTTCCAGGAGCGTGGCCAGGGCAGCTCGGCCCCGGTGAAGGTGAACTCGTGCGGTAGATTCGGCGCAGTCGAGGATGGCGGCCAGCTCTGCGACCGATCGGTCCTCGAGATAATGGAGGGCCACTGCCGCTCGTTGATTGCCAGGCAGTTTGGCAACGGCAGCCCACATGTCGTCATAGCGGGGATGAGGCTCAATCGTTGGAGAGCGTTTCAGCCTCAGCTTCGCCCGCAGTTCGGCTCCAGCGGTTCGCCGCCGGGACAAGGAAAGGTTGATCGTAACCCGCCGCAACCAGGCGCCGGGCTTGTCATAGCGCCCGATCTGGTCCCACTGTTTGTAGGCCTGGACGAGGGCATCCTGGGCGATGTCCTCGGCCACACTGGTGCCGCCCGTTATAGCCGTGGCAAGGGCGATCATCGCTGGCAGCTCGCGACGATAAAAGGCATCAAAGGCTGGGATGGCGATACTTCCTGCGTCGATCTCACCACCGGATACTTGGGCTGCCGGAGGATCAGTCATCGTCTCGATTCTTCCACTCACGCCACCCACACGTCTGGGACCGCCGAAATCGTTTACCGCTGTGTACCCCCGTCGCACAACCGTCACATACCAAGTGACCTATTCAGAACGGTCACCAAGTCACCCGCAGGAGGCCGGGGCTACCAATCCGGCAGCGCCATGGCCGTAGTCGGCAACGACAGCGTTCTGGGCAAGATACCAGGCGTCGGGCATTGGATCTACCAGCAGGTTGTCGCCCTTGATCAAACCACCGCCACCACCTGCGTTGATATAGAGGTTGTGGTCTTGGTTTGTGTTGTTCGATGGATAGGTGTCGTGGATGTAGGATCCCAAACAACATTGAGACCACTAACGTCCTAGCGCACCATGTTGTAGAGCCGGGGCGAGCTATGAATCACGGGGCGCTCACCAGCGGAACTCGTGGCTCACTACCGTCTCACTAGCACGGGCAGGGTGCTCACTCGCCAGCAATGGCGTTCCAGCAGACGTTTCGGAATTGTGCGTAGGAAGTGGACTCGGGAGCCCAGTCCCAGCCGCTGCCACCATGGAAGGTCGAGTAGATGAATCGGTCGACGTTGGGTGGGCCTTCGGTGTCTTGCCAGATGATTCCATCTTGGTCGAGCGCGAGTTGGCCATCGGCCCAGGCCCGAATGCGCCCATCGGCTTGTCCAACCGCTGAGTTGGCGGTGACTTCCATCTCGAGGGTGAACCAGCGACCGATCGGCGCAGTGAAGTCGTCGAAAGCATAGTCGTCGCCGTACGGCAGGTTCTGAGAGCGGTCGGCGGCGTAGGAGTAGATGACGATACGAGCAGTGCCGTCACCGCTTCCTCGCCAGGCGAAGCGAGCGGTGAAGCCGGCGGGGTCCAGCTGACCGCCACTGCTCGCCGTACCCCCACCAAGACCAAAACCGAGCTTACCGGTCTCTTTGGTGCGCCCCCAGTCGAAACCGGGTTCCAGGTAGACCTCCTGTCTCATCGTGTAGGTTCGCGTTGGAAGCAGGTCTCCTCTCACGACGACGCGAGCACTGCCCTCGCTCGACGGCACGAACTGCTGCCGCAAAACGGCCCCGCCTGATGGTTGTTGAACCTCAAGGTGTTTTGCGTCGGAAACAGAGTTGATCCGGGTACCCGTCCACGTACGCCAGTCATCGTCGGTGACACCACCAAAGTCGATCTGGTCAGCACCAAGGTCAAGGCAACCCGACCCGATCGCGACGCCTCGGTCGCCGCTGAGACTCGACCAACTCACCAGCGCAATGATTGGGACAGCGAAGGCCAGCGCGATCCCTGCTTTGAGCAGGGTGCTCGCGGCGATGTGGCTGGAACGCCAACGCATCAAACTTCGAACTGTCATGTGGTCATCGAGGTCTGCCCTGCCGATCGGCTAGCCCAGGCCGACAATGCCTTCGGATGACAGCCGGTCGAGGTCCTCGTCCAGGCCGAACTCAGCCAGAACCTCAGCGGTATGTTCGCCGAGGTCTGGCGCCGGGCCACGAGGGCCGACGTCTGTATCATGAATGCGCATCGGGGCGCGAACCGAACGAATGGTGCCAACCTCGGTTCCTTCGATCTCCGGGAAAAGACCAAGCGCTTCGGCCTGAGCGTCGGAAGCCACCTCGTCGAGGCCCATCACGGGCCCCCAAATGATCCGCTCAGCATCGAAGATCTCGCCCCACTCATCTCGAGAGCGGGTGGCCAAGACCTCGTCGATGCCAGCCACGATTTCGGCCATGTTGCGGAACCGGCTTCGCAGATCGATGAACCGCTCGTCGTCCGCCCATTCGTCCTTGCCCAGCACCTGACACAGTTTCGGCCAGCTCGATGGGTTTGGCATCGTGATAACGAGCCATTTGCCGTCGCCACAACGGAAGCGGTTGTTCGTGGCGATCACTGCCTGTTCCCGCGGCCGGGGGTTCACCGGGGCCCCGTCCATTGCCGTGATGGAAAAGTCGCAAGCCTGCGTCCATACCGCAGCCTCGTAGAGCGATGTCTCCACCACCTGTCCCTCACCGCTGCGCTCGGCATGGCGCAGAGCAGCCATGATGGCGCCGAAGAAGGCGAGCCCTGTGGTGTGGTCACCCTGGGCCGGACGGGGCAGCGGTGCGACCCCTTCAACCCCTTCACGCGATGCGTCGGTCAACCCTGAACGGGCGAAGAAAGCGGTGACGTCATAGCCGGGACGCCAAGCCTCGGGACCGGTGGTTCCGTAGCCGGTGAGGGTGGCGTGGACCAGGGTTGGATTGATTGCGTGCAGAGACGCCGGATCGAGACCGAACCGCTCCTGTCGATGGACGAGCAGGTTGCACATGAACACCTGGGCCTTGGCCACCAGGCCTTGCACGAGGGCCGCCCCAGCCTCAGTGGTGAGATCAACGGCCACCGACCGCTTACCCCGATTGCTCACCGTGAACTGAAAATCGAAGCCCTTCATCGGATCATCGAGCTTCGGGCGACGGCCCTGATTGCGCCATGGGTCGCCAGCGAGAGGCTCGATACGGATGACGTTGGCGCCGAGATCGGCCAGGATCGCTCCAGCGCTAGGAGCTGCCACATAGCTAGTAACTTCGATGACGGTTACATCATCCATGGGAGAGGACATGCTCTTATGGTTCTCGGCCCGGGCCTAGCCGTCAAAACCACGAATCGATTCTCGGCTATTGCACCCACATGTTGCACCTGTCACCTGGCGAATCCTTGACATCAGCCTCCGAAGCCTCCGCTCACTGCCGCTAAAACCGGTTGCGCACTAAAACCGGTTGCGCACGCTGAGTGAGAGCGCTGAACCGACCAGCACCGTGGCCGCCACCACCAGCCACATTGTGGAGTAGCCATAGGTCTCGATGATCCAGCCCGTGAGCAAGGGTGACGAGAAGACACCGATGTAGACACCCATCTGGGTGATCCCGGTGGCCGACCCGGCTGCCGCTGCGTTGGTGCGGACGATGCCGTAGTTGGTGAAGACCGGCCAAACCCAGCCGCCGACGAAGGCCAGCAAGGTGGCCGCAACATGGGCTCCTGGCGAGCGAATGGCGAGTAGGGCAAACCCGACGGCCCCGACCAAGACCATGAGCCCAGCGACCAGGAATGGGCGCACCGTCATCGTGTCTACCTGGGTGCCCGACGCCAATCGCAGAGCGATCCCGCAGGCCGCACCCACACTCAGCATCAGCCCGGCCGTGCCCTCCCCTAGCCCGGCGTCGACGCCGGAGCCGACGAGCCAGGCGTTCAGCGCGCCGGCGGCGAAGGCCAAGAAACTACCCACGGCCGCTGCTACCAGCAGGTCGAATCTGGTCGACACCGGCCGGATCGGTTGGCGCCGTTCGGCCGCTCGGGCGGGGTGGGGATCTGGCACCAGAGACTTGACGGCGAACACGGCAACAACCGACAAGACTGCGCCAACGACATAAGCCCATCGCCAGCCAAAGGTGAGGGCCAGGATCGGCACCATCAGGCCGCTCAGCAAGGAGGCCGACGGCATGCCCGACTGCTTGAAGGCGATGGCTAGGCCAAGACGCGGCAGCTTGGCCTGGGTGAGGGCGAGGTTTACCGCTGTCTGGTTGGCCGCATTGGCCAGCCCGGCCACGAGCAAGGCGAGTACCACATGGGTCCAGGTCGAGGCCAAGGTGGCGATCACAATCTGCATCGTGGCGGTGACACAGAGGGCGGTCATGATCTGGCGGCGGGGCCCGATTCGTTGCACCAAGCGCCCGAGTATCATCGAACCTGCGGTCGCGGCCAGGAAGAAGCCGCCAAGACCCCAGCCGTAGCGGGCCTCGCTCACCCCGAACTCGGCGGCCACTTGCACCGAAAGGGCACCGATGAGAAACCCGGGGTAGACGGTCGACACCGTAGCGACCACGATGGCGGCCACCAGACGAGGCTGTGGACTATCCGCCTGCTGATTCCCTACCTGCCCTTGACCTCCCGCCGACGACGAAGGCATCGGACGGATGGACGGTCTCATCGGCGCAAGAGTACCCTCTGGTTCCGATGACAGCCCAAACAGCACTGGCTCAACGTTTGGCCCAACTCCTGGCCGACCGCAACGACACCTTGTTCGGACTCCCCGGAGGCGGACCCAACCTCGATCTCGTCGGCGCCGCTACCAGCCTCGGCATGCGATTCGTCCTCGCCCACTCCGAGGGCGCATGCGCGATCATGGCTGGAACCTACGGGCTCTTGACCAGGGCGCCGACCGGTGTTGTTGTCACCCGCGGCCCCGGGGCGACGTCGGCCGTCAACGGCATCGCCCAGGCCACCCTCGACCGCTACCCGCTGATCGCGGTGACCGACACCGTCGCATCTCGCGACGCAGCCACGGTTTCGCATCAACGGATCGACCAGCGGGCCCTGTTCGCCCCCGTTACCAAGGTGTCGGTGGCGGCCAGCGATGCCCAAGCGAACGAGGTTCTTGAAGCCACCGCCGATGCTGCGCACCAATGGCCCTACGGAGCAGTCCATTTCGACTACGACGCATCCGGAGACACCGATGGTGGCCTCAGGCCCGTCGATCTAGACGAGACCCTAAGCGGGACCCTAAGCGAGAAACTGTCCGAGAAACTGAACGAGGCGATCGAGCTGGTGGCTGGCGCCAGGAACCCTCTCGTCATCATCGGTATGGAGGCGGCCGCCAACGATCATCGCAACGGCCCTCGGATCCGCACCGCCCTCGAGGCGCTCGGCTGTCCGGTGCTGAGCACCTACCAGGCCATCGGCACGGTGCCAACCGATTCTGTCCTCCACGCCGGCATCTATACCAATGCCTCCGTCGAAGAACCTGTGCTCGCGGCCGCCGATCTGATCCTCACCGTTGGGCTCGACACTGTTGAGCCAATCCCCCGGCCTTGGCGCCACGACGTTCCGGTCGTTTCCCTCAGCACGGCAAGCCCCATCGACGACTTCCTCCCCACCACCGTGATGGTCTCCGCCGACCCGGCAGTCTCGTTGAAGGCGCTGGCGGAAGGTCTGGCGGTAAGCGGCTGGAAACCGGCATGGGATGCTGATGCAGGAGCCATCTTTAACCGAGACGCTCGGTCTCGGCTCCGACCCGAACCGACTCCACGTTTCGGCCCGGTCGACCTGGTCGAAACCGCCCTGGCCTCGACCCGGTCGGTCGACGGCTACGACACGCCACCGACGATCACGGTTGATGCCGGAGCCCACTTCCTGTCGATCATGCCCTTTTGGGAGGCGAGCGCCCCGTTCGAGGTGCTGATCAGTAATGGCCTGGCCACCATGGGCTTCTCGATTCCGGCCGCTATCGGCGCTGCCTTGGCCCGACCCCAACGTCCGGTCCTCGCCTTCACCGGCGACGGTGGTATGGCGATGGTGATGGCCGAGCTGGAAACGATCGCCCGGCTCAATCTCCCCATCACAATCGTGGTGTTCAACGATGCAGCTCTGAGCCTCATCGAAGCGAAACAAACCGGTCCCGATCATGGCGGCGACGACGCTATTCGGTTCCGGCCCACCGATTTCGCTACTATCGCTACGGCAAGCGGTGTCCACGGGCACCGGGTCGACACGGCCGACGAGTTGGGCCAGCTGCTCACAACCGGTTGGGAGCAGCCCCGCCTGATCGACGCCCGCATCGATCCAAGCGACTACCGGCACCTTTTGCATATGACCAGGGGCTAGCGGCCCTCAACTAACTAGGGGAAGATCAACAATGGTTCAAGTAGCAAAGTTTCTCGACGTCGCCAACGGTCTGCAACCAAACCAGTTCTCGGTCGGTTCGAAAGATGAGATCAACTCGATCAGCGATCTCGACGAGACCTACAAGCAGCTGATGGACAAGCCCATCGCCTGCGTGATGGCCGTGATGGGTGGCGACGGGCGCCCGAACCTGACACCCATGTGGTTCGACTACGAGGGTGACAAGGTTCTGGTCAACGTAGCCGACCAGCGCAAAAAGACCGGATGGATCCGAGCCAACGGCCAGATCAGCATCCTGCTGATGAACCCGGAGAACATGTACCACTGGATGAGCTTGAAAGTCACCGTCGAACGTGAAATCTCCGAGGACGATCCCGCCGACGGCCAATGGGTCACCGACCAGCTCAACCGGATCTGGCAGAAGTACATCGGCGAGGGCGACGAGTACGGCCTGCGTGACCCCTCGATCGAAGAGCGCCGGACCCTGTTCGAGTGCAAGGTCGACAAGATCGCAACCTTCGGGCAGCCGTAAGCGGTGACGCTGTCGGTAGCCGTCGTCGGCGGCTCGATCGGAGGCCTGACCGCGGCCTGTCTCCTGCGAGACGAGGGTCATGACGTCACCGTGTACGAACGGTCGGTGGCCGAACTCGAACAGCGAGGCGCCGGCATCGGCTTTCTGTCCGCTACCTCCCGGTATCTGGTGGAACGGGCCGCTGTCTCCTTGCCGGAACTGAGCATCGCCACCGACCACATCCGCTATCTGAGGCGTGATGGGTCGGTGGCCCACGATGCGAAACACCGGTATCTGTTCTCCTCCTGGAACACCGTCTATCGGCGGCTGCTGGCCCATTGGCATGCCGGCGGTGGCGACTACCGGCTTGGTCATGAAATGACGGGGTTCGACCAGAGCGACGATGCGGTCACCGTGCAATTCAACGACACGAGCGAAGGCTCGGGCAACACGGCGAGCGACGGCTCCTCGGCCACCGCTGACCTGCTGGTCTGCGCCGACGGGGTTGGCTCGTCAGCCCGCTCGTGGTTACAGCCGAATACCTCGTCGAACTACGCCGGGTATGTGGCCTGGCGAGGCATGGTCCCCGAAGCCGAGTTGCCAGCGGATCTGGCGACCAAGCTCACCGATGCCATCACCTACTATGTCTACGCCAACAGCCATATCCTCGTGTACCCGATCCCCGGCCTCGACGGATCGGTGGAGCCTGGCCAACGGCTCATCAACTTCGTGTGGTATCGGAACTACCTCGGGTCCGATGATCTCACCGATCTCCTCACCGACCGCTCGGGAAACCATCGGGAGCTCTCCGTGCCGCCGGGGGCGGTGGCTAGCCACCACGAGGCCGAAGCCCGAGCTGTCGCCGCTGCACGGTTGCCGGCTCCGATCGCTGAGATTGTGGCCCGCACCGAAGACCTCTTCCTCCAGGTCGTGTACGACATCGAGGTTGAACGCGTCGCCTTCGGTCGGGTCTGCCTGCTGGGCGACGCTGCTTTTGCCGCTCGTCCTCACGCCGCGGCAGGGTCGGCGAAAGCTGCCGATGATGGCTGGGCGCTGGCCGACGCCCTGCGTGACGTGGAGGCCGAGTCGGTTCCCGAGGCCTTGAACACGTGGGAGCCAGGGCGCCTCGTACTTGGACGATCACTCCTCGCTCGCACTCGCGATGTCGGTGGACGATCCCAGGTTCACAACACCTGGACGCCGGGCGACCCCGACCTGATCTTCGGCCTCCACAGACCGGGAGACTAGCCATGACCTCGACGACCGGACCCTCTCGCCGTGAGGTGGCCACCCGTATGGCCGACGCCGCCCTCGCCTTGCTCGATTCTCTCGATGCCGATCAGCGGGCCGCCGCCAGCTGGCCTCTCGGCGACGACGAGCGCCAACGGTGGTTCTATACCCCAACGGATCATGGTGGCTTGCCGCTCGCTGCCATGTCGTCGACTCAGCATCGATTGACACATCGTCTGGTCTCGACCGGCCTTTCGGAGGCGGGGTACGTGACCGCGGCCGCCATCATCGGCCTAGAGAACGTGCTCGACTGGGTAGAGGGATGGTCGGTCAGCTACGAACGGGAACGAGGTCGAGACCCACTGCTGTATTGGATTGCGATCTTTGGCGATCCTGGCGCTACGGGCGCCGCTACGTGGGGCTGGCGTTTTGGTGGCCATCACATCTCGCTCAATTACACCATCGTCGACGGTGAGCTGGTGTCGACGACACCACTGTTCTTTGGGGCTGACCCGGCTTCCGCTCCCCTGCTCGGACCTCATCCTCACCGCCCGCTGGCCGGAGCCGAAGATCTGGGTCGAGAACTGGTTCGATCCCTAGACAACGCTCAGAGGAGCGAATCCCTGATCTCAGAGGTTCCGCCCACCGACCTCGTGACGGCGAACCGAACCGAACTCCACGACGGTGACGAGATGCTCGGCCTTCCCTATGTGTGGCGTGGTCGTTTTGAGGAATCGATCGACTCGTTCCTGCAGTCGGCCCAGTGGTCGGCAGAAGAAGGTATGGGTCTTACCGCCGCCCACCAGAAGGCGTTGGCCTTCACCACACAGCCGAAGGGAACATCGGCTGGTGGTTTCAGTGCCGACCAGACCGAGATCCTGCGGGCGCTCCTGTCGGTCTATCTCAACCGGCTCCCCGACGAGTTGGCCGATGAGCAGATGGAGCGCATCGATGGGCAACAGCTCGACGAGCTCTCGTTTCTGTGGGCCGGGTCGATCGAGCCCGGCGAGCCCCACTACTACCGGGTGCAGGGAGCCGATCTGCTGGTCGAGTACGACAACACCGCTCGGAACGCGAACCATGTGCACACCGTATGGCGCGACCTGAGCGGCGATTTCGGTCGGGCGACCCTGACCCCCGACACCCTCGCCGATCACTACGCCCATGGGCATAGCCACGCCCCCACGCATCGGCACTAGGGCGCGGCTCGCGGTTCACGGTTTTTGCTGTTCCCACGCGTCGTTTTCGACGCGTGGGAACAGCGAAACACGGTTCGGACTCGTCGCTCTAGGAATACCGGGTGGCGAGGTCGGCGACGGAAGCGTGGAAGCCGGCCATGGTGTCGGTGAGGATGTCGGCCACGGGGCGCACCTCGTCAATACGGCCTGCAACCTGACCACTGAGCGCTATGGCTGCTTCCATGTCGCCGCCAAAGTAGAGATCAAGCGGGTTGCCGAAGTCGCCGAAAACATTGTGTTCAGCGAACTGAAGCTCCACCGTTCGCTCCGTCTTCAAGGCTCGGAGGGCGGGCGAATGACGCTGGTTCAAGAACACTGTGTCGGTTTCCGCACTCTCGACGATGGCTTGTTTCCAGTTCTCGTGCACCGGGCTCTCGGCTGCCGACACCATGCGGGTGCCCATCTGCACTCCTTCGGCCCCTAGGGCGAAGGCCGCGGCCATCGTCGACCCATCGACAATGCCGCCAGCGGCGACGATCGGGACGTCCACCTTCGAACGGATCAGAGGCAGCAGCACCATGAGCGCTACCGGGTCGGGGTTTTTGAACCCACCACCCTCGCCCCCTTCGACCACAAGTCCGTCGACCCCAGCCTCAACCGCCTTGATCGCCCCCCGCAGGGTTGGAACGACGTGGAAGACGGTGAGCCCGGCCTCCTTGAGCTGGGAGGTATAGGCCTGAGGATTCCCGGCCGAGGTGGTCACGAACCGAACACCCTGGTCGATGACGAAGTCGACGATGCCGGGATCGCGCACAAAGGCTTGCGCTATGTTCACGCCGAAAGGCTTGTCGGTGAGATCACGCATCTTGGCGATCTCGCCCTTGATGGCATCGAGTTCGCCCGACGACGTTTCGATGATCCCCATACCTCCGGCGTTCGACACCGCCGACGCTAGCTGGCTGCGCGCAATCCAGCCCATCGGCGCTTGCACGATCGGGTAGTCAACCCCCAACATTTCGGTGAGTCGGTTGGTTATCGGAGCGGGCGAATCGCCTGAAGTCGAGTTACTCATGGTGGCCAGGCTATGAGGTCGGGCTCTCGTCTGGCCAGTCTGGCTGCGATACTGAAGCGATGCAGCGCACTACCGCTCCCCGCCACCTGGTCATGCCCTTTCCTGAGTCCCAGCCTCCCGGGTACACATGGTTGGACGACGAGCCACCCTTCGATCCGAACCTTCATCTCGCCTTGGAAACCCCCGGCGAGATCGTTCTGCTCACCGACCTTGGGTATGCGACCGAGGAGATCGCCGACAAAGCAACCCCGGTTGCTGCCTCCAGCCCCTTCCGGTTGCTGAGCGATGAAGGAGCTGACGTGATGGCAGAAACCGCTCGTCGGCTGGACACCTTCATCAAGCCTGCGGGCGAGCGCATCGAGCGGGTAGTCCGAGGCGGTTGCTACCGCTCGCGGTGGCTTCGCGATCTGTGTTTGAGCCAGGAGGTGGCCGAGCACCTCTCGGCGATCTACGGTCTTCCGGTTGCGCCCCATGCCATGCCGACCCAGCTCGGCCACATCAACTATGCGCCAGCCACGTTGCAGAAAGGGATCGACAAGTGGCACCACGACACCCTCCCGCTCGACTATGTCCTCATGGTGACCGATCCCGCCACGGTCGACGGTGGCCGGTTCGAGTACTTCCTCGGGACGAAACAAGAGGCCGCCGAGTTGGCCGATCGGGGCGAAACGCCGCCGCCGCATCGGGTCGTGGCTCCAACGTTTGCCGGAGCGGGTTGGGCCATCGCCCTTCACGGCGACATGGTCGTTCACCGCGCCGGACCGATGGAGAGCGCGGGTGAACGCGTCACCATGGTCAACGGTTATGTTGCGGTCGATCCGTGGCTCGATGATCAAAGTCGCTCGGCTGATCTGATCGCCGTCGACGACCCAGCCGCTCTCTATACCGAATGGTCGCGCTATGCGGCCTGGCGTTCAGCGTCGCGGCTCCAAAGCTTGATCGACGACACCGACTTCGGGATCGGCCCCGATCAGGTGGCCGATCGGTTGGAGGCCGCAATCGCCGACGCCCAACGGGCCGCTAGCGAGATCCGGGCTGGCCAGGTCCAGCTCGACCATTACGGCGGCTGACGCAGCAACGAGCTCGACGGCTACTTCAACAGTTAACCCAATAAGGCCCGCTCGATGCGGTGGGCCGACAACACGATGCTCAACCCGGCCAAGGCGAACAAGACGACCACGTGGGTGAAGATCGACGGTGGGAACTGGCCCAGGTTGAGGGCGCGCAGCAAGGCTACACCGTGGTACAGCGGGCTGAAGTTGAGGACCCACTCGAACCGGCCATAGCTCGAGGCGGGAAAGAAGGTGGCCGAGAAAAGGAACATCGGCAACATCGCCGTCGGCACATACTCAAAGTCTTCGATCGAACGGATGAAGGTGGCGATCGCCATACCAACCCCGGCGAAGGCAAACGAGACAAGGAGTGACGCGGGCAACAGCAGCAGGCCCCACCACGACGACGTCATCCCGAGCACCGCCATCACGACCAGGAAAGCAGCCGAGTAGAGGCCGCCTCGAATAGTGGCCCAGAATACGTCGCCCAACACCACGTCACCCGCTGTCATCGGGGTGGCCAGCATCGACGAGTACGTCTTGTCGAACGTCATGCGGAAGAACACGTTCATCGTCTCGTACATCGCTCCGTTCATGGCCGAGGCAGCAAGCAAGGCCGGAGCAACGAAGTGGACGTAGGACACGAGCTCGCCACCGACCTCCACGTCATCGATGAGCGAACCGAACCCGAGTTGGGTCGACACCAGATAGAAGAAGGGTTCGAAGAAGCCGCCGAGCAGAATCCAGAAGAAGCCGCTTCGGCTGACGAACCAGTGCCGTTCCAACACGCGGTGCGGGCGGCGGGCGTCACGCAAGGACGGCGGGATCAGGCCGGCGGTAATCGGGGGGCGATGATTGTTGAGGAGTTCCACGATGCTCAGTTCCCCAACCTGTCGGCGAAGACCTTGCGGGCCAGCACCCAGCCAACACCGGCCCAGGCCAGCAGATAGACGACGTGCACGACCACATCACCGAGGCTGAGACCTCCGTAGACAGCGCCCCGACACAGCTCAACACCATGCCATACGGGCGTGATCCGGCTAAACCATTGGAGCCAGGTCGGCAGCTGGCTGATGGGGTAGAAGGCGCCGCTGAACAAGAACATGGGCACGATCACGAACCGGTTGATGTTAGGAAACGACAGATCGGTTTCTCGCCAAGCAGCCCAGGTGGTAAGCGGGGCGGCGAAGGCGACACCGGTTAGGGCGCCAACACCGACAGCGGGGATCAGGCCCCAGGTTCGAGTCGAGGGAAACAAGGCCAGCACCACAGCCACCCCAACCGAGGACAGCAGACCCTTGGTCAGATGCCACAAGGCCACACCACCAACAATCTCGCCGGGAGAAATCGGGGAGGCGGCCTGAGAAAAGAAGGTGCGATTCCACAGGAAGCCACCGCGTATCGGCCATAACGAATCGTTGACCAGCACCATCATGGCGGTGGTGGCGATCATGGCTGGCGCGAAGAACTGGAAATAGGTGAGGCCGTCGAGCACCTCGTCTGCTCGGGGACCGTCGTCGACCAGGCCACCAACCCCGAGTCCCATACCCAACACGTAGAGCAGCGGGCGCACGATAGAGACCACGACGTTCGAGGCCCAGATTCTCCGGTAAAGGATCAACTGGTGTTCCCAAACCCTGACGGCCGGAGGTGTGCTCAATCCCATCATCGTTGCGTCACCACACCGCTCATTCAACCAACGTCCGGCCGGTGAGGCGGAGGAAGACATCTTCGAGCGTGCTGCGCCGGACAAGAGCGGATTCAGGCACAGCCTGGCGACGATGGACTTCCGACAAGGCAGCCTCACCATCGTCGGCGTAAATCAGAATGCGGTCGGGCAACACCTCTTGGCGGGCCCCTACCCCCTCGACCTTGGGTGCATGTTCGGCGTTGGTGCCAGCAGGGAACCGTAGCTCGAGAACCTCGCGTGGAGAATGGGTTCGGATCAGCTCGGCCGGTGATCCTTCGGCTGCGATCTCACCCTGGTCCATCACGACCAGGCGGTCACAGAGCTGCTCGGCCTCATCCATGTAGTGGGTGGTGAGAACGAGCGTGACACCCTGCTGCTTGAGACGGTAGAGACGGTCCCACAGTACGTGGCGAGCTTGCGGATCGAGACCGGTGGTCGGTTCATCGAGCAGCAGAATCTCGGGGTCGCTCATCAACGATCGGGCGATCGTGACCCTGCGCTTCATACCTCCGGACAAGGGCTGAACCTTGCTGTCGGCTCGATCGGCCAGCTGTACGAACTCAAGCAGCTCCATCGCCTTTTCCCGGCACGCTTTCAGTGGGATGTCAAAGTAGCGGCCATAGATGACGAGGTTGTCTTTCACGGTCAGGAACTCGTCGAGTTCGTCTTGTTGAGGAACCACCCCGAGACGGGCTCGAATCTTTCGACCATCATCGGCAGGATCGAGACCGAAGATGCGGAGTTCTCCGCTGGTAACCGGTGAGACTGCGCCGATCATGCGCATCGTCGACGACTTTCCCGCACCGTTCGGCCCAAGAAAGCCGAAGGCCTCGCCGGCTCGCACCTCGAAATCGGTTCCCTTGACCGCTTCAAAGTCGCCGAAGCGCTTCGTCAGCGCTTTGGCGGTTATGACCGCTGTTCCCTCAGACCCAGACACCCCCTCACGCTAGCCGCACGAGACCGCCAGCAGCGATGAATTAGTAGGCGCCCGATGCAGGTTGATTCGTCAGCCTGCATGAACGTTGACGGTTGTTTGTACTAGGCTCTTCGTTGCGGTGGCCGGGTGGTTACGGAGAGTAACCGATGAGTAGGTGGGAAACAGCGGAGCGTCGGCAGGTCGATGTCGTGGAGCTCCGGAAACTTATCGAGTCCCTGAGCGTTGGCGCGCCCAAGCCTCGAAGCTCGGGCGCTTCGTGGGGGAACTCCAAGCCGCCCTTCGTGCCGAAAGGCACCGCAGCACTACTCGTCGATGCCAGTGAGACCGTGGCCGAACACATCTGCGGGAAGCGACCGACCGCCGACGATTCCTGGTCCGACCTCCTCGCCGCGTCGAGCTCGCTGCCAACGATGGCGGCAAAGCTATCGATCTGGCTCGACGACCCACCGGCAGAAATGCCCGAGACGTTCAACCTCTGGCGAACCTCGTTGTTGAGCGAGCTCGAAACCAACACACCACCGCTCTGGACACTAGGCGGAGTGCTGGATGTCGACAGTCGCCTACAGCTCTTGGTTGGAGGTTTCGCCGCCTGTGTTGTTGGGGGCCTACTCGTCGTACCAGCATCATCGGACCCGATCAAGGAAGCGGCAGCTCAGGCCGCAGCGTCGGCAGACGTCGAGGTAGCTGCCCCGCTCACAACCACGTCGACGACCACCCCGACCACCGAGGCCCCGGCCACGACAATCGCGTCCAGCAGCACAACCACCAGCAGCGAGCCGAGGCCGACTACAAGCGCATCCACGATCAGCGCATCCACGGCCACCTCATCCACGACCACCCCATCCACCACCGCGACCACGAGACGAACCACAACAACCCGGGCACTGACCACGAGGCAAACAACGAGACGTACGACCTCGACAACCGCTGACCCATCGAGCACGACGACGACAGCACCATCAAGCTCGACGACGACAACAGAGGCGTCGAGCACCATAACCACCGCACTGAGCACCACGACGACCCGAACCGGCACGGCATCCTCCACCGGAGGATCGGGGAACGAGGGTGGCGAGCTGGCCCCGCCATCCACGTTCACGGTCTCATCCGAGACTGCGTCTTCCCTAACCGTGACTTGGTCGACAACTACCGGCACCGGCTACCACCTCATCAACCAGAAAAAGATTGAACGCATAGCGTTGCCGGGCGAAACGTCGTTCACGTACCGGGACGACATTGGCCCCGGACGCAACTATCTCCTGGCCGTCCACACGATGGCCGCCGATGGCTCCACCGGCCCACCGACAGTCCTGCTCCACCGGACAGCAGGCAATGATGGCACCAACGTCAACGCTGCCGCCAACCCAACCCTCGCCTTCGACAGCACCGCCAGCGAGATAGCGGTGAACTGGCCGAATGTCGCCGGCAACGCCGGTTACACGATTTTCGTTGATGGACAGCCACGATCCGACAGTCCGCTCGCAGCGAATCAGAACAGCTTTGCGATGACCGGCCTTCAGCCCAACACCTACTACCTCGTCGAGGTCCAAACCCTCATGAACTCGGACGATGGCAACAGCGAACGGATTGCCGTGCTGGCCAAAACTGCCGCATCCTAGATGCTGTCGGCACGACGGATAAACAGACGAGTCGGAGTAACGGCTTCGGCCATTTCGGGCTGCCGGAACTACCAAACACTTCCTCCCTGCGGCAGAACGACGACCGAGTAGGAGGCGGAGCGATCGAGCCTCATCTCAATGTCGACAATGGCCCTCAGTTCCCACACCAGACCGAAGAGATGGCCGTAGTACGTGACTGGAGCGTCGGGAGGGACCGTCAGTTGGAAGTGTCCGCTGACGGCACCATCAACAGTCGACGGCAGATCAACGCTCGCCACGGTCTCTTCATCCAGATCGCCCCTCCCCTCGGTGGCATAGCCCAGCTCGATCCGGATGCCGCGCACACGAGATTCCTCGCCAGGCTGTAGATCGTCATCAGGGGCTAGATGAACGTAACCGCTAACGACTCCGCCGACCTCGGCAATCACGTTGCCATCGACGACATGACCTATCGACAACTCCGGTAGATGATCACCCATCGGCGCTCTGCCCTCCCGCCCGATCATCCAAAACCATTATCGGCAGCACATGGATGGTGAAACGGCGACGCCCCGTCGGCAGACCATCGCCTTCAATCCACACCGAGAGCTCCCAGCTGATCTCGTGATGGTGAAGTCTCATGCTCGGCGCGCCGAAGTCGGCGCGCCGAAGTCGGCGGGCACGATCACTGTCGTCCGGCCGGCAATTCCGCTGGCAACGGCTTGGACGTCACCAACGAACTGCCGTGCCCCCCGCATCCTGACGGCGGGTTCGGTTCACACGGTCGCCATCGCTATCCGTGGTTGAGAATTCGATCTTCTCCTCACAGATGATCTCGGCCACGAGCTGGCCACCAGCGCTGCGAGAGCGGCTGGGTTGAGCCAGCCGAGAAGCCACGCAGCGGCCCCGGCCAATACAGCGGCCACGGGAAAGACCCAGAACGCAGCCTGGATCCGCTCCATGGCGGTGGGTTCCTTCGCCGGTTCCGGTGGTATGAGTCCCACCACGTTGCCTACTGCTCGTCGTGTCCATCACGCTGCCTTGCAAAGCTCGGCCTAGGCAAACCCTAGGAGGCTCGGCTGATAGTCGTCGGGAGCTTGATAGCCCAAAAGGTTGAGGACGGTAGCGGCCACATGGCTGAGTCCTGCGTCGGCGGGAGGCGACATCGTGTACTCATCGTCGTAGGTGGCGTCGTGGATGGCGAAAGGGACAGGGCTGAGGGTGTGGGAGGTAACCGGCGATCGCACGCCGTCCTTCTCCTTATACATCACGTCGGCGTTGCCGTGATCGGCGGTGTAGATCAGCACGCCACCGAGTTCGTCGATCACCTCGATCAGGCGAGCAACGCACTCGTCGACAACGGCCATGGCGTCGATGGTTGCGCCGAGGTCGCCGGTGTGGCCCACCATGTCGCCATTGGGGAAGTTGATACGACCGAACTGGTAGCGCCCGGAGCGCAGGAGTTCGATCGTGGCGTCGGTGATCTCTCGCACCTTCATGGCCGGCGTCTTGTTGAACGCCACATTGTCGGACGGAATCTCCACGTAGGTTTCGAGATCGACATCGACGTAGCCCGAGCGGTTACCGTTCCAGAAGTAGGTGACGTGCCCAAACTTCTGCGTCTCCGACACGGCGAAACTGTGCATGCCTTCGGCGCAGAGGAACTCGCCCATGGTGCGGTCGATGACGGGTGGGGCCACAAGGTAGCGCTTGGGGATCTGTAGATCACCGTCGTACTGCAGCATCCCGGCGAAACGCACCTTGGGGGCGGGGCGAACCTCGGAACGATCGAAGACGTTGAAGTCGTCTTCCTCATAGGCCCGGGAAATCTCGATCGCTCGATCACCGCGGAAGTTGAACAGGATCACGGCGTCGCCATCGTGCATCCTTCCCACCGGCTCGCCGGCGTCGTCGACGACCACGAACGGTTCGAGATATTGGTCGCCAGCGTCGGACTCGGCATACGCGGCCTCAACCGCTTCGGCCGCCGACGCGAACCCTCGGCCGACACCGTGGGTATGGGTGTCGTAGCCCTGTTTCACCATCTTCCAATCGGCCTCGTAGCGATCCATGGTGATCGTCATCCGACCGCCGCCGGAGGCAATCCGATAGTTGAAGCCCGGGTTGGCGGCGTTGATCTCGGCCAACACCGCCTCGGTTGCCTCTATATAGGTGAGGGCTGACCGGGCGTCGACATCGCGCCCATCGTGCAGGATGTGCACGGCCACGCTGCACACACCTTCGGCCGCGGCGTGACGCAGCATCTTGTAGAGATGGTCGGTGTGGGAGTGCACATTGCCATCGGAGTGCAGGCCAAGGAAATGGAGGGTGGCTGTTTCCCTGGTAGCCGCTGCAATCGAATCTTTCCATACCTCGGTGTCGAAAAGGCTTCCGTCGGCCAAGGCTTTGTTGACGAGCTTGGCCCCCTGCTCAAAGATCCGGCCAGCGCCCAGCGCATTGTGGCCGACCTCACTGTTGCCCATATCCTCATCCGATGGAAGGCCGACGGCCGTGCCGTGGGCGGCCAGCTCGCAGTACAGATCGGAGGTGGCAAGCGCGTCGAGCGTGGGCGTTGCCGCTTCGGTCACCGCGTTCGACGGAGCCGGTGGGGCGACACCAACACCGTCGGCCACGATCACGAGAACTGGGCCGTTGCGCCCGGCGAACGAGGGATGCTTGTCCAGCGAGAGACTCATGGCTACCAGACTAACCCCCGACCAATCCTGCTCGTGTCGTTGTTTTGCGAACATTTGTTCGATATGATGAAACTCATCTTCTGAGCTCCCGCTCACCGTCATCCGATACCCCAAGGCAGTTCGGTTGTTCGTGTGCGTTCTTTTGTTTGTGCCGTTGAGAAGCTCGTCGCTGAAGCACCACGTGTCGATGTGTGCACGGCTGATGATGCAAGGCTGCGTTCCTTGACCGCTTCGGTTCGTGCCGCTCAACGGTGCTTGGATGGCGTGATCACGAAGATTGGGCTGCAGGCCCAGAATCTGGTGGAAGCCGGACAGTCGGATGGGGCCACCTCGGTGCTTGGCTCACAGGGTGCAGTGGGTGGCCGAACGGTCCAGCGTGAAGCGTCTCGAGCCGATCTTGCTGCAGAGCTTCCCGGCCTGGCCGACACCCTGGCATCCGGAGAGGCGTCGGGTGAACACGCCGACGTGCTGACCCGCCGCACGAGTGGACCGCTCTCCTCGCGCAAACTAGATTGTTTTGCGGCGGGGCTGAGGTAGAAACAATGCGACGACTCATGTCCGTTCTTTTGGCTGCCCTTGCAAGCCTTCTGCTGTTGGCGGTGACGACCCCGGCGGTGGCCACACCGAAATCCGGGGGAGACGACGGCACCACGAAGCGGGAGATGGTGGTAACCGCCAATCCACTCGCCACCGACGCCGCGGCCAAAACCCTGAAACGGGGTGGCACTGTCGCCGACGCCATGGTCGTGGCTCAAACAATGCTTGGCCTTGTCGAACCACAATCGAGCGGGCTGGGCGGTGGGGCGTTCATCGTCTACTACGACGCTGCAACCGGTACGACCACCACCTTCGACGGCAGAGAAAAGGCCCCGTCAGCGGCGCTTGAAACCCGCTTCGAAGGTCTGGGATTCTTCAACGCCTGGCAGAGCGGCCTGTCGGTCGGTGTGCCCGGCGTGCCCCGGCTCATGGAGGAAGTGCACCAACGCTATGGCCGTCTCAACTGGACCTCGCTCATGCAGCCAGCCTCGGCCCAAGCTCGCAAAGGCTTTGAACTAACCGAACGAACCAGCGACCTGGTCGACACGCTTCTCAGCTTCAATCCCTCCTGCGAGGATCGCCTCTTCTTCAAAGATCCTGCCGCTTTCGACTACTTCGCCAACGCTGATTGCACGGCCAAAGCAGCTGGCACCCAGGTCCGTAACCCGGCCTACGCAACCACCTTGAAGCGCATGGCCAAATCTGGTGCCGACGGCTTCTACTTCGGCGAAACAGCAGAGAACATCGCAGCCGCGGTGCAAGCCGATCCCCGCATCGCTGGCGACATGACCACCGCCGACCTGGCCAACTACGAGGTGGCCGAGCGGGCGCCTGTCTGTGTCGACTACCGCGGCCACAACGTCTGCGGCATGGGGCCACCTTCATCGGGTGGACTCACCGTCGGGCAGATCCTCGGGCTCGTCGAACCGTTTGATCTTGGCGACGATCCTCTGGGCGAGCAGGCCGTGCACCTGGTGACCCAGGCCGGACGTTTGGCCTTCGCCGACCGCAACCTCTACATCGGTGACAGCGACTTTGTGACCGTGCCGGTCGATGGCTTGGTCGACAAGGACTATCTGGCCTCACGCTCCGCCCTCATCACCGACATGGACATGGGAACCGCCGAGCCAGGCACGCCTCCGGGAACGTTCGACCCAGCGGCTTCTTCCAGCGATGATCCGGGCAGCGGCACAACCCATTTCTCGATCGTCGACCGATGGGGCAACGCCCTCTCCATGACGTCCAGCATTGAAAGCCCCTTTGGTAACACGGTGTTGGTCGACGGGTTCCTGCTCAACAATGAGCTGACCGACTTCTCCTTCAGCCCCACCGACGCCGAAGGCACCCCCATCGCCAACCGGGTACAGGCCAACAAGCGACCGCGTAGCTCGATGTCGCCCACCATCGTGTTCGACCCCGAGGGCGATCTGAAGCTGCTCACCGGCTCCCCCGGCGGGTCGCGCATCATCGGCTACACCGCCCAGTCGATCATCAACGTGCTCGATTTCGGCCTCACCCCCCAGGAGGCAGTGGAAACGCCCCACTACCTCAACCGCAACGGCTCGACCGATATAGAGGAACCCATCCCCGGTGTCACCAACGACTACGATGCCGAAGCCTTGAAAGCCCAGCTCGAAGCCCGCGGCCAGACCGTCAACATCCGATCCCTAAACAGCGGCCTGTCGATGATCCTCGTCGAAGACGATCGGCTCGTCGGCGGTGCCGACCGCCGCCGCGACACGACCGTCGGCGGCCGCTAGCAGCCAGTCGCTACCGGTCGGGCCTAGCGGCTACAAGGTTCAGGAGTCGGTTCAGGAGTCGAAGTCGATCCAGGTTTCGGTCGGAACGCCGAGCCCATCGGCGATCCGGTTGACGTAGGCGTAGTAGGCGCATACCTCAACGATGTCGAGAACATCCCGATCGCTGAATCCAACCTCACGAAGTCCGGCCACGTCGTCGGCGGTTACCGCCGCCGGCGACAGGGTCAGCTTCTCCACATAGTCGAGCATGGCCCGCCGTTTCGGACTCAACCCAGCAGCGCTGCGATAGTCGGCCTCGACCGCGGCCAACAGTTCATCGTCCTTGAGCAGGTGGCGCAGACCGCGCCGGTGATGCTCAATTCAATAGTGGCATTCGTTGGCTTTTGAGACGACGAGGGCAATCAGTTCCCGTTCGACCTTGCGCAGTGTGGCGGTGCCCGTCATCACCTCCCGGTAAAGCTCGAAGTGGGTTCGCAAGCCACCCGGGTGCAATGAATGGATCGACATGATGTTGTCGACCCGGCCGTTGTCGGTGTCGCGGGCCGCCTCGTAGAGCTCAACCAGTTCGCCGGCCGTATCGTCCTCTGCCACCGTTGCAATCCAGGGGCCAAGAGAGGCCGCGTTCTGTTTCCCCATACCCCGAGGCTAGTCGTCACGGCCTTTCCAAGCGCTCGCACCTACCCTCGTACCCACCCTCATACCCACCCGGTATGGGCCATCCGGCTTGCCTGCAGCTTCGCCGTCCAAGAGATTTCGCCCTACATCGTGAAGTCGGCACTCTGTACTGTTTGTTACAGGCACACGATTTGTTCTACGCACACGATTCGAAACGTCAGGAGTGACGGTTGCCGTCACCTTCATTCACATCTTCAGAAGCAACGTCTTCGGGGTCGGTCTCTTCGAGATCAGTATCTTCGACGTTCGCCACCTCGGCCCGTCACGTGGGTGTAGCGGTCGGGGCTACGGCTATCGCAATTGTCGCCCTCACCGCCGCTTTGGCCGGATCATCTTCCGACGGGGGCCAGTTGGCGCTGGCCGCTGGACGAGCCAATCTGCCGGTGGCCGCTGGCGAGCAAGCGTATGCTTCTGAACGCAACAGCGACGATGACCACGGCTTCGGGTTTAGCAGCCGGTTCGATTCGCTCGAAACCAACGACGACACACCACAACCGGCTGCGCCGGTCGCCCAGACCAACCCTCCAACGTCGGCTGTGGCCAAGGCCGTTGCAGCCTCATCGGCTCCCTCGACCTCTCCGGCAACGACAACGGTGACCTCAACCACAAGAAATCCAACCGGGCCTTCAACCACCGGCTCTTCAACAACCACACCAGCGATAACCGGACCTTCAACAACCACACCAGCGACAACCGCACCTTCAACAACCACACCAGCGACCACGGCCACCTCGGCCCTCGCTCTCCCCGGTTACGAACAGCGCGGTGCGAATGCCTTGTCCCTCGTCAGCTACCCCTGGCAGCGGCAGCTCCCGGGCTGGGTGATCGAATTCAAACCCGAACGCAAGGGCTACTACGGCCTGACGATGGTCGACGAGAACCGCATCGAAGTCTACGTGAGGTCCGACCAGTCCGATGCCTTGCTGGCCCATGTAGTCGCTCACGAAATCGGCCATGCCCTCGACGTCACCCTGAACGACGGTGACGACCGCCGACGCTGGCAAGAGGCCCGCGGCATCAGCGACGCCCCCTGGTGGCCGTCGCCGGCCGCAACAGATTTCAGCACCGGCGCCGGCGATTTCGCCGAATCATTCGCCCACTGGCAGGTCGGCGGCACCTCGTTCCGCTCCAACCTCGGGCCTACACCCAACGATGCCCAGCGAGCGCTGCTCGCCGAACTCGGCCAGGGCTAGGAACAACCAACCCTCTCCGAGGGAGGGGTAGCAGGGTACTGGACGGGGCCTAGATCCTCGACGGACCGGCGGTGGCTTGAGATACCAAGACCCGTCCGTTGTCGAGGGAGATCAGCAGGATCAAGTCGCCGGCGAGCGCTACGGCCTGCCAGACCAGCCATCCGGTTTGGTCGCCCGGGGTCACGACGCGCAGCCCCACCTGAACGAGGGCTCCGAAAATCCACAACAACCACCAGGGTCGGATCCGGAACGAGTCACCGGTCAGGTCGGCCATGATCTGGGGAGGCCTGATCAGGTTGATCCCCGGCACAACCCATCCGAGCAGCGACCAGGACGGGGTGAAACGGGTAAGCGCTCCGTCGGTCGCCTCGTGCAAACGCTTGTAGGCGCAGTAGAACCACATCAGGAACAGGGGTGCGCCGATCAGAAGAGCGACGGGCAGCGCCAGGTTGGCCGCTCTCGACAAGTCCGATCGGAACTCGAGGCCTATGTCCTCGAGAGGGACACCGCGCACGATTCGACTACTGGCCACGATGTCGACGGCAAGGGCCACGCCATCGAGAAGGAGAGCCAGCCCGATGAGGAGAAGGCCAAACTTGGCTATCGCTGGATTACATCGCCGCACGCTCGTGAAACCTTTCCCCTGGCCACGGGACATCCCGGGCCTCGCCACGTCGGTTTCCCCGATGAGTCGATGAGCACTCAATGGCCATGGACTCGCAAACCGCCGAACTCAGAGTAGCGGCAGAACAAGTCCGAGGACCACCGTTCGGATAGGCAACATCCCCTCCCCGACTAGGGTGCCCAGGTTGGACTTACACGGTGAAAGCCAACAGATACACCGTGCTCATCATGGCATCTGACGTGTCTACGGTGAGCTGAATCGGCATTTTTGGGCTCTCGGTAGCGGCCCCGGCAAAGCTGGTCAGCTCATCGGTACGGAACCAGTCGGGACTCGACGAACGAACACGATCTCGCCCTTCGGTCAATGACTCCGCCAGATCAAGCGATTCCAGGAATCCCTCGGCATCCTCAGCCGGAAGGTCCATCCGGAGCATGAGAGCGCTATCGACACCGAACTCCCACTGGTACTGAATGTTCACAGCCGA
The DNA here is from genome assembly GCA_937922045.1 of uncultured Acidimicrobiales bacterium. GTDB lineage: Bacteria > Actinomycetota > Acidimicrobiia > Acidimicrobiales > SZUA-35 > JAHELU01. Next base: position 37,221 of record CAKZXA010000050.1, on the reverse strand, counting down.
CGCAGGCAAGGACGTACCAATGAAGTCCTCGATATCGACCCGGTCACCTTCGGCCAACTCGGCAACGGATGCAGCAATGCCGCCAGGTTCCCTCGTGTTGTCAGCAGCATCATCAGAACTCACGCACCCACCTCCCACCGCCATGATGGCGAGAACAACCACCAGCCGAAAGATCGGCGCGCGCTTGCGTTGGATAATCCTCACGGTCGCTCCCCTGGTGGTGGTTCATCGCTTCTTCTCATTCTCGGTGCCACGCGTTCCTGAGTGCCGACTTCCGTCACTGTTGCGATTCGGATCATCGCTGATGTTTGGCTCTTCCGATGAACGCCGGTCGCCCGTGGTGTCGAGCACCACATCGTCGGGTTGCACGGTGGTTTCGCCGTCGTACACGTACTCGAATGTTTCGACATCTGAGGTCCCTCGGACTTCGAATTCCTGAGCGATGCCGACCTCATGAAGGTGGCCCACCTGTTCATCGGTCACCGTTACTGGCCCAATCGTAACCTGCTTGCCCTCGTCCCAGTTGTAGCGATCGAAGACATGGGTCTGGTGGCGAACCGAGACAACGGGCTCTCCATCTGGTCCCGGCTCTACCGTCACCTCGGCCCCAACCGCATAGCTGAAACCGCCGAGGGCGTAGAACCAATCCTGATTGACGTCCTTCGTGGCGTAGAAACGTTGCCATCCGGTCGTGGTCACAAACGTCATCGAACCACCGTCATAGACGTCCGCTATATGCCGGTCGATCTGGCCTTTGAGGTCGAAGGCAACCGCCTCTTGGACCTCAGCCTCGAACTGAGGAACGTCGCGGGTGATAGCAGCAGGGTCGACGTCGAGGGTGGCCCCGGAGTTGCCGAGGTAGTGGCCCATATGGCGAGCAGCGTTGTCCAGCCCGATCTGATCGGCGCCGTCAGCTGTCCCGGACAGGATCCCTCGTCGGCCCTCGTCGGCCACTCGCTCAAAGACGTTCCGACCCCTGCTTCCGTGGGGATCCGAACCAATCGCCCCCATCGGGCGCTGGCGGCGGATCTGGATAGGCGGGCAACCCATCGTCGCTGGGGCCAAAAATCCCTCGCAAGCCCAATCTCAGCAACCTCAAGGACCAGTTGTTGAATGTCCACGATGGCACCGGCGAGGGAATTGTTCCGATGAGCAGCCCGCCAGCATCGGCTTGCAAACCAGCTGCCGCCGTCTGGGCTGCAAGGTTGGCGTCGAGCGTGACGTCGACCGCGAGACGTCGCAGAGTCGCAGAAATGGAGGCGAGGCGCGCATCGAATCGCGCCGGGTTGAATCCGGGGTCACTCGTATTCAGAAACACACCGCTGCGCTCACGATGCAGAGCGCTCGCGATTCGCCTGAACACGCTGGCGTGATAGCGGAAGTCTGACGCGAGGCGTCGGAGCTGGGTTGGAGCAAGGGTGATCATCGACATACGAGGAGGCTTCCCGAAGTGGGGGTCTACCTTGTAAACGCTGACCGAGGGCCGCCGTTACGAACGTTCTCGTCGCCCGCCGAACTACACGGCGTCGGCGTTGAGTTCTCCGGTACGGATGCGGACCAGGGTCGACACGGGTGTGACCCAAACCTTGCCGTCACCGATCTTGCCCGTCTTGGCTCCCTCAACGATGGCGTCGACCACCTCTTGGGCCAGCCCTTCATCGACCACAATCTCGATCCGAACCTTTGGTAGGAAGTCGACTCGATACTCGGCCCCACGGTAGGTCTCGGTGTGGCCACCCTGACGTCCAAAGCCCTTAACCTCGGATGCTGTCATCCCCTGAACGCCGATCTTGGCCAACGATTCCTTGACCGAATCCAGCATGTGGGGCTTGATAACCGCGGTGACGAGCTGCATGAGAGCAATCTAGCGCATCGCACCGCGGCTGGCCCGGGAAACATTTTTATAACAAACCGCCACCTGAAGGGGCTCGTAGGCCACGAAACGTACTACCGTTTTGGCTCGTATGAGTGCATCTGCTGTGGATGAAGTCACCGACGAGGCAACCGACGACGTGGAGGCCGCGCCAACCGGTTCATCGATCAAGGCCAACCATGTGTGGTTCGGCGTTGGTTTGGCCATGGCCGCCATCACCGTGCTGTCAGGAATTACCTCGGCCGTCTTCCAGTTTCACGACGACTCGGAGGTTCAACGTGAGGTCTTCTACAACATCCCTGGCCCCCTAAAACTGGCCTTCTACGTCGTAATCCCGATGCTCATCGCCTGGGGAGCGCTTCAGCTCTCCTACCGGGTTCGCAACTGGGAGCGGGGCGCTCCTGACGATCGGTCTACCAACCGCAAGAACGTCAAGAAGCGGATGGAAGACTTCCGATCTGGCGTCTACATGCAGACCCTGATGCGTGAGCCGGGCGCCGGCATCATGCACTCCCTCATCTACTTCAACTTCGTCATCCTGCTCGCCGTGACCACCGTGCTCGAGATCAACCACCAGGTTCCCGAGAGCCTCAAGTTCCTCCACGGTGGCGTCTACAAGGCCTACTCCCTGGTCGGCGATCTTGCCGGGCTCGGCTTTCTGGCCGGCATGGGCATTGCGATCGTGCGCCGCTACGGCCCTCGCAGATGGCGCCCCTACCGCATCGCCATCAAGTCACGTCCCGAGCATGCAGTCATCCTCGGCGTTCTAACCGCCATCGGCGTAACCGGCTTCGGAGCCGAGGCCTACCGGATTGCCGCCCAGGGCGCTGAGCAAGGCCAGCTTCCCGAGTTTGAGCGCTGGTCGGTCGTTGGCTACCCGCTAGCTCAGCTGGCCGAGTCCACCGGAAACGTTGGCGGCTGGCACCAGTTCTGGTGGATCGCCCATGTGCTCAGCTTCTGTGCCTTCCTCGGCATCATCCCGGGCACCATGATGCGCCACATGTTCACCTCCCCGCTGAACATGTACCTGAAAGACCGGGAACGCCCCAAGGGCGCCATGCGAGCCATGCCCGATCTGGAGAACACCGAGCTCGAAACCTTTGGTGCTTCCACCATCAGCTCCTTTACCTGGAAACAGCTGATGGATACCGATGCCTGCACCATGTGCGGTCGTTGCACCTCGGTCTGCCCCGCCCACGCCACCGGCAAGCCACTCGACCCGCGCGAGATTGTGCTCAAGACCGGCGAAGTCATGGCCCGCACCGGCACCCCGGCCGTTTCACCACCAATCGGTGTCGATCCCGAGATCACCGTGAAGGCCGACTGGATCTTTGATCGAGTGGCCAGCGAAGAGATTTGGGCCTGCACGTCGTGCAAGGCTTGCGACGAGATCTGTCCTGTCAACATCGAGATCCTCGACAAGATTCTCGACATGCGCCGCTACCTCACCCTCATGGAATCGGATTTCCCCACCGAGTTGGGCAGCGCCTTTCGGGCCATGGAGAACTCGTCGAACCCGTGGGCGATGAGCCAGACTCAGCGCACCGACTGGATCAAGGACACCGCCGTACCCGTGATCGATCCCGACCAGGTCCGCGAGACCGTGGAAGCTGGCGGTGTCTTCGAGCATGAGTATCTCTACTGGGTGGGCTGCGCCGGCTCCTTCGATGACAAGAATCAGAAGGTCAGCCAGGCCATGGCCAAGCTCATGCAGCGGGCCAACGTTGATTTCGCCATCATGGGGCCAGCCGAGCTTTGCACCGGCGACCCGGCCCGACGCACCGGCAACGAATACCTCTTTCAGATGCTGGCCAAGCAGAACATCGAGAACCTGAACGGCATCGGCGTGACCAAGATCGTCACCCAATGCCCGCACTGCTTCAACACCCTGGCCAACGAGTACCCACAGCTCGGCGGCCATTACGAAGTGGTGCACCACAGCCAGTTCCTCGAAGAGCTCATCTCCTCCGGCAAGCTCGACGTGTCGACGGCAACGCTCGAAGAGCGCATCGTCTATCACGACTCCTGCTATCTCGGCCGTCACAACGACGTCTACCTCGCGCCTCGCAAGGTCATCGGCTCGCTCAAGGGCGTTCAGCTGGTTGAGGCCGGACGCAACGGCACGCAGGGCATGTGCTGCGGCGCTGGCGGCGGACGCATGTGGATGGAAGAGGACGTCGGCACCAAGGTCAACGATGAGCGGGCGGCCGAGTTGGTCAATACCGGCGCTACCCGCATCGCTACCGCTTGCCCCTTCTGCTACGTCATGATGGACGACGGCGTGAAGGGCCACGGGGTGGAAGAAGACCAGGTGAAGGTAGCCGACATCGCCATGCATGTACTCGAAGCCATCGAGGCGGGCGAGGCGGGTCACGCCACACCGGTCACGATCGGTGCGAGCGGTGGGGCCGCCAACCCCATGACGGACGCCCCCGTCGAATCCGGTGAAACCGCCGACTAAACCGACCCTCGCCGCGAGATCCTAGGGACTAGTCTGGCCAGGTGAGGTCAGGGTATGAGATACGGGCGACGAAACCAGACGAGTACCGGGCGACCGCTGGCGCGGTCTACCCATCGCTCCTGACCTCTCCCCCGTCGGATGAACGATGGGAGAAGTACGGCTACAGATGGAATGGCACCGCCACCTATAGCGCCTGGGATCGCGAGCGGTGCGTTGGCGGTGCTAGCTATTCCTTCCTCGACACGGTGGTGCCTGGCGGGGCCATGTTGGCGACCGGGGCGGTCGCCCGGGTTGGTGTGCTGCCAACCCACCGGCGCCAGGGTTTGGCTCGCGGCCTCATGAACGCCTTGATCGACGACGCGGCCGAACGCGGGGTGACGCTGCTCAGCTTGCGGGCGAGCGAAGCTCCGATCTACACGAACTTCGGCTTCGGCCTCGCCGGCGAAGACGCGGCGGTCACCATCGATCCAGGGCGCGCCCGCCCCCTGATCCTCCCGGTCGAACCCAATGTTTTTAGAATGTTGGCCGGTGAAGAGATCCTGCCAGCTGTTCAGTCGGTCTATGGCCGATGGCTCGGTCGACACCCGGGCCAAATCACTCGGCCCCAGAACTTCTGGAACCGCTACTACGAGTCGGCCATCGAGCAGAAGGACGGCAGCTTCGTCGTAGCCCACCTCGACGAACGGGGTGACATCGATGGCGTCGTCCAGTACGCGCTGCGCTGGGCTGAAGAGAATCCGAGGGCGGGGGGCGCTGGCACCATCGGTGACATCATCGCTTCCAGCAAGGCCACAGAACTCGCCCTCTGGCAGTTCCTGCTGGATATCGACCTTGTGACGGCTTGGACCGCCGATGGCCGCCCACTCGACGACCTCGTCAAGGACGTGATGGCCGACCGACGCGCCTACCAGGTCACGGCTATCCAGGATGAGCAGTGGTTGCGCATCATCGATGTTGGATCAGCGCTGGCGGCCCGCACCTACAATCAGACGAAAGCGTCGGTGACGCTCGCCGTAAGCGACGATCGCCTCGACGCCAACAATGGTGTGTGGCGAATCTCTTCCGACGGGGCCGAGCGTCTGGCCAACCAGGCCGTAGGTGACCTCGCCGTCGACATCGGCGGCCTCTCAGCTCTCTACCTCGGCCGGCCGTCATGGGCTGCACAGGGCGCCGTCGGCAAGGTTCGCTACACCGCCGAGGAAACCCTCGATTCGGCTGATGCTCTCTTCAGCACCATCACCTCTCCCTACTGCGGCTCCTTCTTCTAACCCTTCTCTCAACCCAAGGCACAGAGCCAATGCAACGACGAGCATTCCTCACCCTTGCCGGGATCACCGGTATCGCCGCTGCTGCCGGGCTGTGGTATCGCAGACCCAACACCGGGCAAACAAGCCTCCGATCAGAGGCGGCGTCAACCACCGGCTCCACCAACGCTTCTAGCACCAGTCAGGCCACAACGGCCACGTCGAACTCAACCAGCACCTCCTCTACCACTGCACCTTCTACCACTGCATCTTCTACCACTGCATCTTCCACGACATCTTCATCAGCTGAGCCAGCAGCTGCCCTCGTCGTGTCGGTGCTGTGCCGGGAGGCGTGGGGGGCGAAACCGGCCGGGCCCGGGATGGTCGAGCATCCGATCGATCGCATCACCCTCCACCACAGCGCTGGGCCCTCCAACCTGGCTCGCAACGCTCCGGGCCAGATTCGCTCCTACCAACGGCTCCACCAGACGAGCAATGGCTGGCCCGACATCGCCTATCACTTTCTCATCGACGCCGCCGGCAACATCTACGAGGGCCGTGATCCGCTGTACCGCGGTGACACCGGCACCAACTACGACCCCACCGGCCACTTTCTCGTCTGCTTCGACGGCGACTATGGCGCGGCCGAGCCGAGCGAGGCGCAACTGGCGGCTGCCGTCGACCTTTTCGCCTGGGCCTGCCAGATCTACGACGTGAACCCGGAGACACTCGGCGGACACCGCGACTTCGCCGCCACCGAATGTCCGGGCGACGCCCTCTACACCGTGATCGCCAACGGCAGTATGGCTGAAGCGATCAGCGCCCGTATGGCCGAGGGTGAACTCCAGTTCACCGACATCTGCGGCGATGCAGCCGAGACCACCATCGCCCGCATCGAGGCTGGCGCCTAAACTCCCAGCGGGCGTCTACCGTCTACTGCCTCTGCTACCTCTCTGCTACCTCCACTACCGTCTCCTCAGCGAGGCTCGCCTGCGGCGCTCAGCACCGGACTCTTGGCCTTCTTGCGAGCTGGTGGAGGCGTTGGACGGGTAAGGGTCGGCGGTTTCTGGAGCGGCGTATCGGAGGACCCGGCGTAGGTGTCGACATAGGTCTGCTCCGAGAGCTGGCCGATGCGGAACATCAGGGCGTCGGTCATGCGCCGCATGCGCCGAGGATCGCCAGGCTCACCGAAGTCGTCGATCCACATTGGTTCACCAATGCGAACCGTGACCGGCAGATTGACCTTCATCTTGAAGGTGTCTGGCGGCTGCACATCGAGGGTACCGACATGACCAACCGGAAGGATCGGTGCATTGCACCGTTCGGCCAGCCGGGCCGCTCCTGTTCGTCCCTTATGCAAGTTCGTGGATCGGGAGCGGGTGCCCTCCGGGTAGATCATGAAGAGGTGGTCGCGCTTGAGCACCTCGGCTGCTGTCTCCAAAGCGCGCGCTGCTGCATCTCCCCCGGATCGGTCGACGGGGATCATGCCCAGAGCGGGGAAGATGTAGCGGGTCTTCCAACTATCGAGATATTCGCCCTTGCCGATAGCCCAGGTGCGGCGCGGCAAGGCGTAGGGCACGAAGATCGAATCACAGAACGACAGGTGGTTAGGGGTAACGATGGCCGGGCCGCGGCGAGGCACATGCTCGATCCCCTCAATCTTCACGTCCCACAGCCGGGCAATGACGGGGCGAGCAACCGTGTAGGCCAAACGGCCGAGAAGGTCTGAGCCGGGGAGTTCGGCGTCGGACTCGAACCGAAAGTCGCTGGTCATTGGCGGAGCTTTCTACGAATGAGCTTTCCCGTGGGCGCCATCGGCAGCTCATCAACGAAGCGGTACGAGGTAGGACACTTGTATTCGCTCAAGTGTTCGCGTGCGAACTGGGCGAGGGAGCTGTCGGCAACCTGCCCGCCACCAGCAACGTTGATGTAGGCCACGACCGTTTCGCCCGTAGTTTCGGCTAACTCACCAACGACCACGGCACCGGCCACATCAGGGTGGGTGACCAGTACCGACTCGACCTCGCCCGGGTAGACGTTGAATCCCGAGACGATGACGATGTCCTTCGCTCGGTCAACAATGTAGAGGTAGCCATCATCATCGAAAATGCCAAGATCGCCGGTCCAGAACCAGCCGTCGTCACTCAACACGGCGTCGGTGGCCTCGTCGGCGTTCTGATAGCCACCAAAGACAGCCGGGCTGCGAACCACGATCTCACCGACGTCGCCGATGTTCACCGGTGCCCCGTCCTCGTCGACGATGACGACATCGACCCCTTCGATCGGCCTGCCGACCGATGTTGGCTTGATCTCGGCGCCCAGGCTCCAACTGACAAGCGATGAGGTTTCCGTTAGTCCGTACCCTTGCCCAACCTCGACGCCGAAGCGAGCTTTGATCACCTCATACACCTCGGTTGGTAGGGCGGCCGCCCCCGAGGTGGCCCGGCGGATCGTGGCCATTGCATCATTGGGTCCCTCAGCGAGAGCGAGGCGGCGCCACATCGGGGGAGCACCGGCGAGGATGGTGATCTTGTGGTGAGCGATAAGGCGCAGACACTCAACCTCGTCGAATCGTGGTTGAAGAACGACCGGCACTCCAGCTCTTAGGGCGGCGAGAAGAACGACGTTTAGGCCAAAGATGTGAGAGAGAGGGAGTGCACCGAGCACGACATCGTCGGCCTTGATACCGTCGGCGTGGGTTACAACAGCCTCTTGAGCCCAACGCAGGTTGTCGTGGCTGAGCACCACCACTTTCGGGTCGCTGGTGATCCCACTGGTCAACATTGCCAGCGCTGTGTCGCTCCCCGCTCGATCGATGACCGCCACCTCCGGCCCATCGCCCTTCTCTTGTTCATCGACGACGAGGACGGATGCTCCGAACGCCTCAGCCTGTTCTGCCACCCAGGCGCCCGCTCCCCCGCCGAGGATCAGGTCTGGCCGTAGGGCTTCGAGTTTGCGCTGCAGTTCTGGCACCGGGCTTGACGGAAGCAGCGGGCTGACCACGGCCCCTCGATCCCAGGCGGCAAAGAGTCCGACCACAAACTCGATGTCATTTCCGGCCACCAAGGCGACGCGACTATCGGGGCCGACACCTCGGTTCGATAGTTCAGCTCGCAGGGCGGCCACCCGAGATCGGAGTTGGCCGAAGCTAACGGCCTTCCCGTCGCGAATGAGAGCGGTGGCCGCCGCTTCCTTGTCATCCAACAATCGTGCGAGGTTCATGCCACCCGTGTCTGTGTTGTCCACCTGAGCATCGCTCCTACGTTGTCATGCCAAGATCATCGATGCAACCCATCGCATCGAGGATGAGTAAGAGATAGTCGCCTTTGGCTCCGCCGGTTGTCCATTGGCGGGTCGCAAATCTGATAGCCGACATCGTGGCGCCAGCCAACACCTCGGGGCGAGCATCGCTCGCCGCATCGACACCGAGCCGGAGCGCCACCGCCTCGATGAGTTCTCGTTCCCATTCGGTTTGGACCACGGCTCGGCTGTAGGCCGAAACCGACGGGTAGCCAGCGGCCAACCGCCCTTGCAGGAGTCTTGAGCCTCGGTTCTGTTCCACGTCGTTGGCTAGCGACAGCATCGCTTGGCGCAGCGATTCCACGATCGATTCACCGGAAGGTCGTTCGGCCAGGGCATCGCGGAGCTCGTGGCGTAGCCCTTCCATGTCTCCGTAGAGCACAGCTTCCTTTGAAGGGAAGTGACGGAACAGGGTCCGTTGTGACACGTCGGCTCGCTCGGCGATGTCAGCGGTTGTTGTCTCGTCGAAGCCTTGCTCGCTGAAGAGATGATGAGCCGCCGCTATCAGGTCTGCGCGGGTCTGTGATCGTTTTCGCTCGCGACGGCCGGGGGCAGCCGCGTTTCCAGTCGCAACTTCTGTCACGACACGACCGTAGCACACGAGTTGACACAGATTGACAAATGTCAGCGACTGACATATTCTACAGTCATGGCCACATACGCTGCCTTCTTCGACCTCGACCGCACCCTGATCGCTGGATCGAGCGCGACCGTCTATCAGCGCCATCTAGCCAAGGCGGGACTCGCTTCCGACATGGAGGACGGTTCGAACCTGGCCCCCCTCATCCAGCTCTTTGAGCGCTCTTACGAGACGTTCGGCGAGTCATGGACGATGATGCAGCTGGCCCGGGCCAGCGGGCGAGCCGCAACCGGGTGGGATGTAGAGGTCGTGGAGAAGGCAGCCACCGACGCCGCAACCGAGATCGTCGAAATGCTCCAACCATTCGCCGTCATGGAGTTTGAGAAGCACCGAGCGGCAGGCGCCCTCCTGGTCTTGGCCACCACCTCCCCTCGACCCTGGATCCAGCCTCTAGCCGACGCCCTCGGCTTCGACGCACTGCTCTGCACCGACTGGCAGGCCGACGCAGGCACGTTCACCGGGCAGCTCGCCGGCCCCTTCTTGTGGGGTCCAGAGAAGGCCAAGGCGGCACGGTCCTGGGCGAAGGCCAACGACATCTCCATGAGCCACAGCTTCGCCTACAGCGATAGCTACTTCGATACTCCCCTGCTCGACGCCGTTGGCAAGGCTGTAGCCATCAATCCTGACCCTCGGCTAGCCGCCACCGCGGCGGTGAAGGGCTGGCCGATTCGCCACCTCGACAAATCACCGGGCGTGGCCAAGATCGCTGGCCGCGAGATTCAAGAATGGACCCGGCCACTCATGCGGCCCGAGCTCGTTGCCCCCGGCGTGCGTTTCACCTTCGAGGGCGTCGAGAACATTCCGGCCGACGGCCCGGCGCTGCTCGTCTTCAACCATCGCTCCTACTTTGATCCAACCGTTCTCGGTCTCCTATCGGCCAAGGCCGGGCGACCGGTCCGCGGCCTCGGCAAGAAGGAAGTGTTCGATGTTCCCGTCGTCGGCAACCTGCTGCGAGCTCTCGGCGGTATCAGGGTGGAGCGAGCTTCGGGATCTGACGAACCGCTCAAGGCGGCGGCCGAAGCCTTGACCGGCGGGGAGATCGTCATGATGGCACCGCAGGGAACCATCCCCCGTGGTCCGGTCTTCTTCGACCCTGTGCTGAAGGGACGATGGGGAGCAGCAAAGCTGGCGGCCATGACCGGTGTTCCCGTCATCCCGGTCGGCCTCTGGGGCACCGAGCACGTCTGGCCTCGCAACTCGCGGCTGCCGCTCTTCTCCCTCGGCCACCGACCCGAAGTCTCCGCCACCGTGGGAACACCGGTCGACCTTCCCAACGACCGCCTGACCGGCCATCCGAGCGATGAGGATCTGGAGACGGCGACCGAAGCCATCATGAGCGCCATCGTCGGGCTCCTGCCGGCACTAGCCAGAGAGCCCCATACCCCTAGCGCTGAGGAGCTGGCGAGGACGTACCCGCCCGGCTATGCCGGCGATCCCGAGGCCGAAGCGGTCCGGCGCCCAGGAACCGACACCTGAACCCGATGTTCACACCGGCCACCACACCTGTTACAACCGGAGAAGAGCGATGACGACACCCTCGAAAGCAAGCACAGCGAAGACTGCGTCCACCAAGACACCGTCGGACGCGTCCAAGACCTTCAACCGCGAGCGGGACACCGAGCTGGACGACCGCCTCTCAGACGCCGAAGCGCTCATGTGGACACTGGAGAAGGACCCACGCCTCAACCCAAACGGTGCGAGCTTGGCCTTCTTCGATCGCGAGATCGACCTGGACCGCTTCCGCCGACAGCTGCGCTTTGGCATCACCAAAATGCCGCGGCTCTATCAGAAGATCGTTCCCGGCGTCGGTCGCCTCACCACTCCCCGTTGGGTCCCCGACTCAAACTTCAACCTCGACTATCACATCCGCGTGATCAACCTCGGCGGCGACGCCGACGAACGCGCCGTGCTCGATCTAGCGGCCCAGCTCTATCAGGAGCCGCTCGACCGCACCCGGCCTCTATGGCGATTTGTTGTAATCAATGGGCTTGAGGGAGGCCGAAGTGCGGTCTACTCGCTCATCCATCACGTAGTAGCCGACGGCGTCGGGCAACTTCGCATATCGGAGTTGTACCTCCAGCTCTCCCGCGACGAAGGCCTACCCCCCGAAGTCGATCTCGACGCTCTCCTCCAGGCCGATGTAGCCGCCGACCGCACCGACCGCCCCGACGGGAATCTCGCCTCAGACCTCACCTCGACCGCAACCAAAACTATGAGCTACCTCGCCGATCAGCAGCTCAAGCTTGGCCGCAAGATTCTGGGCGAGATCATGCTCTGGCCCGCCGACCCTGAGCGGGCGGCCACTGCCCTAACCCAGGCGGTAGCAGTGTCGGCTGGAACCATCGAGCAGCTGGTCGATCTCGTGGCCGACGAAGAGGGCGGATCTCCTCTCTGGGCGGAGCGTTCGCGCCATCGCCATCTGGAGCACGTGCGGGTTGGCATGGATGATCTGAAGACAGCATCCACGATGCTCGACGCCTCGATCAACGACCTGTTCGTCGCCGGCTTGGGCGAAGCCGCAGATCGATACCACCGCGATCGCGATGTCGATGTTGATGTGTTCAACACATCGATCGTGGTGAGTACCAGGTCCGACGGCAAGCGCAGCGGCAACGCCTTTACGCCGGTGCTTATCGAAGTGCCAGCACCGGCCGAGAACCTCACGGGCCGTATCAACGACGTGAAGGCGGCCACCGTTGAAGCGGTCGGTAAGGCTCGGGCCGGCGTTGGCCTCCAGAGCATTTCCGGCATTCTGAACCTCCTCCCCACCTCCCTGCTGGCCGATCGGGCCAAGGAGCGAGCGGCCCGGATCGACTTTGCCACGTCGAATCTTCGAGGCTTCCCCCTCCCCGTGTTCTGTGCTGGCGCCAAGCTGACCAAGACAGTCATCATGGGCCCCTTAGCGGGAACGGCCATGAACGTCACCGCGATCTCCTTCGATGGAAACTTCGAGATCGGCCTCTTCATCGATCCTGTCGCCATCGACGACCCAACAGCCCTGCGCAGCCACGTCGACGAGGTGTTCACCGAAATGGTGGCCATGGCAAAGCCAGCGAAACCAGCCAAGAGGAAGGCTGCAACAAAGAGGGCTGCAACAAAGAAGAAGGCTCCAGCCAAGAAGAAAGCCGCCGCCAAGAAGAAGGCTGCAACAAAGAAGAAGACCACCGCCAAGAAAGCCGCCGCCGCCAAGAGGAAGCCAGCAACAAAGAAGCGAGGCTAGGTGACGCACGCAGCGAACGAGGACTCCGGGCGACGATCGTTCTCCGCCCCGTCCAAACTACTCACGGTGCTTGAAGCGCGAGCTGCCTTCGAATACCTCACATGGCAAACCCTTCGGCCGGTGTTGCGGCGGCTGCCAAAGGGCGATGGTCACGCCGTGCTCGTCCTGCCGGGCTTCATTACCAACGACCGGTCCACAACCGCCCTCCGCACCCTGCTGCGCACCCTCGGCTACCGAAGCTACGGGTGGCGGTTAGGAACCAACGTCGGCCCAACGAAAGAGATCATCGATGGGCTCGAGGGTCGATTCCGTGAAATCGTGGCCCGCCAGCATGGTCGCCCGGTAAGCCTCATCGGATGGAGTCTCGGCGGTATCTACGCTCACAACCTGGCCAAAGCCTATCCAGCCGACGTTCGACAAGTGATCACGATGGGTAGCCCTCTACGACTCGGCGATGGGGACGGAAGCGCTGTCTCGTCCATCTGGAAGTCGTATGAGGATCAACACGATCCTGACGCCTTGCAAGCTCTGTTCGACTCGGCGGTTACGCCGCTTCCGGTCCCGACCTCCTCGATCTACACTCGAACCGATGGTGTGGTCAGATGGCAGAGCTGCCTGGTCGAGGATGGACCTCTGGCCGAGAACATCGAGGTCATTGGCAGCCATAGCGGACTCGGCGTCAATCCGGCGGTTGCGGTTGTCGTCGCCGACAGGCTTCGCCAACCGATTGGCGGATGGCGAAGGTTCTCGCCATTGCCAAGCCTCAGCGGTCTCTACCCAACAGCGGCCACATGGCAGCCGAGACGACACGCAACAAGCTGATCGCAAGTAGCTGATCGCCAGCCACCAACCAGATTACAAAGGGGAAACGAATGAAGGTAACGGTTCTGGGTTCTGGTTCTTGGGGCACGACGGTGGCGTCGCTCTCCGCCCACAACAACGACGTCGTGCTTTGGGCCAGACGCGATGAGGTGGCAGCAGAGATCAACGCCGAGCACACCAACAGCAACTATCTCGATGGCTACTCGCTCCCTGCGAACCTCAGAGCCACCAGCGACCTTGAGCAGGCCTGTGCTCATGCCGAGGTTCTTGTCTCCGGCATCCCCTCCCAGTCGTTCCGCTCCGTTCTCGAGGCAGCGCAGCCCCACGTCAGCGCCCAGGTGCCGGTCGTGAGTCTGACCAAAGGTCTCGAAGCTGGCACCCGCCTCCGCATGAGCCAGGTGGCAGCTGAGGTCTTTGGTGAACATCCGGTGGCGGCACTCACCGGACCGAACCTGGCCAAGGAGATCATGTCTGGCTGTGCGGCGGCCAGTGTCATCGCCTGCGAGGACGACGCCCTAGGCATCCATCTTCAACGAGCCTTTCGTACACCGATGTTCCGGGTCTATCGAAACAACGACGTTATCGGGTCAGAGTTCGGTGGCGCCCTGAAGAACGTGATCGCCTTGGCCACCGGCATCGCTCAGGGTTTGAGCGTTGGTGACAATACGCGGGCAGCCGTCATCACAAGAGGCTTGGCCGAGCTCACCCGGCTCGGCGTTTCGATGGGAGGAAAGCCTGAAACTTTCGCCGGCCTGGCTGGCATGGGCGACCTGATCGCTACCTGCGTCAGCCCTCAGAGTCGGAACCGCCACGTGGGCGAGCAACTCGGCCTGGGCCGCTCGCTGACCGAGATAATCGAATCGATGTCGAACGTAGCCGAAGGCGTCAAGACGGCACCGGTCGTCATGAACCTTGCAGCCGAACACAACCTCGTGATGCCCGTATGCGCCGAGGTGGCCCAGGTCATAGCCGGAGAGGTCGATGCTCGCTATGCGTATCGTGGGCTGATGGGAAGCCTTGAGGGTCTAGAGACCGAAGCGGAACCCATCGATACGGTTGCCGAGTAGATCAGCCGAAGGGGGGCACGATGAAGTCGACGAGCAGGGTGCGGTTCTGATCCGGTCCGACGACAAGATCGAGTTCGCCGTAACCGGCCTCAACCTCGAAGACAAGCCGAAGATCACTCGAACGGTTCAAACCAACAGCTCGGGTCCCCAGCACCTCAACCCGCGCAGGCTCAACCTCCTGGGATGATGAACCGTCACCGGTTTGCAGCGCCCAGTAGCCGCGCTGGGCGGCGACGTCTAGAGCGCTACGGGCTCGAGTCGGGGCTTCGACCATGATGTCGACCACCACCATGTGGTGCCCTTCGAGCGCCCGGTAGGCGGCGTAGTCGAGATCGGAAACAGCGCTGGAGACGGTGGCGGTTAGATCGCCAACGATGATGGGACCGAAGTCGTCGGCCGCCAGATCCTGAGGAAAGGTATCGGTTCGCAGCTCACCATCGAGCGGCATCTCCACGGGCAACCGACCAGACTCAGAGATCGTAAGCGTGAACTCATCGAGGTTGGGTTCCGTCATGGGCGGAAGCCGGAAGACGACTGCTGCCTGCTCCATGCCGCCCGGCTCGATGACCAAGCGATCGGTGAAGCGGGTGTATTCGAAACGGTGAACCTCAATCGGTTCGATTCGCTCATTGGCGTCGTTGACAAGAGTCAGCATTTCGTCGGGCAGGCGCAGCTGCTGGGTGCGCCCGTTGCGAACCGCAAGCTCCACCACGATGATCGGCCGACCAGAAGAATTGCGCGGCACAAGGCGCGCCTCAATGATCGCTATGTCTATCCCGGCATACTGCACGGAGTTAAGTTGTTCGAAGCCTTCAGGATCGAGAACGAAGCCTGACGCTTGACCCGCAGCCACCTCGGCATCGACATCAGAACTAAAGGCTGGTCCTTGGGCAAGGCCAAGTCCACATCCGACCAGGCCGGCCGCCGCTACAAAGAGGACGAGGATCCACGCCAGACCGCTACGGTGCCGACTATTCTCGTCTAGTGCGGTGGAGTGTGGTTTCGCCATAGATCTATCGTCGCGGATAAATAGCTTTTTGTATGTAGCGCTTTGGGGAGCAATTCGCTTACAACTGTGAGTCGGCAAGCCCACTCGTGTTACAGGTCGCGACTCATTGGCGTCGACCACCGTCATACCTTGGTGGACGGGTCATCGTTTGCTAGCGTTTCCTCGGCAGGTCCTCGGCAGGAAGGTGCTGGCTCGTGCGCTTGCTGGCCGGTGCGCTGAGCTAGCCTGCGATCGCCGGGCTGCCAATCCCAAATGTTGCCGGACTCTCGCCGCCCACGCCAGCCACCAGTTCGCCACGAACATCACCGTCGGCCGGTGTGGCGAAGAGCAAGAAGACTCGGTCTTCGCCTGAGGGTCGCAGATCATTGGTTACCCTCGCCGCGGTGAACGTGACGCCATCGATTCGTAGAGCCCAAAAGTCCGGCGCCAGATAAGCCGCCTCGTCGCCCCCGCCCGCCCGCTGCACCGACACCTCGACGATGGTCAGCTGCTCGCCGACAGCGGCCCTATAGGGTCCGGCGTTGATGTCGAGCAAAGCACCGATCGGCTGAACGGCCATGCTCCGTCCTGGCCTGTCCGGATCGGCGACCGCGATGGTCTCGTCCGAGATGGAGACGGGCACGGGGAAGGGCGATTCCTCGGCTGGACCTTCGAGTGGGATCGTGGCCGGGATACGGCTGACTTCGCCGATCTGAAGGTGATACTCGGCAAGCCACGGGTCTTCGCTGGTCACCAGCTTGAAGACGGCGGTCACTTCCTTGGCTCGGCCCGGTTCGACCGTGAAGAGATGAGACTCGGCTGTGCCTTCAAATCGATCGACCTGATGGCGCGCACCGTCCGGACCAACCACTGCGACGTCGGCCTCTCGGACTCGCATCAGCGTGTCACCGGTGTTGGCCACGATCAGCTCAGCGATCACGACAGGGCGGCTGAATGCGTCGCTGGTTCGAGGAACGACGCGAACCTCGCCTAACGACCACAGCAAACCGCCGTACAGCGTCGATGGAGCGGCATCGCTCGTCTCAGCAGGCTCAATCATCGATGGTGCCGCCATCTCTTCAGCCGGAGAGCCCGATTCGGTCGAGAACCTTGAGGTGAAGTCGGCGGAGAATCCCGAAGCGCTCGCCGACTCGACGCCGACCGTCAACATGGCGACGGCGAGGGCGCTGGTCGTCGCCAACCACGCCATTCCCGTTATCTGCAACCCGCGTGCTGCTTTCGGGTTCTCATGATCGCCACGAAAAACGTCTCTTGCCGTCGCCCAGTTCATGTCTTCTATTCTGACAGCGTTAGGTTCAAAACTGAACTAAAGGTAGATGACCGCAACAGGGTTGAAACCTGCGTGAACAAGCGAAGGCTTCGCGACCCGCCGAGGAGTGCCTCGTCAGGCTGCTCTTCGCACATCATCACGACGGCGCACCTCATGTTGACGTCGAATGCGACGGCGAGCGGGGCGGCGGGCCGCAAACCCATAGAGGAGGCGACGCTCGCTGGCCACGAGCCAAGATAACGCCATGCCCCGCACGAGATCGACCCGCCTCACCGGTGAGCCCTGAACCGCAGCCAACCGGCGGGCCAACTCCCGCTGTTGACGGGCCTGGTCGGCAAAGGTCTTGCCAGTCAAGGAATCAGCTCGCACACGAAACCGAGCCACGGTCTGGCCCAATCCCCAAAATCGCCGGCCACGCACGAGCCTCAGAGCGAACTCCAAGTCCATCGGATAGGGCAAGGAGGCATCGAACCCGCCAGCAACATCAAAATCGGCCCGGCGAAACATCAGAGCGCCAGCCTCACCGATCGGGTTACGACCCGATCTCACAACCTTGCGTACAACTCGTTCGCCAGACATCTCCCCCAACATTCTGGGCAGACCCCGGCCGCTCAACACGATCTCGCCCGACACGTCGATGAAGTCGCGACGGCCAGCCGTCAGCGCCACGCTGGGCGAGTTCTCGAGAATCTCAACCTGTGACGCGAGACAGGTTGGGAGCAGCGTGTCGTCGGCCGGAAGAACCTTGACGTAGCGACCAGCCGACAAGGCAACAGCCTGATTCCAGCTGTGGTCAATCGGCAGAAACCGATCACTGCGCTCAAGCCGAATACGTGGATCGCTATAGCGCGCAACCACCTCGGCGGTCCCGTCGGTCGAGGCATTGTCGAACACGACGAGCTCCCAATCGTCAAACGACTGGGCAAGCACACTCTCAATAGCCTCCGCCAGGTACTGCTCAGCTTGATGCGCCGGCAAGCACACCGACACGGTCGGGACCCTCACGCCTGCTCCCTCGATCTAGCTTTCCGCCTTCACAAGTATACAAACGACATAGGGCCATACGTCTGCATGATGCTGTAGGGCGTAGCAAACAGAGGGAGTCAACTAGCCCACAGCTACCCGGGCGAGACGACGCTCCCTACGAATCTTCGGCTATTCGGCTCCTCGGAGGGCGGCGATCGGTTCAAGATTCGCCGCCTTCCATGCCGGATAGGTTCCCGCGACCAAGCCGATGAGCGACCCGAGGAAGGGGGCGACCAGGGGCAAACCAGGGTTCAGAACCGGTGTCCACTCCCGGGTCGCAGAAACGATGACAACGGTGAGAATGCCGAGGCTGGTTCCCAAGATCCCTGCGATCGTTCCCAGGGCCGCCGATTCGGTGAGGAATTGAAGAGCGATGTGACGCCGGGTACCGCCGAGTGCACGCCGCAGCCCAATCTCGCCGGTGCGCTCAAGCACCGATACCAGGGTCACATTAGCGATGCCGATTGCTCCCACCACCAGCGAGATGGCACCGAGCACCAGAAACAGACTGTTCACATCCGTTTGCACGCTGTTGCGGGCACGCGTTGGCGTGGGCGGGGCATCCGCATCGAGCCGATCTGGAGCGTTCGGGTACAGGGCCGTCGGTGCTTGCGCCTCGATCAGCTCCGCCGCTCCGACCTCGGTCTCGATCAGCACCTCACTCGGGGCCGAAAGACCGAATCGGTCTCTCGCGATACCGTTGGGAATGATAATCGCGTTCAGCAATTCTGGCTTGCGTCGCACGTCGGCCAGAATTCCGACGATCACCAGAGGTTGATCGCCGACGAAGATCGCCGGTGCATTCGCGGTCTGAGTCACGTTGAGTCGTCGAGCTGCGCCGGGCCCGAGCACCGCCACCGGGTCAGCACGCTGATCGTGTCCTACATCAAAGGTTCGCCCTGTAAGCACTTGGGCTCGCGCCGCAGCAAAGAGCCCAGCAGATGTAGCAACCACCGGCACTTGGACTTCGTTCTGGCCCAAGGGGTCGTCCACCGGCACTGAGCTGGCCAGCGCACCACCAACGTCGACATCGCTAATCGTTCCCGCCGACACCACGCCGTTCAGGCGCTGAAGACGATCGTCGGCGTCAAAAGGAATCACACTGATGGTGCGACTATTCGGGCCACTGAAGAAGCCGCTCTCGGGCTCGACCGTGACCTGCGTAGCGACCAGCTCATCGAACCGGGTGAGGATCTGGTTGCCGGCCGTGCCGGCAAGGCCGAGGGTGGCAACGAGCGCAGCCACACCCAGGATCGTGCCCAAAGCGGTGAGCAGAGTCCGAGCCGGACGGGCGGTCAACGAGATCGTGGTTTCGGTGAAAAGGTCACGGAAAGAAAGCGATGATCGCCTTACCGAGTTATACGGCTCAATCAGTTCAGGCGCCTCGGCTTCGTCCGACGCCTCGGGCGTCTCGGGCTTTGGGGAATCAAGCTCGGTCATAGTGAGGTCACCACCCCATCACGGATCGAGATCTGCCTCTGGGCCCTCTCCGCCACCTCGGCATCATGGGTAATCACTGCCAGCGTGATGCCGCTGGCATGGAGATCAGCGAACATCGAAAGCACGGCATCGGTCGTCATCGAGTCAAGGTTGCCGGTCGGCTCGTCGGCCAACACCAGGCTTGGCGAGGCAACCAACGCCCGAGCCACCGCCACCCGCTGTCGCTCGCCGCCCGACAACGTGGTGGGGAAGGCATCGAGCCGATGGCCCAAGCCGACCCGTTCGAGGGCAGCTGTCGCTCGTTCGGTTCGGTCGCTGCGGGATTGAGAACTGTAGAGCTCGGCGAGGGCAACGTTCTCCACCGTGGTCCGGTGAGCCAGCAGGTGGAACGACTGAAAGACAAAGCCGACCTTTGAGCCGCGCAAACCTGCCCGCTCGGGTTCGCTGAGCGTCGAGGTATCGATCCCGTCGAGCCAGTAGGTACCCGATGTTGGGGAGTCCAACAATCCGAGTAGATGGAGCAGCGTCGACTTGCCCGAACCGGACGGACCGACAATGGCCACATACTCACCCGGATAGATGACAAGATCTGTCGCCTTCAGCGCCTCGACTGGCGGCGTCGAATCAAATACCCGACCGACGCCCTCCAGGTGGACAACCGGATGGGCTGATGGGGCCGACAAACTCACCCAGATCCCTTCGCTTCGGCATCCTCTTCATCCGCCTCGACGTCTTCACTTTCGCTCTCGCTCCCGCCACCAGTTGCATCGGGTAGCAGAAGATCGCGTCCGACCACGACGCGATCGCCCTCGTCGAGGGAGCCGTCGGTGGGACGAATCTCGACATAGCCGTCGGCAGCGAGACCGGTGGTAACGCCGACCAGCTTCGTCTCCCCGTCGCCGTTGTCGACCTCGACTCGTGAGGTTCCGTCGGCAGCTGCGCTGACCGCAGCCAAGGGCACGGCTAGCACTTCCCCACCGGTGGATGAGATCGGCAACGTTACTCGCAGCGATTGGAACATGGCTTCGTCGGGCACATCGCCGTTCGGTGTTAACTGCATGGCGTAGCGATCGGCCGATGTGTCGGATCCACCGGCGCTCGATGCCAGCTCGGTAATCGTCACCTCGACCGAAACCCCGAGATCCTCGTCTTCAGCCAAACCGGTCATGCCGGTCTCGATGAGCTTCCAGTCAGCCTCTGAAACCGAAGACTCGATCAGGGTTGATGCGCCGGAAATGGTCATCACGGTGCCAGCCGGCGTCTCACCCAATTCAGCTTGCACGGACTGCACCACGCTCGGCAGTGTCTTCACGAATCTGAACTCCGCCGCTGGCAGAGTCACGCCGATCGAAGCCCGGAGCGAGGCCAATTCATCCTCAGCGTCGGTGACCCGCTTCTTGAGATCGGCCGTCGATTCCTGCCCAAGGTCGCTTCCACCGTCGACGGCCCCATCGGTGGCTTCCTTCTTGGAAGCTTCAGCGATCTGAACCTGCACCTCAGCATCTCGAATCGCTCGATCCAGGTTGACCTTGCCCTGGTCGTAGGCCGAGTTGGCCTCCGCTGCTGCCGCCGCGGCGGCGTCGGCGATTTCCTTGGTTGACGAAGCCTCGTCGGCTAGCGCCGCGAGCTCCTCGTCGGTTGGGGGTTGGCCGGTATCAGGATGGGTTCCGGCCTTGGCCGCGTCCAGCCTTGAGGTTGCTTTCTGGGATGCTTCCTGGGCTGTTGTGTTCTCACCAGCGGCCCTATCCTTTTCGCTCTGAAGCGCCGCTAGCTCACTCTCCCGACTGGACTTGGCGTCGGCCAGCTGTTCTTTGGCCTGCGTAATCGATTGATCAAGCTGCAGCCGCTGCGATTCGGGGAGACCCGACGAAGAGGTCCCACCGGCAGCGGCGAGTGCCTTCTTCGCCTCGCTGACCGATTCTTCGGCGAGATCGAGTTGCCCCTTTTCCTCGCGGCTCGGCTCATTCGCGCTGTATCCAGCATCCTCGTAGAGATCGGCCACCGCCTCACCGGTCGACACCGAGTAAGTATCGTCGATGGTTCCCGGGTTGTAGCCGAGACGGGCAAGAGCCAACTCCAGCTGTCGTACATCCGGGCCCTCCATGCCAGGAG
Source organism: uncultured Acidimicrobiales bacterium (assembly GCA_937922045.1). Taxonomy (GTDB): domain Bacteria; phylum Actinomycetota; class Acidimicrobiia; order Acidimicrobiales; family SZUA-35; genus JAHELU01. The sequence goes on along the minus strand of CAKZXA010000050.1, from coordinate 15,737 downwards.
CCAGACTTCGGAACTCGGGAAGGTCGCCCTGGAGAACCAGCACCGGTCGTCCTGCCACCTCGAGAGCCACATCTCCTTCTTCGAGAGGGTCACCCTCGCCCAACGGCAAGCGCGTCAGGAGCGAGGCCCCGAGCGTTGAACCCGATACGCCGATAGCCGTCGAGCCAGACGACACCACGGTGCCGCGGACCACGACCCGCGATGACAGCTCGCGCATCTCGGTCGGAACGGTAATGAGCGAAGGCTCGGGGGCGGCCTTCTCGGCCGCCGCCTCCGCCGGTGATTTGATCCGCTGCCCAAGTACCCAACCCAGGCCGGCGGAGAGGATTGCTACGGCAGCGACGACCGCCAGTATGCTGCGTCGCCCCATCTAACTTCCCTGATCGCTTTCCTCAGCGTCCGAGCTGCCGGCATCGTCGCTTTCGGCCTCGCGTTCGGCCTTGTAAGCATCGAGAGCTTCGCGGTGCTGGTCGATAAACCTCTGCTCGTATTCAATGCTGACCTCTTGGTAGAGGCCCTCCAGAGCGTCCTCGTCGCCCCCACATTCCCCGAGACCGACGGCCAATTTGATCTCTTCGTCTTGGATCTCGCCCAAGGTCGTTTTCTGCTCATCGGTGAGATCTTGCGGGCGGAACATCTCGTTGAGCTCTTCTTCGCTCATCTCCTGCATCTGCTCTTCGTCGATAGCGAAGCCAGGGTCCTGGTTGAAGACGGCTTCGTAGAGCGGCTCCATCTTTTCGTTGTAGCTCTCGTAGACGGTTTCCATATCGGTGTACTCGACGCCCTTGCCGGCCATGCACTCCGAGACTTTCTGATCGGCTGCAGTGATGCGCGGATCCTCTTGCATCTGCTCGTACATCTCTTGTAGCTCTTCAGAGAACTGCGACCAATAGTCGTCGCCTCCAGGGCCGAAACCGAAGATGTCCTGCTGAGCAAGCTCCATACAGCCGGTCGGCTCGTAGTCGGCGTAGTACTCGTTGAACGCCGCCTCGACCTCTTCCTCGGTCAGGGCTTCGAAATCGATGTCGGGACCCTGATCCTCACCGTAGAGCGTTGCGTAGAATTCCTCGCGCTCAGCGTCGCTGAGCCCCTCGAGGTAATCAGCATTCGGATCGATGTATCCAGCCTCTGGACCGTCGGTTTGACCATAGGTATGACCGATAAGATCGGGGCCAACCTGCTCTTGAGAGAAGGCCTGGGTTGAGATACCAAGTCCGTACTTGGCCGTCCACTCTTCACTGCCCCATTCGAGGCCGTCTTCGGAATCAGCGCCAAAGGCGAACGTCGACTCGTTGGGGTCTGGCAGCCAGTCAAAGCCTTCGGCCGCCATGCACGTCGTCACCGACTCGTTTACTTCGATCTGCTTGGCTTCGCTCTCCCCCTCATCGCCCGGGCCAAAGCCTGCGGTGTCAATACCGAGGTAGTCCGCTATTGGAGACTCCCACTCGTCCTCGCTTGCGTCATCACTAGTACCGCTTGCAGCATCTTCCGTGTCGGTCCCACTGCCGCAGGCAGTTACAGACCCGACAACCAGAAAGAAGACGAGCCCAGCCTCCCATACACGCATACGCATAACGCACCCTCCTCGTGGTGAATACCGGCCAACGATAGACCATCGACAATCACCTTTGTCCGCGGCCAAAGATGATTTCCGCCCGGCGTCGCCGTTCGCCGCCAACCACCGTTTCGACGACGCCGATCGGAGACGAGCTATCTGCTGAGCTACGTTCGCTATCCGCGACCGCTAGCTTTCGAAGTTCTCCCAGTAACGGGACGGCCTCGGGCCTCTTTGGCCCTGATATTTCGACCCGAGAGTGCCCGTTCCATAGGGGTTATCAGCCTCGCTCGTCATCCGGATGAAACTGATCTGGCCAATCTTCATCCCCGGATAGAGCGTGATCGGCAGACTGGCCACGTTGGAGAACTCCAGCGTCAACTGGCCGTCCCACCCGGCATCGACGAACCCGGCGGTCGTGTGGATCAGCAGGCCGAGCCGACCGAGGCTGGACTTACCCTCGATGCGGCCAACGAGATCAGCCGGAATCGCAATTCGTTCGGCGGTCGAGCCGAGAACGAACTCGCCTGGATGGAGAATGAACGGATTCTCGTCGGAGGCCTCAACCGTGTCGGTCAAGGCCTCAAGGTTGGCCTTGACGTCGATATGGCCGAGCGTATGGTTGCGGAACACGACGAACCGATGATCGAGCCTCAGGTCGACCGACGACGGCTGCACCGCCCTCTCGTCGTAGGGCTCGATGATGATACGGCCGGCTGCGACCTCGTCCTTTATTGTCCGATCCGAGAGAATCACGTTGCAAACCCTATCGGCAAACAGCTACGCAAGACGTGTCGACAGGGACGGGGCGATCTGCTCAAAGCTTCAGCACAACGGCCTTGCGGACCGGGGCCAATGCCCGCAACGAGTCGACCAATTCACCCTCAGGGTCGGTGTCTAGGTTGATGAACGACAGAGCTTCGGTACGTTCCACATTCCGACCCAGACGCCACTCACCAATATTGATGCCGTGGTCACCGAGAACACCACCGACAGCCCCGATCACGCCGGGCACATCATCGTTCAACATCAGCAGCACGGTTCCTTGAGGATCGGCCTCGAGGCGATAGTCGGAGATCTGCACGATCCGAGCTTGCTCGTCGCCAAAGACAACCCCTGACACCGTACGCAGCCCATCACCCCAGTTGGCCCGACAAATGATCTGGTTCCGGTAGTCGGCCTTGCCCAGACCGACGGAACGGGCGATCTTCAATCCTCGGTCCTGAGCGAGTAAGGGCGCATTTACGTAGTTCACCGAGTCGGGCAGGGCCGACTCAAGAACACCCTTGAGAATCCCGGCGGCAACCGGACGCATAAGGTCTTCAGCATCGTCGGCGTACAGCTCGAGCTCGATGTGCTCGATCGGAGCGTCAGCCATGGCGTTCTGCAATCGGCCAACCTTGGCCGCTAGGTCGATGAAGCGATTGACCCGGGCGTAGTCAAGATTGGACGGAAGGGCGAGGTTCACACTGTTTGTAATTCGGGTACCGCGCAAGGCGTCGATAACCTGCTGGGCCACGTCGATGGCCACACTTCGCTGGGCCTCCGCGGTGGATGCTCCCAGATGAGGGGTGTGCGTCACGCCGACATGGCCGATGAGCGGATTGTCAAGGCCGGGCGGTTCCGTCTCGAATACGTCGACGGCCACCCCTCGCAGCCGGCCCTCGTCCAAGGCGGAGGCCACGGCTCCAGCATCGACGAGTCCGCCTCGCGCTGCGTTGATGAGGATCGCTGACGGCTTCATGAGAGCGATGGAGTCGGCGTTGATCAGATGGCGTGTCTGTTCGGAGAGCGAGGTGTGAAGGCTGATGTAGTCCGACGCGGCGAGGAGTTCCTCCAGCTCGACGAGCTCAACTCGGCTCTCTCGGGCCACGCGCTCAGACACAAAGGGGTCATAGGCCTTCACCGACATTTCGAATGCCTGGGCCCGCTCGGCCAATGCCCGACCGATCCGGCCATACCCAATGACACCGAGTGTCTTGCCCTTCAACTCCCAGCCGGTGAAATCGCTGCGCTGCCAACGACCAGCGACCAGCGACACATGGGCGGCAGCGATGTTACGACTGGCCGAGATCATGAGAGCAAAGGCATGCTCAGCGGTAGCGATCGTATTCGCGGCCGGCGTGTTCATCACGATGACGCCTCGCCGAGTGGCGGCATCGAGATCCACATTGTCCACCCCAACGCCTGCTCGACCAACCACCTTAAGGTTGCTGGCGGCGGCCAGCACCTGGGCGGTCACATCGGTGCCGGAGCGAATCACCAGACCGTCGTAGGCACCGATGGCTTCGAGCAATTCGTCAGCCGACATCCCGGTGCGAACATCGAGATCAACGTCGTCGGCGGCGGTGAGCACATCGAGCCCATCCTGGCCAAGCTTGTCGGAAACCAAGACCTTGAATCGAGGGGTTCCAGACTCCTGCAAGGAAGATTCAGTCGTTGAGTGGGCGAGAGATTGGTCGTTGGCGGCCATGCTCCAGTATGACCAGAGCAGCCCGGCTAACTTGCATCAAATGCGCGTTCAGTTGTCACATCGTTGAACTGGAGAGAGCCAGCGTCGATCGACTCGAGGCATGTTCTCGCCACCACGTCGTGATCGGTCCCGATGAGTTCCTTGACCCGATCCCGGCCGAGAGCGAGGGCAAGCACCGGGGCGAGCGATCGGCTTGTGATCACCGCCGGTGCTTGTGCCACAACGTCAGCTCGTTCAACCACCCCGGCGTAGGCAACGAAAAGGTCGACCGCCGATGCCGCGGCCAAGTCGCTCGCTCCATCGCCAACGAACAATCGCCGACCCTCGGTTGCCACATTCGACTCGATGATGGAGGCCTTGCCGTCGGTTCTGGCGAGATCTCCTCGGTCGTAGTCGAGGTAGCGAGCTTCAGCCTGCGATGGTTCCCACCAATTCCCGTCGAGCGGGTCGAACTCTGCTTCCACCGCCTTGACCCGGTCAGCGCTCACCCCAAGCCAGGTCGCAAACTCAACGACTGGCTCCAACAGCCCCCCGGAAATGACCCACGTCTCGATGTCGGCTGCGGTGAGGGCGGCCAGGACCTCGACCGCATCCGGCACCACGGCCGCCTTGTACTGGTTCTTCACCGCGCGCATCTCGCGGCGTGTCGGATTGATCATGGCCAGCCGCTCGCCGTACACGTCTTCGAGGGGAACTTCACCCTCCATAGCCAGGTCTGTCAGTTCTGAGATTGCGGCGCGGGTTGTCGGGTCGTCGGTAAGCACGTCGATGCCTTCGACCGCTGAAAGGGTCGAGTCGCAATCGAACAGGGCGACTTGAAAGGGCTTCCATCGCACGGCCCAAGCCTACTGGCGTCGGGCTTCGCTGCTCTCGCTTCGTACTGCCGATGGATCATCGATGCTATTGTCAGCTCGGAGCCACCATGAGACAAGACGTCGCCTGCCATTTTTGCGGCTCGGTCGATCATTCGCCGTACCTCAGCGAGAGCAGCTATGAGTTGGTCAAGTGCCAGCGGTGTGGCCTGCTCTACGTAACCCCCCGTCCTCCGGAGGAGTCGATCACCGAAGCGGCCAAGCTCGGTGTTCATGGAGTCCATGATGGGCGGCCGACGGGATCCACTGGCCGTTTCAGCACGAAGCGGGTGGATGCATCGATCGACATACTCAACAGTCTGTTCACGTCATCAGAGTTCGAGCCGAACGCGAACTGGCTCGATATCGGGGCAGGCCATGGCGAGCTCCTCGAAGCGGTGCGAACCATCTGGGGCGATACTGTTGCCACTCTCGGGCTCGAACCGAACATGGCCAAGGCACAAAGCGCTCAAGGTCGAGGTCTTGACGTGGCCTACTTCGACGTCGCCAACCATGGGGATCGTTACTCGGTGATCTCCGCTTTTAACGTGTTCGCCCATCTGCCGAACCCGAGAGCGACACTCCTCCAATGGGCCGAGTTGTTACGACCAGACGGTGTCTTTCTCCTCCAGACAAGCGATACGGCCGAGCTCCCGTCCTTCGACCATCCGCGCCCGCTCGAACTTCCCGACCATCTGAGTTACAGCTCCGAGAAGCTGGTCACGTCGATTCTGGCCGACGTAGGCCTTGACGTGGAAAAGGTCATTCGCCGGCCACTGATCGATTGGCGTGGCTCGCGCTGGCTCCGCGAGGCGGCCAAGGCCGCAACTCCGTGGAGACAGAGCTCTTTCAGCAGTCGTGACGTGACAGCGCGCAAACTACGCATAATCATCAAGGCGAGACGGATTTGATCCTCGGGGCTGGCTCCGGGCGAACGACATCGCGGTAGACGTCTCGGATAGCGGCGCCGATCCGATCCCAGGAGTGATAGGCCACCGCATGAGATCGGGCGGCTTCTCCCATGGCCGCGAGCTGCTGCCTATCGGCGGCTGCCACGTCGAGAGCCGACGCTATTCCTTCGACGATCTGGGCTCGCTGCTCCACCGGAATCTTGAACCCCATCCCTTCGGGCACAAGCTCGCGGGTGGCCCCGATATCGAGCACCAACACGGGAAGACCACCATGCATAGCCTCCAGCAGGGCGGTGGGCGGGCCATCACGCCAGGTCGGTAAGGCGTAGAGGTCCGACCCAGCCATCAAGGTATAGACATCCTCTCGGCGAGGCAGATGTCCGACAACCTCAACCGCGTCGGCGAGTCCGTTCCGTTCGATGAGCTCGGCGATCATGGCGAGCCCTCGGCTTCCCTGCTGTGAGCTGCTGGTGATCGTGAGCCGGGTTGCCTCCCCACTCGTTCGACGGTGCTGGGCGAGCCCTTCGAGCAGCAGATCAAAGCCCTTCCAATGCACGAGACGACCACCGGTGATCACTCGGAGAGGGCCGGTTGTTCCCGATTCGACGCGAGCTAGGTAGGCGGAGCGCTCGGCTACATAGTCGGTGGGCAGATCGCTCGAACTCACGCCGATGTGGGTGAGACTTTCAGCGCGCGACCGATGCCGGGCCGAGATGCCATCGCGGGCTTCAGCGGTATAGGTCAGGATCCTGTCGGCGCGACGTATAGTCCGCCGAAAGTTAGGATCGGCACTCTTCACCAACCTTTGCAGAACAGCTCTTGTTCGTTCGGTTCTAACCGCCTCCGGCGAGAGGTCGAGATCAACCCCATAAGGCCGCTTGTGTGAACTGCCGCCGACCGGACCCCAGATGAAAGGGATGGGCAGGGAGGCCAGACCGCTCGGCATCCAATCGGTTCCCCACGTCAGGTGATGGGCCACATCGAAAGGCTGCTCTCGGTGAAGACGGCGAGCGTACCGGCCGAGAGCCAGCTGCCACCCGTAGTAGTTCCATCCCCAAAAGGTCGAAACGCGAGAGACGGCTTTTGGCGTTTCAAGAAAATGAAAGGTCAGCGGCAAATCAGCGACGAGGCCGAGCGCCGACTCAATCGCATCACGGTTTCGTGATGCGGTGACAACATGGACGTCGATGCCTCCTCGGGCAATCTGCACCACCCAGTTCCAGCCAACGCCAGCCTCTGAACCTCGAACGGGCGCACAATCGTAGGCGCCGACGATCGCTCTCACCAAACCGGTCTACCTCCACCCGCAACGTGCGACAACACACAGCGTGCGTCGCCAATAACCGCCAACCAATCAACGATCTAAGCGTACCGCTCACACCGGTTTAGGCAAGCGCGACGGGATGCAGCTCGAATGCCGCTAGTCGGGGGGACGCTGTCCGTAGTCCTCCCAGGGAGCATCCCGCTCGGCGATGACCTGCCGAAAGCCCTTGTCGTCAAACTCCTCGACCCAGCGATACGCCTCCTCGGTATGGCGGGTGACCCCATCGAAGAAGGTGCCGAGCATTTGTGACGTGCGCAGGCCCATGTTCTCGAAAGCCTGGTTGATCAGCATCTTGTTCAACGCCAGCTGGTTGGGCGGTATGTGCCTGAATCGCTGAGCCTCAGCCTCGATACTCGAAGCCAGATCCTCCGGCTCGCACACAACCGAAACGAGGCCGATCCGATAGGCGGTGGCTGCGTCTATCGCCCGACCGGTGAGCAGGAACTGCTTCGCGTGTTCAAGGCCGAGCCGGTAGACCCACAACATGGTGGTCGGTGTGCCGAAGATTCGGCTCGGCGCGTAGCCGATGTGGGCGTCGGAGGCCATGAACAGGAGATCGGCGCAGAGTATGAGGTCTGTCGCTCCACCGACCGCCCATCCCTTGATCTCGCCCAACACCGGTTTCGGACACTCCCAAATCTTCATGAACCGGCGTACGTTGTTACCCATGAACTGATAGTCGCGCACCGGGTCCCACGCTCCTTCACGAGGGCGAGGGCCTTTGGCTCCGTAAGGCGTGCTCCAACCCGGCTCGTCACCACCGCTCGTGCCCACGGTGTCGTTGCCGGCGGTCAGGTCGTAGCCGGCGGTCAGCGTGTCGCCTGAGCCTCTGAGCACGATGGCGACCACTTCTGGTGATTTAGTGGCCGCGTCGATCCCATCCGCGATTCCCTGAATCACGCCTTCGGTCAGGGTGTTCTTCTTTTCGGGTCGGTTGATGGTGATAATCGCTAGGTCGTCGCGTTCCTCGTACAGAACGGGGGCTTCAGCATCGGTCATACCTCGCAGCGTCGCATACCGTGCTCCGGGGAACAACTTGGACCTCAGTAGGGTTGGGTGTGTATGCGTTCTGTTGCCCATCCCCTGTTCCGTGTATTCCTTCTCGCTGTCACGCTCGCCCTTCTGGCCGCCGCATGTTCCTCTTCAGAGAGCGACGAAGCAGCTGATGCGGCCAGCGAAACAACGGCGACCGACGATGAAACAGCTGCTGATCAGACCGAGGCCAGCGAGTCATCAGAGGACCCAACGACGACGAGCGCACTCGAAGCGCAACCGTCGGTCGAGGTCGAAGGTTTCGGCACCTCACCCGCTGTGCCGGAAGGCTTCGACCCTGCCTTGGCGGAGGCCCTAACCACGATCTTCGGCGCTGGACTCAGTCGGTCCTCCTTCGTGACGTCCGACCGCCAGTCGCTCGACGCCCTCGCCGACTCCGGAGACCCACGGGTAGCGTGGCCCTTGTCGGACATCATGCGATTTGCCGGTAGCGGCGAGGCCAACGAGATACTTGTTTCCGCCGCTTCATCGGTCACCGGGTTGTCGCTCGGCGGACCGGGCGCCTGGGGTGAACTCGTCGACCATCTCATCGCCTGGGATATCCCAGCTCCACCCGACTACGTCGACTACAAGCGATCGATCTTCACCCTGGTTTCGCCCGATTGGGACCCCTTCTTCGACGACAAGGCGACCGAGGTCGACTATCGGCACTGGTCGTGGGGCGGGGTGCGCATCGATGCCCGAGCCTTCGACGAGACCGACCAGCCCTGCAACTGCATTCCCGGTGCCGACAACCCGGACGTGACCGATGCCGATGGTGGCGATTGGTACGAGGACGACCGAGTCGTGTTCGGTGTGGTGATCAACGGTGAAGCCCGGGCCTACCCCCGCAACATCATGGAGATCCGGGAGATGGTGAACGACACGCTCGGCGGTCGGGACATCGCTATGCCCTATTGCACGCTCTGCGGCGCAGCCCAGGTCTACTACACCGATCAGCTACCCGAGGGCGTCGAGCGCCCCGTGATGCGAACCTCCGGCTTGCTGACCCGCTCCAACAAGGTGATGTATGACGTGACCTCGTGGAGTGTGTTCGACACCTTCTTAGGCAAGGCCGTGACCGGTCCGCTGGCCGAGATTGGCCTACAGCTCGAACAAGCGCCGGTGATTACCACCACCTGGGGCGAGTGGAAGGCCGAGCACCCCGACACCACAATCCTGGATGAGTCGCTCGCTCTTGGGCGAGACTCCGACCTGCTCAGCACCCGAGACGCCAACGGGCCGATCTTTCCGATCGGCGATGTTGATCCTCGCCTCGCTGTACAGGAACCCGTGCTCGGTGTGCTCAGCGCCGATGGCACCCCAATCGCCTTCCCAGTCGAGGCTGCTCGATCGGCACTGCTGGACGGCAACGACGTCGGCTTCGAGGACGTCAGCATCAAGCTGTCCGGTGGTGGGATTCGAGCCGTCGGCGCAGATGACGTCGAGCTCGGAAGCCATCAAGCATTCTGGTTCGCCTGGTCTCAGTTCCATCCCGAAACCGAGCTCTGGACCCAAGACGCTGGCTAGATAGTACGACCGGAAAAGGCGATGAGCCGTTCGAGCGGCTCATCGCCTTTCACTGTTGTCTCCGGTGCGAACCCCTTGCCTTCGCCGCGGTTGTCGAGTCTGATCGTGGATCGGGCGATCTGATCGACGAAGCCGACAAGCGGCGCCGGAACTTCAAGCTGTTGCCCGGTTGCCTGGGCGAAGTCCCATGTGCACCAGGAACTCAAGGCTGAGGATGCCTGCTGGCAGAGTGGCAGCGACCTCATTCCTCCTAAACGGCACCGTGCCTTGATCGAAGTCGTCATGTGAGGCGGCCCACGGGTAGTGATCGCCAAAAGACATCGACCGCGGGGTCGACCGAACCAGTACTCATGCCCGCGCATCGGTCAACTACCTCCAATAATTGAAGTATTGGCTCGATGTTGGTCTAGGTAAACGTCTGGTCGGCCTCGTCCGGTGTACCTATAAACCAGCTTCAGGTAAACCAGCTTCAGGTGTCAGCTCTACCGCAGGTGTTCGCACGAACTGGCCATCCGGTAGCACGATCTGAACCACGACCGCTGAAGCCTGGGAGTTCACAGCGAAACGGCCGCGCTCATCGACATCGACCGCTATCGGCCCGCCATTGGGATCCACCAGATAGACCTCGGTGGGGACGGGATCGATCGAGCCGATGATCGTTATCGTCTCATTGGGCGAACCCTCGAGTTCGAGCTGTACCCGAACCCCAGGCATTTGATACTCCACCACGCTTGGTGCGGCCGTAGCCCGGAGTGCCGGTTGAGCATCCAGAGTGGAGACAGACTCGGTGAGTACAGACAAGGCCGCATCCCAACCGAATGCTCGACGGGCGCGTTCGTCAAGGTCGGCTGGCGGAGGATCGGCGAGCGTCATCGCATCACGTAGGTGGGCGAGTAGCTCGTCGTCATCAAAGTGGAAGTCGTTCGGCTTGTTCATCTCAACTCGATCTCGATCGGTCCCTCCGGTCGATAGTGCAGTGTCTTGTCCTGAAGTCTTGTCCTGAAGTCTTGTGTTAGGCGGAGATCCCGGCCTTCGTCCGCAGCGTCTCCAAACATCGCATTCGGGTGGGGCCGACATAGCCAACAGAGGTGCCGAGGGTTTCGGCGATGTCTTCATAGCTCATGGTGTCGTCCCAACAAAGAGCGAGAAGCTCTCGGCACCGCTCGGATAGTGAGCCATACCCGGTCACCAAGCGTTCATGGAGCTCGGAGAGACGAGCCTGCTGAAACGGATCACCACTGCTGAGCGACGCGGCAGGATCGGGGGTGGAGGCATCGGTGATGTCGACGTAGCGCATCTGGGTGTCGCGGCGGCGCTTCATCGAGATCGCCTCCCGCTTCGTCGTGGTTGCCAGCCAGCCGGCCAATCGTCGGCGATCCCGAATCGTGTGGCCGCGGTCTTTGAGCTTGAACCAGACCATTTGGGCGACGTCGGCCGCCTCTTCTCGTTCGAGACCGTAGCTCCGGGCCCAATGCCACATCGACGTCGAGAACTCGGTGACGAGGTGGTTCCACGCATCCTCGTCGCCATCGAGGGCAGCGCCGAGACGGAACGGGTCGTCGGGTGAGTCGGAATCCACAGCGTCAGGGTAGCAGTGGGCCCGACGACGGCGTGGGCGAAAGTGGCGGCGGTAGGTGTGCTTGCACCATCGAATCAAACCGCTCTCTCAGCCTCTTGCTTGACGTCAACACCAGAGGTGTAAGGCGACGTCGTCGGGTCGAACGATGGTGATGCGTTCACAACCGTTCCAAGGCCCGGCCAGCGCAGGAGCGACGGTTCGTCGACGACTTCAAAGCGGGCCTCTTCGAGGGCGTTACCCAAGCTGACGTCGCTCCTGGCCAGAAGTCGTCGGGTGGCTCGCCCGATAGCACCGGCCACCGCCGGTGCGGCGAAGGAGGTGCCACTCCAGGTCGCGAGGCTGTCGCCGCCCTTGGCTAGCACGCCAACGTCTTTCTCCAGGGCCTTCTCCGGCCTCGTCGACGAACCGATACTGCCAACCTCGCCCAACGGGTCGGGGAGGCGGCCAAGGATGTCGACACCGGGGGCGCAGGCGTCGACCCAGTCGCCAAAGTTGGTAAACCAGGCCGGCCCACAGCTACCGATAGCAGCAACCGCTACCACCTCAGGAAGTGCGGCTGGGAAGCTCGGCCGACAGCTCGTGTCATTCCCGGCTGAGGCCACAAAGATCCAGCCGTCGTCGACCATGAGTTTGATGACAGCGTGCAGCGCCTGGGGCGGCTGATCATCTTCGGTGTAGACACCCAACGAGAGGTTGACGATGCCCGGCGATCCGCCTCGGTTCTCGGCGTAGTAGTCGAAGAGGGTTTCGGCCACGGTGATATCTGTGGTCAACCCTTGGCTGGTGGCCACCGACCGTTGCTCGACCGCAGCGCCCGGCACCATCCGTTGGATGATGTCGGCGATGAAGGTGCCATGTCCGAAGGCCGGGTCGATGAAGCCGTCGGCGTCGAGGTCGCCCTTGAAGTGGGCCTCGGCAAAGAACTCAGCCGCGGTTTTGCCCGACTCCTCAGCCCAGTCTTTGATGATGGCGTGCCGGTTCGCGAGCAGTGAAGGGTCGTCGAGGTCGAGGGTGTCGAACACGGCCACCTTGAGCGTGTCCTGCTCATCGGGGTTGAGCGGTTGTGGCGGTAGTTGGGCAACCCGTTGGTCGAGATCCTCGACGTAACTAAACGTGGCACGATCGATGATGCTGGCCTGTTCCTTGTCGGGTTCAACCCATTGGTTGGCTGCGCAACCGCAGTAGCCGAAGTGAGCCATGCCATGGCCGACCGGGTGGGGGTTCCCGGTGGGGTGCGGATTCCCGGTGGGGTGCGGATTGCCAGTCGGATGGGGATTACCGGTCGGTGAGACGCGAACCACGCCGTTAACCCGCCAACCAGAGCGAGGCAAACGACGCAAGGCGGTAGTGAACAGCACGTTGTCGGGTTGTGCGGGCAAACCCTTGGCGGTCAGATCGCGACATGCGCCACGTGGGTCATCGCAATTCTTGAGCTGCCAGCGGCTGAATGGCTTGCCGTCGAGACGTTCCAGGATGGCGCCTTCATCATCGTCGAGGACAAAATCGGCGGCCTGAAGGGTCTGAGCGAGATCACCAAGTCCGGCTACAGGCCGGGCCACAACCACTTCAGCGGGGCGGAAAGCAACCGGACGGCCGCGGTCATCACTGGTAAAGGTGACGTGCTCAAACGGCATCTTCTGTGTGGGCTCATCGTTGTCGTCGTTGCTCATCGGCACTCCCCTTGTGGTTCGCACAGTAGTTCTCACCGTGCGGTCGCCAACTGGAATACTTTCCCAGAGGCGACGGTAGGTGGAAAGATACAAACATGTCCATCGCCCGGGCCAGAGAAGCATCCACGCTGGCCAAGTCCAAGCCGCGCCAGGCCCTCGCCTTAGCTGACGAGGCGTTATCTAACGATCCGGGCCACGAGGCCTCCTCACTGGCTCTCTGGGCGAGAGGGCAAGCGTGGCACGAACTCGGCGACAACGGGCAGGCCGAAAAGGCTCTTCTCGACGCCATTGGGCACGCGACAGACCCGCTCCGCTCCCGCATCGGTGTCACGCTCTCGGTGGTTGAGTCGTCGCTAGGGCGAACCGTCGACGCTGAAGCCCGACTGGCCGCCCTCGCCGACCATCACGACGGCGTAATTCGCGGTCTCGCCATGTCCCAGCTTGGCCTCCTAAAGCTCTATCGAGGAGACGGACACAGTGCCCTGCTCGATCTCGAACAGTCGCTGCCCTTGCTGGAGAACGACCCTGGCGAGCTGCCAGCAATGGCCCGGGTGCGGGGCAACCTCGGGTACTGCAGGATCATGCTCGGGCAGTATGAAAAGGCGGTCGAAGACCTCACCACCTGTCTCGATGAGGCAATCGCCACCAACCAGGACACCGTCGTCGCATCCTCCTTCCAGAACCTCGGCTACGCTCGCAGCCGGCTGGGCGACCTACCCGCCGCCCTCGCCGACCTGGAGCAGGCCAGGGTTTGGTTTCAAGAACTCGGCGACCCCTCGCGCGGCCTAACCGGGCTCTTCGACGACCTCGCTGAGACCTACCGGCTAGCTGGGCTCACCCGCGATGCGGTGCGCTATGCCCGACTCAGCACCTGGGTCGCCCGCCGAGGCGACAACCTGGAACGGTTGGCCGAGGCCGAATACCGTCGCGCCGTTTGCCTGCTCGACTTCGGACAGTCGACGGCAGCAGCGACGGCCGCAACCCAGGCTGCCAACCTCTTCAGCCGAACCGGGCGCAGCTTGTGGCAGCAGCGTGCTGAACTCGTCGCGCTGGAGGCATCCACCGCGTCGGCTACCACCGAACTCGATGACGACATGGTCGAACAGGTACTGGCAACGGCTCAGAATCTGCTCAGCCACGGACATAGCCACGAAGCTCGGGCCCTGGTCAATCGAGTCGTGCAGCAACTGCTCGATGCTGGCCGTCAGAATCGGGCCGACGAGATTGCCAGCGCCCAGTTCCCGGCGATGTCGGTGACTGAGCGGTCAGCGACTGCGATGTCGATGAGAGAGGAGACGGTGAGAGAGGAGACGATGAGAGAGGAGACGATGTCGGTACCCGACCGGCTCGAAGCCAGCTATAGCGCCGCCCTTACCGCTGCTGCCAAGGGCACGTCGCTGGCCAGTGCGCTGAGCGGAGCGCGTTCTTTGGTCGAAGAACACGCCGTCGCCCTCGGCGACCAGGAGCTGCGGTCTGGGACGGTGCGGCTGACCGAGCGATTCCGGTCGTTGGCCGTTGGCGAGGCCTTGAACAACGGCCAGGCTGGCGCCCTTTTGGAAGCGGAGGAAATGTGGCGAGCCATCTCGCTCGACCTCCCGAAGGTGGTCGTGCCCGACGACGAGGAGACAGCCCATCTGCTCATCGAACTGCGCAAGATGACCTTGCCAACAAACGAGGCCACCACAGCAGATCCTGCATCGGGTTCCGCTATCGGTCCAGCATTGGATCCCGATGACACCCAATCGAACCGGGCGGCCGCTCGGGCTGATCTGGAGGAGCGGCTGCGACGCCGGTCGATGATGCTGCGCCGCAGTCGGGGCGATGCCCTCACCGATGATGTCCCGACACTCGCTGGTGTGGTCGAACACCTCACCGCCGCCGTCGGGCCCGCCGTCTTCGTGGAGTGGTTGGAAGACCGCGGCCAGCTGGTCGGCGTCGAGGTGACGGGGCGAGGCGCCCAACGATTGTGGCCGGCCGGATCGATGGCAACAGCCATTCGGCTCACCCAGTATGCGCATCGTTCGATCGCTCGCATCAACGCCACCGACGATCAGGCCGAGATCGGGGCGGCCTTCGCCGACCTGATGGCCGACTGTGCCGCCCTCCGGACCCAGCTGTGGCCTAACAACTCTGTCGACCCGGAACGCCCGATGATCCTCTCACCGCCACCGATGCTCATGTCGCTGCCATGGCGCCTGATCGTAGGTGGGGTTGGCGGTGGCGCCGACGTGCGTCTGACCCCGAGCGCCTCCAGCTGGTGCAGCCCAAGCCAAACCGCGGCAAGCCCATGGCGACCGCTCACCGGCTCGGTCGCCAACACGCCAACGGCCGTGGTTGTTGGTCCAGGCCTCCTGGCCGAGGCGGCCGACGCTGCAATGTTTACAGCCGCTCTACCGGCGTCAACGGTGTTGGTGGGCATGGCGGCGACAGCCGACGCCTTCAAAAAGGCCCTCAGTGCGAGCGAATGGATTCATGTGTCGTGCCATGGCTGGTTTCGGCCCGACAACCCTCGCTTCTCTTCCCTCGATCTGGCCGATGGACCGTTTACGCTCTTCGAGGTCGACGCCCTGGCTCACGTGCCCGATGTGGTGGTACTGGCGGCCTGCGATTCCGGCAAGGTCGCCCCTGTTGGCGGCGGCGAATTGATGGGCACGGCCCCGGCGTTTCTCGCCGCCGGCGCCTCGATCGTGGTCGCTCCGATCTCGCCGGTGCGCGATGTTGAGACCTGTGAGGTGATGGCCTTCTTCTATCAGGCGGTGGACGAGGGTCCAGCGCTCGCAGCGAAGGCCATGGATCGAGCGGTGGCCGATGG